>CACYSD010000022.1:0-84557 GCA_902776985.1 uncultured Bacteroidales bacterium
TTTCGGTTACAATGCTCGCATTGCGCTCTCAAAAGCTGACAAAAGTCCACTTACATAAAATCAAAAATCGTCTCGACATAATTTATAGAACCTACCTTATTTAATTTCTTACAACTTTGATTTGAAGAAGTTACTGGATACCTGAAGGGCAAAAGAAAAATGCGTTTTCTTTTGCCCTTTAATAGTTTTTTCGTAAGTTTGCAACATACATTATAAATATTCAAAGTCACATGGCAAGGAAATATCCTATAGGAATACAGAATTTTGAGAAGATACGACGTGAGGGGTATGCTTACGTCGACAAGACTGCACTGATGTACAAGATGGTGTCGGAAGGTTCGTATTATTTCCTTAGTCGCCCGCGTCGTTTCGGAAAGTCGCTCATGGTGAGCACGCTCGAGGCGTTCTTCTCAGGAAAGAAAGAGCTGTTCGAGGGTCTGTATGCCGGCTCTGTTGATTGGAACTGGATGGATTATCCAATCATGCACCTGGACCTGAACGCTGAAAAATATGATAAGGTGGAGTCCCTGACCAATGTACTGGACGATTTCCTTGCACGGCACGAGAAGAAATATGGGACTTCGGAAACAGAACGCAGTTTAGGATTGCGCTTCCAAGGTGTAGTGCGACGCGCAAATGAACTGACTGGCAGACAGGTCGTCATCTTAATTGATGAATATGACAAACCCTTGCTCCAGGCTATTGGTAACGAGGCGCTGCAGACTGAGTACCGCAACACGCTGAAGGCTTTCTACGGTGTATTGAAATCGTGCGACGCATACATCAAGTTCGCTTTCCTTACAGGTGTGACGAAGTTTGGAAAGGTAAGTGTCTTCAGCGACTTGAACAACCTGAAAGATATTACCATGCTGCCCCAATACAGTCATGTGTGTGGAATCAGCGAACAGGAACTGCATCAGAACTTCAACGACGAGGTTATGGAACTTGCCGCTGAGAACGGAATGACGAAGGAGGAATGCTATGAGCGGCTGAAGGAGGATTTCGACGGCTATTACTTTAATGAGTATGCCAAGCAAGGAACATACAATCCCTTCAGCGTACTCAACACTCTTGACAGCAAGGTGTTCCGCGACTACTGGTTTGAGACGGGCACACCATCGTTCCTTGTATACCAGCTGAAGAAGACCTGCTACCCCTTGGAGAACATGACCACGGAGGAAGTCTCCACAGATACACTGAACAGCATCGACATCATGGATGAGAATCCCCTGCCGCTGCTGTATCAGAGCGGTTACCTCACGCTGAAAGGCTACGACAAGGAATTCAAGACTTATACACTGGGATTCCCCAACCGTGAGGTGGAGCAGGGATTCATCAAATACCTATTGCCTTTCTACACACCTAATGTGCATAATAATAGCAGATTCTCCATTGCCCAGTTTACCAAGGACATACGCAATGGCCGTGCAGACGACTTCATGCAGCGCCTTGAGGACTTCTTCGCAACGGGCGACTACGAGGTGGTGGGCAAGGCGGAGAAATACTTCCAGAATACCCTGTATGTGTTCTTCCGTCTGCTGGGTTTCTATGTGGATGTGGAGCGTCATACCACCAACGGTCGTATGGACGTGCTGATACAGACACCAGATTACGTCTACATCCTGGAGCTGAAAATCGACAAGGCCGCAGCCGAGGCTTTACAGCAGATAGAGGACAAGGGCTATACACGCCCATTTGAGGGAGACAACCGCACGTTGTTCAAGATCGGCATCAATTTCTCAACCGAGACAAAACTCATCGACTGGGTGAGAGGTTGAGAAGAGAGGGGCTTGGAACAGGTCTACAACCTTATCACCTCATCGCAGAGTTCGGTGACTGTGAGGCGGTGAGTGATGAAGAGCATGGTTTTGTCAGGATAGGCAGCGAAGAGGCGGCGGTAAAGTTCTCGTTCGGTGGATTCATCGAGCGAGCTGCTTATCTCATCGAGCAGAAGGATATTACCTGGATGTAGCAGTCCACGGGCAATGGCAATGCGCTGTGCCTGACCCTCACTCAGTCCACCGCCACGCTCACCAAGTTCTGTGTCCAGTCCGTCGGGCATTTCATTCACAAAGTCTGCGCAGGCAATATGCAGCACCTTTTGCATCTCCGTTTCGGTGGCATCTGGCTTAGCCAGTTGCAGGTTGTAGCGGATTGTGCCGCTCATCAGCGTATTACCCTGCGGCACGAAACACGGTTCACCGCCTACTTCCACACGTCCCTCAGTTGGTTCAATAAAACCAAGGATAATTCGGAACAGCGTAGTCTTGCCAACACCGGTCTCTCCAATAATAGCGGTCTTGGTTCCAGCCTTGAAACAATGGGTGAAATGAGAGAGAATTTCCGAATCACCAGTAGCATAGCGGAAAGACACATCATTGAAAAGCACAGAGCCATGGTTAGAATGTGAAGTGTGGAGGGTGGAGGGTGAAGCGAGATATGCTGGGGGTATGCCTCTTTCCAGCTCTACCAAGCGGTCGATGCTTGCGGTTGTGTGTATCACACCTGGCACCATATTCAAGAGCTGGAGGATTGGTGATTGTATCATTCCGACGAGTTGCAGGAACGATGTCATCACACCGAAGGTGATTACCCCATTGCGCAGTTGAAGACCGCCCCAGACAAACGCCATAAGATAACCCAAACCGAAGACACAACCCATCACAAAACGAGTAGCGACAGTGAAGCGCATACGCCGTAGAATGTTTCCGCGCAACTTCTGTTGCATGGCATCTAGCCGGTCTGTCACCCATGGTTCACTGCCCAAGGAGCGCAACACGGCATTGTGTTCCATGCCCTCCTGCACCTGCATCTGAATACGGCTCTCGTCCTCACGGATATCAAGAGTCATCTTCCTCAGCCGTCGGGCAATGAGTTTACCGAAGACAATAGCAAGCGGAGTCAGCAGCAGCAACGCCCATGCCAGTCGCTCGTCGAACCAACGCATCAAAAGGAAGGCACCACAGAGCTGAATCACTGTGATTATCATCTGTGGCATTGTGTCGGTAGTAGTGGTGCTAACCTGCTCTATGTCTTTGGCCAAACGCGAAGTAACGTCACCGGAATGAAGGTCCTGACCTGAATAAAGCTGGCGGCGAAACAAACTGCTGAACACTCGCAGACGCAGTGAGTTGGTCTGATGGATGTCAGCCGTAGTAGATAGCAAGTAGTAGCACTGACGCAGTACCACACCACCCACGACTGTCAGCACCAGCCACACAATCATCTGCAATATATCGTCAGCCGAACCCTCACGGATAGTCACGTCGATGAACAGCCTACAGAGCCATACCATCAGCAGACCAAGAGCGATCTGTCCGACGCCTGCCACAACACTCGCTGCCAAATGCCAGCGAATTCCTCGTGTGCTTTGCCAAAGCCAAGAAAGGTACTTCAAGAAAAATTATAAATTAATAATTAAAAATTATAATGCCATGCTCAGAAGTGTGAAGTGTGAAACGTGGATGGTAAAGTAATAGTACCGGAAGAATTAAGTGAAAGGGGGGCTGTTTATCTTGCCTGCACATATTTGTGCAATGTCTTGCGCACCGCACCATTGCCGGCGAAGAGTTCCTTCACCATTCCTTCAATCTGCAGACCGAGACCAGCTTCGTAGAGGTCAAGACCAAAGACATCCTTGCGGCTGTAGAGAGTCTTCAATGGACTCCAGTCCTGATCAGGCTTGCCAATCTCCAGTGGTGCAACGATTGCTTGCAGTTCAGCGAGCAATGGGTCTGGTGAGCATTCGAATGGTGTGCCGTCGTCCTTCATGCCTTTGAGATAACGTGCATAACCTGCCAGTGTAAGGGGAATGAGCACGAGGTTTGATTTGTCAAGTCCGCGAGCACAGTATTTTTTCAATGTCTCTCCGAAACGGATAGGCAATTTCTGACTTGTATCCATAGCGATGCGCTGTGGTGCGTCTGGCATGAACGGATTTGGCAAACGACGATTGATAACCGCACCGATGAACTCGTATGGGTTCAGCACTCCTGGATCTACAACCACAGGCATTGCCTCTATATAACCAATCTTCTGAATGAACGGGCGCAGGTCCTCATCAGCCATTTCCGCACTGATAAGTGTGTAGCCGAGCATACATCCATAGATGGACATGGCTGTATGAAGCGGATTAAGACATGTTGTCACCTTCATTGTCTCTACCTTGTCAACTGTCTCTCGTGTAGTGTACATGGCACCGCCAAGGTCAAGAGGAGGACGTCCGTTGGTATAGTTGTCCTCAATAACCAGATACTGCACTTCCTCAGCATTCACGAAAGGAGCTGTAAATGTGTGTTTCTCTGTTTCGATATAGTTGTTGTCTTCGAATCCGTCGGCAGCAAGCATCTCCTTCACCTTCTCATGTGGACGAGGGGTAATCTTGTCAATCATAGACCAAGGGAAGGTTATCTTTGCCTCATCCTTCAGATAGTCGAGGAAGGCAGCAGGAACCAGTCCGTCCTTCACCCATCGTTCTGCATAGGCAAAGACTCCAGCCTTCACCTTGTCGCCATTGTGAGAGCAGTTGTCCATAGACTGAACTGTGAGTGGCAGCTTGCCTGCCTTAAAACGCTCGTACAACAATGCACAGACTTTACCCATGGCAAATACAGGCTTCAGCCCGCGAGCCAGGTCTGCTTCATTAAACGTATAGCCTTTCTCAGTAATAGTGAACGAAATCATCTGCAGGCAGGGGTTCTTGAATATCTCCACCAGTCTGTTCCAGTCCTCAAACTGAGGGTCAGCCTTCAATGCTTCTGTAACGCTTGCGATAACCTTCTTCTCGATAGAGCCGTCGGAGCAGAGGTTTACGCAGAGTGACAGGTTGTTATAAGGAGCGTATGCTTTGTCTATGACTTCGAAGTCGAAGGTCTCAGCAACAATCACGCCACGGTCATACTTTCCTGTATTCAGTGCATCGTTCAGGATGGCTGCAGGAAAAGCACGGAAGATGTTTCCGCCACCGAAATGCACCCAAGTCGGTTCCTTGGCAGTCTTCTCACGGAGCGCCTTGATATCAAACTTTGGAAGTTCGTAACCTTTCTGCTCCCATTCTGCGGCATTATAATTACCGCTAAAAATATCATTAAGTTTCATTGTCTTACATCATTATTACGTTATTACACCGTTTTCTTCAGTCAAAGAACCCTGGCTGTTTGTATTCAATTCCAAGTTCGCGGTCAACGGTTGCAAGAATTCCCTGTACCTGACCAAGTGCGAACATACGTCCGAGGAGTGTATAACCGGCATTGTGTCCATGGCTGCTTTCGTCCATTATGCCTCCTGGCTCGTCGGTGAATGTCATACCGTGGTCCACACGCATTGGCAGGTTCGGATTTTCTTTCTCGAAGATGCGGCAAAGTTCAATGAGGTCGGCACGTCCGCCGAGATGTGATGCTTCTGTAAAGTCACCGTTGGGGAAGATGTGGCATGAGCGCAGGTGAACGAAGTGAGTACGTGAAGCGAATTTCTTAGCCATCTCCACCACGTTGTTGTATGCTCCTGCTGAGAGACTTCCCGCACAGAAAGTCAGTCCATTGTGCTTGTTGGGCACTGCATCGAGGAACCACTGGATATCCTCTTCCGTACGGACGATGCGTGGAAGGCCGAGAACCTCAATTGGTGGATCGTCCGGATGAACACACATATTCATGTTGCACTCGTCGCATACCGGCATGATAGCTTCAAGGAAATACTTCATATTTGCGCGAAGCTGTGCCTTGTCAATTCCTTTGTACAGATCGAGGAAGTCACGGAACTTCTGAATAGGAGCCTCATCGTTCTCGCTGAAGTTACCGCTTACGAATCCCTGTGTCTTGATGATGATATTCTCCACAAGCTTGTGCTCTTTCTCAGGAGTCATGGTCTTCGACAGTTCATCACATTCTGCAAGGACGTTGCGTCCCTGCCCTACTCCTGCGGGGAACTGGAACTGCTCCCACTCCTCACGTGCACCTTCACGCTTCAGGATATAGATATCGAAGTATGCAAATTCAGCATAATTGAAATAGAGGTTTGTAGAACCGTTGGGATTGGAATGTAGCAAATCAGTACGTGCCCAGTCGAGTACCGGCATGAAGTTGTAGCAGATGCAGTGAATGCCTTCTGAGGCAAGGTTGCGCAGAGACTGCTTGTACACCTCTATCTGATGATCGCGGTCAGGACCGCCGTACTTGATTGTCTCTACTACAGGCAGTGATTCCACCACGCTCCAGCGCATGCCGTAACTCTCGATATACTCACGAAGGTCGCGGATTTTCTCACGAGTCCAGACTTCGCCCAGAGGTACGTCGTGAAGGGCTGTAACAATGCCTTCTACTCCAATTTGTCTCAGCATGGCAAGAGTAATCTTATCTTTCTTGCCAAACCATCTCCATGTTCTTTCCATATTTCAGTGTTATAAATAATGAGTCAAAATAGCCTTTAACAGCGCAAAATTACGAATAAAATATGAGTTTTGCATCAATTAACTGTTATTTTTGAAAAGAATTCTTACCTTTGCAAGGTAAATCACAATTAACTACATTATGAAAACTATCAAGACTCTGTTTGTAGCCATGCTCATGATTCTGCCATTGGCTGCAAGTGCACAGAATGAAGGTGTGAATTTTGTAGAAGGCAAATCCCTCTACGAAGTACTTCAAATGGCAAAGAAAGCTAATAAACTTGCTTTCGTTGACTGCTATGCCACATGGTGCGGACCATGCAGGATGATGGCAAGCCGTGAGTTTCCGAAGAAGGAAGCAGGCGACTTTTTCAATGCCAAGTTCATCAATGCAAAGTTTGACATGGAAGCAGGCGAAGGTCCGTCTATTTCAGAGAAATACAAGATTGAAGCCTACCCCACCTTCCTCATCCTCAACGCTGACGGCAAGGAAGTTGCGCGCATTGTGGGCGCCGACCGCATTGATAATTTCATCGCTACCGTCAAAGCAGAACTCAAGAAAATCAATAAATAATAATGCAACTTAGAAAGCATCTTCTTTTGCTGCCTCTGCTATGGAGTTGCAGCCTTTTGGTATGTGCCCAGCCCAAGGTCGTGAATGTTTCCGCACGACTCAACACCATCTCTTCCACCGAAGCGGAGATCATCTTCGATGCAACGATAGAGAACGGTTGGCACATGTATTCTACGGAAGTGGTCGAATACGGTCCTACTCCTACAAGCTTCACTGCTGAAAAGCTCAACGGCTGCAAACTCAACGGAGATTTGCGTGCAACGAGCAAGGAGATTAAGAAGTACGAAGCCGCATTCGATACCGAAGTGTCATATTTCGAGCTTAAGGCACAGTTTGTTCAGAAACTCAGTATCACTTCTTCGGATTTCGGAGTGGAAGGCTATCTCCGCTATGGAGCTTGCAACGACATGAACTGCACCCCTCCGACCACCTATGAAGTGAATCTGAAAGGGAAAGCGCCTGTCGCAGAAAAGGCAGTTAAGGAGGAACCCGTTGCAGAGCCTCTTGCAGAAGAAGAGCCACAGGCTGAAGCTGCAGACACGACTTCGGATGCTGAGGAGCAGACATCGCTTGCAACCAGCGACTGGTGGACACCTGTGACAGATGAAATCAAACAGACTGGCAGCGATGCCGCTGTAACCACATCCGATTCCCTCTGGACCATTTTCCTGCTTGGATTCATTGGCGGACTGGTAGCACTGGTTACACCCTGTGTATGGCCCATCATTCCGATGACCGTCAGTTTCTTCCTGAAACGTTCTGGCGACAAACGCCGCGGCATCCGTGACGCATGGATCTACGGAGTTAGCATCGTGGTGATATATCTCACACTCGGACTCGTAGTCACTGCCCTGTTTGGAGCATCGGCACTCAATAATCTCGCCACTAACGCTGTGTTCAACATATTCTTCTTCCTCATGCTGGTAGTGTTTGCAATCTCTTTCTTCGGAGCATTCGAACTCACCCTGCCCTCATCATGGAGCAATGCCGTGGACTCAAAGGCCGAGAAGAAAGGAGGACTTCTAGGCATATTCCTCATGGCATTCACACTTACACTGGTGAGTTTCTCATGCACAGGACCCATCATCGGATTCCTGCTCGTGGAAGTCAGCACCGTAGGCAGCAGCATCGTTGCACCCGCTATAGGCATGCTCGGCTTTGCCATCGCTTTGGCATTGCCGTTCACTCTCTTCGCACTATTCCCAAGTTGGTTGAAGTCCATTCCCCGTTCAGGCGGCTGGATGAACACCGTCAAGGTTGTGCTCGGATTCATTGAACTGGCATTTGCCCTGAAGTTCCTCTCTGTTGCCGACCTCGCATACGGATGGCACATCCTAGACCGAGAGACATTCCTGGCACTGTGGATAACCATTTTCGCTGTGTTGGCACTATATCTGTTTGGCAAAATCCGTCTGCCTCACGACGATGACGAACCACGCATCGGAGTCACTCGTCTCATGCTGGGACTCGCATCACTTGCCTTTGCCATTTATATGATTCCTGGACTGTGGGGAGCACCGCTCAAGGCCGTCAGCGCCTTCGCTCCGCCGATGAAGACACAGGACTTCAATCTCAATCCTGATGCAGAGGTACGTCCTCAGTTCTCTGATTTCGACGAAGGTATGGCATACGCCAGCAAGAACCACCTGCCTGTGATGATAGACTTCACCGGCTACGGATGCGTGAATTGCCGTAAGATGGAAGCCGACGTGTGGACCGACCACTCAGTTGCAGACAAGATAAACAAAGACTATGTACTCATCCAGCTCTATGTCGATGACCGCACTGACCTGCCTGAACCCTACGTTGTAAATACTCCTGACGGACAGCGCAAACTGCGTACCGTCGGCGACAAATGGAGTTATCTGCAGAATTACAAGTTCGGTGCAAGCACTCAGCCCTTTTACGTGTTGCTCGACAACGACGCACTTCCGCTCGTTGCCCCACGCAGCTACGACACCGACATCGATGCCTATCTGAAGTTTCTTGACGAAGGACTGGCAGAGTTTAAGAATCGCCGTTAAGCCATCACACCGTGAAAATGAACATCAAACAGCAACTGATCAAGGCTGAAATCTATGACTATTTTGTCATCACTTTCGGTTTGTTCCTCTACGCACTCGGCTGGAGTGCCTTTCTTCTCCCCTACGAGATTGCCTGTGGTGGACTTACCGGTATATCGGCAATCGTGTTCTACCTGACAGGGCTGGAAATCCAGTACACATATTTCTCCGTCAACGTCCTGCTTATCCTCATTGCAATCAAGATTCTCGGTCTGAAGTTCTGCATCAAGACCATCTACGGAGTCACTATGCTGTCCCTCATGCTCACCTTCCTTCAGATGCTTATGAAGGATGCCGACGGACACCTCATACAGGTAGTAGGTCCGGATCAGGACTTCATGGCATGTCTCTTAGGAGCAGGATTATGCGGAGGAGGACTGGGACTGGTATTCCAGCACAACGGTTCTACTGGCGGCACGGATATCATTGCAGCCATAGTCAACAAATACCGCAACATCTCCATGGGACGCGGCATACTCATCTGCGATGTCATCATCATCTCCTCGCTCTATTTCATCTTCCACGACTGGCGACGAGTGATCTTCGGTTTCGTCACCATGTTCGTCGTGGCATTCCTCATCGACTATGTGATGACCTACGCCCATCAGTCCGTGCAGTTCTTTATCATTTCCAAGCAACACGAACGCATCCGCCGCGCACTGACTGGCAGGCTCAATCGCGGAGCAACCCTTATCCATGCAGGAGGAGGCTACACAGGTGATGATGTGGAGATAATCATGGTCGTTTGCCGTCGCCGTCAATCTGTTGAGATTTTCCGGACCGTGCAGGCTATCGACCCAACAGCCTTCATCACTCAGACCAAGGTTGCAGGCGTCTTCGGCGAAGGATTCGACAAAATTAAAGTATAAAATGCCAACGCACTTTTAACCGGCGGAAGAGGTTCAGCGGTTTATGCCGCAGCTTCTTCTGCCGATTTTCTATAAAATCATCTACGGCATTGAGGATGTTCGCAGCGTTGTTGCCATCCAGATGCGACTCGTGAAATGCAACATATTTCCGCATTTCACGCATCAGAACCTCCGGACGCTGGAGAGCCTTCTCCAAAGCCCCTTCCACTTCGTCCACCGACTCCACATTAAGAATATGAGGTCCGGGAGTCGTATTGCGGAGAGTCACCACAGGACGGTCAAGAAGCATATATTCAACCGTTATACTGCTCGCATCGCAGAGCATCACATCCGTATGCGCCATAACATCGGGCATGGGGCTCACAGGATAGAATTCCACATTCTCGCAGTCCTTTGCCAACTGCTCAAGGGCAGAGCGCAGTTCAGGGTCTTCAAGTTTGGGATGCATGGTGATGACCCATTTCCATGAGCGTTCATGAGCCAGTCGGGTAATGGTAGGCAGGAGGTTGCGAAGCTGAGTAATGCGTTTTGAGAATGTGGTAGCGACAAAGATTGTCGGTTCGTGAGGCTTCTGCATTTCCGCCTCTGCAGCCTTTCTCGCATTCACTATGGCATCAGCCTTCACCCATCCCGTTTCATATGTGCAGAACCACGGATGCTTCGCCTCTAACTCTTTAAATATAGGAGTGGAAGACGGTCCCGATGAGCAGTGGATGTCAAACCATCCTCGAAGACGGAAATGAGTCTCTTCCGTTCCTCCGCGCTTATAAATTGGATATCCATGGCATACTCGCACCTTCACCCCTGGGAAGAAATCATAGACCCAGTCGCCGGGAGCAAACACAGCACGGGGATTCCACTGCTTAACCTCCTTCAGAGAATGCAACTGCACATCCTCCGCCGCAAGCTGGTCTGCGGGACATGTAGGTTCAAGATACCATGCTACACTATCCCCACGCCTTTCCATCTCCTCCTGCAAAGGACGCAGAATCGGAATTGCATAGCCGTGTGCACAAAAAAACAGATAATTATGATTATTGCTGCTCATGCTGCAAAGATAAGCATTATTTGCATAACACAACGTTTAATGCTTAATGTTTAACGTTTAATGATGGTTTAAGAAGGTTTTTCAGCGCAAGCGGGGTATTTTATCAATCCTTGTCATCCTTAAGATCCTTGATTTTTAACAATTTTCATTTGACTGATAATCAGCGGATAACATTTTGAGGATAAATACCAGATTGGGGATTAACATTTGCATTTCGATGAAAAATGTATTATCTTTGCATTAGCAGGAAAAGGATGCATAACTGGCCAACGGTTATGCATCCTTTTCTTTTTATGCATTTTGACAAAATGAAAGTTCGCTGTTTTTGGAACTCTGGCGAAGTCTTTTTTCAACGGAAGTTAACTTTGCAAAATGTCAAAGTTAAGTTTATTTGAAACGGAAGTTAAGTTTAAATTCAAAAAGACTTAAGTTTTTTAGTTATTGCATTCTTGAGGTTTTGACACTTTGGTGGATGCTTGCGAGTAATAGCTTACAACTTGCCGGCAAAACTCGCAAGCACGGAACAAAGTGTCAAAACGCATAAATATGCGCAAAGTTAAGGTCGCTGCATATTTATGCACACAAAAAAAGGGCGGACTTTTGATGTAAAATCAAAAATCCGCCCTCGCAGCTGTTAATTATTCTTAATTCACTTATTTATAATGATTCTAAATAACCTCCTCCTGCTCAGCACACGTCACTGAGCAGGAGGGGGTTATTATTTACATATAACATCTCACATCAGACATAATATTACTTTAGGGGAATGATGTCGCTCCATCGAGTAGTAGGATTGGAACTACGGTAATCGTGCTTGATGACATTGGCAAAGACCTCGGCCTTGCCAGCACCCTCTTTCTGAGTGTACTGCTGACTGCCTAGGACAATGGTTTCACTGCCGTTTAACTTGTTGATGCGGTCTATGACGGCATCAAGCTGTTTCATCTTCTGAAACTGGTCGGCATTGAAGTCAAAGAGGTCGGGCTGAAGGGGTGAATCGGGACCTATGCCCATGACTATAACTCCTGCTTTTTTGTAGTGATAGCCTGGCACATAAAGGCAGCGCAGGACTTCGTTTGCCGCCTTGACAATGTCGATGGTGCTGCTGGTTCCCACAGCAAGGCGTTTCTCCCGACTGTTCCAGTACTGTGGCAAATCTTCCCGGAAGAAATTGGTATGGAGGAACACGCTTACGATGGTGCAGACGGTGCCTTGCCTACGCAGCTTCTCTGCACAACGAGCCGCATAGTTGGACACATGGGTCTGAAGCGTAGGAAGGTCAGTAATCATGCCTGCGAAACTGCGACTGGTGCAGATGCTTTTCTTCTTAGCCATCTCTTCATTGGGCACGCAGTCGATGCCATTGAGTTCCTGCCATGTGCGGTAGATGACGATATTGCGGAATGTGGTTCGCACCCAGTCTCCATTGTGCCGGGCAAAATCGTATGCGGTCTGAATGCCAAGTGTCTTCATCTTAACGGACAGGCGGCGTCCTATTCCCCACACTTCTTCTATTGGGAAGAGCTTCAATGCCTTGCGTCGCTTCTCCTCGCTGTCGATCAGGCAGCAGTGACGGTAGCCAGGGTATCGCTTAGCAAAATAACTGGCGGTTTTCGCCAGGGTCTTGGTGGGGGCAATTCCTATGCTGACTGGCATGCCAACATATTGTTTAATCTTCTTGTGAAGGTTCTCGCCCCAGGTTTTAAGTGAAGTGTTTGTTGTGAAGGGTGAAGTGATAGTACCGGAGGAACTATGTGAAGGGTGAAGGGTGAAGGGTGAAGTGATAGTACCGGAGGAACTATGTGAAGGGTGAAGGATGAAGGGTGAAGTGATAGTACCGGGGGAACTATGTGAAGGGTTTGTTGTGAAGGGTGAAGGGTCTTTCCATGTGGGGAAATAGACGAAACATTCGTCGATGCTGTAGCGGAAACAGGTTGGCGATTCCTTGCGGATAATTTCCACTACTCGGGCTGTGAGTTCGCCATAGAGTTCGTAGTTGCTGGAGAAGACGGCGATTTTATGATCGGGAAACTGCTGCTCAAGTTGGAAATAGGGCGTTCCTGCCTTTATTCCAAGCCGTTTTGCCTCATTCGACCGTGCAACAACACAACCGTCATTGTTCGAGAGAACAACGACGGGTTTGTCTTTCAAGTCGGGGCGGAACACCCTTTCGCAAGACACATAGCAATTATCGCAGTCTATGATGGCGTACAAAACTATTATCTTTAACGTTGAACGGTTAACGGTTAACGATAGTACCTGATGTTTTTGGGGGCCTGCCCTTTACTTCTTCCAGTTTTTTATAGTCCAGACGACGACGCCCCAGACTTCGAATTCATCTGCTTCCTCAATGCGGATGGGCTTGTATTTCTTGTTTGCCGGACGCAGTTCGATGTAGCCGTCTGCCTTGTGTGTGAGATCTAGATACTTGATGGTGAATTCGTTATTGACATAAGCCACAATGACATCTCCATCACAGGCTTCCTGACTTCGGTCAATCACGGCTATGTCGCCGTCGCAGATGCCTGCATCCTGCATGCTGTCTCCATCTACCCGCCCGTAGAAGGTGGCTTCGGGATGACGAATGAGGTCGCGGTTGAAATCCAGACTCTCATGCAGATAGTCTTCCGCAGGAGAGGGAAATCCCGCCTTGATTTGCGGAGCTATGAGCATGCTGAGTTCTTGCTGGAACTCACCCTTTATCAGTTTCACTCTGCCCATTTATCGGCTGCGAACAAATGTGAAGCTCTCTGTACCGTTGAGTTTTGTCATGAGCAGGTTGTCGCTAAAGTCAATGACGTTATAGGTAGAGAAAGCTGGTACGACTTTTGTCATTTTGTCCTTCTCCCTTTCAAGAACTGCCTCCACTTCTTTTACTTTCTCTGCTCGTTCAGCAGGGTTACGCATGTAGTAGCGTTCCTGTTCATCGGGGAATGTGACATCGTCGAGTCGGGTTCTGCAAAGATCCAGGTCGAGTGCAATGTTGATCTCATCACCGAGGTATTCGTAGCGTCCAGGTACGATGTACGAGAAATCGAGGGTTACACCGTTTGCTTCTGAACGTGTGGATACTCTGAACTCCAGTTCTGTTTCGGACTTGAATGTAAGGCAATAGAATACGCCATTAGGGTTGTCCTTGGTATCGAGATAGGAACGCCATTCTCCACCAATCAGGCTCTGTGCAGATGCTGAATCAATGAAGAATAATGAATTAAGCATGAAGAATAATAAAAATAACTTTTTCATATTTGAGTTTTTAAGTTTTTGAGTTTTTGAGTAACATCGATAAACGCTAAACATTAAACGTTAAACGATTATTAATTCTGCAAATTTAAGTTTTTGTGGTGGATTGACAAACAATAAGCAGAAAAAATCGCACAAAACACCGCAGAATGTGCGACTAATTGGAAAAGTATTGTTAACTTTGCAGCAGAAATTTTGAAAAATACTTTACTTTTTTATGAAATTCCCACGTATTACTGCTGCTGAAGCAGCATCGCTCATCAAGAACGGTGACAACATTGCGCTGAGCGGATTCACACCTGCCGGCACACCTAAAGCCACAACTGCAGAACTTGCAAAAATCGCTCATGCAGAACATGAGGCTGGTCGTCCATTTCAAATCGGTCTTTTTACTGGTGCATCAACAGGTGCAAGTTGCGACGGTTGTCTTTCTGAGGAAAACGCAATCAGATACCGCGCACCCTACACAACTAACTCTTCATTCCGTAAGAAGGTTAACAGCGGAGAGATTGCCTACAACGACATTCACCTCAGCCATATGGCACAGGAATTGCGTTACGGTTTCCTTGGACCAGTAGACTGGGCAATCATTGAAGTTTGTGCCATTGAAGACGACGGAAAGGTTTACCTCACTGCAGCCGGCGGTATTGCCCCAACAGCAGCACGTCTGGCACAGAAGGGCGTAATCATAGAGCTTAACGCTTTCCACAGTGCTAAGTCTATCGGCATCCATGACGTATATGAGCCTGCAGACCCACCAATGCGTGAACCTATTCCAATCTTCCACCCAAGCGATCGTATAGGTACGACATATCTGCAAATCGACCCTAAGAAAATTGTAGGTGTAGTTGAATGTAACATCCCTGACGAAGCACGTGCTTTCAAGGATGCAGACCCTGTAACGGACAAAATCGGTGAAAACGTAGCAAACTTCCTGCTTGCAGACATGAAGCGCGGAATCATACCTCCTTCATTCCTGCCATTCCAGAGCGGTGTGGGAAGCACAGCCAACGCCATCCTCGGTGCACTGGGTTCTAATCCTGAAATTCCTGCATTCAACGTATATACTGAAGTACTTCAGGATGCAGTTGTTGACCTCATGCGTCACGGTCGCGTAAAGAGCGCATCTACCTGCTCTCTCTCCGTAACAAACGAATACCTCCAGGGTATCTACGATGATATTGACTTCTTCAAGGACAAACTTGTTATTCGTCAGTCGGAAATATCCAATAATCCTGAAGTAATACGTCGTCTCGGACTTATCGCCATCAACACTGCAATCGAGGTGGACATCTACGGACACGCTAACTCTACTCAGATCTGCGGAACCAAGATGATGAACGGTATCGGTGGTAGCGGCGATTTCGAGCGCAATGCCTTCCTCAGCATCTTCACTTGCTCAAGTGTTGCCAAAGGCGGCATGATCAGCGCAATCGTTCCTTTCTGCAGTCACGTAGACCACACAGAACACGACGTGAATATCATCGTGACAGAACAGGGTGTTGCTGACCTGCGCGGAAAATCTCCAATCGAACGCGCAAAGGCTATTATCGAGAACTGTGCACATCCTGACTATAAGCAACTGCTTTGGGACTACCTGAAGATTGCAGACCGCGGTCAGTCTTGCCACAAGATCTCTGCAGCCCTCGCAATGCACGACACATTCAACCGCGTAGGCGACATGCGCCTCACCAACTGGGCTGAATACGTGAAATAAGGAGACCCCCTCCCAAAGTCCACCTTCCCTTCGGTCACCAACCGCTTGAGCGGCTATCCGCACGGTTGCTCCCGTAATGGGGAGGAGTAGTTACTATCCATCCGGATGGCTTATATTTATAATTAAAAAAAGTAGTAAACATGGCGTTTACTACTTTTTTTTGTCTTTTCTGAGGAAGAATTTGCTCAATCGACGCACACGGCGTTTGCGTTCATAGCGGTCGATGGCATGCGACACCGTTGCAACGCTGCTCTCCACATCCCAGCCTCGCAGTTCGGCATAGCGGCTGACTATGAGACGGCTGAATTCCCGGTCTCGATTGATGCGCATGAGATTCTGCAAACACTGCTCACGTGTAGGATTCTGTATAAAATGAGAACGGTTTATGTCGATTACCGTAAAATGATAGGTTCCATCTGGATTCTGACGATAGAGCACATTGCTCAAGTTCAGGTCTCCATGCATAAATCCAACCTCGTGCATCTTGACGAGGAACTGCACGTAGGCATTGAGAAGAGATTCGTTGCCCACAGGATCTTCCTTCAGGCATTTCACATCCTTATCCCTGCACTCAGTGCTGATAAAGTATCCCTGACGGAATAGTCCATGATGCTTCACCTCAACACACGCTACAGGTACTGGCGTGTCAATTCCCAATGGTTGCAGACGCAGGGCAAAACGATAGGCTCTGAGTGCCTTCGATGGACGCCAGAAGGTATAGGCAATACGTTGGAACCACATCGGCACCTTGTAGCGCTTAACAATAAGAGCCTCACCATTGAAGTAGAAGCGCTTCACAACATTTCGCTTGTTGTAAAGCATCTCTCCCTCGCTGTCGTAAAATTCGCTGATACGGCTTACGAATTCCCCAACGTGATGATATTTTGGATTTAAGATATAATTCATAATGCATGATTTAGCACTTGTGCAACTTCAGCAGTGGTTTGCCTAATATTAAATATGTGTTGGGCAAGTTCCCTGCCACGCTGCCCCATGGCGGCGGCTTCGGCTGGATGTTCACAGACATAGCGGACAGCTCGCTGCCAACCTTCCACATCACCATAGTCCACCGCAATGCCACAGCCTTCACGCTGGATGTCGATGGGAATTGTGGTGTTGTTGGTACAGATGACTGGAATGCCGAGAGCAAGAGCCTCAACGAGAGTGGTAAGTCCAACGGTGTAGTTTGTAGGTCGGCAACAGATGGCTATACATTCCGCCTTGGCAACTATGCCTGCGAGTTCACCAATCATCAGCTTGCGGATGAAATGGGTGTGTATATTCTCCGGTAAATCCATCTTGCCGAATATCCCGGTATAGTCTATATCTCCGTTCTTGGGATTGATGTATATGTCAAGCGGAGCACCTTCACTGCGGAACGCCTCAACAAGGGTGTTCATATCGCGCTGTTCCTTGCCTGTGGAGATGAATCCACTACGCTTATCGGCAGGATGGGCTGCAAGAATACTGTTGTAGAAGTCCAAGTCTGCACCCCAGTGCACCACATGCAGGCGTTCTGCACGTGCCTTTTTGCTCTGCAAGGATGTTTCCAACAGATTCTGGCTGAAGAAAATCATGTGGTCGATGCCACGATAGAAGAATCGAGCCAGGAGTTCACGCAGGCGGTTCTTAGCCTTGGTTACGGGCTGATGGTGCCAGATGACAATAGGACGACGGTAGAGATGCAGCGCACGAAGCAGAATGAGCAGTTCAATTCCTCGGAACGAGGTGGCATAGACCGCCTGAAACTTCTGTTTGCAACGAAGAATACGCCAGAGGGTTTTCCACATAAGCCGCAAACGGTGGCTCGGCAATTCTGGCGGGTATGTATGGAGGATGACTTCTATGCCTTGCTCAGGAAGATGGGTCGCGCCATAGAGCAGATGGGCAGGGAATGTTCCTTCCTGCCATTCACGGTAGATGCGCTTAGTGTCCTGAGTGTGATAGAAATAAACCGTCATTTCCTGAAAATATATTGGAAGCTTTCACGCAGTATCTTTGCGCGAAGCAACAGAAGCAGCGAAAGGTAAACCGCAGCCGCGATAACTACTCGCAGGAGCAGCAACAGATATATATTTGTGAAGGACTGTGTGGCGAGTGCCGCACACACCATAGATATGGCTGCAAGCAGTGCGAAAGGCATGGTGTCGAGAAGGGCAGACAACAGACTTAAATGAATCTCCCTCCGCAGGAATGAATGCCAGATGAAGAACCACAGCATCTGAACTCCCACATAGCACAGCACCATGAGGTGCATCTTGCCCAACTGAAGTGCATAGCTGCCTACTGTGACATCAAGCGTCCATTTGAATTGTCCCACGCAAATGAGTAAAGCCAGTGTGAGCATACCCTGCGCGAGAATATTCCACATATATATATTACTACATCCACGACTGATGAGAAGATTGCTGAAGAGAGCGGCAATTGGCAGGAATGCACCGCCCACACAGAGCAGCTGCATGAGTTCGGCACTGGGCAACCACTTTTGTCCTACCGTCGCCACAATGAGCTGTGGAGCAACAAGGGCAAGCAAGAACATGGTCGGGAAGGCTATAAAAGCCGTGAAACGCAACATCTTACGAAACACCCTGAGCTGACGCTCCTCGTCGTTGCCTACCTGCACAAACATAGGCTGGGCTACACTCTGCACCATACCTGTGATGATACCACTTCCCATCTTATTCCATTTGTCAGCCTGACTATATGTTCCAACATCGGTAGTGGTGTAAAATTTGCCAAAGACAAGGATGAAGATATTGTTGTTTATAACATTGAAGATGTTGGTTATCACCAGTTTAATGGAGAATCCCAGCATCTGACGAACGGGGCGCATGGTGAAACGCCAGGTTGGTCTCCAATGGGCTGCTTTCCACGAAAGCACCGCGACAACCAGCACATAGACCATACTCTGTGTGACAACACTCCAATAAGCCATCTTGCACAGCGCCATCGCAACACCCACACATCCCGACACCACTAAAGCCGTAATGGAGATGATGCTCTGAGTCTTCACCTGCATCTGCTTGAACAGTTTGGCACGAGGTGCGATGGAGAAAGAAGCAATGAAAAAACCAAGGAATGCATAGCGAGAAAGCCACAAGAGTTTCGGTTCATCGTAGTAATCAGCTATGAGCGGTGCGCAGACCCACAGAATGACATAAATCGCCGCACTGACGAGGATATTGAACCAGAATACGGAGTTCAGTGCCGCATGAGTCAGCCGTTTGCGATTGGTGAGCGCACTGATGAACCCTCCTTCCTGTAGAGCCGCTGCAAGTGCACTGAAAATAGCCAATTCGCTCGCCAGTCCATAGTCAGCCCGCGAGAGAATCCAGGCGAGGACTATGCCAAAGAGAAGATTGAGCAGTTGCATGGTGCCGTTGTTGAGCATTCCCCACAACAGCCCACGTGCTGTTTGCTGTTTCAGTGTTGACGATTCGCTATTCATACCTCTTCTTTCCTAACAGTTTGCGGATACGGTTCTTTATCGCCTTGCCTATCAGTTGGAAGTTGCCGTAGCGGAGATTGCGGAAGAGTTCCTCAAAACTTCGTCCGATCTTCAACCACGGATGCCCCCAGCCCTGAGTGCGATAGACACTCTCCTTGAAATCCATATTCTCAACCACATAGCGTGGATGACGGAGAGGGAAAGTCAGTTCATAGCGTTTCATTGTAAAGATTCGCCTGAGGGCACGGGGAATTGTATTGAGATTGGCGGTGAAATGGGTGCTGTCCGCAGTCACGCCAAGATTGTTTATGAGGTTTCGCGTAGGCATGATAGCAAGCTGATGGTTGAGCACAAGCGACATGCCGAAAATAGTTTCGTAGTACTCTACCCCACTTTGTGCATGATGGTTGCACATGGTAAGGAAATACTTGCGATAGCGGCGCACCTTCCACAGCTTTCCTATCTGATCCATCGTCTTCTCGTCCTTCAAGAAACGATAGTCTGCCTCCCAGTTCTGGAACACACGTCGCCAACTTGCCCAGCCCCAGATGGAGAAAATCGTAGTGAAGAAATAATCACTGTCAACCCCTGATGTCACTTCATCGGAATTGAATCCGGCAATCATGCCTATACGCTCATCGTCGGCATAGCGGTCGAGCATCTCTTTGCAGAATGGGAAGAAAGACTGTGAGGGGACGTCATCATCCTCAAGCACAATGCAGCGGTCAACCTCAGAAAACGCCCATTTCTGCGACAGATACTCAGAAGGGTCGCAACCATAGTTTTTCTCCTGATAAAGTCGGTGGACCTCACAATCCCAGTCAATCTGATCATCTGCCACGACAGCTCTGCACCCCATGATTCCATCCATATCGCGCTCACCGCGCGGACCGTCCTGATAAAGAAACAGCTTAGAAGGTCTCGCTTTCTTAACTTCGGCAAAAACCTTCGACAGGAAATCCGGTCTATTAAAGAACAGAATCAGAACTGGAACGTCGTTTAGAGCAGGAGAAGACATTGGTATTTATAAATTAATAATAAAAAATTTTAAACCCTCCGGACAGATACTCTTCACTATCATCACATCTGTCCGCTTTCGATAAGCATTATGCAGCGTTCGGTGAGGCGGTCATCCACTTCCGGGTCATATTGCTTTTTCAGGCTTGCACCGAAAAGTGAAGCAAAGGTGTTGTAGAACCCAGCCTTGAATCCACCCATGTACTGCTTGATAAGCTGATATGAAGTACGTCCGAGTTGTCGGTCGATAAGTTTAATCAAGAGTTTGCCCTGCGAGAACGTCAGTTTCTTCAGCCTTGGAGTATAGTCTTTCTTCAGTTTCTTCTCCATCTCCTTGGTGTATGCATCACGCGATTCCTTGTCGGGAAGGGAATCAAGATGAGCCATCTGCCGCTCTACTTCATGCTGAATCTCCACTGCTATTGGATAGACAATTTTTATATTCCTGGCAATCTTGTAGTATTTCTTGGCCTGACGCACAGATTCAAACTTCAGTTCTTTGAACACGAGGACTTCAGCAATTTCGTACACCCACTCTTCCTCGCCTTCCCATATTGCCTTACCCTTGCAATAGATGCCATGGCGGAATATCGGAGGTCCGGACGGATCTTCGTCAGGCAGAATGACGTCCTGTGCCTTTGCTGCCGAAAAGCCACAAAAGCATAGAATCAAAGCTGTCAAAAGCCTATATGGAAGAACTCGTCCCATAGTTTTTATTTGATGTCTTCGGTGTATATAACTTCAGCAACAGTTTGTCCTACCGCCTTCAAGGTGCTTTTGTCTATATGCTGCGGATCATCTGCATGAGTATGCCATGTCGTGCAGAAGGAACGTCCGTCCTTGTCGCTTCCGATAATGTCAATACATTGGATTCCTGTTGCCATCACCTGAAGATGGTCATCGGTGATGCCTCCTCCTTGTTCGTTGACAAAGTAGTTGCCATAGTTCAGCTGACGAGCAGTAGCCCATACACGGTCAAGGACTTGCGGAGCATACTGCAGGCTGAAATACTCTTTTCTGAACACACAGTTAGCACCGCCCACCATGTCGAGAAGTATGGCGAATCGTGCTCTGTAGCCGGGCTTATGAACATTCTTCGCCCAATAGGCCGAACCCAGACACCATGTATCTGAATGATCCTCATCGGGCGACTGCTCAGCCCACTGAGGAGTTCCCTGATCTTCGGCATCGAAGCATATCAGGTCAACTCCATAATTAACAGGAGTCTGTTGCATAAGCCGGGCCAGTTCAAGCATTACTGCCACACCGCTTGCTCCGTCATTAGCTCCGAGAAGAGGAGTATGGTGGAGAGATTCGTCAGGATCATTGTCTGCCCAATGTCTGGAATCCCAATGGCTGCAAATCATGATACGTATTGCAGCTGAAGGATTGTAAGAAGCGATGATATTGGTAGAATTGACGCTGGTGCCATCGTAAAGGCGCAGCTGTGCGTTCTGCAAAGTGACTTCGGCACCATATTGTTCAAACTTCTGCTGCAACCACAGCTGGCACTGATTGTGTGCCTCACTATTCATGGTTCGAGGGCCGAATGCACACTGAGACTCAATGAACTGATATGCTGAATCCACATTAAACTCCGGGCTTTTCTGCTCATAGACCTGAGTTGCTGATTCTGACTGATGTCCTGAACTTCCGCTTCCTTTGCAGGAGGTCAGGGAAACTGTAGTAACAGCTGTGAAGAAAACAAGTATTGAATATACTAAAGATTTACTTTTCATTCTTGGGCATTTTATATCGGCTGCAAAGTTAAACAAAAAATTTGTCACAGTACTTAAATAGAAATATAAAATATGTCAAAGTGTTTTAAGGATTTAAAAGGAATAATTTTTTGCAAATCTGTGGCTTATGGTAATGTCATTTGAAATTAAAGTCGTAATTTTGCAGTCGAAAACGAAAAAACATCTTAAAATCATTATGAAAAGAGCATTTTTACAACTGTATATCATGGTGTTTGCATCAGTTGCCACTGTGGTTTTGGCAACTTCGTGCAATAGCAAGTCAGGAACAAACGCTGAAACAGCAGCCCAGGACGAGATTAGCATCGATGAAGATGACGACGAACTCTCTGCCGAAGACGAGACAATTGATGAATTGCGCGACGAAATCGCAATGGCAAACACACAATGTCCGATTCCAATGGACGGAGGCAATATCGTAAGAATGGAACTTGAGGACGATTACATGGTATATGAATGTGTAATCGACGACGCAAAGCACAAGGAAGCAGCTTTCCTCGAAAGGAAGAATCAGATGCAGGAAGCTATGATGCAGGAAATGAAACGTCAATACAAATCCCTGCCAGATGAAGAGAATTTCCTGTCAAAACTCCACGAAGTGGGCTGCAACGTGAAATATGTCTTCAAGAATGATGAGACTGACGAGGTGATAATGGAAATCATCCTGCCAATAAATGAAATCGCAGATTAACAATCGAATAATCTGTAAATTATTAAATTGTAAAATCACAAGATGTCACAGAAACCATCAATACCCAAAGGTACGCGCGACTTCGGCCCAGGCGAAATGGCGCGACGCAACTATATCTTCAACACAATCCGTCAGGTCTATGCACTTTACGGATTTGAACAAATCGAAACTCCAGCGATGGAGAACCTCTCAACCCTTATGGGTAAATACGGAGAGGAAGGCGACAAGCTGCTGTTTAAGATTCTCAACTCAGGCGACTGCCTCAAAGGCATCACCGACGAGCAGTTGCTCGAGCGCAACATTCCTCGTTTTGCAGCATGCGTCTGTGAAAAAGGACTACGCTATGACCTCACAGTGCCGTTTGCCCGTTACGTAGTGCAGCACCGTGAAGAATTGACTCTGCCTTTCCGCCGCTACCAGATTCAGCCTGTTTGGAGAGCAGACCGTCCACAGAAAGGACGCTACCGCGAATTCTATCAATGCGATGCAGACGTGGTAGGCAGTGAGTCACTGCTCAACGAAGTGGAATTGATGCAGATTGTGGATGAGGTATTCACCCGTTTCGGAGTCAGAGTTGACATCAAGATCAACAACCGTAAGATTCTTACCGGAATTGCAGAAGTAATCGGTGAGGCTGACAAAATCGTCGACATCACTGTTGCCATCGACAAACTGGACAAGATTGGACTGGACAATGTGAACGAGGAACTGCGTGAGGCAGGAATCAGTGAGGCAGCTATTGCTCAGCTCCAGCCAATCATCCTGCTTAGCGGAACCAACGAGGAGAAGCTCAATACTGTCTCGCAACTCCTTGCCACCAGCGAAATCGGCATGAAGGGAGTGGAGGAAATCCGTTTCATCCTTGGCCAGCTCGCCAGCACACCACTTCGCAACTCTATCACTTTCGATCTGACACTGGCAAGAGGACTCAACTACTACACAGGAGCAATCTTCGAAGTCAAGGCTCTTGACGTGGAAATAGGAAGCATCACCGGAGGCGGTCGCTACGACAACCTTACCGGCATATTTGGTATGCCAGGTCTTAGCGGTGTAGGTATTTCTTTCGGCGCAGACAGAATCTACGACGTGCTGAACCAACTGAATCTCTATCCAGAGTCTGCCGTAACCACTACACAACTTCTCTTCGTGAACTTCGGAGAAGCAGAAGCAACATTCTGCCGTCAGGCATTGCTGAAAGTCCGCAACGCAGGAATCCGTGCAGAGATTTATCCTGATTCTGCGAAGATGAAGAAACAGATGAGTTATGCCAATGCCAAGCAGATTCCTTATGTTGCAATCGTTGGCGAGACAGAACTTGCAGAGCAGAAAATCAATCTTAAGAATATGCTTACAGGAGAGCAGCAACTCCTCACCGTTGACGAGTTGGTAAACTGCTTGAAGTAAATTCCCGAATCTAATCATCACACATCCATGCAGCGCTCAGATTTTGAAATAATGGCCCCGGTGGGATCTCGCGAGAGTCTTGCGGCAGCTATAAACGCAGGTGCAAACAGCGTTTATTTCGGCATTGGCAAGCTCAACATGCGTTCGCACTCTGCCAACGCCTTCACCATAGACGATCTGAAGGAAATTGCACAGATATGTCATGAGCACGGACTGAAAAGCTACCTCACCGTCAACACCATCATTTACGGCGAAGACATCGACACCATGCATGAGATTGTTGATGCAGCACATGAGGCACGAATCAGTGCGGTGATTGCCAGTGATGTGGCAGTGATGACCTATTGCCGACAAATCGGACAGGAGGTTCATCTCAGCACACAACTCAACATCAGCAATGTGGAGGCTCTGCGATTCTATGCACAGTTTGCTGACGTAGTGGTTTTGGCACGTGAACTCAATATGTTCCAGGTAAAGGAGATTTACGAGCAGATTGAGGCACAGCATATCTGCGGGCCAAGCGGACAACTGGTACGCATAGAGATGTTCTGTCATGGAGCACTTTGCATGGCCATCAGCGGTAAATGCTACCTGTCGCTTCAGAACGCCGGACGCAGCGCCAACCGCGGTGAATGTGTGCAGATATGCCGACGCGGCTACGAAGTACATGACCTTGAGACAGGAACAGAACTGGCTGTAGACAATAAATATATAATGTCGCCAAAAGACCTCAAGACCATTGACTTCATCGATATAATGATGAACGCTGGAGTTCGTGTGTTCAAAATTGAAGGACGTGCCCGCGGACCTGAATATGTACAGACTGTAGTCAGTGCATACAATCAGGCCATCCAGGCTGTTTGCGACGGCACATTCCATAGCAATCCAGAACAGCTGAAGCTGTGGAACGAACAACTCGCCACGGTCTTCAACCGCGGATTCTGGGATGGCTACTATCAAGGACAGAAGTTAGGCGAATGGTGCGAAGTCTATGGTTCCAAAGCTACAGAGCAAAAGGTCTATTCTGGTAAATGCGTGAAATACTTCAGCAAAATCGGTGTTGCAGAATTTCTCATTGAGAACGAGCCATTGAATGTGGGTCAGAAAATTCTTGTAACAGGTGTAACAACGGGAGCGTTAATCCAAACTGTTGACGAAATCCGTTTTGACCTCAAGCCTGTTGAAAAGGCTGAACGCGGACAACACATCAGCATCAAGACAAATGAGCGCGTCCGTCCAGGTGACAAACTCTACATACTGCAAAAACGAAGTTTGGCTACCCCCTTATAATTATTAATTTGTAATTTATAATTTTTAGATATATGGACTACAATTTCAGAGAAATTGAACAGAAATGGCAAGCGCAATGGGTTAAAAACCAAACCTATCGCGTCACAGAAGACAAAAACCGTAAGAAATTCTACGTACTCAATATGTTCCCCTACCCCAGCGGTGCAGGACTTCACGTCGGACACCCTCTGGGATATATAGCAAGCGATATCTACGCTCGCTACAAGCGTCTTCAGGGTTTCAACGTACTGAACCCAATGGGCTACGATGCCTATGGACTGCCAGCAGAGCAGTATGCTATTCAAACAGGACAACACCCTGAAATCACAACATTCCAGAACATTGACCGCTACCGCCAGCAGCTCGACAAGATAGGTTTCTGCTTTGACTGGGACCGTGAAGTTCGCACCTGCGATCCAGTTTATTACAAATGGACTCAATGGGCTTTCCAACTGATGTTTGAAAGCTACTATGGTAGTTCCCTTCCAACCTCCACAAAAGGTAAGGAGCAGAAACCAAAGGCACGCCCTATTTCAGAGTTGGTAGCCTATCTTAAGGAAAATGGTACTGAGGGCTTGGAAAAATACGGCATTGCTCAGAGCGAAGAACTGTCGTTCACTGCTGCTGAATGGAATGCAATGGACGAGAAGCAGCAGAGTGAGACTCTGATGAACTGGCGCATTGCATATCTCGGAGAGACCATGGTGAACTGGTGTCCTGCATTGGGAACAGTTCTCGCTAACGACGAGGTGATTGACGGAGTGAGTGCCCGTGGCGGTTACCCTGTAGAACAGAAGAAAATGCGTCAATGGTGTCTGCGTGTCAGCGCATACGCTCAACGTCTGCTCGACGGTCTTGAAACCATCGATTGGACAGACTCTCTCAAAGAGACACAGCGCAACTGGATTGGTCGTAGCGAAGGTACCGAAATGCAGTTCAAGGTTGCAGGCAGCGATCAGTCGTTTACAATCTTCACTACACGTGCCGACACCATCTTCGGTGTTACATTCATGGTTCTGGCACCTGAAAGCGAACTCGTTGACCAACTCACAACAAGCGAGCAGCGTGGCGCAGTAGATGAATATCTGGCATACGTTCGCAAACGTACTGAACGTGAACGTCAGATTGACCACACTGTAACAGGTGTATTCTCTGGCTCTTATGCAGTAAACCCATTTACAGGAGAAGAAATTCCTATCTGGATATCAGAATACGTACTTGCAGGCTACGGCACAGGTGCCATCATGGCAGTACCAGCTCACGACAGCCGTGACTACGCTTTTGCCCGTCACTTCAACCTGCCTATTATTCCTCTTATTGAAGGTGCAGACGTAAGTGAAGAGAGCTTTGATGCCAAGGAAGGAATTGTGATGAATTCTCCACGCCAAGAAAACGGAGGATTCTCACTCAACGGTCTTACAGTGAAGGAAGCTATCGCTGCAACAAAGAAATATGTTACCGAGAACGGTCTGGGACGCGTAAAGGTGAACTACCGTTTGCGTGATGCTATTTTCTCACGTCAGCGCTATTGGGGTGAACCATTCCCTGTTTACTACAAGAATGGAATCCCCACAATGATTCCTCAAGAGTGTCTGCCACTGCTGTTGCCAGAAGTAGACAAGTTCCTGCCAACCGAAACAGGTGAGCCGCCACTCGGCAACGCTGACTGCTGGGCATGGGACGAAAGTGCACGTAAGGTGGTAAGCAAATCGCTTATCGATGAGAAGAACGTCTTCCCTATCGAACTCTTCACCATGCCTGGATTTGCAGGTTCTTCTGCATACTATCTCCGCTACATGGACCCACACAACACCGAAGCACTCGTAAGCCGTGAAGCAGATGAGTACTGGCAGAACGTAGATCTCTATGTAGGTGGAACCGAACATGCAACCGGTCACCTTATCTACTCACGCTTCTGGAATAAATTCCTCTTCGACATGGGTTATAGCGTTAAGGAAGAACCATTCCAGAAACTGATCAATCAGGGTATGATTCAGGGACGTTCAAACTTTGTATATAGAATTAAAGATACCAACACATTTGTATCTTATAATTTGCGCAAAGAATATGATGTGACTCCGCTTCATGTTGATGTAAACATTGTTCAGAACGATGTGCTTGACCTCGAAGCATTCAAGGCTTGGCGTCCTGAATTCAACAACGCAGAGTTTATCCTTGAGGATGGCAAATATGTATGCGGCTGGGCTATTGAGAAGATGTCGAAGTCTATGTTCAACGTTGTGAACCCGGATATGATTGTGGAGCGTTTCGGTGCCGACACACTCCGTCTGTATGAAATGTTCCTCGGTCCTGTTGAAGCATCAAAGCCTTGGGACACCAATGGTATCGACGGTTGTCACCGATTCCTGCGCAAACTTTGGATGTTTGCCTACGACAAGGACGGCACACTGCGCTGCAACGACGAATCAGAAGCTTCGAAGGAAGAGCTGAAGTCTATCCACAAACTCATCAAAAAAGTGACTTCAGATATTGAGGCTTTCTCATACAATACCAGTGTGTCTGCCTTCATGATTTGTCTGAACGAACTCACAGCACTGAAGAGTGCCAACCGCAAGGTATTGGAGGACTTTGTTGTGCTGCTTGCACCATTCTGTCCTCATATCAGCGAAGAACTCTGGGCTTCACTCGGACATACTACAAGCGTGTGTGATGCACAATGGCCTGTATTCAACGAGGAACACCTTCGTGAAGACAGCATCAGTCTGACTATTTCCTTCAACGGAAAGGCTCGTTTCCAGATGCAGTTCCCTGCAGACGCCGACAATGACAGCATCGAAGCAGCAGTTCTTCAGAATCCACAATCAGCCAAATACATGGAAGGCTGGCAGCACGTCAAGACAATTGTCGTTCCAAAGAAAATTGTAAACATCGTACTGAAAAAGTAATTTATGACTCCACAATTGCCTGCATTTGCACGAAACGCCTGGGTCGAACTACGTGATTATGTGTTCATCACCATTGGTCTTTTTATCTATGCCAGCGGTCTCACCCTCTTCATGCTTCCTCACGAAATCACAACAGGCGGCATAGCCGGTGTTTCATCTATCGTTTACTACGTCACAGGACTGGAGGTTCAGAACACCTATCTCGCCATTAACGTGATTTTCCTCATAGCGGCAATCATCGAACTGGGATGGAAGTTCTGTTTCAAAACCATCTATGCCGTAATCATGCTTTCTTTTATATTGTGGCTATTGCAACGTATAATAGAAATGCAACCAGGCGTAGAACCTGGACATCTGCCACAAGTTATGCCCGACCGCTTCATGTCGTGCGTCATCGGTGGTATTCTTGAAGGAGCGGCACTTGCCATCTGTTTCCTCAACAATGGTTCAACTGGTGGAACAGACATCATTGCTGCCATCGTAAACAAATACAAGAATCTGAGTCTGGGTTACGTAATACTTACCTGCGATATCATCATTATCTCGTCAAGTTATTTCGTATTCCAGGATCAGCCAGATTGTTGGGAACGCGTAATCTGCGGTATAGTAACGCTGAGTATCTCTGCCTTCACACTGGACTATGTGATGAACCGCAGACGTCAGTCCGTTCAGTTCATGATTTTCTCCCGCAACTACTCAAAAATTGCGGATGCTATCAATTCCACAGGACGTGGCGTGACTGTGCTTGACGGGCAAGGATGGTACACTAAGACCGAGCGCAAGGTGATTGTTTGTCTTGCCAAGAAAAGCGAGAGCATCAATATCTTCCGTATGATAAAGAGCATCGACCCATATTGTTTTGTATCTATGGCCAATGCACAAGGTGTGTTCGGAGAAGGTTTTGACACCATAAAGGCAAAGGTGGCAAACAACAAGCAGACACTCGTGTTTGCGACAAACAACCAACACAAGCTTGAAGAGGTGCGACAGATGCTTGGCGACCGCTATGAGGTTCGCAGCCTCGATGATATCGGCTGTCATACCGATATACCAGAGACAGGAAGCACTTTCCGTGAGAACGCACTTATGAAGGCACAGTTTGTCAAAACCTACTACGGATTTGACTGCTTTGCCGACGACAGCGGGCTTGAATGTGAAGCACTCGGCGGTGCACCAGGTGTGCACTCCGCACGTTACGCAAGTGAAGTCGGACACGACAGCGAAGCGAATATGAATAAGCTTCTCCACGAACTCGAAGGTAAAGAAAACCGCAAAGCCAATTTCCGCACCGTCATTGCCTTTGTCACTACTGATGCCGTGCACTACTTTGAAGGCACCGTTGAGGGTGTGATTCTCGTAAGTCGCCGTGGTGAAGGCGGATTCGGTTACGATCCTGTATTCCTGCCTGACGGCTATGAACAGACTTTTGCAGAAATGTCAGCAGAACAGAAAAACAGCATAAGTCACCGTGCACGTGCTGTTGCAAAATTCGTAGATTTCCTCCACGAGCAGCATAAATAAATATAGTATAAACAAAAAAGGCTTCGAGTTGTCTCGAAGCCTTTTTTGTTTATACTATATTCCTATTCCTTAGGTTCAATCACCTTCCAGATACCTGCAGCAAGTGCAGCACCTACGAATGGACCTACGATGAAGATCCAGAGTTGGTTGAGAGCTTCAGGATTACTGCTGAAGAGAGCAGGACCGATTGAGCGGGCAGGGTTTACAGATGTACCAGTGTAACGGATGCAAACCAAGTGCACGAGGATGAGAGACAAACCGATGGCAAGTCCTGCAAAGTTGTTGGTAGCGCCATTTGTCTTGGAAGTAGCGCCAAGAACAACAAGCACGAAGATGCAAGTAAATACCACCTCGGCCAACACACCACCTAATACAGAAACATTTTCCTGTAAAGAGTTTGCTCCAAGGGCACTGCCTTCCATACCCGCATTATTTGTGAGGCCAAGAAGGATAACTGCACCGATAACTGCACCGATAATCTGAGCAATGATGTAGAACACTGCATCTTTAGCATTCATACGTCCACTGAGCAGTACGCCAAGAGTGATGGCAGGATTGATATGGCATCCTGAAATGCCACCGATAGTGTAAGCCATTGCAACTACTGCAAGACCGAAAGCGAAACTTGTGCCAACTACCGAAGCAGTATCGACACCACAATTAAGACTAACTGCAACACCGCAGCCCATAAGTGTCAGTACCATTGTACCAACCAACTCTGCTAAATACTTTTTCATAGAAATAAAAAAATAAAGTTAAAACGTTCATCAGGCAAAATTATGCAAAATTGTTTATAATGAACAATGAAAAAGCAAAAAAAATTCAGTCTTTTATGAAAAATGAGTAATTTTGCCATTGAAAACAATAAAAAAACACCAACAATGAAGACAAATAAGCTTATCATGATGCTTATGCTCATGGCAACACCTATAACTCTTATGGCACAGAACGAGAATAACGTTAATGGTTCAAAGCGTTTGTTTACGCTTGACGACCTTATTCCTGGTGGATCTACATACTACCAACATTCCTATACACCAACATTGTATCTGACTTGGTGGGGAGAGGAATGTGTGAATCGTGACCTCGACTTTTGTTCGACAATAGACAAACAAACTGGAGAAGAGACCCAACTGTTCACTCTTGATGAAATCAACCGCTGCATTGCCCCAGAGAAAGCAAATTATCTGTACCTTGTAGAGTTTCCTTATCCTGAACAGACACTTGTGCTGGTGACTACAACCAAGAAACGTGTTCTCGTGGACTGGAAGGCAGAAAAGGTTGTTTGGCAACAAGATATTGAATCCGGAGCAAGTGGAGAAGACTGGAACCGCCACTCCCGGAATCTGGCGTTTGTGAAGGAGCACAACCTTTACGTAACCGATGCCGATAATAACCTCCACACTTTAAGCACTGACGGAAGTAACGACATCCGATATGGAGAGAGTGTCCACCGTGACGAGTTCGGCATTACCAAGGGAACATTCTGGAACAACGATGGTACACTCCTGGCATTCTATCGCATGGACCAGTCTATGGTTTCCTCATATCCACAGGTTAATGTGACACCTGACTTCAAGGATGGCGAAAGCCGCTGTGCAACTATGATTCCCGACAAATATCCAATGTCTGGTGAAACAAGCCACAAAGTGAGTGTGGGTATTTACAACGTGGCTAAGAAAACCACAGTTTATCTGAACACCGGCGACCCAACCAACCGTTATTTCACAAACATCGCATGGAGCAACGACGGAAAACAGATATTCCTTATCGAACTCAACCGCGATCAGAATCATGCACACCTCGACTGCTATGATGTTGAGACGGGTAACTGCATTGCCACCCTCTTCGACGAACGCAATGACAAGTACGTAGAACCAGAACACCCGATTGTATTCCTGCCTTGGAACGACTCACAGTTCGTTTATCAGACACGCAACCGCGACGGCTATAATCATCTCTTCCTTTACGAATGGAAAAACGGCAAGGCAAAACAGCTTCGCCAACTCACCAGCGGTAAGTTTGAAGTACTCAGTGTACTGGGCTTCAACCGCAAGGCTGAACGAATCGTCTTTGCCAGCAACGAACAAGATCCTATTGGCTGCACCATCAGCAGTGTTGACATGAAAGGACACCGTACTCTGCTGAGCAACCAGCACGGCTGGCATAACGGAGAACTGAGCGACGGAGGTGAATACATCTCCGACAACTGGTCGTGGGGAGGAGATTCCGAATACGGACGCATGATTACCCTTCTCGACGCTGTTCGTCCTACTAAGCAAAACAGCGAGGAGTCAAAGGTTTCACTCCATTCCACAATGCGCATGCAAGACCCTTGGAACGACTATCAGGTTCCGGAAATGAAAGTAGGAACCATCAAGGCTGCCGACGGAGTGACCGACCTCTACTACAGACTTACATTACCAACGAATTTCGATCCTAACAAGAAATACCCGACCGTAGTCTATGTATATGGAGGGCCTCATGCTCACAACATCGACGCAAGTCGCCACTGGGGTGTACGTGGTTGGGACATCTGGATGGCGCAGAGAGGCTATGTGATGTTCTGTCTCGACAATCGTGGCAGTGAGAACCGCGGTTTGGAATTCGAGCAAGCCACCTTCCGCAACCTCGGTGTTGAAGAGATGAAAGACCAGATGTGCGGCATCGATTATCTCCGTTCTCTTCCATACGTTGACGCCGACCGCATAGGTGTTCACGGCTGGAGCTACGGAGGCTATATGACAACAAGTCTGATGACTACATATCCCGAAACTTTCAAAGTGGGCGTGGCAGGCGGACCTGTCATCGACTGGAAATACTACGAGGTGATGTACGGAGAACGCTACATGGACACGCCCGAACAGAATCCGGAAGGTTTCAAAACCACCTCTCTGCTTGGCAAAGCCCATAATCTCCAGGGACGTCTGCTCATCATCTATGGAGGCAACGACCCCACTTGTGTACCTCAACACACACTCTCATTTATCCGTGCGTGCATTGACGCAGGAACTCATCCCGACCTTTTCACCTATCCAGGCGATGGACACAATATGATGGGAACCGACCGCATTCACCTGCACGAACACATAACCCGCTACTTTGACGATTTTTTGAAATAAATTATGAACATAGAAGACATTCAAAACGAAGTGATTGAGGAATTCCAGGACTATGACGACTGGATGGACCGCTACCAATTACTAATCGATTTAGGCAACGAACAAGAGCCGTTGCCGGAGAAGTACAAAACAGAGAACAACCTCATAGATGGATGCCAAAGCCGGGTATGGCTTCAGGCTGACTATATGCCAGACGGCACCATCCATTTCCAGGCTGAGAGCGATGCCCTTATAGTTAAAGGACTTGTAACCCTCCTGCTTCGTGTACTCAACGACCACACTCCGGATGAGATACTCGACGCCGACCTGCACTTCATCGAAGACATCGGGCTTCGTGACCATCTCTCTCCTACCCGTAGTAATGGACTGCTCGCCATGGTGAAGCAGATGCGCATGTATGCTCTTGCCTTCAAAACAAAGAACAGTCATGCTTAAGCCGTTTCTTAATGAGAATCTCATTGAGGCAGGCTGCGACGAAGCCGGACGCGGATGTCTTGCCGGTAGTGTCTATGCTGCTGCTGTAATTCTCCCTAAGGACTACAGCAACCCACGTCTCAATGACTCCAAGCAACTCACTGCCCGTCAGCGCTATGCCCTTCGTGAAGAGATAGAGCGCGACGCATTGGCGTGGGCTGTGGGAATCGTCACTCCTGAGGAAATTGACAGTCTGAACATACTCCGTGCAAGTATCACCGCTATGCACCGAGCCATTGATTCTCTGAAAATCACTCCCGAAGCACTGCTCATTGACGGCAACCGTTTCTATCCTCACCCCAAGAAGATTCCTTATACGTGTATCATCAAGGGTGATGGCAAATACCTCTCCATTGCAGCAGCTTCGATTCTGGCAAAGACCTATCGTGACGACTATATGAAGCAGTTGCACGAGGAATACCCTCAATACGGATGGAACCGCAACGCAGGCTACCCCACCCGCGAACATCGCAACGCCATCCGCCAATTTGGCACAACACCCTATCACCGTCTTAGTTTCAACCTCCTCGGTGATTCCCAACTCAGCTTTGATTTTTAAGCCTTGGAACTCGATACTTTTTCACGACAACTACACCTGATTGAACTACTCACAGGCAACAGTACGCTTACAATCAATCAACTTTGTGAGCGGCTACAGCTGTCGCGTCGCACTATATACCGCTACCTACAACTCTTTCAGCAAGTAGGATTTGAAGTCTATCGCAACGGCAGCATCTACTCTATAGGAGCCAACTCACCGTTCTACAATATTATTTCCGACCGCTTGCGACTCAGTCCCAACGACATCAGCGCACTTGCCGCATTGCTCCGTCAAGCCGATGTCTCACAACCGTCCGTTATGCGTCTGCAACAGAAAATGCACAACTACTACGGCATAGATTGCAGCCAGAAAGAAATAAATGTGCATCGTGACCTCGTCGAAAAAACTGAAACACTGCGTCAAGCCATACAGCAAAAACGGCAAGTCATCCTCCACGACTACTATTCTCCCCATCGCAAAAACACCACCAACCGCCTCGTTGAGCCCTTTCTGCTCCTCCCTTACACAAATGATGTCCGCTGCTACGAGCTGGAGAGCGGCACCTGCAAGACGTTCAAGATTAGTCGTATAGAAGGCAAGGTGGAGATTCTCAACACACACTGGCAATCACCGACCAAACATATCCACTTCTACACTGACATCTTCGGATTTTCCAGCGAAACCACTCATCGCATCACTCTCCGTCTATCTCCGCTCGCCATGCGTCTGCTCATAGAAGAATACGGAGTTCAGGAAACACAGATGATGATTGACAGCGACGACGAGCACCGCATCATCAGCCTGCAGGTTTGCAGCTATCAGGGCATCGGGCGTTTCGTCCTCGGTCTCCTCGGCGAAGTCGAAGTCCTCAAAGGCGACGACTTCAAATCCTATCTCCGCAAGCAAATCACAAAACTATAATGTCGCGCGATGTGCTATTTTATTGATGTGCTATTTTATTAAACAAACAACGTTGTTTTTTTAATTCTACTTAACCTTGAATGGATAAAGACCGACATTCTCTCAACAACTGCAAATCGCACAAACGTAAATGCTGCGATAAAAGACACTAAGTGATAAGTCTGAAGACTGATATCAGACTTCGATAATCTCCTCCTGCTCAGTGATTGATATGCTGAGCAGGATTTTTTTGTAAAAGGCTGTGTAATATGCTAAAAAAGCATTTTTTTTGCAGTTAACTTATGTATCTGCATATTTTTCCATAACTTTGACATTTTGCAAAGTTAACTTCCGTGGAAATAAATGTTCGCCAGAGTTTCAACTCCGGCGAACTTACATTTTGTCAAAACGATAAAAAAAGAAAGGACACATATCCGCTGTTGGAATATGCATCCTTTCCCTGCTAATGCAAAGATACATCATTTTTCCCCGGAATGCAAATGTCAAAAACCCAATTAACATTTATCAACAAATCGCCATCATCTGATTATCAAGCAGGTAGCAATTGTTAAAATCAAGGATTATAAGGATGACAATGATTACAAATTTACGACATCACATTTCCTGCGAAGACTTTTTGTTGATTTTTCTATTCAGAACAGATATGCAGGTAATCGGAAAAAATTTGATAATCGAAGAACGAAGCAAGCGTAGAGTCAAACGAGTTGGAGCTTTGTCTTGCAAGGATGAGAAAAAAACCTTTAATCTCTTGGCGGTTCGGATTATTTTAGTTTTATTTGCAGATTACAGAGGATTATTTGACTGTGTGGGCACACAGTAATATTATACATCTACGTTTACATCAACAATATACTAAATAACTATCAACTTAAACAATATGCTTATGAAAACAAAAAGGAATAAGACAAATAGGGTCTGTAATCACAGTACCTACTGCTGATATTCTTCGTAATAGTCATCAGGCTTACAAGATTCCTAATAGTGTTTTTTTGTAAGTTACTTTAGTTGTATTACTTTCTGTTTATTAGTTTAACCCTAAAACATAAATTAATCATTATGAAAAAAATTCTCTTTACGATACTAGCCTGTGCTGCATCTATCGCTGCACAAGCACAAAGTTTTTCTGCCACACTGCAACAGGGGGATGAGATTACTCTTTATTATGGAGACATGGCATTAGTACAAGCATATAATGCAGCTGAAGACGGTGCTATTATAACTCTTTCACCAGGTCGTTTCGTCCCTGGTTTTGGCTCATACATTGATTTTAATAAATCAATTACAGTAATTGGTTCTGGAGGTTATGGTGATGATTCTTCAATTACATATATAGATGCGATTTTACGAATTGGTGCTAATAATGTTAGGGTTGAAGGAATATCAGTTGGGAATTTACAAGTAGGTGCGGTTTCAAACACAACAATTCTTCACAGTTATATTACTGGTAGCATCGCTTTCAACACAAATAGTTCAAACTCTATTTTAGACCAGTGCACTATTAATTATCTTGAGAGCGATGAAGGACAAAATACATGTATAAAGAATTGTATTATTGAAGAAATACATCAGTGGAAGAACGGCTCTGTCGCTACTTTCTTAAATTGTATTATTTATTACGGTTCTAATTATGATGGGTGGAACGATATTTTCCGTAATTGTGTGATAGGGATACCTGAGTCTTCTAAACAAATGAAATCTCCTGGAGAATATTATAATAATGTTTTCTTCTATTATGATGATAATGCTACACATAAGGACGAGCTTGTAACAATTAATTATGGTGAAGGTTGTGTCCATGAGAATAACACAATTGATACTTACCAAAACCTTTTTGGGGGGACTGTGGATTTGAGTGCGTTCCCTACAACATCGGCTTTGGGAGATGACAACACAAAGGTTGGCGTAGAGGGAGGCTCTGGCTTCAAACTCTATCCTGCAATTCCACGCATTCTTACAAAGAAAATTGACCGTCAGACCAATGCGGAGGGAAAGATAAATGTGAGCATAACGGTTAAGGCAGAAGATTAATCAACTTAAACACAGACAGTGCCTATGAAAAGGTGGTTATTATTACTACTTGCCATTCCGCTGTTTTCTCTTTCCCAAGCCCAGAACCGTAGTCTTTCTCAGTATGAATACTGGATTGACGGCGACTTCGCTTCACGAACATCACATACTCTTTCCAATAGTCAGGAAACTATCACTTTTCAAATTGATACTGGTGAGATGACGGAGGGAATTCACAAAGTTGGATTCAGGGTTCAAGACAGCGAAGGCAACTGGAGTGGAATAGTTAACAGTACATATTTGGTAATGCATACCGCTCAGCAAAACAATTTAGATCCGACGGTATGCGAATATTGGATAGACGGTGACCGCTCAAATAAACGGGAAATAGATGTTGATGGCAATAATATTGCCTTCACCGTTGACGCTTCGGATTTGAGTGAAGGGAAGCATCAGATTAGCCTGCGAGTAAAGAATGACTTGGGTCTCTATAGTAGCGTTATCACAGAGATGTTCTATTATTTCAAAGTAGAAGAGCGTGGTGGTGAACCTGAAGTGTGCGAGTATTGGCTTGACGACGATTTTGCCAATCGCACTGAAGTTGCTGTTGTCGATGGCGCCGTGTCTTTCATTGCCGATGCCTCATCACAAGTTGATGGTGTGCATTATCTGTCATGGCGAATACGTGACGATAAGGGAAAATATAGCAGCATTAACCGAAGTTCTTACTATAAATACACGCCTGTGACTCCTGCGGAGGACATTGTATGGTATCAGTATTGGTGGAACGAACGCTCTGATTTGGCTGTTCGTACAGATGTTACGGACAAGGGGATATTGTTGCTGGAAGATATACTGACTGTTCCTGACTATGTGGTTAATATGCCTGGGAAAGACAAAGGGACAGCAGAACTCCACATACTCTTCGCTAACGACAAGGGCAATCTGTCTAATGTCGTTACAGAAGTGATAGAAGACCGTATCCCACCTGTTTCGCATATGAATGCATTGCCTGCAACTCAGGTTACCAATATGCAGATGCTATCATGGGAGGGAACTGATAGATGGGCAGGAGTGAAGGACTATACTGTATATATCTACGATGATGAAGCAGAGCAATGGAATGTGCTTGTTGCAGACACAGCAACTACATCCATGCCGTTCTACAGTTCAGAATATGACAGAGAATACAAGTTCTTCGTCATTGCCCGTGACAGTCTTGACAATGTTGAGCCGATGAAGACAGAAGCAGAGGCAAGCATTAGGTTCATGTACAAGGATATTTATCCTCCTGTAACAACCGTCCAAGTGTCAAGCAAAGAGGTAACTGCTGGTGAATCTGTGGAAATTACATGGGAAACTATTGATGATGTTAGCGAAATTCATAGCAATAACATCTATTACTCCGAGAATGATGGTCCGCTGATTCTTTGGAAAACGGTTACAAATAGCAATTCTACGACCTTTAAGGGATGTACCGGTTCTACATATACTATTATTGTGACTGGTCAGGATTCAGAAGGTAATAATGAACATCCCGACGAGTCGAAAGGTGTAAAAGTTAGATTTAATAATTAAGGAGGGAATGAATGATGAAACATAATATTATTTCAATAATAGTTTTGCTCACCATGCTGTTCTCTCCTCATGGAACGCAGGCGCAGACTTATTCGGGATATATTGACGAACGCATATTCCTATACTGTAATTACTATAATCCAGATATTATTTCATGGACAAGCAGTAGCCCTTATGTCGGAGTGAGTTGGGTAAGCTATAGTAATGAGTGTAGAGCAGTCATCCGTCAGTATTTCCCAGGTATTGTTACGGTTAGAGCACAGTATTATTATTGGACAGGAAGTGGAACAAGCAAAAGGCTTAGAGGTCCTTATTACCAGTATTTCTATATCAGATGTGATCAGATATATGTGACACTTCGTGAGACTTCCTTAACAATGACACCTGGAGAAACGCACGGTCTGTATTATTATTTTACGCCCAATGGTATTGGTGCTGAAGTTAGCTGGTTCTCATCAAACACAAACGTGGCAACAGTAACAAATGGATTGGTAAAGGCCGTAGGTCCAGGAACAGCTGTGATTACTATTCGAACGAATTATCAAACGGAAAGTTATTGCACTGTAAACGTTGAGAAGATTGACCCAACGAACATTACTCTTCCTGCATCAGAACAGGCCACATTGGATGCAGGTGGAACACAGTTGACTCCTACATTTGAGCCGTCGAATGGGTATTCCGACATTACCTGGACCTCCAGTAATACGAATGTGGCTACAGTAAGTTCTACAGGGTATGTTACTCCTGTTGCTAGTGGTACAGCTGTAATCACAGCGACTACAGAAAATGATCTTTCAGCAAAGACTACAATTACTGTTAGCGAACCTGCATTTACGGTTAGCAGTATGTCTCCTGCCAATAATTCAACTGGGATCTCTGCTTTCGCCAAGTTGATGGTCGGTTATTCTCTTGATTTGTATGAGGGTCAGGATTTCGATGAAATAAAGCTTACAGATGGAGGCAATGAAGTTGCTGGTTCGGTTCATATAGATGGCAAGCAACTATACTTTGAGCCTACATACCCTCTGGATGAAAATACTGATTATACTCTTACGATTCCTGCAACAGCCTTGGAGAATAAGTGGGGGACTAATTTCAGTTCTGCAACAACTCTCCATTTCCGGACAGGTCCTTATGAGAAACTAAACCTCGCTACATCGATACACGGAGGATTTGTTAATGCAGGACAGCAAGTGAAACTGACTACGGATTTCGAATCTGCGGAAATCCGCTACACAGTTGATGGTACTATTCCTACACAGGAAAGCGCCCTCTACACTGGTCCTATTGCTCTGTATCAAGACACTCAGCTTAGAGCTAAGGCATTTAAAAGAGGTTACGCTCCAAGTGACTTGATTTCTGAAGACTTCGTGATGAGTGATATGGATGTTAAGCGTATGTACCCAATAAACGAAAGAATATATGTGTACAAACATGTCAATCCGTTTATTGAATATAGTAGAGACCTCACACCAAGCAGTAATATCAATAGTATTACTTTGCTGAAAAATGATGTTACTCCTATTGCTCATGACGTAATAGTAAACGGAAAAATCATCTATGTGGTTCCTATGGCGGATTTTGAGCATGGATGTTCTTACAAAGTCTCCATTCCAGCAGATGCCGTACGAAACAGCAATAGCGAGCCAAATAAGGCATGTGAATGGACGTTCACTACAGGAAATATCGTAACATTTATTTCAGCAGGTCAGGAGATATTTGCATCACGTAAGGCTGACGGCTCTCTGTGGACATGGGGATCTGTTTTGGAAACAGTGAACGATTCTGAAAGTGAATATTCTTATCAGCAGAAGTCTGAACCTATGTCGTTTGCGAACAGCACCCAAACAGTTTCCGCTGGACTGACTCATAACAGTATGTTGGATAATGAAGGACGTTTATATATGTGGGGACGACAGTATTGTGGCGAGTTTGGCAATGGAAGTACAACCTCGTCTGCAACTCCTATATTAGTAGCCGATGGTGTGACTGCAGTTTCTTCTGGTGGTCAAAGCACAGCAATACTGAAGGGTACAGACCTTTATATGTGTGGTCGTAATGACTATGGACAGATTGGAGATTCTACAACTGTCGGCAAAGAAACTCCTGTAAAGATAATGACCAATATCAGGAAGTGTTTTGCTGGATATGGAAGTACATATGCCATAACTACAACTGACGAACTCTGGGCTTGGGGTAGAAACGAACATGGGGAGTTAGGTGACGGTACTACAACAGAACGCCATGAACCAGAGCTCATTATGTCGGATGTCAAGGACGTTGCCGCTGCCCGTCTTGGTGGATATGGCGCAGCTGTGTTGAAAACAGACGGCTCTTTGTGGACGCTGGGCGAAACCAATACTCAGGTACTTTCTAATGTGAAGACTATGGCTGTAGCATCCAATTTTATGTTGGCAGTGAAGGATGATGGCACTTTGTGGTCATGGCCTTGGGGCGACACGAATACATCATCTTATGTCAAATCTCGTAAAAACCGAAGATCAAACGCTCCTGTCCAGATTCTAGAGGATGTTGACAGCGTGGATTGTGGATTCAAGAGTGCTATAGCACTTAAACGCGATGGCAGTGTGTACACCTGGGGGAAGACTCCTCTTGGTTTTAATACCAACCCGGAACGTCGTGTAGAAGGTGTTTCACATAGCACTTTGCAGGGTCTGACTAATTGTGTGGATGAACTACAACTGAATATTGGCGACAAAGTGGTTATTCAACCTTTCCCGGATCCTTTGAATGCAGAATTCACAACATGGAACTGGACTTCAACAGACATCAATGTGGCTACGGTAAATGACCATGGAGTGGTAGAAGCAAAAGCTAATGGCGTGGCAATATTAAAACTGATATCTGACAATGATGTTTCGACTCGGTGCCGTGTACAGGTAGGTTACGTCCTGCTTGGTGATGCTAACAACGACGGTGAAGTTAACGTGTCAGATATCGTTGAGATTGTGAATTACATCATGAACAAGCCTTCAGCCAACTTTGTGTTGGGTACATCTGACATGAATGCTGACGGTGAGGTGAACGTAACTGATATCATTAAAGTGGTATCTGTCATTATGTCCACTAACAGTAGTAGCGCACATTTACGTCGTTCGGCACAAAATGGTAATATTACATTAAGTGGAGAAGGTCTGGAGAAGAAGGCGATGGTACGCCATTCAGAACAATTCACGGCTGCACAGTTTGATATTATCTTAGCTGATGATCAGGAAATTGACAATATCAGTTTAAACGTCAATAGCGACCACAGCCTGAACTGGGAAATGACAGAAGAGGGTACATGTCGTGTAGTAGTATATTCTCTGACAAATTCTGCCTTTGATGTTAATGGTAGTGAACTTTTGAACATCAGACTGAAAGGTGTAAATAGCAAAATTGCTATCGAAAATGTGATTCTGGTCGCAGCAGATAGCAACGCAACAGACCTTGGCAAGATAACTTCAGATAATAGCGTAGAAAACTGGTACATGCTTGACGGACGGAAGCTTAAACGGCAACCATCTGCGAAGGGTGTATATATTAAGAATGGTAAAAAACTCGTGGTAAAATGAAAACCCACAGAATGATATTATTTGCGGTTCTGCTCATGGTTGTGGGCAGAACCATGGCCGATAACCTGCGGGTGGAAACTGTCAATATGAGTGCAGGGGGAACTAAGCAGATAGCTGTTGTGCTGAATAACCCCACGCATCAGTATACAGCCTTTCAACTCGACTTGGCGTTACCTGATGGTGTTAGCATCGCCAAGAACAATAATGGAAAGTTTATTGTAGATTTGGCTGAAGATCGAAAGGACGATCATACACTGAATGTATCTGAGATAGGAACGAATACATACCGTTTCTTGGCCTTTTCAATGACAAATACAGAGTTCTACGGAACTGATGGGGCATTGTTTTATATTACCTTACAGGCTAGCAATGACATTTGTGGGGGAAATAAAACTGCAACCATCCAGTCACAGGTATTTACAGAGGTTAGTGGCGAACAATACAAATGGAATAACGAAACATTCCAGATATTGATTGAAGAAGTAACCGTTACAGCAAAAAGCTATACCCGCGAATATGGTGATGCCAATCCTGTGTTTGAGTTTACATCTGAAGGCGCTGACCTTGAAGGCTCTCCAGAAATCATCTGTGAAGCCACAGCCACTTCTCCTGTTGGTGAATATCCTATCATTATCCCAAAGCTCCACTGACCATCAAAGCAGGAACATACACTAAGAAGCAAGGTGAGGTTAATCCAGAGTTCACTCTTGGATATGATGGATTCAAGAACAACGAGACCAATATTGTCCTGACTAAACAGCCAATTGTAAGATGTGACGCTGTAGATTCAAGCGCGCCAGGTGAATATGCTGTAACTGTAACAGGTGCAGAGGCTCTGAATTATAACATCAACTACACTAATGGTAAACTGATAGTTGTTAATGCAGATGCTTTGGTTGTTGTGGCTAAAAGCTATACTCGTGAGTATGGTGATGCCAATCCCACATTTGAGTTTACTTCTGAAGGCGCTGCCATTGAAGGCTCTCCAGAAATCACCTGTGAGGCTACAGCCACTTCTCCAGTTGGAACGTATCCTATCATTATCAAGAAGGGTAGCGTAACCAACTACAACGACACGTATGTAAATGGTACGCTTACTATTACAAAAGCTCCGCTGACTATTAAGGCTGGTACATACACTAAGAAGCAAGGTGAAGTTAATCCAGAGTTCACTTTGAGCTATGTTGGTTTCAAGAACAATGAAACTTCAGAAGTTCTGACCAAACAGTCAATAGTAAGTTGTGACGCTGTAGATTCAAGCGCGCCAGGTGAATATGCTGTAACTGTAACAGGTGCAGAGGCTCTGAATTATGACATCAACTACACTAATGGCAAACTGATTGTCGTTAATGCTGATGCCTTGGTAGTTACAGCCAATAGCTATACCCGCAAGTACGGTGATGCCAATCCTAAATTTGAGTTTACTTCTGAGGGGGCAACACTAAATGGCACTCCAGAAATCATCTGTGAGGCTACAACCGCTTCTCCAGTTGGAACGTATCCTATCATTATCAAGAAGGGTAGCGTAACCAACTACAACGACACATATGTAAATGGAACACTTACTATTACCAAAGCTCCGTTAGCAGTCAGTGTAGGCAACTATTCCAAGAAGCAGGGTGAGGCTAATCCAGAGTTCGTCATTACCTACGAAGGGTTCAAGAACAATGAGACATCTGATGTTCTTTCTAAGGAACCGTCAGTAGCGACGACTGCAACCGTCAGCTCTGCGCCTGGTGATTACGACATCGTGGTAAGCGGTGGTGAAGCTACGAACTACGACATTACCTACACAAACGGTAAGCTTACGATTACAAATGCGGATCCCGTGACCATTACAGCAAAGAGCTATACCCGAGAGTATGGTGATGCCAATCCTAAATTTGAGTTTACTTCTGAGGGGGCAACACTAAATGGCACTCCAGAAATCACCTGTGAGGCTACAACCACTTCTCCAGTTGGAACGTATCCTATTGTTATCAGGAAAGGGAGCGTAACCAACTACAACGACACGTATGTAAATGGTACGCTTACTATTACAAAAGCTCCGTTAACAGTCAGTATAGGAAATTACACGAAGAAGCAGGGTGAGGATAATCCTGAGTTCGTCATTACCTACGAAGGGTTCAAGAACAATGAGACATCTGATGTTCTTTCTAAGAAACCGTCAGTAGCGACGACTGCAACCGTCAGCTCTGCGCCTGGTGATTACGACATCGTGGTAAGCGGTGGTGAAGCTAACAACTACGACATTACTTACAAAAACGGTAAGCTTACGATTACAAATGCGGATCCCGTGACCATTACAGCAAAGAGCTATACTCGTGAGTATGGTGATGCCAATCCTACATTTGAGTTTACATCTGAAGGCGCTGACCTTGAAGGCTCTCCAGAAATCATCTGTGAAGCCACAGCCACTTCTCCTGTTGGTGAATATCCTATCATTATCGCTCCGCTGACTATTAAGGCAGGAACATACACTAAGAAGCAAGGTGCAGCAAATCCTAAATTCATATTGAGCTACGAAGGCTTCAAGAACAATGAAACTCAAGAAGTTCTGACCAAACAGCCTACTGCCATTTGTGAAGCAACTGGGTCAAGTGCACCTGGTGAATATGCTGTAACTATAACAGGCGCAGAGGCTCTGAATTATGACATCAACTACACTAATGGTAAACTGATAGTTGTTAATGCAGATGCTTTGGTTGTTGTTGCTAAAAGCTATACTCGTGAGTATGGTGATGCCAATCCAACGTTTGAGTACACTACAGAAGGAGCAACGATGGATGGGACTCCTGAGATTATCTGTGAGGCTACAGCGGCATCTCCTGTTGGTGAATATCCTATCATTATCAAGAAAGGTAGTGTAACCAACTACAACGACACATATGTAAATGGAGTATTGACGATAACCAAAGCACCGCTGACCATTACCGCGAAAGACTACACCATTAAGTGGGGTGATGAGCTGCCTGTTTTCGAAGCTGTATATGAAGGCCTGAAGAACAACGAAACTCCACAAGTAGCCCTGACATCTTTCTCTATCAGCAGTGGCGCAACGTCGATGAGTGATGAGGGAACTTACGATATCGTAGTGACAGCCACTTCTGGAAACTACGAACTTACCTTGGTTCAAGGGACGCTTACAATTACAGAACCTGATTCCCATACATTATTATATATGGTAGATGGAGAAGTGTATAAATCTTATTCTGTGAAGTATGGTTCTGCGATTACTCCTGAATCCGAGCCGACTAAAGAAGGCTACACTTTTAGTGGTTGGAGCGAGATTCCTGCAACTATGCCAAATCAAGACGTTACTGTCACTGGTTCGTTCACCATCAATAAGTACACTTTGACTTACATGGTTGATGGTGAAGTCTATAAGACTTACGAAGTTGAATATGGCTCAGAGATAGTTCCTGAAGCAGCTCCTGAGAAAGAAGGCTATACCTTCAGCGGATGGAGTGAGATTCCTGAAATCATGCCAGCTAACGATGTTGTTGTTACAGGTACATTCACCATCAACAAGTATACTTTGACATATATGGTCGACGGTGAAGTCTATAAGACTTACGAAGTTGAATATGGCTCAGAGATAGAACCTGAAGCAGCTCCAGAGAAAGAAGGCTATAGCTTCAGTGGATGGAGTAAGATTCCCGAAACTATGCCTGCAAATGATGTTGTTGTTACAGGTACATTTACATGGGTGGATGCAATTCCTGGCATCATTACATATCAATGTGAATATCAGATATTCACTCCTGACGGCAGACTTGTAAACAAACTTCAAAAGGGTCTTAACATCATACGCTTAAGCAATGGCCTGATGAAAAAACTTATGGTGAAATAAATTGATGTCATATATCTGATGTCAGATGTAAACAAGAAAACCCCTCCTGCTCAGTGTGATGTGCTGAACAGGAGGGGTTTTGTGTATATCAGTTTGCACATTATCATATTTTTTACGATTTTGCTTGTTTCTTTCGTCAAATCCAATTATCTTTGCCAGCAGAAAATATTATGAAATTCGTGACCGTACTCCCGAATTTCATAAAAAAATCAGGAGTACAATCCCTAAATTCGAGGTTTTATGTACAAAAGAATCTTTGATATTGAAAACAAGTTAGACGAAGGAATGTTCTTGTTTGGCGCACGCCAGACAGGAAAATCTACTCTATTAAAAGATCGGTTCAAGGGGGCAATCTATTATGATTTACTTGATCCGAATTTGAGAAAAGCTTTTAAAAGAAATCCCAACTCTCTGAAAGATGCTCTTTGGGACAAGCCTGCAGGTACGCTCGTTATTATAGATGAGATTCAAAAAGTGCCGGAATTGTTGGATATTGTTCATACCCTAATGGTCGACAAAGGTCTGTTTTTTGTCCTCAGTGGATCTAGTGCGAGAAAACTCAAGCGTTCAGGAGCCAACACACTTGGAGGTCGCGCTATACCCGAAACGCTTTATCCTCTTGTATGGCCAGAAGTAACAGATTTTCAAATAGACCGAGCTGCCCAGAATGGCATGATACCCCGCCATTATATGGTAGAGGATGCTACCAAGCGACTCTCTGGCTATGTAAAGGTATATCTGGACGAAGAAATCCGAGAAGAGGGTGAAGTACGTGAACTCGATGCTTTTGAACGCTTCATGGAAGTTGCTGCCATTTCCGACGGGGAAATGCTGAACTATTCCAATATCGCCTCTGACTGTGGCGTTTCAGCCAAAACGGTCAAGTCGTACTTCCAAATTCTCTATGATACGCTTATCGGGTACGAAATTCCTGCCTTCAGGAAAGAAATCAAGCGTAAGATCATTCAAGCACCTCGTTTCTACTATTTTGATGTTGGACTTGCCAACTACCTGATGGGGCGCCACTCTCTGAAACGTGGAACAAATGATTACGGACATGCCTTCGAACATTTCTTGATGCAGGAAATTGTGGCATATAAAGGGTATAACAACAAACGAGATATCATCTCTTATTGGCATACTTACGATAAAAAAGAAGTTGATGTCGTTATCGGAGATGCTAAAGTGGCTATTGAAATTAAATCCACAGAGTATGTGGAGACAAAACACAAAAAAGGTCTCAAGGCTTTCAGCGAAGAGCATCCGGGCTGTCGCTTGATTCTTGTATCTCTCGACCCAATTACACGTAAATCTGGAGACACGGAACTCATCTTCGTTTTGGATTTCCTGAAGATGCTCTGGAATGGCGAAATCTTCTAAATAGGAAAAGACCTCCTGCTCAGTGATTGATATGCTGAGCAGGATTTTTTTTTGTAAAAGGCTGTGTAATATGCTAAAAAAACATTTTTTTTGCAGTTAACTTTTTTATCTGCATATTTTTCCATAACTTTGTCATATTATTGGATAATTATGTAAAATCCAAACAACTAAACGAACAAAAATGACCAAATAATCATGGCAGGTGTAACCATTAAGAAAGTCGAGTCGAAACGCGACTTGAAAAAATTCATTGAATTCAGCTATAAACTTTATAAGGGGCATCCTTACTATGTCCCAGACCTCTATTTTGACCTAAAGAACACTTTGGGTGACAAGAACGCCGCATTGGAATTCTGTGAACGTCAGGCTTTCCTTGCTTACAAGGACGGAGAAATTGTGGGTCGAGTGGTTGCTATCGTGAACCACAAGGCTAATGACGCATGGAAGCAGAAGGCGGTACGATTCGGTTGGATAGACTTTATTGACGACAAGGAAGTCAGCAAGGCATTGCTCGACACTGTAGAACAATGGGGCAAGGAACGTGGCATGACTGAGATGATTGGTCCGCTCGGTTTCACAGACATGGATCCAGAAGGTATGCTCTATGAAGGATTTGAGGAACTTGGCACCATGTCCACCTCATACAATTATCCTTACTACCCCGAGCACATGCCTCCTCTGGGGTTTGTAAAGGACAACGACTGGATTGAAATGCGCCTGGAGGTTCCACGCGAGACTGGTGTTCCCGAAAGACTGACCCGTGTGGCAAACATTGTTCAGGAGAAGTACGGACTGCAGATCATAAAATTCAAGAAAGCCAAAGACCTTGCTCGCAAATACGGTCACGAGATATTCGATGTGCTGAACGACGGTATGAAGGTGCTCTATGGCTACAATGCCCTTTCGGAAAAACAAATTGACCAGTATGTCAAGATGTATCTCGGAGTGGTTGATCCCAAACTCGTTAGTTGTATTGCAGATAAAGACGGCAACCTTATCGGTACAGGCATCTGTATGCCATCGCTCTCAAAAGCTCTGCAGAAGTGCGGCGGCAAACTGTTCCCATTCGGATGGTATCATCTGCTGAAGGCATTGAAGTGGAAACACGACAACCATCTCGACATGCTCCTTATAGCCGTTCGTCCCGAATGGCAGGCTCGCGGCGTAAACGCATTGTTCTTCAAAGATCTGTTGCCTCTCTTCATCAGCGAAGGCTATGACTGGTGCGAGACAAGTGTAGAGATGGAGGACAACATGAAGGTGCAGCAGCAGTGGATATACTTTGAACGCAGAATCCACAAGCGCAGACGTTGCTGGAAGAAAAGCATTAAATGAAAAATAAACAATACATGAGTGAAACTACACATACAGATAATGTAATTACTCCCCTCCCTAACGAAGTGTCCAGGGAGGGACAAGGAGGTGGGTCTGCAGGGGAGAGGCTTGTTGAATACACCGACGACAACATCCGCCACCTGAGCGACATGGATCATGTGCGCACTCGTCCAGGTATGTACATCGGACGTCTGGGCGACGGAAGCCATGCAGAAGACGGTATTTACGTACTGTTGAAGGAAATTGTCGACAACAGTATCGACGAATTCAAGATGCAGGCAGGCAAGCGTATAGAAATTGAGATTCAGGACGACTTGCGTGTGTCTGTACGCGACTTCGGTCGTGGCATTCCGCAAGGCAAGATGATTGAAGCGGTTTCCATGCTTAACACCGGAGGTAAATACGACTCCAAGGCATTCAAGAAAAGCGTTGGACTGAACGGAGTGGGTACAAAAGCCGTAAACGCTCTGTCAAGCCATTTTGAAGTACGCAGTTATCGTGAAGGCAAAGTTCGTATTGCCAAGTTCGAGAAAGGAGAGCTGAAAAGCGACAAGACCCACGACCTGCCATGGGAAGATGTGACCGACGTGAACGAAACAGGTACATACATCCATTTTGAACCCGACGACACTCTCTTCCTCCACTATAAGTTCCAACCTGAGTTCGTGGAGACCATGCTCCGCAATTACACCTATCTGAACACAGGACTTGAGATATACTACAACGGACGCCGTATCATCTCCCGCAACGGACTGAAAGACCTGTTGACCGACACCATGGACACTACGGCTCTCTACCCCATCATCCACCTCAAGGGAGAAGATATAGAGATAGCCTTTACCCACACCAATCAGCAATATGGTGAAGAGTACCACTCGTTCGTCAACGGCCAGCACACCATTCAAGGAGGTACACACCAGTCCGCATTCAAGGAGCATATAGCACGCACCATCAAGGAGTTCTACCAGAAGAACTACGAATACTCCGACATTCGCAGTGGAATCGTTGCTGCAATTGCAATCAATGTGGAGGAGCCTCAGTTTGAAAGTCAGACAAAAATCAAACTCGGTTCGCTCACCATGGAACCAAACGGCGGTATCAGCGTAAACAAATTTGTCGGTGACTTCATCAAAACCGAAGTTGACAATTATCTGCACCGCAATCCTGACGTAGCAGAAATCCTTGAACAGAAAATCAAGGACAACGAACGCGACCGCAAAGCCATAGCCGGAGTAACCAAGCTGGCACGTGAACGCGCAAAGAAAGCCAACCTCCACAACCGCAAGCTGCGTGACTGCCGCATCCACCTCAACGACCCTGCACCCAAGCTGAAGAAGAACAGTGATGGTGAACAGGAGACTGATCCACGTTTTGATTCATGCATATTCATCACAGAGGGAGACTCTGCCAGCGGAAGCATCACCAAGAGCCGTGATGTAAACACTCAGGCAGTATTCTCGCTTCGAGGCAAACCTCTCAACTGCTTCGGTCTTACCAAGAAAGTAGTTTACGAGAACGAGGAATTCAACCTGCTCCAGGCAGCGTTGAATATAGAAGACGGACTCGACGGACTGCGCTACAACAAGGTTATTGTAGCAACCGATGCCGATGTCGATGGCATGCATATCCGTCTGCTGATGATTACTTTCTTCCTGCAGTTCTTCCCTGAACTAGTTCGCAAAGGGCACGTCTACATCCTTCAGACCCCACTCTTCCGTGTACGCAACCGCAAACGTAAGGTGAGAAAAGGTACTTTGGAAGAATTCCAGAAGACACATCCCGACGACAAGGGTGATTTTATCACTCACTACTGCTATAGCGACGAAGAACGCCTACAAGCCATTGACTATCTGTCACCCGAACCGGAAATTACCCGATTCAAAGGCCTTGGCGAAATCTCGCCCGATGAGTTCCGCGGATTCATCGGTCCCGACATCCGCCTCGAGCAGGTCACTCTTCGCAAGACAGACCAAGTCAAGGAACTCTTGGAGTACTACATGGGCAAAAACACCGGAGAACGTCAGAACTTTATCATCAACAACCTCCGCATCGAAGAGGATAGACCAGAAGAAGAGGAGGAGGGAGCGGAATGAGATCTATTCTTCTTTTTCCAGGTTCTTTTGATCCCTTCACCATAGGGCATAAGGACATCGTTGACCGGGCACTTGCCTCTTTTGCCGATGAAGTGATAATCGCAATCGGTGTGCATCCGCATAAAAAATGCATGTTCACTGCTGACGAGCGGATTGCTCAAATCAAACGGATTTTCGCCTCCGAACCCAGAGTCAAAGTATGCAGTTACGACGGACTCACCACTGACCTTGCACAGGAAATGGGAGTCACAGCACTTCTACGCAGTGTTCGCAGTGTGAAAGACTATGAATACGAATGTGAGCTTGCCGATATCAACCGCCAGCTTACAGGAATAGAGACCATCATCCTTATAGCCCAACCTCAATACGCCGCCATCAGCAGCAGTACTGTCCGGGAATTGATACACTACGGCAAAGACGTTAGCACATTCCTACCCTAAAGACACCTGAAATTCTATGAAAAGATTTTTAATCGCAGTTATTTCTGCCATAATCGCCATCAGTAGCGTTAACGCACAATCGCTCAACAACCTCAAGGTGAATGAAGCTTTGATGCGCAAACTGCAATTTGCGGAATACTTCATCAGTCACTTCTATGTCGACAGTTTGAATGAAGAGAAAGTTGTTGATGACGCTATCACGGGCATGCTCAAGCAGCTTGACCCACATTCCACATATATTAAAGCAAAGGATGTGGAACGATCCACAGAGAACCTCAACGGCTCGTTTGAGGGAATTGGTGTTCAGTATAACATGATTGAGGACACACTTGTGGTCATTCAGCCCGTGAGCGGTGGACCATCCGAAAAGAAAGGCATCATAGCCGGCGACCGCATTGTCATGGTAAACGATACAGCCATTGCCGGAGTAAAAATGTCAAAAGACGAAATCATGCGCAGACTGCGCGGGCCTAAAGGCACAAAGGTGAAGTTGGGCGTAATCCGCCAAGGAGTTCACGGCATCAATGACTTCATTATTATCCGTGACAAGATTCCCGTGCTCACTCTCGACGCACACTACATGATTGACTCCACTATAGGATATATACGCATAGGTTCATTTGGTCAGAACACCCACAAGGAATTCATGGATGCCATAAATGACCTGACAGTCCAGGGCATGCAGCGTCTCATCATCGACCTTCAGGGCAATGGCGGAGGATATCTCTCTGCAGCTGTGGAAATCGCAGATGAGTTCCTTCCTTTAGGCAGTCTTATAGTCTATACACGCGGACTTAATTCTCCACGAAGAGAATACTTCGCTACAGGTAAGGGCAATCTGCAGAACCTTCCTGTCACCATTCTTGTCGACAGCTATACCGCCAGCGCCTCGGAGATTCTTTCCGGAGCAATTCAAGACAACGACCGCGGACAGATTATAGGACGTCGCACCTTCGGAAAAGGATTAGTCCAGCGTCCTTACGAATTGCCCGACAAATCCGTTATCCGTCTGACCACAGCTCATTATTACAGCCCGTCAGGACGTTGCTTCCAGAAACCATATACTCTGGGCAATCGCAAAGACTATGACGATGACATCAACACCCGTCTGAAGTCTGGAGAGTTGACCTCCGACCTCAATATCATTATCAATAGTAATAATACCAACACCCCTATCACCGACTCTGTCCTTGTAAGACTGCAAAAGAGCCTCTTCCCCGACAGCCTCATGTATAGCACACGCCTCGGACGCAAGGTTTATGGCGGAGGTGGAGTGATGCCCGATATCTATGTTGTGCTCGACACACTGCAATACACACAGCTACATCGTCAGCTTTCTGCAAAGAGCTGCATGCTCAACGCCACACTGAAATACATGGACAAGAACCGCAAAAAACTGAAGAAGCAGTATAAGACCTTCGACGAATTCAACGGTGGGTTCCAGACTCCAGAGGCAGTGTTCGACATTCTCTTAAGCGAAGCCAAGGCTGCAAAGATCACATACACCGACTCTATCCTTGAAGTGTCAAGACCCAATCTCAGTCTGCAGCTCAAAGCACAGATTGCCCGTGACCTCTGGGACATGAACGAATACTATCACATCATCAACAACAATAACCACATCTACCAACGAGGTGTAGAAGCTACACGTAAAGAAAGCGATTAAAACATGCACGTGCGGTGCAATTCTTGGACAAGCCAAGCGTGCTCTTTTGAGTGCTTTCTATAGCGGTATCGCACGATGATAACTTATTTAACGAATAATATTCCCTTGATTACCTATCAGACTGAAAATATACGCATGCCGAAGATTCGTCGGCGTGAAATATCCAAATGGGTGAAGCAAGTAGCTGCACTCCATGGCAAGACAGTTGGCGATATAGCCTATATCTTCTGTGATGACGAGACCATCCTGGATGTCAACCGCCAATATCTCCAGCACGACTACTATACGGATATAATCACCTTTGACTATACCGAAGGCGATTGCATCAGCGGCGACCTCTTCATCTCGCTCGACACGGTCCGCACCAATGCCGAGCAATTTGCCACGTCCAGTTCCCAGTTTGCATCTCCCTACGAGCAGGAACTCCATCGCGTCATCATTCACGGCATTCTCCACCTCTGCGGCATCAACGACAAAGGACCAGGCGAGCGTGAAATAATGGAGCAGAATGAGAACGAAGCCCTCGCTTTACTGACAATCTGACATACAGACATAAAATACATGTCATGGATACATACGTGCCACATAAACATATATATGTGGCACGTAATTTGTTAAAAAAATGTTCGGAAACAAATTTCAAACAAATAAAAACATTATCAATATGAACATCAAACCACTTGCAGACAGAGTTCTGATTCTTCCAGCAAAAGCTGAAGAGAAAACAGTCGGTGGAATTATTATCCCCGACACAGCAAAAGAGAAACCATTGAAGGGTGAAGTAGTTGCAGTCGGCAACGGAACTAAGGATGAAGAAATGATTCTTAAGGTTGGCGACCAGGTACTTTATGGCAAATACTCAGGCACCGAACTTGAATTCGACGGTGAGAAATATCTCATCATGCGTCAGAGCGACGTTGTCGCAGTATTAGGATAAAGCACCGCGACTATTAATTTTTTATTATTAATTTATAATTTAAAATAATTTAAAATTTTCATCATGGCTAAAGAACTTAAATTCAATATCGAAGCCCGCGAACAACTCAAGCAGGGCGTAGACCAATTGGCAAATGCCGTTAAAGTAACACTCGGTCCTAAAGGCCGCAATGTAATCCTCGAAAAGAAATTCGGTGCACCACACATCACTAAGGACGGTGTTACAGTAGCAAAGGAAATCGAACTCGACGACGCATTCCAGAACACAGGTGCTCAGCTCGTAAAGAGCGTTGCATCAAAGACTGGTGACGATGCCGGCGACGGAACAACCACAGCTACAGTGCTTGCACAGAGCATCTGCTCTACAGGACTGAAGAACGTGGCAGCAGGCGCCAACCCAATGGACCTGAAGCGCGGTATCGACAAAGCTGTTGCAAAAGTTGTAGAACACATCAAGCAGCAGAGCGAGACAGTAGGCGACAACTACGACAAGATTGAACAGGTTGCTACAGTCAGTGCAAACAACGACCAGGAAATCGGTAAACTCATTGCCGACGCAATGCGCAAGGTAAGCAAGGACGGTGTCATCACTATAGAAGAAGCTAAGGGACGTGAAACTACTATCGGAGTAGTTGAAGGTATGCAGTTCGACCGCGGTTACCTGTCACCTTACTTCGTAACAGATACAGAGAAGATGGAATGTGTGATGGAATCACCACTCATCCTCATCTACGACAAGAAAATCTCCAACCTCAAGGAATTCCTTCCTATCCTCGAACCGGCAGTACAGACAGGTCGTCCACTTCTCGTCATCGCAGAAGACATCGACTCTGAAGCACTCACCACTTTGGTAGTAAACCGTCTGCGTACTCAGTTGAAGATTTGTGCAGTCAAGGCTCCTGGATTCGGCGACCGTCGCAAGGCAATGCTCGAAGACATCGCAGTCCTTACCGGCGGTGTAGTAATCAGCGAAGAGAAAGGTCTCAAGCTTGAGCAGGCAACAGTTGAAATGCTCGGAAGCGCAGAGAAGGTAACAATCTCAAAGGACAACACCACTATCGTTGGCGGCAAGGGAGAGAAGGAACTCATCACTGACCGTGTAAACCAGATCAAGAACGAAATCGCAAACACCACTTCTTCTTACGACAAGGAGAAACTTCAGGAGCGTCTCGCAAAACTCTCTGGCGGTGTAGCAGTACTCTATGTTGGTGCAGCCAGCGAAGTTGAGATGAAGGAGAAGAAAGACCGTGTTGACGACGCACTTTGCGCAACACGTGCCGCAATCGAAGAAGGTATCGTTCCTGGTGGTGGTGTAGCATACATCCGCGCCGTTGACAGCCTTGAAGGACTTGAAGGCGAGAATGCCGACGAGACTACTGGTATCAAGATTATCGAACGTGCAATCGAGGAGCCACTTCGTCAGATTGTAGAAAATGCAGGTCTCGAAGGCTCTGTAGTAGTACAGAAGGTTCGTGAAGGCAAAGGCGACTTCGGTTACAACGCACGCAAGGATCAGTACGAAAACCTTCGTGAGAGCGGAATCATCGACCCTGCTAAGGTAACCCGCGTAGCACTTGAGAACGCTGCATCAATCGCAGGAATGTTCCTCACTACTGAATGTGTTATCTGCGACAAGAAAGAAGACAAGCCGGAAATGCCAATGGGCAACCCAGGCATGGGAGGCATGATGTAAGATTTTGAGTTCTAAGCTCACTATCTAAACATTGTAAATAAGAAACCCCTCCTGTTTCAGCAGTGCGCTGAGCAGGAGGGGTTTTCTTGTTTACACCTTGCGTCATTCTTCATATTCCTCTTCATCATGGACTTCTTCATTTTCCATGACTGCGATTACATCTAACAATTCGTCCATAATAGTATTGTTTTAGTTGGAATATCAATTATTTCTGCAATTACCACAGTTATACACAAACGGTTCTTCTGCCATTCCGCATCCGCTTACCTATTTATTATATGCGAGAATATCCAGGGCGTCAATCTCCTGCTCCGTCGTTGCCCAACTTGTTACGAATCGGCAGGCAGTATGATTGGCATCGACCGGGCACCAGACTTCAAACCCAATATGATTACGCAAATGTTCAAGATCGGTATTCGGGATGATGTAGAACTGCTGATTCGTCGGAGAATCGATGAATGGCTTATACCCAAGTTTTTCAACGAACAAGTGTCGCAGACGCATAGCCAACGAAACAGAATGTTGACCAATGGTAAAATATACAGGAATATCACCTATGGGCTGGAACAAAGCCTCGAACTGCACGCCTACTACGCGGCTCTTGGCAAGCAGAGAACCGTGGCGCTTAATACGACTGAGCATGTGAATGGGCGCATTGCCGTGGGGAAAAACTACAGCCTCGCCGCAGAGCGCACCGCATTTCGTTCCACCAATGTAGAAGATATCAGCCAGCTGTGCCAGTAGCGGCAGCGTAACATCCTTGCTCGCTGCCAAACCATAGGTCAGTCGTGCACCGTCAACGTATAGCAGCAGACCATATTCGTGACAAATCTCATGCAATGCTCTAAGTTCATCTGCCGTGTAGAGTGTGCCCAGTTCTGTGGGGAATGTGATATACACCATTCCCGGGCGAACCATATGTTCAGCTGTCTCGTCTGCGAAATAGGCAGCAAGCCAAGCCCTCAATTCTCCGACATCAATCTTCCCTTCATGCGAAGGCAGTGCAATGACCTTATGCCCCGTAAACTCTACAGCACCAGCTTCGTGCACGTTGATATGCGCTGTATCTGCACAAAGCACACCCTCGTAGGGCTGCAGCACACAGTCTATAATGGTGGCGTTGGTCTGAGTGCCGCCTGCGAGGAACCATATCTGCGCCTCTGGAGCATCACACGCCTCACGAATCAGCTGCCTGGCATGTTCGCTGAAGCAATCATCGCCATAGCTCTGTGTCCGCTCTTTGTTAGTATCTATAAGTCTGCGCAACACCACTTCGTGCGCACCATTGTTGTAATCGCTCTCAAGATGGCAGAGCGAATCTACTCTTTCCTGTTTTGTCATATTTGTTCTATTTTGTATAATTATAATGTCTGATTCTTACCTATATTCTGCATCCATCAGCCTTCAATCTTCTGCAGCCATTGGCATTTGCATATCCTCTTCATCCAGCAGTGGATAAGACCACTTTCCTCTTACCTTAACCATCTTGCATCTTCTGTCTTGCAACCAGATGTGATTCAGTGTATAGGCAATCGATTCTAACGTTTTTTCCCTGTTTTTTGGTTTAAGTTCACATTCCCATACAGTGATGCAATGCCACCCCATTGCTGCCAGCTTCTTTTGTTCCTCCTTGTCCCGTTCCATGTTTCTGCGAATCTTCGCCACCCAAAATTCCCTGTTCGACTTCGGGATTTTGCAACATTCAGAATCAGTAAGCAGATACAAGTCCTCCTCGCCCTTCGGAGAAGGGTTTGGCATGAGGCTTCCATGTCCGTGCCAGAAGCAGCCGTTCACAAAGATGCACGTCCTATACTTCCTCAGCACCAAGTCCGGATGCCCAGGCAGCCTCTTATGGTTCAGTCTATATCTGAATCCCCTCTTCCACAACCCACGTCGCACAATCATTTCCGGCTTCGTGTCCTTCGACCGAATCGCCGCCATGTTCTTGTGTCGCTGTTCTGCAGAGAGTTTATCCATTTATTTTAGGATTGAACGTTTTTATTTTTTCTATTACTTCCAAATCTGCAGGCAGCCACTTCACACTGTCCAGCTCATCTTTTCCGAGCCACTTTGCAGCCTCATGCTCATTCAGTTGCATGCCATCGGTAAGCAGAGAACACAGGAAGCAGTGTAAGGTAATATGGAACTTAGGATAATCATACTCCACCGTACAAAGCAACTCATCCACGATTATCTCCGTTGACAGTTCCTCACGAATCTCACGCTTCAGCGCCTCCTCCGGTGTTTCCCCTGCCTCCATCTTGCCGCCGGGAAACTCCCACCAGTCCTTCCATTCGCCATATCCCCTCTGAGTAGCGAATATACGACCATCCTTCAGAATTATTGCAGCTACAACTTCAATTTGTTTCATGAATCTTCATCATGTTCACAGTCACGTTATTGTGCTACTGTTCTTTAGAGAGTTTATGCATCAAATACTCCTTCTCTAACAAGCCTTTAATCTCTTTGTCAAAGTCAGACATAAACAGCTGGTCTTGGAAAATGTGTTATTTCTTTCCATCCAAGGGCAGTTGTATCCATTTTGGAAATAACTGAATCAGCTTCAAGCTCTCCTTTTTCAAAGATGTTAATAACCTATAAGCAAAATTCCTTTAAGTGGTAGTTGTAAACGATTCGAAATATAAAGAGTCTCCAAAAAGGTATATATACGTTTAAAGTCCTCATGTTTTCTATAAATTTTGCGAACTGCAATAACAAGATATTCAACATCAAACATCATGCATGCTTCAAAAATATCCTTAAGGAACCTGTGGTTCTCCGTTGCTTGACCGGCTTCTACTTCAATAACAATCCTACCATCTTTACTAATAGCATCGGCAAAGAATGATTTATCAATTTTGTTATCTTCACCAAACAAGACTGGTACATCAATTTTATCCTCTTTATTTTTTCCTTTTTCAACTTCGAAACCTGCGTTTTCAAGATGAGGTCTCACTTTAGCCAATACTGAATTTGAATCCAAATCATGTGAAGAGGAGTCAATTTCTTCTGCTATAACTGAAAAACAATCTATAACCAATTGTATATTCTCTGTTACGCCTCTGGAGCGAGGGAAAAACTGGTATTTAATCATTTTTTATAAATAAAATTGTACAAATCATTATTATTCAGGTTGAGATAATCAGTTGAGTCAAAATAATAAGATATCTGGTTATCAATCCATTCAGCCATAGAGTTTACAGGCTCACCATAAAAATTTAATAATTTGCGCTCTAATGCAACAATGCTGACAAAGGTATAAAAGGGAGCGTTTGTAAAAGATAATTCCCTAAAAGGATATTGGCTACCATCCCAATTGATTACCATCTTATCGAAATCAAATGCTTTTCCGTTCTTCACTTGCATTCTGCTTGCCATATTTCTATTTAGTTTTTGTGAATAAAGCCTACTATTTGTTTTTGAGAAGAGGGTGCATAAGAATGATTGCGATACCAAGGTACAGGACTGCTCGCATTAGATATTATCATTGAGAATGTCCCTCTTACTTAAAATAAATAATTATTCATTTTTAGGGGATATTTCCCATAACCACTTCTGCGATTACAGTCACTTTTTTGCCCAGATAAAATACTGGGGTTCTTGTTGTTACGATTGTTATTCTTGAAGGGTTTAGTTAGTTTTATAATCCGTTGAGGTTTCAAGTTGTAAAAATACGAAAATATATTGATATTGGAGGAATAATTATTCAAAATTTTTTTATCATCATCTTCTTTCCAGCATTTTTTGTGTTTTTACTATGTAAAGAGCCGAATTCATATAAGCTACTTATTTGTATTATCTTTGCAGAAAACGGTTCATCTGAAATTGTGTTGATAATAAAAGAAAAACACTGCTTTGCAGAAATTCCATATTATTGTTTGAACACGGATTAAACAGATTTACACGGATTATTTTACATGTAACAGCCATATAATGACCATATAATTACCACATAACAATTAAAGAAAATCGAGACGACACCGCTTTGCAGAAATACCAAGAATTATTTTGAACACGGATCACACAGATTAATCGGATTTATTTGAATAGTGTTGATTGGTTACTGTAATAACTTGTTATTTAGATTGGTTATAAATAAGGGGATTAAGAATATTTAACGGGAAAAGGCGGATGGAGAATCTTTTAACTCCTCTATGGGGTGGAGAGATGATTGCATAAATATGTAAAGGATGTCGCTTTCTGCATATTCATGCATTATGACGTTTTGCTATAGAATTATCGGCTTGGCTTACAAGATGCAGCCTTTTATCAGTAAAGTCTGTTCAAAGTGTAAAAATGGATTGATTGTATTTTTGAGAAGAGTTAAGTATTTTTGAAATGCAGGTTAACTTTTGTGACAACGGAAGTTAACTTTGACATTTTGAAAAGTTAACTTCCGTGGAAAAAAGAGTTAACCAGAATAAAGAAAAGGGTTAACTTTCATTCTGACAATATACAAAAAAAGGAAAAGGATGCATAACCATGTGCGATTATGCATCCTTTTCCTGCTAATGCAAAGATAATACATTTTTCAGCGAAATGCAAATATCAAAATCCAAATTGGCATTTATGTCAAAAGTGCTATCCGTTGACTATCAATCGAATAAGAATTGTTAAAAATCAAGGATATTAAGGTTTTTCTACAGTTTCTCTCCACAGAAGGAGGCCTAATTGTTCTCGTAAAGCACCTTGTGGTCAATTAGGTTATTGGCTATGGCGTAGATGGTAAGTCCAGCCAGAGAATGTATCTGGAGTTTGCGGACGATATTGCGGCGGTGAGTAATCACCGTGTTGATTGAAATAAAGAGTTTGTCAGCAACCTCCTTGTTCGACATGCCCTGAACAAGACAAACAATAATCTCTTTCTCGCGTTCGGAAATGGCTTCTGTGGGGTTTGCGCTCTTTATCATGAAGGAAATGCGTGTGGAAACGTCATCGGTTTTCACTTTCTGTTCCAACATGCGGATGGCGGGAACAAACAGCACTTCCTCCACACTGCTGTGGTTGGACAGCCATTCCTCATTATTATATATATTGTATAGTGTTGCTGTCAGTTGGTTGTTGACAAGGTGGTCATGGGGCAGATACTTGATGATGATGTTTTTCAGTTCATGAAATTTACCGGTTGTGTCGCTGTGGTGCTTTGCGAAGATATCGACGTTGTAGTTGGGTTTTGGTACACCATGCAAGAGTGCCTCTACGTAGGGGAAGAGCGTACGTTCCTCGTAGTTCATGTGATGGCGTATGTCGTGAGCATATTCATCGTATAGACGCATGATGAGCGTTACGAGGGCATCGTTTTTGTTCAAGGTTTCCTCAAGTTGCTTCCTGATAGACGGCAACTGGAAATCGAGGAAGTAGCGGTGGGAGGCGCGCAGATAGTCAAGGATTGTCTTGACGGAAATACGGTCGTCGGCATCTCTCGGTGTATATCCGTTGATAAGAAAGTTTACAACAGTCAGGAAAGTGTAGCAGTCTACTCCCTGTTCATTGCAAATTTCGCTGACGGTTTTGTCGCCAAAGCCCAGTCTGATGCCAAAAGCACTCAGTCCTTGCAACATACTGTGATTGTCGCTGATAAGATCTATCATCTTATCGTCAGCCTCGTATAGTTTCATTCTTTTCATATAGCTGGGAATATAAGTTTCCGGAAACGGAATTTGACATGTAATCAAAATCGAGTGGAAAGTTACGACTTTTTCCTGAAGTAGGAAATACCTTTATGTAAGTAATTAAAAAAAAGGCATGGTTTTACAGGTCATTATTTCGAGGTAGGCGACTAATCGCTACAAGGTATAACTATTCATGGAACAGCGGAACTAACATCAATTTTAGGTATTGAAGTACTGGTTTGTTCAGCGTACCTTTGCACTCAAAAACACAAGATCTCAAAAACTCATTATATGAAACGAATCGTACTTATATTATTAACTATGGTGTTGTGCCTGCATGGCAAAGCTCAAGGAAACAGTGCAGACAGCACAACAACCGCAAGAAAAGTATCACGACTTAGCATAGGTGGCTATGGTGAGGCAAATTTCTCACGCAACTACTTCAGCGACCACGTCAGCCGCTACAGTCAGCCGGAGGAGCACAAGAACGATCCAAGCCACGGACGTTTTGACATTCCCCATGCCGTTATCTTTATCGGTTACGACTTTGGCAAGGGCTGGACTTTCGGTACCGAAATAGAGTTTGAGCATGGTGGTGCAGGTATTTCCTATGAGAAGGAGGATGAGGAAGGCGGTGAATGGGAGCAGGAAACTGAGAAGGGCGGTGAGGTGGAACTGGAGCAGATGTGGCTTCAGAAATCTTTTGTTCCTTGGGCAAACCTACGTATCGGCCACATCGTAGTGCCTGTCGGTCTGAACAACGCCCATCACGAACCTTTGAGTTATTTCACAGTTTACCGTCCGGAAGGAGAAAACACCATTCTTCCATCCACTTGGCATCAGACGGGTGTGTCGCTATGGGGACGCTATGGCGATTTCCGCTACGAGGCTCAGTTGCTGGCAGGTTTGAATGCCGACCAGTTTACCAATACAGGTTGGATAAACAAGGGACACAAGTCACCACTGGAATTCGACGTTGCCAACAAATATGGTGCGTCTCTGCGAATTGACAATTACACGGTACCTGGTTTGCGCATAGGATTGAGCGGCTACTATGGACACAGCATTGGCAACAGTTATCCGCTGAATGCCAACGGCGTGGATGCCACTTACAAGGGTGTAGTGGCTATAGGAGCACTGGACTTCACCTACAAGGGTCACAACTGGATTGTGCGTGGGCAGGCAGACTATGGGTACTTAGGCGACGCAGAGCAACTGAAGTATGTGTACAACAGGCTCAACTCCAAATCCCCATACAAACATTCCGCCTTCGTATCGAAGAACGCCTACGCTGTTGGAATTGAGGCCGGCTACGACATCTTCTCCCAGATTGAAAAAATGCGCAAGAGTGAGCAGCGGCTCTATCTCTTCGGACGTTACGAAACCTACAATCCTTACGCAAGCAAAACAAAGGGTACTGCATACGACTACACAGCTGTAAAACGCATGGCAGTGGGAATAAATTACTACCCTATTCGCCAGATTGTCATCAAAGGCGAATACTCAAAGAGATTCTTGAAAAATATGTATAACAATGAGCCGTCTGTAAACATCGGCATAGCTTATGAGGGATTCTTCCTGTAATGAAATAATTAATCAATAAAAAAGTAATATGAAGAAAACAATTTTTACAATTGCGACCCTCTTAATGGGTCTTGCCTTCGCGGCATGTAGTGACAATGATGATAACAACGGCGATAAGAACGGCAAGTTCGACATCGTAAAAACATCTCCATTGGTTGATCAAGACACCTATGCCTCTAACACAACTGCCGAAAACTACAGCAAGCGTCAGTTCGGTCAGCAGGCCATAGATGATTGCCTGACCCTCGTCAGCAGTCTGGAAAGCGCAAACAGCATCATTGCCTCGTCTAGACTAAGCGATGCTCAGGAATCTTACCTGTACAAGGTTCTTGAAAATCTCGTAAGCAATGTGATTGTACATACCTACACACAACTCGCTGACGATGTAGAGGACTTGGAAAGCACTTTGAATGGTCTGACAGTAAGCAGTATCACTCAGGATCAGATTGACAAGGCTTGTGCAGACTTCAAGAAAGCACGTCAGCACTGGGAGCGTTCGGAAGCATTCCTTATGGGCGCTGCTTCAGATTTTGACATCGACCCGACTATTGATTCATGGCCACTCAACCGCACATTGCTGCTCAACTATTTCAACAACGGCATGAACGACGAAATGCTTGAGGACGCCACCATTCTCGGTTTCCACGCTCTGGAATTCATACTGTTACGTAACGGTCAGAACCGCAAGGTGGCTGAGTTGCGCACAAACGACACATACACCAACTTTGAGAGCATCACCGGTGCTCAGGAACTGGCTTACGCACAGACCATCTGTACCTTGCTAAAGCAGCGCTGTTTCCAACTTCAGGTTGCATGGGAAGGCGAGACCTCAGCCAATGCCAGCCGTGTAGCTGTTGTCAAATCTGCCAATCTTGACTACACCACAGAAAACGGACTGTCGTATGGAGAGAATCTGACAAAGGCTGGCATCAGTGGGAGTAAGAGCACCTTCCCTACTCTAAAAACCGCAATAGCACAGATTCTGAGCGACGACGAAGGTTCATGTGTAGCTATATGCAACGAGGTCGGAACTGCTAAAATTGCCAATCCGTTCTCTGCTGGAGACATTGCATACGTAGAATCTCCATACAGCTACAATTCCATCACCGATTTCCGTGACAACATCCGTTCCATCCGCAATGTATGGTTAGGAAGCACCGACAAGACCGCCAACGAATATAGTTTCCACACATTCTTTGCCAGCGTGAATAAATCCGGGACAAACACCGTTGTTGAGAATGCATACGTTAGTGCGATTGAAAGCATCAGCAACATGCCTTCTCCTTTCGTGAAGTATTGCAGCATAGTATGGGGTAAGAACTTCGATGACCCAGACAACTGGGACTCTATCTCCGAAGAATAATTATCAAACCTAACTCAATCATAAAACCAGGATTATGAACAAATCATCTATTAAAGCCATTGTAGCCATCATGTCATCCATGATGTTATTCTCCTGCTCGGACGACGACAGCAAGACTGACCTCGGTGAACTTGTCCCCGATGAAGAGGTCTTCGGAAAGGCCACAGGCAACATCACCGCTGAAGAGTGGTATCCTGGCGGTAAACTTGGAACAACGACGAAAGCCAGTTATTCTGCCATTACCCCAGCCGCACAAGAAGCGGGAATGGAGGAAGACTTCAATGCAGGTGAGAATTTCTTCGAAAAACTGTACACTTTTGAGCAGGATCCACGTAAGGGTTTAGGACCGGCATGGGTTCGCAACTCATGCATTGCCTGCCATCCAAGCTATGGTCACGGCAAGCGTCAGACTGAGTATCGTGCCAATCAGATTGGAAATGGCTACCTGCTTGTTATCTACCATCCTGATAACAACGCATACATTAGTGAAGTGACAGGTATGCCCCAGACACAGGCAATGACGCCATTCAAGGCTCCTATTGATGAGAGTCAGATTACCATCGACTGGAAAGAAGTGACAGAAATGGAGAGCGGAATCCCTATGAAGTTCAAGGATGGAGAAGAATACTCGCTCATCTACCCTGAAGTAACTATTCCGCAATCAGCTTTCAACACCGACCCCAAACCCACGAACTATGAGGTGCGACTGGAATCCACCATCGGTATCTATGGCACAGGTCTGCTTGACGCTCTTGACGACGAGGATATTGAAGCACAATGGGCATCAGAAGCTCCATACGTAGAACTGAATCCTGCCATGTGGGACAAGGAAGCAGGTACGTTCAAGCCATCTGCCTACTATGCCGCCGGCTACAACGACACAGGTTCGCATAGAGGTTCGCATGGTCCGCTGAAACGTTTCACCTATGCCATGACACGTGGTACGCTACAGGATGGAGCCGGAGCCAACGCTATCTGGAATATCACCAACGTCACACGTTCCGACCGCCACTGGCTCTACACTACTCCTGCATGGGCAAAAGCACAAAGCAAAAATACGGAAGTTATAAAGTACATAAAGGAACATGGTGCCAACGAGTCGAGTATCCTTCACCCCTATTATGCTGACGGCACCGACGAGGGAATCGCAGCACGTATAAACGAGATCCTGAGTTGCTCATCGATTGCAATGAAAGACGTGTTCGAAAAATATCTTCTTAACGGCGCGCCATACAACGGCAAGGAGGAGATGAGCGACAAGCAATACTATCAGTTTATGGTATGGCACAGGGGACTTGCCGTGCCTGCTGCTCGCAATCTGGACAACGAACTGGTTCAGCGAGGCAAGAAACTCTTCAAGCAGATGGGCTGCGCACAGTGCCACCGTCCATCGTGGAAGACAGGAAAAGATGATATGTGGGTGGACGCCTCTGTCAGATCATACGCTCAAAGCGTGGGCAAGGATCCGTCGAAGGTGTTGCCGAAATATCCCAACCAAACCATCTGGCCGTATACCGACATGGTACAGCACCGGTTGATGATGAAGAATGACATCCGCACAGGCTGGTGCCGCACGACTCCTCTATGGGGACGCGGACTGAGTCGCCTGCTTACTGGTGCCGACGATCGTCTGCACGACTGCAGGGCACGTACAGTTCTGGAAGCCATTATGTGGCACGGCTACTCTAAGGAGTCTGACGCCTACAGGGCAACGCTGAATTTCTACAACTTGTCGAAAGAGGACCGCGATGCGGTTGTCAGATTCATCGAAGCCATTTAAAAATAACTGCCTACAACTTCTCTCCACAGAAGGAGCAGAAGTTGTCGGTCTTGTTGATTTTGGAATTGCAACGGGGACAACGACCGTTGCGGGCTTTCTTCTGGGTCTCGTCGATGAAGGTGGCGGAGACGATACCTGTGGGTACAGCGATGATGGTGTAGCCGAGCAGCATGACAAACGATGAAAGGACTTGTCCGAATCCCGTGACGGGGGTGATGTCACCATAGCCTACAGTGGTCATGGTTACAATTGCCCAATAGATGCTGGTTCCGATGTCTGTGAAACTGGTGCCGGGCATCTTTCCCTCCACCATAAACATAATGGTGCCAAGGCAGGTGACGAGAATAAGGACGAAAAGGAAATAAACGGCAATCTTCCGCAAACTCTTACGCAGGGATTCCATAAGCAGGTATCCCTCGTTGATGAAACTGAAGAGCTTGAAGATACGGAATATGCGAATCAGTCGGAATGTACGGAAGAGAGTGATATAGCGTGTTGAGGGCAGGAACCACGACAGATAGAGAGGAAGGGTTGCGATGAGGTCAATGATGCCGAAGAAACTGAGTGCGTACTTACGTGGGCGGGGCGAGCAGTAGATGCGTGCCGCATATTCCAGGGTAAAGAAGAAAGTAAGTACGTATTCAAAGATGGTAAGCACCAGCTTTGCCGTTGCCCCAAGTCGTGGGATGCTCTCCACAAACGCAATGATAAGGCTGACAACAATCGCTATCAGCAAAACTATGTCGAAAACCTTTCCTGCTCGTGTTCCCGACTCAAATACTATATTGTATAGATTTCGTTTTTCTAACCACTTTGGTTTCATAAATAAAGACCCCTCTAACTCCCCGTCAGGGGCAATCGCGCGTTCGCGTTCAAGCGATTGGTGACCGAAGGGAAGGTGGACATCGCGCGTTCGCGTTCAAGCGATTGGTGACATCAAGGGATAGTTTAATAGTTTTAGAGTTTTAGAGTTTAATAGTTCAAGAGTTTAAGATTCCCCATCCGGATGATTCCCTCCTTTACGGGAGGGGCAATCGCGCGTTCGCGTTCAAGCGATTGGTGACCGAAGGGAAGGTGGACATCGCGCGTTCGCGTTCAAGCGATTGGTGACCGAAGGGAAGGTGGACATCGCGCGTTCGCGTTCAAGCGATTGGTGACCGAAGGGAAGGTGGTAAGGCGGGGTGGGTCTTCAAATCTGCCGGTGTAGTGATTTTGATATTTTCGCGATTGCCTGCGACGAGGGTGACGGGATGTCCTAAAGCCTCAACCACGGAAGCGTCGTCGGTGAAGGCATCGGTATATTCCTGTTCATAGGCATGGCGGAGGAGACTGGCACGGAAAACCTGCGGGGTCTGTACCAGACGATACTCGCTACGGGAAACGGTTTGGCTCGAACCATCGGGGAGAATATGACGGAGGGTTTCTACCACATCGATTACCGGTACCACTGCCCCACTTCGTGCTGCTTCGTTATAGCACTCACGAATGACGTCTATGCTGACAAACGGACGGACTCCATCGTGCACACCAACCAGCTTTGCTTCGTCTGCCACAGCCTGAAGTCCGTTGCTTACAGAGTGGAATCGGGTTGCTCCGCCACTAACAATAGTGCAAGGAGCAGCGAAATTGTAGGTATTGCAGAGTTCCTGCCAGTAGTCGTGCTGATTCTTGGGGAGCACCAACACTATCTGCATGGATGCATCTGCCTCACGAAACCGCTCTATGGTGTGCATCAGAATCGGTTTGCCGTTGAGGAGCAGGAACTGCTTGGGCACATCGCTATGCATGCGTGTGCCTTTCCCTCCTGCGACTATGATTACGGCATTCATGATTTATATTTCCGGATAAAGCATTCCTTCGCAGATGGCCAGAGCTACGTCTTCGCCCTTGAGTTCGGCAACTATGTCGTAACTGAGCTGGAGAACCGCAGCAGGACCTTTGCCGAAGAAGAACTGACCGTCACGAACTACGAGTTCACCTGTGGGGTTAGCACCTTTCAGTCGTGGTTCCACGCCAGGATAGCAGGTGGCATTGAGTCCTTTGAGCAGTCCCATCTCGCCGTAAACCAACGGTGCGGCACAGATTGCAGCCAACAGCCCTCCTGCATTATAATGCTTGAGTATGAGGTCACGGAGTCCAGCATGAGCCAGCAGATTTGTTGAGCCAGGCATCCCGCCAGGCAGATAGAGCATCTCTATCTCACTGAAGTCAGCCTCATCGAACAACACATCGGTTTCGATGCCTACGTTGTGGCTGCTACGAACGATTTTTTCTCCTGTAACGGAAACTATCTCCACAGGAAGTGATGCACGGCGGCATACATCTACAAATCCGAGTGCTTCAACATCTTCAAAGCCTGTGGCAAGAAATACGAATATCTTCTTCATGGGTTGAGTTTTTAAGTTCTTAAGTTCTTAAGTTTTTAAATTCTTAAGTTTTTAAGTTCTTAAGTTGTTTCTGAAAGATATTTCAAAAAAGAATTCTTTTCTGTTGTAATTTCTGAATAATTTCTGGTAATTTCTTTCAGAAAAACAGACATTAATTATTTCATTTTTATCGGGAAAGTAATAGTACCACTTTCTACTTGGGTTCCAGCAGTAAACATGGCTTTCATGACTGCTGCACGGAGGCGGTTGATGGTTTCGTTGGAGAAATTTCCACGCTGCTTAATTATAGCATTGGTAACAACACCGGCTTCATTCACAGTGATGTCGAACACCACATTACCATTGCCAGCATCGTCGTTGACAGAGGGACGGTCAATAGATACTAATCTGCGGGAACCAACCAATCCCTGGGGATTTCCGAATCCTCCAACACCCGTAGTTGCTCCTACATTACTGTTGCCTGTAGTTGAACCTTGAGAACCGTTGCCCGTAGTATAACCGCTATTACCAGCGTTGTTCTTGTTTCCGAAAGCTCCGCTCATGGCGCTGTTTGCCGCTGCTGCAGCCGCTTCCTCATGACGGCGTTTGTCCTCGGCTTCCTTGCGCTTGCGCTCTTCCTCTGCCTTACGCTTGGCTTCCTCTTCCTTGCGGCGTTTCTCGGCCTCTTCCTTGCGGCGTTTCTCAGCTTCGGCCTTGCGCTTTGCCTCTTCTTCCTTACGCTTTTTCTCAGCCTCAGCCTTACGACGAGCTTCCTCCTCACGTTTCTTCACATCGATTGTTTCCTCACGAGTCTGGGAGATAGGCTGCTCTTCGGCTTCTGATTCCTCTGCAACAGGTTCTGGCTCCACAGACTCCTCTGTCTGTTCCTCCTCCTCAGAAACAAGTTCCTCGGGGATTCCGCCAATGTCCATGCCTCCAGCATCGGGCACATCTCCCAACAGCACAGGTATGCCGTCGTCGTTGCGCTCTTCTTTGCTGGCGGCAGTAAGCACAAGGATTGCAAGCAGCCCTATCACTGCCGCATGAAGGAGCAATGATACTGCTATGGCTGTTATGAAACGTTTCTTGCGTGGATGCATCGTTTACTCTTTTTTGGGTGGCCTTGTTGCGAGCACCATCTTAAAGTTGTTCTCGTTTGCCACATTGAGCACTTCCACTATGCAGCGGTAGGGCACAGCCTGGTCGGCATAGAGGGAAACGAAGAGTTCGGAACTGTCAGCTTTGGCGGACTGAAGTACAGAGGGCAGTTCTTCGAGAGATACAAGCCGGTCTTCTGATCCGTCGGCTGAAGCATATATATTCTGCAATGAATCTATGGTGACTCTTGCAACACCCTGAGTCGTGGTTTGCTGTTTGCTATGTGGCAAATTGACTTTTAACGCGTTGGGCGACACCAGTGTGCTCGTAATCATGAAGAATATGAGCAGCAGGAAAATGATGTCGGTCATTGACGACATATTGAAAGTCGGTGTAACCTTTGTTCTGCGATGAAGAGACATAATTATTTCTTTTATTCGTTCAGCAAATCCATGAAGGAGAGGGACTTACGTTCGAGTTCGTTCACCACGCCATCGACTTTGGCAACGAGGTAGTTATAGGCAAATAGGGCGATGATACCTACGATAAGACCGCCAACAGTTGTCACCATTGCCTGATAGATACCGCCGGAAAGCATGGAGATGTCGAGATTTCCTCCTGCGTTGGACATCTGCCAGAAAGCCTCAACCATACCGATTACCGTTCCGAGGAATCCAATCATTGGAGCACCGCCGGAGATAGTTGCCAGCACATGCAGACGTTTTTCAAGAGCTGCCACTTCAAGGTTGCCGGTGTTCTCAATCGCTGTCTGGATTTCGGGAGCGGGCTGATTCATGCGGCTGATGCCTCGTTCGATGATACGTGCACCGGGAGTATTGGTAACTCGGCAGAAGTTGATTGCCGACTTCACGTCTCCGTTCTTGATGTAGTCGCGAATGCGATCCATAAACATCGGGTCGTCCTTCTCTGCACTTCTGATTGCTATGTAACGTTCCACGAAAATGAATATAGCCACGACAGAGAGTATTGCAAGGACAATCATTATCCAACCGCCTTGTTGCGCAAGTTCTAAAATACTTAGTTCTTCCATTTTATGTGATAGGTGTTAATTATTTTATACAGTTTTTGTATTCATGAATGGTTTTTTCGAGACCGAGATAGAGGGCGTCGCAGATGAGTGCGTGACCAATGCTGACTTCGTCGGTCCAAGGAATCTGCTCCTTATAGTATTCGAGATTCTGGAGGCTGAGGTCGTGACCTGCATTGAGCCCGAGACCGCACCGGCGTGCTTCCTTCGCAGCCGCGATGAATGGTGCGATAGCCTTCTCGCGGTCTTCGCTGTAGCGTGACGCATAAGGTTCGGTATAGAGTTCCACACGGTCTGCACCCACCTTTGCAGCAAGTTCAACCATAGCAGGATCGGCATCTACGAAAATGCTGGTTCTTATTCCCAACTCACACATTTCTGCTACGATGTCGGAGAGGAAAGAGTAGTTTACGCGTACATCCCAGCCTGAGTTTGAAGTAATCTGATCTGGAGAATCTGGCACAAGTGTCACCTGAGTAGGACGTACACTCTCAACCAGTTCACGGAATCTGGGTGAGGGATAGCCCTCGATATTAAACTCAGTACTGAGGATTGGCTTAAGGTTTAGCACGTCCTGATAACGGATGTGACGTTCATCGGGACGCGGATGAACAGTTATTCCGTCTGCACCAAACCTCTCGCAGTCCAAAGCCACTTTCAGTATATCAGGGTTATTGCCACCACGTGCATTGCGAATAGTGGCAATTTTATTTATATTTACACTGAGTTTTGTCATTGAAACGATGATTTTGCAATGAAGTTTTCCTTAGAAAGTAGTTATTTAAAAATATATTTGTACATTTGCCATTGCTAACGCACAAATTAATGGTGCAAAAATAGTAATTCTTTTTAAGAAAGAGCGACTTTACAGCGATTATTTTTAGAAAAATAACATTTGTGTAAACAGTATGTCTGAGAAAAAATTGCGTTTTGCTTTGTTTGGCAATGTGTTTCAGGAGCGGAAATCGGCTGCCGTGCAGAAATTGCTGGCGGTACTTTCGCTGCACAAGGCAGACATTTGCATAGACGAGAAATTCTATACATTCCTCCAGGACGGGCTGCAGATAAGCCTGCCCCAATGCGAGGTATTCTGTGGAAATGATTTCTCTGCCGACTTTGCGCTGTGCATGGGAGGTGACGGAACATTTCTGAACGTGGCAAGCCGTGTGGCGGACAAGGGAATTCCTATTCTCGGTGTGAACACTGGCAGACTCGGTTTCCTGGCAGCATTCTCTGCCGACAACATCGAAGATGCCATTGCGAGCCTCTATTCCGGCTCTTTCACCGTTGAAGAACGCAGTGTGCTGTCGCTCACCAGCGACGGCGGAGAGTTGCAGGGTTATCCGTTCGCTCTCAACGAGATTGCCATTCTCAAGCACGACATCTCATCGATGATAAGCATCAACACCCGCATCAACGGTGAATTCCTGACCACCTATCAGGCCGACGGTCTGATTGTGGGCACACCTACAGGTTCCACAGCCTATTCTCTGAGTGTGGGCGGACCGATTGTAGTGCCGCAGAGCCAGACCATCTCCCTTACTCCTGTAGCACCCCACTCCCTGAACATGCGCCCGCTGCTGCTTTGCGACGACATAGAGATTGAGCTGCAAGTAGAGAGCCGCAGCCACAGTTTCCTTATTGCAATCGATGGCCGCAGCCGTAGTTACAGCGACTCCATGCGCCTAAAAATTCGACGCGCACCATATAATATCAAAGTAGTCACCCGCCAAGGTGAGAGCTTCTTCTCTACCCTCCGCCACAAAATGATGTGGGGAACGGATCATAGGGAGTAGGAAGACCCTCCCCCCGACCCCTCCCGTCAAGGAGGGGTGACCTTCCGGATGAGTATAATTGTAAAATGTAAAAATATAATTGTTTTGAGATTCAACCGAACAAGATATCCACTAAGAACCATTGTACGATGGCTTTGGCACCACCATAAGGGATTCCGTGTCCAGGCCATGGTCAACATGGTTATTGGTTTGTTGTTGGTTGGATTAGGATTGCTCGGCGTGGAACTGGTTCGCCGACTGACTGATATCGCAACAGGAACCCGTGAAGGCGATCTGGCAATCACCGCTATTCTGTTGGGAAGCGTGATTCTTAGCGAGATGCTGCTGAGAATCATCCTTACCTGGGTTCGTGCCGTTATTGGTGTAAAGGCACAAAACAGATTCCAGCAATACTTCTTCGCACGAATACTGAGAGGAGAATGGCGAGGAGTGGAACGTATGCACAGTGGTGACTTACTCAACAGATTGTTTGCCGACGTAGGAGATATAATGTCGCTGCTCACAGAAGTTCTGCCTTCTCTCGTCATCATTATGGTTCAGTTCATTGCATCGTTTGTATATCTCTATGCAATGGACTCTATGCTGGCAGTAATCCTTATTGCCGCAGCACCGGTCTTCATTTTCCTCTCTCGTCTTTATTTCAACAAGATGCGCCGCATCGTGCGCAAAATCAAGGACAGCAACAGTGCCCTCCAGTCCCTTATCCAGGAGAGCATCCAGCACAAGATGGTGGTCAAGGTGATGGAGCGCGGAGACAGCATGGTTGACCGTCTGGAAAAACGTCAGAAACTCCTGCGCTGGCAGGTGAAGCAACGTGCACGTTTCTCCATCATGTCGAAAGTCATGGTGAATGTAGGATTTGCAGGAGGTTATCTGGCTGCCCTCGTCTGGGGACTCTTCCAGTTGCAGGGTGGAGGCATCACCATGGGTATTCTCATGGCGTTCACCCAACTCATCGGACGTATTCAGCGACCTTTGCTCGACATGGCACGATTGCTGCCTACACTCGTTAGCAGTCTTACCTCATGCGAACGTCTCATGGAACTTGAGCGTTTTCCGCTTGAACCCCGACTTCAGCCAGTCAAGGTTGAAGGCAGCGTAGGTGTAAGGTTGGAGAATGTGACTTACCGCTACAAAAAAAACGGCAAGCCTATTCTCAAGAACTTCAGCCACGACTTCCGTCCAGGTTCATTTACAGCCATACTTGGTGAAACCGGTGCTGGAAAGACAACCATCATCCGTATGCTTCTGGCACTAATCAGACCACAGGAAGGTCAGGTGTCGCTTTATTCCGATAGCACCGCAGAACCAGTTCCTGTAACCAACGCCACTCGTTGCAATTTCTCGTATGTTCCTCAAGGCAACACCCTCTTCAGCGGAACCATTCGTGAGAACTTACTGATGGGTAATCCAAACGCCACAAGTAAAGAGATGCACGAAGCACTACGACTGGCTCGTGCCGAATTTGTAGAAACACTTCCTGAAGGCATTGACACTATGTGCGGAGAAAGCGGCGGCGGTCTGTCGGAAGGACAGGCTCAACGTGTCTGCATCGCCCGCGCCCTGCTCCGTCCTTGTCAGATTCTCCTGCTCGACGAAGCCACCAGCGCACTCGATATGCAAACAGAACGTGAAGTGCTGCAAACCCTGAAAACCTACCGTCCCGACCTCACTATCATCTTCATTACCCACCGTCTCGCTGTCTGTGACTACACCACCGACACTCTCACCATGGAGCACAATGATGAAGAATTTGAGGAGAAGGACACAACTCCAATACCAAAGGACCTGCAAATCAAACAATCGTTTGAAAGCGAATCACTGATAGATTCTAACGGATTTGGCGAAAACTCATAACTTCAATCATTCATTCATCTTAACTTCATAACTTCATAACTCCAATATATAATGATCAACTACGTAAAAGGTATTATCGATGAACTCACTCCCGCTGAAGTGACAATAGAATGTCACGGAGTCGGCTATCTGCTCAACATATCTCTCAATACCTACTCCGCTTTGCAAGGAAAGAGCGAGGCAAGACTCTATGTCTATGAGAACATCCGCGAAGACGCATGGGTGCTGTTCGGCTTTGCCACTCAGCAGGAACGTCAGCTCTTCCTGCAACTGATTTCCGTCAGCGGCATAGGTGGAAATACCGCACGGACTATTCTCTCAGCCTATTCACCTGCCGAACTCTGCGACATCATCATGCAGGGTAACGACAAGATGCTGAAGACCGTGAAGGGACTGGGTGCGAAGACGGCACAGCGTATCATCGTGGAACTGCACGACAAGGTTACCACACTTGGCATCACTCCTACGGCTGCAATATCTGCCGAAGCCAACGAACCTGCACTCAACAAGCAAGTTCACGACGATGCCATCGACGCTCTTCGAGCACTTGGCTATCCTCCTGCACCTGTCACCAAGGTTGTTCGTGCCATCCTCAAGGAAGAACCCGACGCCACAGTGGAACGTGTCATCAAAATGGCTTTCAAAATGCTTTAGTAACTTAAAAACTCAAATACTATGGAACAGATACTTATTCGCATTACTGGTCAGGACCGTCCCGGGCTTACAGCCAGCATCATGGAAATTCTTGCACAACATGATGCGCAGATTCTCGATATTGGTCAGGCCGACATCCACTCAACCCTTTCCTTGGGTATTCTTATCCGCATTGACGACCGCCATTCGGGTCAGGTGATGAAGGAACTGCTGTTCAAGGCAAGCGAACTCGGAGTGAACATCGGTTTTGCGCCAGTCACAGACGAAGAGTACGAGGCATGGGTGAGCCGTCAAGGCAAGAACCGCTATATCCTCACTCTGCTCGGCCGCCATCTGTCGGCAGCACAAATCCAGGCAGCGACGAAGGTGATTGCAGAGCAAGGTCTGAACATCGACTCCATTCGTCGTCTGACCGGTCGCCAGTCCATGCTCAACCCAAAGAAGAATGTACGAGCTTGTATAGAATTCTCCGTCCGTGGCACCCCTCGCGACCGCAAATCCATGCAAGCCGAACTGATGCACCTGAGCAGCAACAGCGAGATGGACTTCTCGCTGCAGGAAGACAATATGTTCCGTCGTATGCGACGCCTCATCTGCTTCGATATGGACTCAACCCTGATTCAGACGGAGGTGATTGACGAACTCGCCATGCGTGCAGGAGTGGGCGACAAGGTCAAGGCAATTACCGAACGTGCCATGCGCGGTGAGATTGATTTCCGCGAGAGCTTCAAGGAGCGTGTTGCCTTGCTGAAAGGCCTCGACGAGAGCGTCATGCGAGAGATAGCAGAGAACCTGCCAATCACGGAGGGTGCTGACCGCTTGATGTACGTGCTGAAGAAGTATGGAATGAAGATTGCGATTCTCTCCGGTGGATTCACCTATTTCGGAGAATTTCTGCAGAAGCGATGGGGCATTGATTTCGTCTATGCCAACGAACTGGAGATTGATGCCAACGGCAAACTCACCGGCAACTACGTAGGTGAGATTGTTGATGGTAAGCGCAAGGCAGAACTGCTTCGCCTGATTGCCCAGGTGGAAAAGGTTGATATAGCACAGACCATCGCCGTGGGTGACGGTGCCAACGACCTGCCCATGCTCTCTGAGGCAGGACTGGGTATTGCCTTCCATGCAAAACCGCGAGTCGTGGCTAATGCCGAACAGAGCATCAACACCATCGGACTCGACGGAGTTCTATATTTCCTCGGATTCAAGGATTCCTATCTTAACGAAAAGGCACAGGGATAATGACAAGTTATCGCGAGCACGCCAAGGCTCTGACTCTGCTGGGAATACCGATTGTATTAGGACAACTGGGGTCCATAGCACAGTCGTTTGCCGACACCATCATGGTGGGACAATACGGCACCGATGAGTTATCGGCATCGGGATTTGTCAACAACGTATTCAACCTCGCGATTTTCTTCCTTCTTGGAGTTTCCTACAGCACAACACCCGTTGTAGGACGATTCTTCGGGCAAGGCAGACTGGGTGCAGCCTATCGTTCCCTGCGTGAAAGCATCATAGTCAATCTCGTCATCTGCGGCGGAGTCATGCTGCTGATGCTTGGGCTATTCTGCTCACTCGACTATCTGAACCAGCCCACACAACTGTTGCCGCTCATCCGCATATATTTTATAATATTATTGCTGTCGCTACCGTTCATGTCAGCATTCAACGCCATGAAACAGTTTTGCGACGGCGTGGGCGACACAAAATCACCCATGTGGATTCTGCTCATGGGCAATGCGCTCAACATAGGAGGCAATGCACTGCTAATCTATGGCTGCACTCCTTTGTCCATCCCCTCCTTCGGACTTGCCGGCGCTGGCTATGCAACACTTATCTCAAGAATAGCGATGATGGTTGCGATGGCTATAACCATTCGTGCCAGCCGCCATTACCACATTTACCATGCTGCACCATCCGAAGCTCTTACCAATAGAGGCATGCTTCACATTGCCCGCAAAGGAGTGCCCATAGGACTGCAACTGGCTATGGAGGCGTCTGCATTCAATATAGCAGCCATCATGATGGGATGGCTTGGTGCTACCGCACTTGCAGCACATCAGGTGATGGGAACCATTGCATCCCTCTGCTTTATGGTTTACTATGGCATCGGAGCTGCTGCAGCCATTCGCATCAGCCACTTCAGGGGAAAGGAAGATTGGGCGGAAGTCAAACGAACTGCCTACGCAGCCTACGCAATGACCTTGGCTGTTGGAGCTTTACTCACGGCTGCTATCTATATGTTGCGAATACCGCTTGCCTTCTGCTTCACAACCAGTGCTGAGGTTGTGGAAGTGGTAGCCATGCTTATGCTACCGTTCGTGTTCTACCAGTTCGGCGACTGCGCACAGATTGTATTCGCCAACTCCCTGAGAGCCATCGAACGAGTCAAGCCGCTGGTATGGGGAGCGATTGTCGCATACTGGGTCATTTCGCTTCCACTCAGCTATCTCCTTGCCTTTACGCTTGACGTCAAGGCAGCAGGAATATGGTGGGGATTCCCCTTCGGACTCTCTTTCGCGGGACTGGTCTTTTTCCTGCAATTCAGAAAAGCCACCACCCATATTGCTGATAATTGAAAAAAATAATATATCTTTGTAACTGATATAAAAATTCCTCATTCTGATTTGTCTGGTACAATCACTTAACAACCAACACTTCACACTTCACAAATAATATGCAAGCAATTATTCTGGCAGCAGGAATGGGTAAGCGACTTGGTGAATACACCAAGAACAATACCAAATGCATGGTTCCTGTCAATGGGACTCCACTCATTGACAGAATGATGCGTCAACTCTCTACATTACAGCTTAAGAGAGTGGTGATTGTTATAGGCTACCAAGGTCAAAAACTAAAGGAACATCTCGGTTCCGAGCAATATGGGCTGCAGATAGAATATGTTGAAAACCCTATTTTCGACAAGACCAACAACATCTATTCTCTCGCACTCGCAAAGCCTCAACTGCAGGAAGACGATACACTTCTCATTGAGAGCGACCTAATTTGCGAGGACGGCATACTGCAACAGCTGGTTGACAACCCCTACCCCAACCTCGCACTTGTGGCTAAGTATGAGAGCTGGATGGACGGAACCATGGTACGTATCGACAACGACAACAATATAGTCAATTTCATCACCAAAGCAGCTTTCCGTTTCGACGAGACTGACGTTTACTACAAGACACTGAACATATATAAGTTCAGCCGTGAGTTTCTGAAGCACAAGTATGTTCCCTTCCTCGACGCATACACCAAGGCTGTGGGCAACAACGAGTACTACGAGAATGTGCTTCGTGTCATCTCGTTCCTCAACAGCCAGGAACTCAAGGCACTGCCTATAGGCAACAAACGATGGTACGAGATTGACGACAAGCAGGATCTTGACATTGCAGAAGCACTCTTTGCTGAGGACAAAGACGTAATCAACAAGTATTACGGACGCTTCGGCGGATTCTGGCGTTTCCCACAGATGCTGGACTTCTGCTATCTGGTCAATCCGTTCTTCAATTCCTCCCGCATCATCGACGAGATGGAGGCATATTTCCGCACACTCATCTCCAGCTATCCCTCTGGCATGAAGATCAATTCTCTGATTGCCAGCAAATGCTGGGGAATACGCGAAGAGCATATTATTCCGGGCAATGGTGCCGCCGAACTTATCAAGGCACTCATGGAGTTCCTGCCAGGCACATTAGGCATCACACGACCGATGTTCGAGGAATATCCCAACCGTCGCGACAAGTCCTCGCTCGTCACCTTCATCCCTTCCAACCCTGACTTCCGATACACCGCTCAGGACCTCATGGATTTCTTCGGGAAGAACCATGCCGACAACCTCATGCTCATCAATCCAGACAACCCTTCAGGCAACTTCATCCCTGTGGACGATGTGCTGAAATTGGCTGCATGGTGCCAGCAACAAGGCACACGACTGATTGTGGATGAGAGTTTCGTGGATTTCAGCATAGGCTATGAGCAGAATTCACTTCTGAGAGACGACATTCTCGAAGCCTATCCGCAGATGGTGGTTCTGAAAAGCATCTCCAAGAGCTACGGAGTGCCGGGCATACGTCTCGGAATCCTCTGCAGTGCCGACACCGAAATCATCGCAAAAATGAAACAGATGGTGAGCATCTGGAACATCAACTCCTTTGCGGAGTACTTCATGCAGATCTACACCAAATACGAGAAGGACTACCACCGTGCCTGCGAACAGTTCATTGCCGAACGCGAAGACTTCGAACGCAAGTTACGCACAATCCCCTTCCTGCGCGTCATGCCTTCACAGGCAAACTACTTCCTCTGCGAAGTCCTGCCTCCGTTCACAGCGCGCGAACTCGTTGTAAGGATGCTGCAGCAGCACAATATCCTCCTTCGCGACTGCTCCGAAAAGCAAGGTCTCGACGGTAAACAATACATGCGCATCTCCGTTCGCAGCCACGAGGACAATGCACAACTCATTTCAGCAATGACCCACCCTCAACCCCTCCCGTAATGGAGATGAGTTAGAGGGGGCTTCATAATTTGTAATTTATAATCTAAAAAATTCATAAACCTCTTGATGTCCGAACTCTCCCTCTATCGGAGGGGGATGGGTTGAGGCTCTTATTATAATGAATATCTGTATTTGCGGAGGCGGTAGCCTGGGACATGTGTGTGCCGGAGTATTGGCATCACAGACGGATGTACGGTTAAACATTCTGACCGGACATCCTGACTCGTGGGGCAATGCCGTCACTGTCACGGATTTGAATAGCAAGGAGTATGTCGGTCACATCAACCGCATATCCAGCGATGCCAGGGAGGTTGCCGTAGCACAGGACATCATCCTGCTCTGCCTGCCAGGATTCCTGATTGAAAAGACACTCCGTGACATTCAACCCTATATTGGCAACGCCATTGTAGGCAGCGTCGTTTCCAGCACAGGATTCTTCTTCTTTGCCCACGTCATACTCGGCACTGATGCACGTCTGTTCGGATTCCAGCGGGTTCCGTTCATAGCGAGAGTGGCTGAATACGGACATAGCGCACGACTGCTGGGTTATAAATCAAGTCTTGCAGTCGCAGTAGAAAATGTGGACAATGCAGAATCATTTGCAGAAACATTGTCAGAGCTATTCCACACACCAACCACCCTGCTCCATTCTTTCTACGAGGCTGCACTTACGAACTCCAACCCCATCCTCCATACAGGACGCCTCTACACCATGTTCTGCGGGAGGGAGAATGAAGTCTTCGACCACAACATCCTCTTCTACGAAGAATGGACCGACGAAGCCTCAACCCTGCTCATAGCCATGGACAAGGAATTCTTCCATCTGCTCGACAAACTAAATATCCACAGCATCCCTACTCTGCTTGACTACTACGAAAGCACCGATGCCGCTTCGCTTACCCGCAAGATAAGGTCAATCACTGCCTTCAAGGGCATTACATCGCCTATGAAGCAGACCGCAGACGGATGGACAATAGACTTCACCAGCCGATACTTCACCGAAGATTTCCCCTACGGACTCCATCACATATACAAACTCGCCAAAGAGCATAACATCCCCTGCCCCAACATAGAAAAGGTGTATAGATGGGGAAGTAAGTTTTTGAGTTCTTAAGTTTTTAAGTTCTATCACTTCACAACAAACACTTCACACTTCACAAAGATGAAAAGATTTGCATTTAAGATGTTCCTCAAGCCAGGATTTGAGGAAGAATACGAAAGGCGTCACGCTGCACTGTGGCCCGAACTTAAGAAACAGATTAAGGAAGCAGGTGTGGGCAACTACAGCATCTACTGGGACCGCGACACCAACATCCTCTTCGGCTATCAGGAGATTGAAGGCGAACAAAGCAGTCAGGACATGGGAGCTGACGAAATCACCAAACGCTGGTGGGCATATATGGCAGACATCATGGAGACCAATCCCGACAACTCACCCGTCACCATGCCCCTCCGCGAAGTATTCCATCTGGATTAACATTTACCCCCCCCCAAAAAAAAATACTAAGGGATGTAAAGTCAGAGCAGGCGGGCAAGCAGACCTATCAGTGCCATGTGGGCAGGATAGTAGTAATAGAAGAACTTACCTAACCATCGACAGCGACCTCGCTGACCGTTATACATAGCCAGCACAGGTACTGCCAGCCAGCAGGCCATGTGAACCATGCCGTAAGTCGGACTGTGGAAGATAAAGAAGGCGACGGCATAGAGCGAAATAATCAGCATAAGCCAAAGCATCTGCTTGTGGAAATTGCCCCGACTCCGCCCCACCATGAGTATCGCCAATGGAGCCGCACAACTCCAGTCGGACGTGCAGGTAAGGAGGCAAGCCAGCAGGGTGACAGCTACCTTTTGCCAACGAGCCAACTGCTCCATATCCCAGACCTTAAGCAGTATGAGCCCCCACAGAAGCGGCCAGGCAATGCTTGTAGCATTGAAGAGGAGGTTGTCTATCGGGTTGAATCCCGACATATTGAAGTAGCAGAAAGCGAAATGACTCACCACTGCCAGCATCAGCAGGCGGAGCAGGTAGCGGCGAAAGTTGTGCGTATAGTGATAGCCCTCTGCCACGAAGAATATCATCATCGGAGCCGTCAGCCTTCCTATACAGTGAAGGGCGATTTGCACAGGTGTTTCTGCCTGCTCATAGGTCTCGATACCCACCCATGCCAGATGGTCAATTGTCATGGCAACGATAGCAATGACTTTCAGTGCGTTTCCGCTCAGTGCTCTCCCTATCATTAGTCCAGTGGTTTTTAAATTCATTGAATAACGTCGCTACTCGGAACAGTCCAAACAAGTTTGGTATCTCCTCTCACTGCTCCGTGATTTCCTGCTGCAAATATACAAAAAATCCCCCATATCATTCCAATACGGGGGATTTTGTGATTTATTAGGAGAATCATTTCCCATCGAAGCTGTCCTTAATAAAATGCGGGAAATCAGGCTCACCAAGAGTTGGATCGTAAACAAAACCTTCATAGCTGAAAGCACAGAGAGCTTCGGGCTTGTCAATTCGGTTCTCGATGATAAACCGAGTCATGGCTCCTCTACATGTCTTTGCCCATACCGCCTGAATCTTCAGTTTGCTACCCTTGCGAATATAGAATAAAGGCTGGATAATGCGGACTTCCCGACGGACACGCTGCCAGTCGAAGAGGTGCTGGTATTCCTCGGTAGCAAGGTGAATCAGGATGCCGCCATCCGCTTTCACGGCATCAATCAGAACATCTGTCAGGCGACTCTTCCAGAAACCGAACATATTTTGTCCCGCTCCGCTTGGCAGTTCTACATGCCCCTCCATCCGATAAGGAAATATGCCATCCAAAGGACGAAGCAGACCGTAGAGGAAAGAAGTTATCCAGAGTTTCCTTTGGGAATAATTGAGATCATCCACGTTTAAGGTCTCAGCCTTCAGGTGTTTGTAAGCCTGACCATGATAGGCAAGGATGGCTGGAAACTTTGGCTTTTCATCGAAAAACTGCATGAACCTGAGTCTGTTCTGTACGGCAATCTGCTGACTACAGCCCAGTATTTCGGCTATCGTCTCTGCTGAATACTGTGCCATGTCACTGGCAAAAGCATCTGCCTCATTCAGGAAACGAGGTGTTGACAGGCTAATGTCGGGAACAGACTTCAGCTTGTCGTGCATTATTTTTGCGGAAGCGAGTATTATCTGCATATTTCGTTATCTCTTCTTAAGCTTCAGTTTCTGAGTCAATAATAAAGCTTCAAACCGATATGTCTTTCGGCAAAAGCGGATGGGTTTATAAACTAAATCTAATGGCAAAGATAGTGATAATCAAGGAATTTTCGCAAAATTTTGATAAAATAGGCTGAATGTGGGAAGAAAAATACAATTAAACTTTTTTTCTTCTCACGATTTACACTATTTTTGCATCGTAAAATAATGATAGTTTATGAAGAAAAGTAGTATTATTACAACCTTATTGGCAATATTCATGATGGTTGTGCCAAGCCAGATGTCCGCTCAGGAAGAGAACGGATTTCAGAAATTCAATGTAATTGAAGACTTCACTGATAATGGTTTTCAATGGTTCCGTGAAGCTCAGTTACTGTGCGCAGGAGACAAGGAAAAAAGCAATGCCATGACCATCGGATGGGGTGGCATCGGAACGCTCTGGGGACGCCCTGCCATGACCGTATATGTAGCAGAAAAACGCTACACCAAAGAATTCATTGACAAGGCAGAATACTTTACAGTAATGGCTTTTGACAAGAATGACAATAATGTGCTGAACTATATGGGAACGAAGAGCGGACGCGATGGTAACAAGGCTGAAGCATTGGGACTTCACACCGCCTATACAGCCAATGGTACGCCATATTATACTGAGGCAACGATGGTGATTGAGTGCAGAATCATGTATGTCGCACCATTTGATCCTCAGAATTTCAAGAGCGACGTTCCAAAGAAAATGTATGGTAATTTCCCTGCTGGTGTACACTCCATGTATATCGGTGAGGTGGTTAATGCCTGGAAGAAATAACAAGCGAGGAATAAGACGAAGTCAACACAAAAGGTATGTCAATAGAAAATGATATTTTTCGCAGGACGGAACTCCTATTGGGCGACGATACAATGAGCCGCATCGCAGAGAAGCGTGTTATCATCTTTGGCGTGGGCGGTGTCGGTTCGTGGTGTGCCGAGAGCCTGGTGCGCAGCGGCATCAGGAAGTTGACGATAGTCGATTCCGACCGTGTGTGCGTCACCAACATCAACCGCCAACTGATGGCGACCACCAAGACCATCGGACAGGTGAAGGTGGATGCCCTCAAAGAACGCCTGCTCTCCATCAACCCGTCGGCGGAAATCACAGCCCTGCAACAGGTTTTCACGGCTGAGACTGCAGATAGTTTCAATCTTGATAGCTACGACTACATCATCGATGCCATCGACTCACTCAAGGATAAGGCACTGCTCATCCTGATGGCGACAAGCATTCCCTCCATTGGGAAGAGCAGGAGGGGGGCTTTCTTCTCCTCGATGGGTGCAGCCCTGAAGCTCGACCCCACACGTATCAAGATCGCAGAGTTCTGGAAGGTGCAGGGCGACCCCTTGGCTCGTGCACTCCGCAACCGCTTCAAGCGTGACAAGCAGTTTCCCAAACGTAAGTTCCAGTGCGTATATTCCGACGAACTGCTGCAGAACCAAAAACCTATTGACCCCGACGACCGAGGAAACGGCACCATTGCCCACATCACCGCCATCTTCGGCTTTACGCTCGCGGGATTGGTAGTTCAGGATATTGTTGCATCGTATTCAGAGTAAGCGGTCTAATAATTCGTTGCTATACATACATCTGTACCAATATATGAAGAAAACGATCGTAACAGCACTATTTCCCCTCGTTGCAATGACGGGTTGGGCACAAGAACAAGTTTTTAAACCATTTGTTACTGATTCTGTTGACTTTGTGATTGAAGGCATTGTGAGTAAGGGCTCAGACTCTGTCTGTTTAAGGCCAAGACCATATATAAGACATGAAATGTATCCTGCACACAATGGGCGTTTCCGCATCGACACTCGTCAGCCGCAATACAAGTTCCTACAGTTGGAAGATGCGAAGAATGGATTAACTACTGTTATTGTTGACAAGCAACCTGCTCGTGTTGTGGTAGATTTTCGTACAAACACTATCGTAGAAGGCTCAGCACTTAACAAACGCTTTAATCGTTATATGCTTGTTGAAGACCAATTAGAGTACGAGATGGAACTGCATGAGAATGATGCAGACCGCAGCATCTATGACTCATTGGAGGTGGAACTGAATAAGGCCGAATGGAAGAGCATAGTAGAGAATTTCGACAACGTAATTCCTGTCTAT
>CACYSD010000023.1:0-40149 GCA_902776985.1 uncultured Bacteroidales bacterium
ATCTCTTCAAATGAGACGGAATCAAGCAATTCTTTGTAGGTCATATGTATCTAAGTATTGTTATATAACTTGAATCAAAAACATATTCTATAATTGAAACAGACTCTAAATCTTCATAATTTGAATCGTTAGAAGTGTAACTTTCCCTATGAAGAACCTTTATCCTTTTCGTCAAGAACTCTCTATCTAAGTAACTCAAGCAGTCATCTGGCAATGCCTTTTCGCTACCATCGATACGAATACGGATTAGTTGTGATACTCCAATTATCCTTATATCATTCTCTTTAGCCATTTTATCCAGTGACATCCAAATTGACCTAAGTTCTTCAGCGCGATTTATCCCATCGAGTGTTTTGGCGAAATCCATTAATTCAACATAATCAATTATGATTACATTGAAATAGCGTTTCTTTATGGCAAGTAGAATATCCTCTAATGAAATACGAGGAATATCGGTGATACAGCATCTGACATTGCCATTCCCAACAGGATCCAAATGATTAATAATTACTCTAGAGTCGTATTCCAAACAGAAATATAGGGTATTCTCTCCATGACGGCAAAACTGGTTTGCAATTTGGGTAGCAAACACTGTTTTACCCACTCCTGGTCCTGCTGCCAATATGGACAATTGTCCTTTTGGGAAAAACCCATTGATAGTTTTGTAATCTAATCTTGTATAATCTGAAGACTCCATATCTGATTTTTTTATGATGTTACTTAATCCCAATAGTCACACTTATCCCAATCCAATTCGTCGCCATACTCTTCGTCCTTATATGTATGGTAGTCATATTCAACATGTATTTCAATGTTGAAGTCCCTGACCCAAAGTAAGTCGTAGATAGAGAAATCCAGATGACTGAACAGATTATGGAAAGCGTATGTAAGGTGCATGTCTTTTGTCATCTCTATGTCAAGCCCTTCATTCCAATTATCCAATTCCTCATTCAGATACAGAAGCTCATTCTCTGACTCTATCTTAGGATCGTAGTTGTTGATGTAAAAACTGTTCACTCCGTCCTCACAATACAAAAAGATATAATCATCGAGGGAGCCATTAAGAACAGCCCACATTTTCTTGGCACGCATGGATTGCACAGGATGAATCTTTGAGTATTCATAGCCCATGAAGCACTTGCCTTCCACTTCAACAGTGCCTCCCATGTCTGGCTTATACACACTATTGTATAAGTCTATGGCTCGTTTACGCATTTCTATCAGCTGCTGTTTCATCGTTTCGTTGAACTCTGCCAATAGTTGCTTATTCTGTTCATCCAGAACAAACATGCTGTTGAGAATCCGCCTCCTAACTTCCAACAAACTCTTGATGGCTTTTTTGATTTCATCATTACACCAATGTTTTCTTTCAGTCTCGTGGTAGAGATCGAGAATCTGTTCCTCCACGCTTCGTACTGCTGTACTATTGAAAATTTCCTGAACTGTCATATTATGGATAATTACTTGTTTAACAACAGATGATTATTTATATAAGTTTCATTTATGCGTGAATTAGCAGATGATATAAAAACTATTATTGTCTTTTTATATTCAATTGCCTCTTTTTCTATTGAATGTAAATATTGGAATATATCACATTCATCGTTATACCATAAATCTGACAAGTTCTCTATCAAATATATCTTAGAAAAAGTATTGGTAAACGACAAGATCTTAAATTCATCAAAGAAGACGTAGTTTGACCAGAATGAACCATTAGGGACATAATCGTTCAATTCTTCTGGGTACCAGAAAAATCCATGATTATTGTACTCCATCATTTCTTGTTCCAGCCAATTCCTTTCTAATTCGTCTGACCCAGCCTCAATACATTTGACTTTTATGAAATTGAGAACTTCGTTTTGTATTTCTTTCTTTGTGGAATTTGAATATACCACTATGGGTAATCCTAATTCTACAGCCAAATCATATACATATCTGCTAAGTTGATTAGCAGGTCCTTTTGAACAGACAAACCATATTCCTGGTACGTTTAACTTCTCGATATTGTCCATTGATACCATAATCTTCAATTTTGCCACAAAGAAAACAAAGACCTCTGTCAATTTGTGGCAGAAGTCAATAAAAAGGCTTTGGGGTATTAAACAACGAGTTTGCTAATGTTAGCGTTATAATCATCAAGCATCTTTTGAACTTTCTTGGCATTTAGGGCTGTGAGTTTATCAAATGATGTGTTCAATAGGTATTGGGCGGTGACGAGGCTTATTTCAAGTTCTTCAGAAAGAGATTGTTCGGCTTCTTTTTTACCTTTAACCTCTACTGATACAAGCCAAACGGTCTCAAGAAACTCATCACCCTGCTCCTCAAATAGATTTACAAGCTCTTTAAGAACAATTCCTTTATTTGCAATAGCATCACATATTGCAGCAAGGTTCTTGTCTAACACTTCGTAAAAGTCTGCTTTAACTGAAAGAACAGACTTCCCATTTTTAGTTACAACGTTTACATTCATAATTCATTAATGTATTATAGGTTTCACTTTTTTATGTTTTGTGCTGCAAAGTAAACAAAGACCTCTGCCATTTGGTGGCAGAGGTAAGAGAAAAATGTTATTCCTAAGGAAAAGCTGTAACCTGCTATTTTCAGTTATTATCTGTTTGCTACAATATCAGCAATATACTCATCAGTAAATAACTCCATTTGAGTTGCTTTACAACATAAAGCAGAGTAGATTCTCCAAAACTCCGGACCATGAGCCCTTTCTTTACGTCTATTATGATTTGTTCTTTTCTCCGTTTCGTGAATATGATGTGCATACTCATGAATTGCGATTTCTTCCAAAGGCGTAGCACAGATCCATTTGGAATATATTCTGATTCTCTGCTTATCAACAATATAAACGCCCATCCTTGTTTTCGGTTTCTTATCAATCACAAGCAACTCGAAATCTTTCTTGCAAGGATAGATTTTTAGCAGAAACTGCTTAAGACGCTCTGCCTGTATGATATTATTCATTGCCACACACTTATTAAAAAATAAGAATCTATTCACCTCTTATAGCCTTATATTCTTCATCTGTCAGTTCACGACTTTTTACACATTCCCCTTTTTTACCAATCCAAGTAGCAATTTTACCTTTTAGACATATAAAATCGTCTTCATTGGCTTGTATTGGATTGCCATATTCTTTGATGTCGGCAGTTCCTGTTCGGATACCATTTTCATCATATATTTGATAACTGTCATTTGTAACTCCAGCAAAGTAAGACAATCCGACAATCCATCCTTTGAAGTATTTCTTGTCCGGTATAAACGCCTGGTCTAAATGAATCGTCTGGCGACGACATTCTTTTTCAACGTATTCAATTTTCGCTAGTGGCATGTAAACGACTCTTCTGGGTACATTTAATGCATTGATGCCAATACGTGACATTGTGACTTTCACATTCTTGATTTTCATAACCTTTTCGTAAAAAATGATTTATACTGTTAGCTCTCAGGACACAATTATTATGAATATCCAAATGCAAAGAAAACAAAGACCTCCGCCAACTCGTGGCAGAGGTCAAAGAAAAATTATGTTTTCGATAAAATTATGCGATGGGGTCAGGGCAGAAGTCTCTGCGTTTACAAGTTTTGCAATGTTTTCCCATCCATACTTCATCAAACTGGTTCATTGCTTGTTCGACAATTTCTGTGTCATCTGTAAGGATGCCTGCTTCAAAGTTGCGAGTAGTTTCAGCCTTCATACCAATTCCCGCCCCCGTGAGGTTAGCACTACCGATATATACTTCTTTTCCGTCAAAGACAAGCATCTTGAAATGAACACGAGGACAGAGGACTCGCTCCAAGCGGTCGTATAGAACAGGGAACTTGTCAAAGTCCTCCCTAAAATTTGGGCCTGGTTCCTTGGCATGTATAAGCCTAACTTCCACTCCGCGCCGAATTTTATATCAGCGGTACCAATCCAAAGCATGTGCTTCACAGATTGAACTCGTGATAGCACATCTTTGTAATGGGAAGAGTTGGAGATGTAGGTGAGCATTACGTTGGCATTTGATTAATCAATTCGTTCAATGCATCAGTAAATTTTGATGGATCACTTTCCATATCTTTCGTTACTCGGAAACAATAATATATATCTTCGTCTGTGCCTTTGTCGCTTGTGGGATTGGGACGTTTTTTATAATTTGCCCAATCATTTTCCATTAGATAGACATCAAGTCCCTTTTCATTTGGATTTCCATACCATTGGAAATAATTGTTCTTGTACGAAAACTTGATATTCCATCCCCAAAATAAATTGCTATCTCCCATTTGAGCTTCCGTGGTAATAGACTCCAATAAAGACGAAAGAATTTTGTTTCTATGCCAATTCTCCCAATCCAAAGTTGCCATATCTCGCCCGTATGGTTTATAAAAGCACAACCTTGGCCCTAACCAACGGAAACGTCCATTGGGTTCATTATTGATAAAATAATCAAATGGGAGGTCTTTTATGATTGGGGTAATAAACTCTTTTATCTTTTCATCATAATTCTCATTGGTAGCACAAATATCGTTAAGATTGCTGGTCAAAAGAATATTATGAACAGGAATAATCCAGTTTTTAGCTGTTAATATCCATTTCCATGTATTGGCATTGGGATTGAATATTTGTTTGTCATACAATTGCTCAATCCAATTATCACATTGGATTATTAAAGACTTTGTTATAAATACTTTTTTGTCATCTTTGACTCCATTTTCATCAAAATATTCCTGAGCATTTTCCCATTTGGAATCAAAGTTTTTAGTATTCCAAGTTTTAGATTCGTCTAAACTAAGTTCTCCTTTCTCATTTTGAAACAAGAACCTTATTGCACCTTTGAAGAAAGCGTATTTTTCGGCTTCTATAATGATTTCTTCCCAAGTTTGATAGTTTGAACCATCTGACTTCTTGCAAGAACCAACGTATTTACGGAGGGTTCCATTCTCATTAAGGATTTGTTTGGCTTTGGCGATTTCTTCTGCAACTTGGTCTTTGGTGAAAGCACTTATTTCTCCACCATTCGACAAATAGCCGTAAATATCAGAATTGTTAATATTGTTAATAGATATACAAATACCTCTTATGTTAGAACCATCAATGTCTGTATTGGCAACCAAATTTCTAAATACACGAGTCCATTTTTCGTATAATTCTGTGTCAATTTGATCATAACCTGTTAATTCAGCATATTTGAATACTGCAAATAGTTTAGCTCTGTGTGTGAAATTTGGATTGTTATCTTTAATAATGGCGTCAATAAAGAACCTTGAATCGCTAAAACGTATTTTGTTGTCAATCAGTTTGATTTTCTCATAATTTTGGCAAATCCAATCCAATGATTTCTCAAAATACTCCAAGCGTTCTTCTTTAAAGGCACCATTATATTTATCAAAGCTTATAAAAGGAACGTCTGTCAATTCACCTTTCACCTTTGCATCTGTAAACTCTTTATAATTGTTTGCAATGTCAGAGCCAGATTTCAGTGTTAGTTTTAGTTGCAGGTAGGTATATTCATTGATGAAATTCATAAATGGAATGTCTGGGTCGGAAAACTGACTATCACTAGTTGCGGAGGTTTCAATCATGTAGCTAAGCCATTCGTTGTCAAATTTATGTCCAAAATTAGGCTTATATTTATCCAGAAATTTTGATTTGAACAATTCAAATGTTGTCAGAGAACGCCCTCTTGAATTCATTTTCAGATAGGTCTTTCCATCAGAGTCTTTTTCCAATTTAAGGATGTCGTATTTGATTTTGCAATCATTAGAGAACAACTGGGAGCATAAGACCATATCATTAGGATATTGTTTTTCTATCTCTTCAAGCATAGTTAGCATACCTTTAACTGTAGGGTCATTCTCCCAAACAGAGAAATAGTTGCTGTTAGTTTTAATGGAATCTATCACATTGCCTGAAGGTCGGATTTTAAATAGCAATTCAACGAATTGTGAAGAATAGCTCCTTGTGTCCCATGAAAAGTTTAATAGTTTTTCCTTGTAGTCATTTAACTTGTTCTCTCGCCATGCCACATACCAATGCAAAAGAAAAACAGTGGTCAAACGTTGTTGTCCGTCAACGGCAATAAAGACTTTTTCTTTTTCATCGTAAGAACCAAAAACTAAACCGAGATGGCATTCATTATTAGAACCTTTTATGGCTCCATACATCTCTTCTACAAAAACTTTGCGTATATTGTCAATTCTTCCATTGTCAATTCTTCCTTGCGCGTAATCTCGCTGATAATATGGAACCTGTATTTTGTAATCTGAAATTTCACTCCAAAAAGAAGTGTTGCTTTTAATGTTGTTATCCATATCTGATTATTTTATTCGGTTTATTGTTTTAATAAGTGCATCAATGTAATTGTCTCTATCCGACTTTTCATTACCGTCGTAAGAATCATCTTTTTCCCATTTATAGAAATGTCCTGGGGTTGGTGTATAAACTTTCATGAAAACATTTTGCGTTCCAAGTGGAACAAACTGTCCGTTTTTTACTCTTTCCATAATGATACGACGTTTTGTCGAGAATGGGGCAACTTTGTATTCTCCAGAACGGTTAATATTTGCACATAAAAGCACAATATTACCAATGCTGTTTTGTTTGAAGTCTGTTTCGCTATCGCTACCCTCTATAGCATCAACTATGTCTTTGAACATTTTAGCAAAACCCTCCTTTTTCAAGGATTTGAAAGCTTGGTTCTTGTCTTCTTTTATGTCTCGATAATCATCCTCGCTTTTCACATTTTTTGCTTCCTTAATCCAGTTAAGGTATGTTTCCTTGTTTTCACCGAGTTTTTCTTCCACGAGATTCTCATCCAGATCTTTCAACCAATTTACCCATTCAACCTTGCTCTGCAATGATTCGGAAGCAGTAGCATGAACGTGTTCCTTGTCCCAATTTTCGTCCTTGTATAAATCGAAGTGGAATTTGTTGTTAAATACATACTTGTATTCGTCAGGTTTGGAGTTGGGTGTTACTGACATTAATGATAAAACATTAAATAAGAGCAATACATTCTTAGTCCGTCCATCTTGGTATACCATATTATGAATGTCATCTTCTGGAGGTATATTTTGGGTAACATGAGCGCGAACAATTTCTTTGATTTCATTCGTGGATTTACCATTACATTCTTTCCAAATGGCAGCAAGTTCGCTATCTCCCCTAGTTTCAACAAGATATCCGATTAGATTGTATAGAAAGTTATCATTATACCAACACAACAGACGATTATAAATATTAAGAATATCTTGCCAAATCTCATTTACAGTTTTCCCGTCTTTTTCAACTTTCTTGGCAATTTCATTGAACGTATAATACTCGTCCTTTTCTTTATTTTGTTTGGTGGCGCCCGTATATAAGTCTAAAAAAAGTTCTATGCGATTATACTCTTTGTTGTATATGCTGTCTTTGGTTGTTATGAATGCGAAGAAACTCCTGTCCTGAAGCTTATACTCCATTTCATCCCATTCACAAGCCATCCGGGCTCTTCTTTCTTTATTTGATTTTGTTAAGAGATAAGCCTTGATCAGTTCCGCATTAGTCAACCCAATTTTAGCATTATTGAGCCGTTCGAAGTGTGCTGGTCCCTCATTGGGGGCGATTTCGTACCAGATGATTTTTACGTTTTTATTTAGATTGTCAAAAAAGGATTGAAGTCGCTCTTTTTTTGAGGCTATTATTTCAAGTGCTTGAGAAAAATAAAGTGTGTCGCAAGTGTGTTTGTCCTCAGCATTACCTTTCTCTTTTATCTCATTAAGATATTTGTTGCTATCATCTCGAGTGTCATAGTGAATATCGAAATTCCAATCCACCTTAAAGTCATTATGTTTTGCCCAATTTATGATAAGCCAAATTGTAGTGAGTCGTTGTTGCCCGTCAACCAATATGTATCCTTCTTCGGTTGAATCAATAATATGTCCACAAGTTGGACAGACTTTCTTTATCCAATTAGGAGCAACAACAATAGGCTGGAGACAGTAATCGCTATGATCTTCTTGTGTAATCTCGGCAATATCTTCAATAAGGTATTCGACATCTTTTGCCCGCCACTTATATCCACGCTGATAGTTCGGAACGATAAATCTTTTGTTTTTAAGTTCACTTATCGATTCTAAGTTTATTCTATTTTCTGTCATAAATGAAAGTTTTATTTGCTTTCTACAATATTTCTCTTGCTATCCAGGCAAGAGCTTCTGCATCAGCAAGTGAATAGTTCGCTATTTTAGTCCAACTTTTCAAATTCAAAATCATTGACTGAACAGCATGCTTTCTTGTAGTCGAAACCATAGATTCGCATGTACTGCTCTTTAATCTCTACTGCTCCATTATAGAATGGAGTGGTGGTGTGTGACCTTGTAGTCACGGTGATTGACATGTCAGGTGTCAACACCTGCCCATTAGAGCGCTTCACTCGCTTGGGCGTAATTCTAAATACTTTACTCATGGTTGTTTTTTCAATTATTGATAATTACAATATTTCTCTCGCTATCCAGGCACACGCCTCTACATCAGCCAGCGCATGTTATTCATTCTGCTGGTTAATCAGATTCACAACCACCTTTACCATCACATCCTTCTCTTCAGTCTTGCTCTCTGCTATCATCAGAGTTAGGGCAACGAGGGTGTTGTCAGCCAAGCGTTTGGAGCCATCTTCGCGATAGAGGATATGATTATTGTTGAGGAACCAAAGGAAGAGGGTTGCAGCAATGCGTTTGTTGCCATCGCTAAAAGAATGGTTCTTGGTGACGAGGTAGAGCAACATGGCAGCTTTCTCTTCTACACTGGGATAGAGTTCTTCGCCTCCGAAGGTCTGATAGATCTGTCCGATACTGCTCTTAAAGGATTCGTCCTTTTCATTACCAAAAAGTGCTGAACCTCCAAACTTTTCGCGCAAGCCATTGATAGCCTCCATCGCATTCTCATAGGTAGCATGGAATGGCTCTTCCTTTGTCGTCTTGTCGATAGTCAATCGTTCGTAATCATAGTTGTCGAGAGTATCCAGAGCGTAGGTGTAATTCGTCACTACCTCGAACAGAGCATTCGTCTCGTCGTTCGACAGCAGAGACTGATTCTGAATTGTACGTCCAAGCATTCCCACCAGTTGACGCAACTCGCCTATCTGCTCCTTGCGAATACGATCATTGACGGCATAGCCTTTCACGAGGTAGTCCTTCAACACCCGATTAGCCCATTGACGGAATTTTACGCCACGCTTAGAATTGACACGATACCCTACTGAAATAATCATATCCAAATTGAAATATGGGACAGTACGGGTTACCTGTCTTTTTCCTTCGGTTTGAACTTGTGCAATTTTTGCACAGGTTGCCACTCTGTCTAATTCGTCAACTCGATAGATATTATTGATGTGACGAACTATTGAGGTCCTGTCAGTTTCAAACAACTCAGCCATCTGAGCTTGTGTCAGCCACACTGTTTCGTTCTCCAGGCGGACATCAATCTGTGTCTGTCCGTCCTCCGTCTGATATATGATAATCTTGTCCTCTTCCATATTGTTTATTATATAATGTAATTTTTCTTATAGTATTTCTCTTGCAATCCAAGCACATGCCTCTGCGTCAGCAAGTGCATGGTGATGATCCTGTAAGCAATAACCACAGGCAGCAGCTACAGTCTGAAGCTGATGATTCTCCAAGTCAGGGAGTACTCGCCGTGAGACACATAGTGTGTCATAAAACTCGTAGTCAGGATAATCCATCTGATATACACGGAACACAGCCTTCAGACACCCCTCATCAAAAGGCTTATTATGAGCCACAAGTGGTAAGCCCTCTAATAGAGGTTCTATTTGTGCCCACACTTTTGGGAATACAGGAGCATCATCGGTGTCTTCATGACAAAGACCATGTACTTGACTACACCAATAGTTATAATAGTTTGGCTCTGGTTGAATGAGCGAGTAAAAATTATCTACTATCTCTCCATTTCGGACTATGACTATTCCAACGGAACAAACCGAAGAACGCTCGTTGTTAGCTGTCTCAAAATCTATGGCTGCGAAGTCTCTCATTTCTTATATTTCTTATGCAATTGTTCTACGATGTTAGCTATCTCCTGACGAAGTGATTTTGGCTCCAGTACTTCCACATCTGCACCATTCCAAAGTAACTCTTGAATAAAGTCATAAGATGGGCGCAGATAATAAGTAAAGATACTATATTCTTCGTTCTTCTCTATCTCATCCTGTGTCTCGTGGAGTTTGAGATCATGGAGGTAATTGGCTTGCCCTGCTGAAACTTTCAGCTTCACGGTCTGGGGTTCAAGGCGCTGTTCGGCAATGATGCCAAAGCATCCATCAAAGAAATCCTCAGCCGTCCAGTCTTTCGGCATTTCGAAAGTCTCGTCTGTTATATGGAGAACGTTGATACGGTCGAGGGCATAGATGCGCGGGCCTTTCTCGTAAAAATATGAATAGGTGCTACGTGCTACCATATACCATCGTTGACGGAACAGCTTTACACAGTATGGCTGCACGTCGAAGTTGTTTTCTTCGTCCTTCCAATAACTATGGTAGGTAATGTTGAGTACCCGATTTTCCTTCATCGCATCAATGATGGTCTGGAGATATTCCTGTCCTGATGGAACATATTCCAATATGATGCGGTCTTTGATGCTTTGGCTGTTTGCCAAGGCATTGCTGACACAGAAGGTGTTATAGAGCCAGGAACGGAGTCCATTCTTACTAATGTCTTCCTCGTTCTCAATGTAATAGCGATATTCGCCTCGATTCTCATTGACGATGTTGATACCGAACATGTCCCAAATGACATAACGCCAGTTGTCGAATGTTCGCTTGGGAATCTCCACACCTCGGCTGATTTCATCGCGGAGCCATCGCTCATTCAGTTCTTTGAATGAGATCTTACGCCTGCGATAGATTGTTTCTATCACCCAGACATATTTGCTAATCAGGCTTTGCCCTCGGTCGTTATTAATCATAATTTTAGATTTTTCTGCAAAGGTATTACTAAGGTACGCCAAACTGTGGCAGAGGTGTTATCAATGCAAAGATAAATAATTGAAAGGAAATGGACAAATATTAAGTGAAGAATAAATGTTGTATCTTTGTAATAGCAGGAAAAGGATGCATAAGCTAATGACGGTTTATGCATCCTTTTCTTTTTTGTATTTTGACAAAAAGTATGTTCGCAGGATTTGAAATTAGAAGTCGAAGTCGGTGCCGTTCCAACGGAGGGTGAATTCGGTGCTTTCCGCACAGTCTTCCTCGTAATTGACGGTGTAGCCAATGAGGTCAATGTCCTTACCTTCCGATGGCAATGCTACGCTATATTCGTTGAACTTCGCCATCTTCTTTTCCACCTTCTTGCTCAATGCCGGTTCAGGAGTCATGGTGTCGGTGGCAGGATCGTAGTCGTAGAACACCAGAAGGTCCTCGCCAAGGTCAGGGTTGCTCTCATGTCCGTGTTCCATCCAGAAAGCCACAAGGCAATGTCCGTTCTTGCGCTTCCAGAAGCAGCCGGTCATGTCCCATGTAACCTGGAACATACCCATGCTCTTGATATATCCGTTCTTGGTGTCGCACTCTATCTGGAAATGTTCGTCATCCTTCTTCTGGTTCTCAAAATAGTTTACCACAGCCTTGTTGGGTTCGTATTTGGGATATTCCTTGCAGAAAGCCAAGGCAAATCGTCCGATATCGACTTTTCCGTCGGCAGCAACTCCCTTGATGGACTTTGATTCCCATACCTTGCTGATTGCTTCTATATTTCCTATAGACAAAGAGAATCCTTCGTCTTCATCTTCTTCTGCATCAGCGTCTGCAACTACTTCCCCTTCTACTTCTGCGTTGGTTTGGTTTTCTTCGTTTTGTGTCTGTTCGGCTTTTTTCTCACCACATGCTGTCAGCAAGAATAAGAAGGCTGCCATCGCCATAATGAATGATTTTGTCTTCATGTTTTTAGGTGTTTTATTGTGAATTTTCGTTTGTTGCGTGTAAAGGTAGTACATTCCCTTCATTCCACCAAAAAAATCTCGCTCACGAATGGCGAAAAATCTCGGGTCACTGGTATTTTCCTTTGATTGACGCTCTGATTCTATTTAAACAAAAAACATTTTGCATTCACATCATAGTTTTCGTTATCGTTAATGTTATTTCTGTTTTTGTTAAAATAATCATGGTGCGGAGCATAATGTAAAAAAATAGGGGTGAGGTGAAAAAAACTGGGGTTTGTTGACTTGCGTATGATAATCTTTGATTATCTTTGCCCTTTGTATGGAAAAAGAAAAGCAAAGCCAAGCCCCAGACAGTGCCGAAAGTAAGGGCGCAGATACTGAGGAGCAAGCTAAACCAAAGAAGAGCCTGTGGCGCATATTCGCGAAATGGGCAATGTGGATTGTGCTTACTCCGATTGCGCTGTTGCTGCTGTGCATAGTGCTGCTGTACCTGCCTCCGGTGCAGCGATGGGCAGTGGACAAGGCAAGCGAATGGCTCAGCGAGGAGATGGAGATGCAGGTGAGCGTGGAGAAAGTGGGACTGTCGTTCCCTCTCGACCTGGAAATGGGCGGAGTGCTGGCAGTGCAGGAAGGCGATACGGTGCTGAACATGGAAACTCTCGACCTGAGCATAGAACTGATGCCGCTCTTTGCAGGAATGGTGGAGATTGACCATATCACCATGGAGAACACACAAGTGAATACCCGGAACATTATTGAAGCGGCTCTCATCAAGGGACATATCGGTGAGTTCACCATGAACTCGCACGGCATCGACCTGTCGGCTTCGACCGTAAAGCTCAATCATGCTGCGCTGCGCGATGCAGACCTCTACGTGGCTCTCGCGGACTCTGTGCCCGAAGACACAACTCAGGAGGAGCCGTCGGCATGGAAGGTAAGTCTGGACGACGTGCTGCTGGAACGAGTGAAGCTGCGTTGCCTGCTAAGCCCGCAAAGCGACAGCACAGAGGTTGGTGCGGACATCGGCCGTGCACGCCTGACGGGTTCTCTTGACCTGGCTGACGAGCTGTATGCCTTCAACAACATAGAGGCGTCGGGCACTACCCTCTCCTATGACGTGGGACGGGGAGCACCTGCTAACGGATTCGACCCGGACCATATACGCCTGGAGAATTTCAACACGGACATTTCTGCCGTGACTAACGCTGGAACGGGTGACATCCGTGTGAATATTCGCCAGATGAGCGGCAGGGAACGCAGCGGACTGGAGATTAGCCGCATCACTGCTGAAATCCTGATGGACACCTTGAGCATCAACGTGAAGGAGATGGATCTGCTGACTCCCCACTCAACCGCGAAGATGACCTGCTATATGGACTTCGACGCCTTTGACTCGCCTAACGGCGAAAAATCTCAAGATAATTGCTCGCCTAACGGCGAACCTTCTTTTGCACTCTCTTTAGATGCACGGTTGGGACGAGGCGACTTGATGATTTTCACGGCTGACGCTATGCCTGAGTTCTGGAAGGTGTGGCCGGCTGGACAGATGGCGGTGAACCTGCAGACTGAGGGTAATCTGGAGAAGATTGTCATCAGTCGTGCTAATGCCAGCATGGACGGACATTTCGACATCAAGAGCAAGATCAGCATCATAGACCCGATGGAGGAATGGGGAGAGATGAAGCTGACCGCCGAAGCCAACTCGGTGCTTGAGAACATTGACTTCGTGAAGGGTTTCATGCCTGCCAGCAGCCGCAACAGCTTCCGCATCCCTCACGGTATTCGCAGCAAGATAGCAGCTGTGATGCACGGCGACCGAATCGGTATAGACACAAAGACAAGCGTGAACGAGAGCCGGCTTGACCTCGCCGCCACCTACAACGGTGCCAACGATGCCTACACCGCCGACGCAACGATGCGCAACCTCAATATCAACCAGTTTGTGCCGATGGACGACCTCATCAGTCTCACAGGTACCATTGAACTGGACGGAAAGGGCTTCGACTTCACCCACCCGGGTGCCGTGGCTAATGCCAACATGGAATTCAGCGATGCGCACTACGGCATCTACAACCTCTCCAACAGCAATGCCAACCTGACTCTCCAGAATGGTGAGCTGTACGTGGCTGCGGACTTCGACAACAACCAGATATGCACCAACTTCACCCTCGACGGCACGCTGGACAGGGAAGCCTTGAAAGCCTCTCTCGATTTCGACCTGCCGTTTATTGATTTCCGCTCGATGGGACTGATGGAGGAGGATGTGTACCTGACGACCAAAGGCGTAATCGATGTATGGACGAACATGGACTCCGAATATGAGGTGGACGCAGACATATCGCACCTGCTCATCCGTCAGGGCGAGGAGGAAATCAAGACGGAGACCATCTCTCTGACAGCAGTGACTCATGCCGACACCACTCATGCCAGAATCTCAACGGGTGACCTCTCATTCGACTTCCATGCACAGACAGGACTGTTCGACCTGCTAGGACAGGTGGACAGATTCTCTGCTGAAGCTATGAAGGGACTGGAGACCCGCACACTGAACATAGACTACCTGCGCACCCTCATGCCAACGCTGACGCTGCACGCCGAGGCTGGAAGACGGAACCCGATATCACGCATCCTGGCTGTGGAGGGAATCCGATTCGACGAGCTGAAGGCTAATCTGCAAACCGACACCATCACCGGTCTGCAGGGCAACGCCCACTTGTATTCCCTGCTGACGGAGAGCATGCAGATTGACTCCATATCAACATGGATGAAGCAGGACGCAGAGCGATTCACCTTCAACGCCGCCGTCAGGGCATTGCCGCAGAACGAAGTGCCGGGATTCGGTGCCTACCTCGACGGACACGTGTCGCTGACCGATTTAAGTGCACGCCTGAAACTGCTCGACGGCAAGCAGCGCACCGGAGTGGACCTCGGACTGAACGCCATCATCCAGGACTCTACTCTCAATATAAGTCTCTTCCCCGACGAACCGATTATCGGTTTCACACGCTTCCGCCTCAACGAGGGTGGATTCATCCGTCTGGAGAAGAAGAACCGCGCCTTTGCCAACCTGAGCCTCACCAGCCTCGAGGACAGCTGCAACATAGCCATAACAGCCAATCCTACGGATTCGCTGCTGCAGGATGCGAGGGTTGTGGTCAACAACCTGAACATGGAGAAACTGCTCAGCGTGCTGCCTGACCTGCCCGACGTGAGCGGTATGCTCAACATCGACGCCAACTACCTGCAAGACCAGCACAAATTCTGGGTGCGCGGAATGGCCAACGTGCAGGATCTCACCTATGACGATATTGAAATGGGCAACGTGAAGGCTGTGTTCGACTACGATCCTGTAGGACTGACCTTGCACGACATCAAGGCAAGGCTCTTCACCGACGAAACGGAGGTGGCATTCGTCAGCGGAACCTACAACACAGAGGACGACGGCACCCTCAAGGCTACGGTTGACCTGAGCGGACTGCCCCTGTCGCTCACCACTCCGTTCATTCCCGACCAGATTGTAACGTTTGACGGCACGCTCGGAGGAAAGCTCGACATAGTCAGCTCGGCATCGGGATTCAACATCAACGGTGAACTTGTCCCCAACAACATGCTGATGAACAGTGCCATGTACTCGCTCAACATGAAGTTTGCCGACGACCCCATCGCCATAGAGAACAGCCGCATAACCTTCAACCGATACAACATCTACAACAACAATCCTAACATAAAGGTGAAGGATGTGACTCCGCTCACCCTGAACGGATGGGTTGACTTCGCCAATCTCGACCTGATAGAGATGAGCCTGAGCATCTACGGCAAGAACTTCCCGTTCATCGATGCTCCACGAACTCGCAAATCGGTTGTCTTCGGAAAGATGTACGGCGACTTCTTCGCCCGCGTCACCGGCAACACCAACAACATGCGAATCAGAGGACTGGTAAACCTCCTCAACAACACCGACCTGACATACGTGATGGCTGACACGCCTCTGTCAATCGACGACCGACTGGACGACATCGTCACCTTCATAGATTTCAATGCTCCGCCAAACATAGACATTGAACGGGAGAAACAGACCTTCCTCGGAATAGACATGCAGATGACGCTGCAGGTGCAAAACGGAGCTGAGTTCCGCTGCGAATTCTCCGCCGACCGACAGAGCTACGTCAACGTGCAGGGAGAAGGCAGCATCATCATGAACTACACTCCTGAAGGTGTGCTCTCACTCCAGGGACGATACACCATCAACGACGGAGAGATGAAATACCAGCTGCCTGTGATTCCGCTCAAGACCTTGGACATAGAACCGGGCAGCTACATAGAATTCACCGGCGAGCCAGCGAATCCAACCATCAACTTCGGTGCTACAGAGACAACCCGTGCCACAGTGAGCGAGAGTGACGGCAGCAGCCGCAGCGTGAACTTCAAGGCAGGTCTGCGAGTGACCGGCACACTGGAGACCATGAAACTGGCATTCACTATCGACGCACCTGAGGACATGAGCGTTAAGAACGAGCTTGCCAGCATGAGTTCGGAAGAGAAGAACAAACTCGCCGTAGGACTGCTCTGCACAGGAATGTATCTGGCGTCATCCAACTCATCGGGATTCAACGCCAACAACGCACTCAACAACTTCCTACAGAGCGAAATCAACAACATAGCATCGAAGGCTCTGGAAACAACAGTTGACGTGAATGTGGGAATGGAACAGAGCACACGCGACGACGGCAGCACCCGTACCGACTACTCGTTCAAGTTCTCGAAACGATTCTTCAGCAACCGTCTCAACGTGATAATCGGCGGCAAGGTAAATGCCGACGGCAACACCTACCAGAACGAAGCCGGTGCCTACATCGACAATGTATCGCTTGAATACCGCCTCGACGACGGAGGTACCCGATACGTAAGACTCTACCACGAGAAGAACTACGACAACCTCGTGGAAGGCGAACTCATCGAAAACGGAGCAAGTATCCTGATTCGAAAAAAGTTCGACCGCCTCTCCGACCTGATAATTTGGAAACGAAAGAAGGAAAAGAATGAAGAATGAATTCAAACATATAATCCGTATAGCACTGCCGATAATGATTGCGGTAGTGATGGCGGCATCGTGCTCCACCACTTCCAACCTGCCGGAAGACGAAGTACTATACACAGGAATGAAGAAAACCACCATCCACGACAAGAAGAACACCTATGAGGAAAGCGTGGCCCTGACCGAAGTAGAGGCAGCTCTCGCCTACGCCCCAAACAACTCCTTCATGGGCAGCAACTCCATACGAACTCCTCTCCCCATCGGACTGTGGGTCTACAACAGCATGGTGAACAAAGAGCACAGCGCCTTCGGACGATGGGTGATGAACACCTTCGGCAGCACTCCAATCACCATCTCAAGCGTCAATCCCGCCACACGCACCAAGGTTGCTACCAACACCCTGCAGAACTATGGCTACTTCAACGGCTACGTGGATTACGACATAGTGAAGCAACGCAACCCACGCAAGCAGAAAATCCACTATGACATCCACCTCGGAGAACCTTATCTCTACGACACCATCCAGTATCTCTTCCGAAGCACACAGGACAGCATAGTCAAGGCTAATCTACACGATTCATACCTCAAACCGAAGGGACAGTTCAATGTGCCAGAGCTGCAACTTGAGCAGGAACGCATCACCTCGGACTTCCGCAACAACGGATACTACTTTTTCCGCACCGACTATGTCAAGTACATTGCCGACTCCATGCAAGTGAAGAACCGCGTGAAAATGCGTGTGTCACCCAATATGGACATGCCCGACCGAGCACGTCGTCAGTTCTATATCGGAAACATCTACACCTACATCCGACGCAGTTCAAACCTGAACCTCACTCAGTCGGCGAAGCGCAGAAACACCTTCAACGGCAACGACAGTCTGGTGAATGCCCGCATCCGAACCGAGAGACAGCGCACTATGGTCTATGACGACAGCATCACCCGTCCGGGACTGCGCTATGTGTATCAAGGCAAGACACCGCCCATCAAACCACAGGTGCTCTTCAAGAACTACCGTTTCAAGCGGAAAGACCTCTATCGGCAGCGCGACATAGACAACACTATAACCTCGCTGTCCAACATGAAAGTATTCCAGCAGGTGCAGTTCCAGTTCATTCCCCGCGACTCCACCATCTATTGCGACACTCTCGATGTACGTGTCAATGCCATGATGGACAAACTCATCGATGCCGAACTCGACTTCGCCTTCACGCAGAAGAGCAATGCACAAGTAGGTCCTAACGCATCGCTGAGACTTTCAAAGCGCAATGCCTTCGGTCACGGAGAGACATTCTCGGTAGGAATGAAAGGCTCATACGAATGGCAGACCGGCAGCAAGAGGAAAGTGGACGGCGAGCGACTTGACTCATGGGAGGCAGGACTCGACGCATCACTCTCCTACCCATGGCTGGCATTCCCAAAACTCAGCAACAAATTCTTCCTCTACCCCTCCAGCACCATCTTCAAGATCAGTGTCGACAACCTCAAACGTGCCGGCTACTATCGATTGGTATCGTTCGGAGCCGAAGCCACCTACACCATTCAGGATGCTCACTATGCCACACATCAGATCACACCGATATCCATCACCTACAACCAACTGATGAAGACATCGGAGCGATTCGACTCCATCACCGCACAAAACACCGCACTCTATGCCTCTATGCGCGACCAGTTCATACCGGCAATGCAGTATATCTACACCTACGACAACGCCCAGAAACCAGGTGCACGGTTTGCCACCAGATTCACTTTCCTCGTGAAGGAATCTGCCAACATCATCAACTCCATCAACGCCCTGTGCGGAAAGCCATGGAGCCAACAAGACAAGCAATTGCTGGGCAATCCATACTCACAGTTCCTGAAACTGCAATTTGAACTCGCCAACAAATTCAAGTTGACCGACAAGACGCAACTGGCAACAAGAGTGCAACTCGGCTCAATCTTCACATACGGAAACTCACGCTATGCCCCCTACAGCGAACTGTTCTATGCCGGCGGTGCCAACTCCATACGTGCCTTCGGAACCCACACCATAGGACCAGGACGCTACTACGACTCCACCGGACGCAACACATACCTTGACCAGGCAGGCGACTTCAAGGCAGAAGCTAATGTGGAATACCGTTTCAACATCGTGAGCAACCTCAACGGAGCACTCTTCCTTGATGCAGGTAATGTGTGGAACCTGCGCAGCGACGACTCTCACCCGCAAGGCAAACTCGGCGACGGTGGTTTCTTCAACTCCATCGCCGTGGGCACGGGATTCGGACTACGCTACGACCTCGAATTCCTCGTCCTTCGCCTCGACCTGGGAATCGGCATCCACGCACCTTACGACACCGGCAAGAGCGGCTATTACAACATTCCAAAATTCAAGGACGGACTGGGACTGCACTTCGCAGTTGGATATCCGTTCTAAAAGACCCCCCCAGCCCCTCCCGTGAATGGAGGGGAGTATAAACAAAGCGAGATAAATGGCTAAGCAAAAGACAGCATACGTCTGCAGTGCATGCGGATATGATTCGCCCAAATGGATTGGACGATGCCCCTCCTGTGGTGAATGGAACACATTCAAGGAACTGAAACTGGGAAATTCCTCCAGTTACTCCAAAAGTACCACAACAATGGCAAGGGATGGCGAAGGGTCTGAACTCCTCACCATGAGCCAGATTCCCACCGCAGACGATCCACGCATCAATCTGCTCGACGACGAACTCAACCGAGTGCTGGGCGGAGGACTGGTACTCGGTTCACTGACCCTGCTTGGCGGAGAACCAGGCATCGGAAAGTCCACCCTCATCCTGCAGACCGTTCTAAGGCTGAGCAATCTGAAGGTGCTCTACGTGAGCGGAGAGGAAAGTGCACACCAGCTGAAACTGCGTGCTGAACGACTCGACAGCAGCAACACTGGCAGCGGTGTGCTGGTAGCTTGCGAGTCCATGATTGAGAATATCTTCAAGCATATCGAGACTTCCAATCCCGACATAGTCGTAATCGACTCCATACAAACCATTGCCACAGAAAATGTGGAGTCATCGCCAGGAAGTGTGAGCCAGATCCGCGAGTGCGCAGCCATGCTGCTGAAGTTTGCCAAAGAGTCCAACACTCCTATCATCATCATCGGACATATTACCAAGGACGGCACTATTGCCGGTCCGAAGATTCTGGAACACATGGTCGATACCGTCCTCCAGTTCGAAGGCGACCAGCACTATATGTACCGCATTGTCCGAGCCATCAAGAACCGCTTCGGCTCTACTGCTGAACTAGGCATCTATGAGATGCAATCCACCGGACTTCGCCCTGTAAGCAATCCTTCGGAGCTGCTACTGTCGGACATCCACCAGAACGAAGACCTGAGCGGAGTAGCCATCGCCTGCGCCATAGAAGGAGTACGTCCGCTGCTCATCGAAACCCAGGCACTTGTTGCAACCGCAGCCTACGGCACACCACAACGTTCAGCCACAGGCTTCGACATGCGTCGTCTGGGCATGCTGCTGGCAGTGCTTGAGAAACGCATCGGATTCAAACTTGCACAGAAAGACGTGTATCTGAACATAGCCGGAGGTCTGCGAGTGAGCGATCCCGCCACCGACCTCGCCGTGATAGCCTCTGTTCTATCGAGCAACGTAGATTCAGCCATAGACCGCACCACCTGCTTGTGCGGAGAAGTAGGACTTAGCGGAGAGATACGTCCTGTTTCACGCATAGTTCAGCGCATAAGCGAAGCTGCCCGACTGGGATTCGAGCGCATCATCATTCCTGCCGCCAACATGAACGGCATCAATCCTTCAGACTATAAAATTAAAATTGTTTCTGCTTCAAAAGTAGAAGAAGCTTTCCGCCAATTATTTGGGTAGGAGACTTGCCCACAATTTATCTTCTGGCAACGGAGCTTCGACGCGGACGTGCTGATGACTGACAGGATGGTCAAACTCTATGCTATGCGCACAAAGTGAAATACTGCCATCAGGATTGCTGCGCCGTGCACCATATTTCAAATCACCACGAATGGGCATTCCTACGGCTGCCAACTGACAGCGTATCTGGTGGTGACGTCCAGTCTTCAAATCCACTTCCACCAGATTGTAGTGCTCGCCTTCTGCCAACACCCTGTATTCAAGAATTGCCTTCTTGGAATTGGGCACTTCATGGTCATACGCATACGACTTGTTCTGCTTCTCATTGCGAACAAGCCAATGCTCCAGTCTAATTGAAGAATTCTGATTTCTCTTATAATCAGCTATATTGAATTCTTCATTCTTCATTCTTATTTTTTCATTTCTTTCTACTATCGCCCAATATGTTTTGTGAACCTCGTTCTTGCGGAACATCTCATTTAGACGTGCAAGAGCCTTACTGGTACGAGCGTAAATGACCGCACCACTGACGGGACGATCTAGTCTATGAACAACACCAAGGAAGACGTTGCCGGGCTTGGCATACGCTTCCTTGATATATTGTTTCACAGTTTCCACAAGCGGAGTGTCGCCGGTCTTGTCACCCTGAACGATTTCACCCGCCTGCTTGTTGACTATGATAATATGATTGTCTTCGTAGAGGACAGTCATACTTTATTACATATTCATACCACCGTCTACCTGGATAACCTGACCAGAAACATAGCTTGACAGGTCGCTTGCGAGGTAAACAGCAGTATTGGCGATATCGTCAACTGTACCACCACGACGAAGTGGAATCTTCTGAACCCACTCCTTACGTACGTCTTCAGGAAGAGCAGCTGTCATAGCCGTCTCGATGAATCCAGGAGCGATGGCGTTTGCACGAATGCCCTTTGCACCCATTTCCTGAGCGATACTCTTTGCAAGAGCGATAAGACCAGCCTTAGATGCAGAGTAGTTGCACTGACCAGCATTTCCGTGAACACCAACAACAGAAGACATATTGATGATGCTACCACCACGCTGACGCATCATGATTGGTGTGCAAGCGTGGATGAAGTTGAATGCAGACTTGAGGTTAACAGCGATAACTGCATCCCACTGAGCTTCAGTCATACGAAGCATAAGTCCGTCCTTAGTGATTCCGGCATTGTTAACAAGAATATCAATTGAGCCGAAGTCTTCCTTAACCTGAGCTACAACCTGTTCAGTCTGAGCAAAGTCAGCAGCGTTGGATGCATAACCCTTTGCCTTCACTCCAAGTGCAGCGATTTCATTTTCTGTAGCCTGACCGTTTTCGTCGATAACAAGGTCTGTGAATGCGATGTTAGCGCCTTCAGCGGCAAATTTCAGCGCGATAGCTTTACCGATACCGCGTGCAGCTCCTGTGATAAGGGCTGTCTTTCCTTCCAATAATCCCATAATTATAAGTTTTTGAGTATTTAAGATTTTAAGTTTTTGAGTTCTATCGAGTTTAGCAACTTCGTTAAACGTTAAACATTAAACATATTCTTGAGTTTTATGTTTAATGGAAATGCTTGTAAACCATTTCCTTGACATAAGGATAGAGTTCCTCAGGTCCGTGGGCTGCGTAGCGTCCGAAGATATAAGGCACCTCACAACCTTTAAGGCAATAGTGGAAAATCTCAGCTGTCAGTCGGGGGTTCTTAACACCGAACACACCCATGTCCACTCCCTCGTTTATCACACGACGGATAAGTGAGATCTCTGTGCGGTCGAAGTCCTTGCGAACACCTTCCACTTTCCAAATCTCACGGAAAAACTCTGCACGCAAGTTTCCGTTGCGGTACACAGCCTCCTTAACCACCTCAAGGTGAGCAAAAATGAGTTGAACCAGTTTTTCCTCTGGCGGAATGCTTCGATGCGCCACTTCCTCAAGCCGCGCAAAAAGGCGTTCCAGTTCTGTCTGGATGACAGCGTAATAGATTTCCTCTTTACTTTTAAAATATGTGTACAATGTACGACGCCCACGATTTGAAGCCGTAGCAATATCGTTCATTGTAGTGGTTTCAAAACCATTCTTTGCAAACAACTGACGTGCTACGTCAACCAGCATACTACGAGTTCTTGATGCAGCCATAGTGTGTAAGTAACGAATAATTACAAATAATAGAAAACTATCTCTGTTTTGCGGTTGTTTGTCGCTAAATCTGTCGGCAAAGTTAGCAGTTTTTTCCGAATGCTGCAAGAAAATTGCACTCTATTTGCAAAAATTATTATAACACACTAATTATCAATATGTTTAACCTTGCACACTAAAATAACATAAGTGATATGCTTGCTTTTTAAATTTATTTTGTATCTTTGTCTGCAAATTATACAAATTTTAACTTTTTCACTCTGAAACCAAGCACCATGAAGATCAAATCTTTATTCAGTCACGGACTGGTCGTTACCATCGTGACTCTATTCTCCGCTTTAGTCTCAACTGAAGCTGAGGCGCAGGTAATCCGCGGTACTGTTACTGACGCTATCACTGGTGAGGAACTCATTGGAGCCACGGTCAAAATTGCTGGTACAGACAAAGGAGCAGTGGTTGACCTTGAAGGTAATTACCGAATAGAAGTAGGTCAGGCAGGTCGTTACACACTTGAAACCTCCTATCTCGGCTACGAGCCGAACATCACGAAGGAAGTACTTGTTTCCGGTTCCAAGGAGGTTGTGATCAACATTGAGCTTCGCGAGAACAGCCAGCAACTGGGTGAAATCATTGTACGTCCCCGTATCAACAAGGCATCCACAGTCAACCCAACAGCACTCATCGGAGGTATGATGCTATCGATGGAAGAGGCAAGTCGTTACGCCGGAGGCTACAACGACCCCGCACGTCTGGTTACAGCATTCGCCGGAGTAGCAGGAGCAGGAGACGGTAACGGAATATCCGTACACGGCAACGCACCCCAGTTCATGCAGTACAGACTTGAAGGCGTTGAGATTTTCACACCAAACCACTTCGCAGACCTCTACAGCGCAGGATTCGGAATGGTGAGCGCACTCAACTCAAACATCATCACCAACTCCGACTTCTTCGTTTCCACGTTCAACTCCAGCTACAACAACGCACTTAGCGGAGTCTTCGATGTAAAGATGCGTTCAGGAAACAATGAGAAATATGAGAACGCCATCCAGGTTGGTTCCGTGGGAATCGAATGGACGAGCGAAGGTCCGATTTCCAAGAAACACAACTCCAGTTACATCCTCAACTACCGTTTTGGCTTCACAACCTTGGCGCGCGAATTAGAATTACTTGATACCAGAGGCTCCCAGTACGACTTCCAGGACTTATCCCTCAAACTGAACTTCCCGACTGAACGTGCCGGCGTATTCTCACTGTTCGCCCTTGGATTCTACGACAAGTCATGGGACGAGGAACTGGAGATTAAAGACATCCATTCAATATACGACGCAAGCGAGCAAGAAGGCAAACTATATAATGCCGTTGTCGGAGCATCCCACAAGATCCACTTCAAAAACGACTGGACGTGGCGCAGTACCCTCGCATACAACTTGCAACACAACAAAGTTGACATGGAATACTGGGGACTCACATTCGACGAAGACCATAAAGTAACTGGATTTGAGGGCAAGGACTATCCCTTCTACTACCTCAAGCAGAACGAAGACCGCATAGTCTTCAACACAGAGCTGTCGAAACAAATCAACCCCCGCTGGCTCACACAAGTGGGCGGTGAATACTCACACCGTTTCTTCAACCTGAGCTATCGCACAGCGGAGAATGTCTATGAGCCAGTGCCAGCCACACCCTACTACGCCACCAAGGACGACACGGGTCTGGCAAGCATCTTCTGGTCAAATCTCTGGAAACCGGCAGAAGGATGGAGCTTCAACATCGGTTTGTCAGGCAGCTACTTCCTCCTGTCGGAAGACTTAAGCATAGAGCCGCGTGTCAGCGTGAAGTGGGAGCCAAACACCCGCAATTCATTCTCATTGGGCTATGGACTCCACTCTATGGTTGAGAAGCTCGACGCCTATTTCCTGCGCGACGAACAAGGCAACCTCGCCAACAAAGACCTCGGGCTCTCCAAGGCACACCACCTCCTTGCAACCTACATTCACAAGTTCAACGAGAACCTGGTATTGAGGTTAAACGCATACTACCAATACGGATTTGACACACCTGTAGGAATAAACGGCAGCACCTACTGCACCGTGAACCGACTGTTCAACTTTGTTGACGAGCCACTTGTCAACAAAGGCAACACACGCAACTACGGCGGTGACATTACTCTGGAGCAGTACATGAACCACGGCTTCTACGGACAAATCAACGGTTCCCTCTTCAAGTCGGAATACCGTGGACTTGACAAGAAATGGCGTCATCAGATGTTCGACCGCGGGTACATGGTTAAGCTGCTTGTCGGTAAGGAATGGATGCTTGGCAAACAAAAGCAAAACGTATTCAACATCAGTGCCAAATATACACTTCAGGGCGGTTTGCGCCACACACCAGTTGACTTAGAAGCTACGAAGACAAGCGTTGAAGCAGGAGTCATCGTCGACCAGCCAATCTACAAGGAAGACGAGGCTATGAGCCTGCAGTTCGACCCAACCAACCTGCTTGACCTCACCATCAGCTACAAAATCAACAAGAAGAAAGTTAGTCACACCATCGCATTCGAGGGCATCAACGTCCTTCAGAACGAAACCCCATACGCAGAGCGATATGACTTCAACAAAGGCAAACTGCGTTACGACAAGAGCGGAATCTCACTTCCAAACCTCTACTACCGCCTCGATTTCTAAATCATATAGCATTACAGATGAAAAGAGCCAACTTCCAGTTTCGGAAGCTGGCTCTTTTCTTTATCCGATATCCAAGATTATTAGCGTGGAAGATTTAAAAAGAAAAAGCCGGCGAGGAATTCCTCGTCGGCAAAGTTAGCAGTTATTTCCGAATGCTGCAAGAAAAATTGCACTCTGTTTGCAAAAATTATTATAACACACTAATTATCAATATGTTTAACCTTGCACACTTACTTAACTTTATTTCGCCATGTAGCGGATGGTTGTTGAGCCTTCACGGGTGAGGACTTGCTTAGCCACCTGCTGCAGTTCGGAGCTGGTGACGGCAAGGTAGCGTGGAAGGTCGTCGTAGAGGCGGTTAGCATCTCCAAGCATCTCAAAGTAGGCAAGTTGCTCGGCACGCTGCTGATAGTCGGAAAGAAGAATGTGGGTGTTAGTCTCGTATTTGTTTTTCACTTTCTGCAATTCTTTGTCGCTGAGAGGTTCACGGCAAAGCGACTGCAGTTCCTGCCAAACCATTTCCTCCACTTTCCTGATGTCGGCACCGTCAGCAAGCACCAGCTCCAGGAAGAGAAGTCCTGTGCCAAGACGTCCGTCAACATAGGCATCTACCTCGTCCACTACCTTCTCCTGCTCCACTAGACGAGCATAAAGTCGGCTTGAACGTCCATTGGCAAGAACATCGCTAAGCATATCACAAGCCTGGAAGCGGTCGTCGCTGCGTGAAGGGATTCTGAAAGCCATCAGCAGCAAATCCGACGGCACATCACGATAATATGTCTTGATCTTTCCACCCATGAACCCCGGAATATGCAGTCCGTCAGCGTCGATAGGCAAATGAAGTTCCGGAACAGCACCACTTCTGCGGTTGGGAAATTTCACTTTCTTTATCAGTCGCAGAACCTCTTCCCATTCCACATTTCCCACAACGCTGACAATAGCATTGTCTGGACGATAATAGCTACGGAAGAAAGCCTTCACCTGTTCCATTGTAGCGTTCTTGATATGATTCAGCTGCTTGCCGATGGTAGGCCAGCTATATGGGTGGTCTTTGGGGAAGCACCAACGGTATAGGAGATGACTTGCATCGCCATAAGGCTGATTGAGGCAACTCATACGGAACTCCTCCATCACCACCCTGCGCTGAACCTGCAGCGAACGGGGAGTGAATGCCAGTCCTCTCATACGGTCTGCCTCAAGGAAAAGAGCCAGCTCTAGATTTGATGCAGGAAGAGTGATATAGTAGTTCGTGATATCCTCTGTGGTAAAGGCATTATTCTCTCCACAGCCGTCCTGCAGAACTAGGTCGAAGTCAGGTACTCGCGGAGTTCCGCCAAACATCAGATGCTCAAACAAATGGGCAAAACCAGTGTGGTTAGGATCTTCGTTTCGTGAACCAATCTTATAAAGAGTATTAACACAAACCATCTGAGTAGTTACATCCTGCTGATGCACTACACGCAGACCATTATCAAGAGTTATTCTGTTGAGCATAAAGAAAGGACCCACCCCCTTGCCCCTCCCGTAAAGGAGGGGAGTAGATAGATGAGTTTTTGAGTTTTTAAGTTCTTTAGTTTTTGTATGCAAAATTTTCGCAAATTTACGGTAAAAAGGGGAATTACGCAATAAAGGTACAATAAAACCACAGTGCATACGTTATTTAAAAGACATACGTACGCGCATAAACACAGACTTTGCAGTACATTAAGATTGACTTCTCTTGAAAAATCGGATTCAACATATATTCATTCTTGCACTTCTACTATCGCTCATAACATTGGCGATGGCAGGGGAGATTGGAGTTTCAGGTTTCAGGTTCCAAGTTTCAAGAGTTCAAGGGGTTCAAGAGGTTCAAGGGGTTCAAGATGCTCCTATTGATACGGTTCCGAAGGTAAAAGTCAAGAAGACTGACTACACGCGAGATGAACGTCCTGTGAACTATTCTCTCGACCTGCAAGACCCTGAAAATCTTCAACCTGAGGCAGGTGAATACGATGAGAAAACGGGACTTTACAGGGTTGGTTCAAAACTGGGTACAAGTTTCCTCAGTGCACCTTATCTCATGACTCCAGAGGAATACATGAAATGGACTGAGCGTGACCTTTTGGACAAATACTTCCGTGAGCGTAACGATTCACTTTTTGTGCGCAAAGGCAAGGAGAAATTCGACTTCACCAACATGCACTTCGACCTGGGACCGGCAGAGAAGATATTCGGTCCTGGTGGTGTACAGATCAAGACTCAGGGAAGCGCTGAAATCAAGACAGGTTACACATATAAATTCACCGACAACCCATCGCTGTCGGAGCGTAACCGCAAGACCACCAGTTTCGATTTCGACGAGAAAATCAATCTCTCGATGAATGCGAAAATCGGTGACAAGATGGATTTCAACCTCAACTACAACACCGAGGCGACATTTGACTTCGACTCCAAGAACCTGAAACTGCAATACGAAGGCAAGGAAGACGAAATCGTCAAACTCATTGAAGCCGGAAACATCACCTTCCCAAGCAACAACTCACTTGTTCAGGGCGCCAGCACTCTGTTCGGTATTCGCACCGACCTGCAGTTCGGTCGATTGAAACTTCAGACCGTTGTCAGTCAGAAGAAATCCAAATCGCAGACCGTATCAAGTCAAGGCGGAAGCCAGCTCACGCCGTTTGAAATCCAAGCTTACGACTACGACGAGAACCGCCACTTCTTCCTTGCACAGTATTTCCGCAGCACTTACAATAAAGCCTGCTCTACTCTGCCAAACATCACCAGCGGTGTAACCATTAACCGTGTGGAAATATGGGTAACCAACACCAGCGGACAGACCGAGAATACACGCAATATAGTAGGTTTCGTGGACCTCGGAGAAAGCTCCAGAATCAGTAACAGCCAATGGACTGGCACAGGTACTGCTTATCCAAGCAATAACTCCAACAACCTCTATTCTACTATCGTCAACAGCTATGCCGATGCACGTAACTCCGACCAGACAAGCACCGTGCTCGACGCTATAATGACAGGTGGTGTGGACTACGAGAAAGTGGAGAACGCCCGTCTGCTGACATCTTCAGAATACACTCTCAACAGCCACCTCGGCTATGTCTCACTGAAGCAGACTCTTCAGTCGAACCAGGTGCTTGCCATTGCATTCGAATACACCTACGGCGGACAGACATATCAGGTTGGTGAATTCTCTGCCGACATCAAGAACAGCGACCAAGCTCTCTTCGTGAAGCTGCTTAAGAACACAAGCAACTCTCCACGTATGGGAAACTGGGATCTTATGATGAAGAACGTTTATTCTTTGGGTGTGACATCGGTTCAAAAGGAGAAATTCAAACTCGACATCAAATACCTCAGCGATACCACAGGTGTCAACCTCAACTACCTGCCTGAAGACCCATGGAAGCAGACAACTCTGCTGAAGATGATGAACCTCGACCGACTGGACGACAATATGAAGACCAATCCAAACGGTAAGTATGACTACATTGAAGGCTATACCGTATTGTCGCAAAGCGGACGTATCATCTTCCCTGTAGTAGAACCATTCGGTGACTGGCTTCGTGAGAAACTCGGCAACGATGCTCTTGCCGACCGCTACTGCTACGATGCACTCTACGACTCGACAAAGGTAGTTGCGAAGCAGATTTCGGAGAAGAGCAAATTCTCTTTCGTTGGAGAATATAAAGGTTCATCGGGCAGTGAAATCCAACTTGGAGCCAGCTATGTGCCACAGGGGTCTGTAACCGTTACCGCTGGAGGTGTGACTCTGACCGAGGGTTCAGACTACGAAGTGGACTATACAAGCGGAGTTGTAAGAATCATCAACCAAAGCATCATCGATGCAGGGACGAAAGTAGATGTAAGCCTTGAAAGCAACGAGGACTACAGCATGATGCGAAAGACCATGCTCGGACTGAACTGGAGCTACGATTTCAGCAAAAACTTCCAGTTGGGCGGTACCTTCATGCGACTCACCGAGAAATCACTAACATCCAAGGTAAGAAGAGGCGAAGAACCGCTTAACAACACCATCTGGGGCCTCAACCTCAACTGGAAGCAGCAGTCACAGTGGCTTACCAATATGCTTGACAAGATTCCGCTGATTGACGTAACACAACCTTCGCAGATCTCTTTGTCGGCAGAAGTTGCACAACTCGTTGCCGGCAACGCCACTGGTGTGCAAGGAAACGCTTCTTATATCGATGACTTTGAAAGCACTAAGTCAGGAATCGACGTCAGTTCACCACAGGCATGGATGCTTGCCTCCACCCCTGCGAACATGCAATACGGAACTCTCTCCAACGATGTGAAATACGGTTATAACCGCGCACTCCTCTCATGGTACACCATAGATCCATTGTTTACCCGTCGCAGTTCTTCACTTACGCCAGGTCATATCAAGGGTGACCTTGACCAGCTTTCCAACCACTATGTACGTGAAGTATATGTACGTGAGGTTTACCCGAACAAAGATACAAACCAAGGTGAAAGCAATACTCTCTCGGTGCTCAACCTCGCATACTACCCTGAAGAGCGCGGTCCATACAACCTCGACACAGATATAAATGAAAAAGGACGCCTTAACAACCCGTCAAAACGCTGGGGTGGTATGATGCGTAAAATCGACAATTCAGACTTCGAGACTGCCAACGTGCAATACATCGAATTCTGGATGCTCGACCCATTCATCTATAACAAAGATCAGACGAACATCGGTGGTGACTTCTATATCAACCTCGGTGACGTGAGCGAGGACGTACTCAAGGACGGAAAGAAATACTACGAAAGCGGAATGCCTGTTGGAACAACTTCCAACTATGCCGAAACTCTCTGGGGCCGTGTGCCTACAGAGAAATCCGTGGTTTACAGTTTCTCTACCGAAAGCAGTGCACGTCAGAAGCAGGATATCGGTCTTAACGGACTTGCCGATGCCGACGAGCGTACATTTGGTATTTACAAGGACTACCTCGAAAACATTAAAGGCAAGGTATCGGCAGAAGTCTACGACTCTATCTGGAACGACCCCGCAGGCGACGACTACCACTATTTCCGCGGTTCGGACTTCGATGCAGCACATACAAGCATCCTCGAACGCTACAAACGTATCAACGGAACCGAAGGCAACTCTCCTAATTCCAGTGAGAGCGGAGAAAGTTACTCTACTGCATACAAGACTACTCCTGACGTGGAAGACTGTAACCAGGACTACACTATGAATGAATACGAGAACTTCTTCCAATACAAAGTATCCATTCGTCCGGAAGACCTGCACGTCGGCAGCAATTACATTGTAGACGAGCGCAAGTACAAGGCCCACCTGCGCAACGGCAACGAGGAAGAAGTGACATGGTATCAGTTCCGTATTCCTGTTGACGACTATGAAAAGAAGGTCGGCAGCATCAACGATTTCTCCAGCATACGCTTCATGCGAATGTACCTTACTGAGTTCGAGACCCCGGTTGTGCTGCGTTTTGCAAGCCTCGACCTCGTTCGCGGTGAATGGCGCAACTACACCCAGGCTCTCTACACTGGAAACAAGCCTAGTGTCAGCGGTAAACTACGTACTGCTTCGGTGAACATCGAAGAGAACAACGACAAATCGCCTGTAAACTACGTTCTGCCTCCAGGTGTTTCCCGTATTACAGACCCTAACGAGCCACAGCTGACTCAGGAAAATGAGCAGGCACTCTCTATCACCGTTGAAGACCTTGCCACTGGTGATGCCCGTGCAGTTTACAAGACCATGACTCTTGACCTGCGTAACTACAAGCACCTCCAGATGTTTGTACACGCTAACGCCCTTGAAGGTGACAATCAACTTGAAGACAACCAGATGAGCCTCTTCATCCGTCTCGGTTCCGACAATAAGAGCAACTACTACGAATACGAAGTTCCTCTGACTCTGACTCCTGCAGGACACTACGACACATACACTGCGGCTGGATGTAAAGCAGTATGGCCTGAAGAGAACATGATAGACATCGATCTCGACGTCTTCACTAATGTAAAGCACCAGCGCAATAAGTCAAGAGCACTGGGTCAGGCAAGCTACACACAACTCTTCTCCTACTATGACGACTATCGTCCAAACAATCGTATCAGCGTGCTTGGTAACCCGTCACTCGGTGAAATCAAGACCATGATGATTGGTGTCAGGAACAACGGTCGTAAGACCAATTCCGTGGAAGTGTGGGTAAACGAGTTGCGCATGCAAGATTACAACAACAGCGGAGGTTGGGCTGCACAGGGTAACTTGAACATGCAGCTTAGTGACTTGGGAAGCGTGAACGTCACCGGACACCTTCAGACAGCAGGATTCGGTGGACTTGAGCAAGGAGTTTCGCAGCGAAGCAACGATAATCAATATGAATGGAGCATAACCACTCAGTTCGAGCTTGGCAAGTTCTTCCCAGAGAAATGGAAGATGAACCTCCCATTCTACTATTCCTACAGTTGGCAGAAGATTTCTCCGAAGTACAATCCGTTCGACACAGACATGCTTCTGAAGGATGCTCTTGACGAATTGCAGGGTGCAGAGCGCGACTCACTCAGTTCCATTACACAGACCGTTGTAAAGAACAAGAACTTCTCTCTCTCCAACTGGAAGTCAAACTACACGAGCCGTGTACCTATGCCATACGACCCTGCAAACTTCTCGTTCAGCTATTCACACAGCAAACGTTTCAAGCAGGGAGAGACGATTGTATATGAGAATGATGAGAACTGGCGTGCCAACCTCTCCTACAACTACACTCCGAAATACAAGACCTGGGAACCGTTCAAGAATATCAAGAGTAAGTCGAAATGGCTTGACATCATTAAGGCACAGAACCTCAACTACCTGCCACAGACTATAGGTTTCAACACCGACATCACACGTAACTACTACGAATTGCAGGAACGCGACCTCGATGCAGGAACACGTCTGCCAGTCACCTTCAGCGAACAGTTCCTGTGGAACAGAGAATTAACTCTCCGCTGGGATATTTTCAAGTCTCTTAAACTGTCATATACTTCAGGTACTCATGCCGAGATTGAGGAACCGAATGTAGTGATAAACAAAGACCTCTACCCCGATGAATATACTGCGTGGAAAGACTCTGTGAAGCATAGTCTGGCTTCTTTTGGAAGGCCACTCACCTACAACTCAACTTTCACAGGTTCGTATCAGGTTCCAATCAACAAGATTCCGCTCTTTGACTGGATAAACCTCGACGGCTCATATAACTCCACCTACGGATGGACAAGAGGAACGGAACTGGAAGACGGCACTTCGCTCGGACATACTGCAGTCAGTCAGCGAACAATCAACCTTAACGGTAAACTCAACTTCGAGACGCTCTATAAGAAATGGAAGTTCCTCGAAGAAACCAACAAACGTTTCTCGGGCAGCAGCAGAAACACTGCGGCACAGCGCGATAGACGCAATGGCAGCACACGTACCGCGACACGTCAGAACCAGGGCGGCAACAATAATACAGAAGGAAACAACAACGGCGGAGGCGATAAGAAGAAAACAAAGGGCTTCTCAAAGACAATCACCCTTAACGACTCTACTGCTACGGAAGTGAAGCACGGACAGAACAGCAAACGAATCGTTGTTCGCGGACGCACTGCCGATGGTCACACTTACCGTTTACGCTATACCCGTGTTGACGAGAACACCATTAAGATCAAGAACCGCGACACAGTGGCTGTTGAAGTCTTTGTCACTGCCAAGCCTAAACTTGAAGATGCAGGATGGTACAAAACATCACAAGTATTTGCAAGGGCGTTGATGCTCGTCCGCAATGCCAGCTTCTCATACAAGAACGCCTACGCACTCACCCTGCCTGGATTCCGCACAGAAATCGGTGATGCATTCGGACAAAAGCGCATCCACGGAATACTGTCTCCAGGTCTTGACTTTGCCTTCGGAGCTATCAGCGACAGCTATATCAACCGTGCTGCTGAAAATGGATGGTTGATGCAGAACGACTCCAACATCACTACTCCTGCTACAAGCAATTTAACAGAAGATCTTCAGTTGCGCATGACACTCGAACCTGTTCGCGACCTGAAGATAGACCTGAATGCATCGCGTACTGTGAACAAGGCTCGCAGCATTCAGTTCATGTACGACGGAATGCCTGTTACCCAGAGCGGTTCGTTCAACATGACAATTATCTCTGCGAAGTCTGCCTTTGCAAGCACAGGAGACATAAACAACAACTACCGCTCGGCATATTTCGACAAGTTTGTAAGCAACCTCAACGTCATTCAGCAACGTGTGGAGAAACAGTATGCTTCATCAACTTATCCGAGTGCACTGGGAAGTCCTTTCGGCGGACAACCGTATAATCCAGAGAATGGAAGCGTAGGTCTATATTCAGCAGACGTGATGATTCCGGCATTCCTTTCTGCTTACTGCGGCACCGATGCCAAGCGCCAACCGCTCGACATTTTCCCAGCTTTGACACGTCTGTTGCCAAACTGGAAAATCACCTACAGCGGACTTGCCAAACTTCCATGGTTTGCCGACAAGTTCAAGTCGTTTAACATCAACCACGCATACAAGAGCGTATTTGCCATTGGTGCATACAACTCCTACACCAACTACATGGAATACATGAACGGATTAGGATTCATCTCAGATGTCACATCAGGCAATCCTGTTCCTTCCAGCATGTACAATGTATCTACAGTCAGCATCAATGAATCTTTCTCTCCGCTTTTAGGAGTGGATATGACATTCAACAGTGGTATGACCGCGAAACTGGAATACAAGAAGACACGTGTACTCAACCTTTCTATGACTTCGGTTGCGCTTACAGAAAACTATAGCAATGACTTCGTCATCGGATTCGGTTACAAGATAAAAGATATTAACCTGTTCGGAGCAAAGAACATCCAGAATCCACAGAATAAGAAGACTAAGCGCAAATCCACCAAGGGCAAGAACGGCAAGAAGGATGAAAGTTCAGAAGCAACATCTTCAACTACACGCAACACTCGCGGAATCAGTCATGACCTGAACCTGCGCTTCGATTTCTCCTATCGCATGCAGAATGCTCTCAACCGCAACATACAGACAATGATTACGACTGCAACCAACGGTTCTACAGCATATAAGGTATCTGCAACAGCCGACTACACCTTCTCACGTCTCCTGACTATGAGCGGATTCATCGACTGGCAGAAGAACGTACCTCTCGTATCAACCTCATCCTATCCAACCATCACTGCCGACTTCGGTATTTCTGTGAAGTTCTCACTCACACGATGACAGCACTCGAGAACATACGCAACTGTTTCAGTCAGCAATTATGGAATCAGATTCCTACCGCACTGGGACGCCTGACGAACTCCGAATTCCGTCGGGCAGAGCTGTTGGTGAGAACAGAATTGCTTCCTTCTCTTGACAACGAAGCTTTCTGGACTGCACTTGTATGTCTGATTAGATATCGTGCACAGGCATTCTTAAGCGGAATTCTTGCTATTGAACACCTGGCGGCAGACAATAGCCTGAATTTCGACACAGAATCCGCAAAAGAGCTGACAAGTGTCCTTAACGATGAGCAACAACGCAAGATGGTGAGGATGTCACTGCCTCTGATGAGAAGCGAGAATCAGATTAAAGGTCTGTTTCGCCTCTTCCGTTTTGATGACGAAGCATCGCAGGCAGCCCTCTTAGTAAGGCTCACCTCTCCCCTTGCCTATTACATGCTCTTCACAACACTTCGCCACAGTCACAATCCCCATGCCACGGCTCTGCAATGCAGTCAGGTTCTGATACGCAAAGGCGATGATTTGTCACTGAACATGGTAAGTATTCTTTGCACATATTTTGATTTGCAGGAAATACATACCTCCCATTCACTGCGTCTGCAACCCTATGAATTCAGTTATATCGACGCCTCATACGAACAGTTTTGCTATGTACTGGAAGGGAAACGCCCTCGCGTATAATATTATAATGTATATTAGTCACAAAAACTCTAAATAACACTACAAATATGAAAAAACTAATTCTTTTAGCTGTTGCTGCACTGATGCTGAACAGCACTGTACTTGCACAGGACTTCACACCGTCATTCAAGTACCGAATCACTCTCAAGGACAAAAAGCACAATCCCTATTCGCTTAGCCGTCCCGAAGAATTCTTGTCTAAGAAATCCATTGAGCGTCGAACAAAACAAGGCTTAAAACTCGATGAGACAGACCTGCCCGTTTCTCCGGAATATCTGAGTGAGATTCGTGCCACAGGTGCCATTGTATGTTCTACCAGCAAATGGAACAACACTGTACTCGTAGAGCTTACCGACACCAGCAAGGCTGTCGTCATGCTCCGCAACCTCACATTCGTTAGTTCTATACGCAAGGTTGCAACTTACATGGAAGCCCCTTCACGCAACAAGACCAACCGTTTCCGTCTTATTTCTGAGAAAAGCAATGAGGAGAACGATGCCATCCACAACTCTTCAGACGAATGGCTGGATTCAGAATACTACGGAGAAGGATTTACCCAAATCAATCAGTTGAACGGCATTTCACTACATCGTCGCGGATTCCGTGGAGCTGGTATGACCATCGCAATTATCGACGGAGGTTTCTACAACGCCGACATCATACCAATGCTTAAGAATGTCAATATCCTTGGTGTGGCGGATTTCGCAGAAAGAGGAACCAATGTTTATGAAGAGGGAAGTCATGGCATGATGGTTCTTTCATGCATGGCTACCAATCATCCAGGTACATTTGTAGGTACAGCGCCGGAGGCAAGCTACTGGCTGATTCGCAGTGAAGACGGCTATTCAGAGCAGATGGTAGAAGAAGACAACTGGTGTGCCGCAGTGGAATTTGCCGACAGCGTAGGCGCTGACCTTGTGAACACTTCCCTTGGCTATTCAAAATACGACAATGAAGCCGACAATGTACGCTATTGGGAAATGGATGGTCACAAACGTCTATGCAGCAACTCAGCATCAATGCTTGCAGGAAAAGGTATGGTTCTGTGCAACAGTGCGGGCAATGAAGCATCAAAGACTTGGAAGCTCATCAGCATTCCTGCCGATGCAGACGATGTACTCACCGTTGGTGCCGTACGCAGCAATGGAATCAACACCAATTTCTCCTCTCTTGGCAATTCTGCCGACGGCCGCATCAAGCCCGATGTCATGGCAATGGGAGAAGCCTGCACAGTTCTCAGCACTCGTGGAGAACTTACTACAGCGAGCGGAACATCCTTTGCTTCACCGATTATGTGCGGAATGGTTGCTTGCTTCTGGCAGGCAAATCCCAAACTGACAGCACTTGAAGTTGTACAAAAAGTACGTCTGCTCGGTGACAACGTTGCACATCCCGACAACGTATTCGGTTACGGCATCCCAGACTTCAGTAAGAAATAACAATTCATTTCCACAATTCTATGACACGGTTCTCCCTACAACAAATAAATGAACTTGTACAGGACGTCATCTACAACGGCTTCAGACAGCCGCTGTGGATGCAGGCTGAGATAAGCGAAGTTAGGGAGAACCGTGGGCATTGTTATCTGGAATTTGTACAGAAGGACGAAAACAGCAATTCGCTTCTTGCAAAGGCCCGCGGTGTAATATGGGCAAACCGCTGGACTATGTTGCGTCCCTATTTCGAACGAGAGACAGGCAGGACACTTACCGTTGGGATGACCGTTCTGGTACTTGTTCAGCCTACGTTTCATCCTCTCTACGGATATAGTCTGGATGTTAGCGACATAGACCCCACCTTCACCCTTGGTGATCTTGCTCGCCGCAGACGTGAGATTCTCCAGCAACTGGAACGAGAAGGTGTTCTCGATATGAACAAAGAACTGGAGTTGCCTCGCATACTTCAGCGCATTGCCGTCATTTCCTCCCCTTCTGCTGCCGGCTATCAGGACTTCGAAAACCAATTGACCAACAATCCCTACAACCTTCGTTTTGACTACAAGCTCTTCCCTGCCGTCATGCAAGGAGACATGGTTGAGGGAAGTCTGATTGCTGCTCTCAACGCAATAGCCGACACTATTGAAGAATGGGATGTAGTGGTAATTATTCGAGGAGGTGGAGCCAGCAGTGATCTGAGCGGTTTCGACACTCTCTCACTCGCTGAGCACATAGTTAATTTCCCTTTACCTATCATCACAGGAATTGGTCATGAACGCGACGACACGGTCATAGACCTTGTGTCACACACACGAGTCAAGACCCCAACTGCAGCAGCAGAGTTCCTTATCCAGCACAACCTCAATGAGCTTGCTCTCCTGCAAACCCTCGCTGAGAGAATAAACAAACTGGCAACAACGATGGTTGACAATGAGCAGCACCGGCTTTCGCAACTCCTCAGCCGAATACCCACAGCTGCAGCACTATGTCAGGCACGCGAGAAAAACCTGCTGCAACTATCAGACCAGCGCCTGAAGCAATGCGTTCTTACCATTCTCAACAATCAGAAGCATCGCCTGCAACTACTCTCCCAACAAATCGAAAGTGCTTCACCCGAACGCATCCTTCGTCTTGGATTTAGTATTACCCGTATCAACGGTAAGGCTGTCACCTCTGCCTCCAGCGTGAAATCTGGCGACACCATTGCAACTCAGTTTGCCGACGGCAACATTGAATCAACTGTTAAATAAATGTGCAAAATGAAAGAAGAATTCAAATACTCCGATGCCATGACCGAACTTGAGTCCATCGTAAAGAAGATGGAACAAGGCGAAATGGACATTGACTCACTCGCCAAGAACTTGAGTCGTGCAAAACAGCTCATTGAGCAGTGTAAAACACATCTCACAAAAGTTGACTCAGAAGTCAATAAAATCTTAGAATCATAGCAAACAACAACCGCTATAGCAGTTATTTACGACCGTTTTCATTGACTTTTTTACAAAAATCACGTCAATCGTTTGGTCAATTCAGAAAAAGGTTGTACCTTTGCACCCGCAAACGCAAAAACGAGCGTTTGAGACATACATCGCGGGGTGGAGCAGTTGGTAGCTCGCCAGGCTCATAACCTGGAGGTCGCATGTTCGAGTCCTGCCCCCGCAACACAGAAAAAAAGGCGTATCGACTACTTAGTCAATACGTCTTTTTTCGTTTCTATAGGCTGTTATCAGTATCCTCTTTGCGCATTAAAGTCTGCTACCTTCCAGCCATCTCTTGTTTCTTTCATGTCGATTTTGTATATGAAAGCAATAGTATCGTCATTGTACAACACATTGATAATAATCTGTTCATCGTAGTTTCCCGTATTCTTCTTTTGAGAAACCAACTTATAGTCCAGCTTCCATTTTTTGTAGTTCAGTGAGTTGATGCCCTTCCAAAGTCTGTCGGCAATATCCTCATAACCATGAAGATATGATTTCACAACGCGTTGTTTCTCTTTTGAAGAGGCATCATAGAATTTACTATCCATTAGTACAATTTTCTCCATATCACCCACTGTATAGGCTTTTGCATACTCCATAGCGATGTTTTTTGATGAAGCCTTGCTCAGCCACGCCAGAGTGAACGCATCAGATTCTGCAGGATTCTTGATTTTGATGCCGCTGAATCTCCATCCGCTGGCAGTACTCATATCGGCATTGTCCTGTTCTACTACGCTAATAGATGTGTATCCTTTGGGGATAAGCGGGAAATGCAGTTTTACGCTCCATTTGCCCCTTGGCATAGGATGCATTTGTCCGAGAGCCAGAGTCTTGCCTTTACCGTCCTCAAGCCAAAGCACATTGTATCTGTATTTAACTCCAAACCGGTCAGTGATAATCAGTTTTGTTGCAGCGTCAAGTCCTGCCTGATAATAATCCGAAGTAGCAATTCCACCAAGCTCAACTATAGTGTGAGAATCCGTTATCTCCACTGATTTAATCTTTGTGTCAGAATAGTTGCTCGACGACACCGACGGATTGTTAGTCTTTTGCGCATATACCATGGCACTGCACAACAGCATCAGGATAAAAAACAATTTCTTCATAGTACTACTGTGTTATTTAGTTAATTAAACATTCATTTACTCTCACTCCGCAAATATAGACATTTTTTTCTTCTCCAAAATATTTTCACAAAAAAAAGATGCAAACAAAGAGCCTGAAAAATGAACAGAACAAAAAAAATGCCCCTTTGGTTGTGTAGTTTGACTTTTTAATTGTAACTTTGCAACGCAATTGTGCGACAGGTGCAAACAACGGTTCTGCACTATTGTTGTACAGCGAGGTTGCCGAAATGGTGGAATGGTAGACACGAGGGACTTAAAATCCCTTGGCTGTAATGGCTGTGCGGGTTCGAGTCCCGCTTTCGGTACTACTAAATAATTCATAGTTATTGCTCCACGCACGAAAGGTTGTCGCTTGAGACGATGAGATGTACGTGGAGCAATATTTTTTTAGAACCTATCTTATGGTAGGTTCTATAAATTATGTCGAGACGATTTTTGATTTTATGTAAGTGGACTTTTGTCAGCTTTTGAGAGCGCAATGCGAGCATTGTAACCGA
>CACYSD010000024.1:0-35343 GCA_902776985.1 uncultured Bacteroidales bacterium
TCACCTCTTTCGAACGTCGGTTGGCAGAATGCGACATGGCAGCAGTCTTCGGAACCGCCTATCTCAGCTATTTCAGCCAGATACAGGACAAGATGGCGCAAGATGACCCTGCGACTCCGTATACCGCAGGCAATGCCATGATGGAACGGCTCAGTCTCCCCGAGATGTATCCTCTGCTGAGTCGCTTGCCTAATAATGATTCGCTCATGCTCGCCACCAAATTCTTTCAATGGTATTTGAACGCTCTCGAGTTTTCTGCACCTTTCCGCTATCCCTTGTTTGTCAAACGTGGGATGGCATGGGGAAACAGCAGGGATGAGGTAACGGAGCAGCTGTCATTGCTTCGCGACACAGGACGGAGGTTGTTTGCTTTGGAGAACGACGGGTTGCCAATACAGTTGTTGCAGCTCCATTGCATCAACGAGGCTATTGGCGAATGGTTGGAAACAGATACGGCAGAAGAAAATTTCCGTTCGACGCGATCATTCCTCACACATCCGACTCTTCAAAGAAAGGCACAACAGATTTTTGATGAGCAGGCCAATATGGATTCCACACTTCCCTTGCCAGAAGGCGATGCCGCACACTTTGTGAAAGACATCCTTGCCCTATACCCTGGTCGCTATATTGTTCTGGATTTCTGGGCAATGTGGTGTGCACCCTGTAAGGCTGAGATTAGGGCGACAAAGGAATTCCGGCATCGTCTGCAGGAACGTTCGGATGTCAAATTTGTGTTTCTGGCCAATGAGCGCAATCCCAATCGCGAGGATTACCTCGCATTTGTCCAAGAGAATCTGGAGGGAGAGGAAAACATAGCCATTGATGACAACCGTTTCCATCAGCTCCAAGAATTATTCGGCTTCAACGCTATTCCATTCAATGTTACCCTCACGCCCGATGGCCGGATTGTCCGAGACGGTCTCCTTCTACGTGCCGCCGAAGCAGGGTTCGATAGATTCATTCTGATGCTGGAGGAAATGAAAGCGAAACTCGAAGAATGAACATGAAAACAATCATCACATCTCCCACACGTTGTTTCTATGATGTGTCCTTCCCGTTCGCCCGGTCGCGACAGGTCTTATTGAATCCAATGAAAATACACATAGAAGGCAATCTCCAACACAATCGTAATGATTGACAGGAGGGAGAGGGAGCCGACGATGTAGAATAGTTTTGCTGATAGCCAGACACCTTCGTTGTTTCTTCTCTTGAGAGATACAATTCATCATAACAGAAACGATATTCACCACCATCTTCTGTCAAAATACCTGCAAGGATTCCCTTTCGGTATATTTCTGCTTGTCTCATGGTTTCTTTGTTGCTGTCAGTTCATAGTTAAACAAATCGAGGAGTTGGTTTACCTTATCCATCCTTAACGTTGGCTTTCCTTGTTCAAGGTTACGAACAAAGCACAAACCTACCCCTGACTTCATAGCAAGGTCTTCCTGCGTAAGACCATATTCCTTACGCAACGCCTTAACAACTACCGACAATTTTGTTTTTTCCATATAAATTATATTATTTCGGATGCAAAAATACAATTAATATCTCAAACTACATCATTTCTAATATAAAATAGTGGTATTTTAACAATTTTATATGCTTTCTGCTATAAAAACCGTATTTAGAACTGTCAAGGCAAAAATAATCTTACAAAACCTTGCAAGAAAGAATTAAAAGCCGTACCTTTGCACCGCTTTTCAGGAAAGACAGGGTCTTTCAACAAGGTTAATGATGGATGGCGAGATAGCTCAGCTGGTTAGAGCGTCGGATTCATAATCCGAAGGTCAAGGGTTCAAGTCCCTTTCTCGCTACAAAAAAAGATCGCTGCAAATCAATACGATTTGCAGCGGTTTTTTGTTTTTGCTCCGGTACTATCACTTCACACTTCACTTTTTACACTTCACTTTTATTGCCTCTTCAGGTTTCGTTCGGCATCCATGCGGAGGAAGATGAAAAGAAGAATGGTGAAGCCCCACAGCGATGAACCGCCGTAGGAGAAGAACGGCAGGGGAATGCCAATGACAGGAGTAAGACCCAATACCATTCCTATATTTATAAATATGTGGAAAAGGAATATGCAACAGACACTGTAGCCATAGACTCGTCCGAGAGTATCGGGCTGTCGTTCCGCCAATGCTATAAGCCTCCAGATAAATAGCAGGAAGACTATCAGCACTCCTGCAGAGCCTACAAATCCTTCTTCCTCTCCTACTGTGCAGAAGATAAAGTCGGTATCCTGTTCGGGCACATATTTGAGTTTTGTCTGTGTACCATTGAGAAATCCTTTCCCCAGAAATCCACCTGAGCCAATAGCAATTTTTGCCTGATTGACATTATAACCTGCCTGTTTGGGGTCGTCCTTCTTACCAAGTAGCACCTCAATACGTATTTTCTGGTGCGGTTCCATGTGTTCGAGAATGGTGTCGGAGATATAGAAGAAAGAGGTGGAGAGTATCGCAAACGCAGATATAAGGATGTAACGGCTATAATGGTGATGGATGGCAAGTCCGATAAGCAGCAGTATCTGCATGATACAGACAAGGAGCAGGACCTTGCTCACGTCAAACGGTATGACGAAGGAACTGAAGAGGAATGCCAGCAGCGACACGCCTCCACCGACATACAGCATGAACCTGAGTGCAAAACGGTCGCGGCAGAAAAGCCAGGTCATGGCGGTAGTGAATATCTGTGCAATGAGCAGCACGGAGAACTCGCCTATGCTCACAGGCATTAAATCCATATATGCGTCATTGTAGCGTATGCCAACAACGAAATAGAGAACACAGGCAAATGCGGTGAAGAGCAGGGAACCCGTCATTCCCTCACGATAGAGAACAAGGAAGAATGTGAGATAGACAAGAGCTGATCCCGTTTCTTTCTGCATGACAATAAGCAGCATCGGGAAGACTATCATCGCAACAACCTTGACAAAGTCCTTTGTGCGGTTCATCGAGAATCCGTAAGTATCCATCACCTTGGCAATGGCAAGTGCTACGGCGAACTTGGCAAACTCTGCCGGCTGCAGTTTCACGGCACTGCCTATAGGAATCCACGACCGGGAACCTTTGGTGTCGGGAGCAATGAAAATGGTGGCAATAAGCAGCAGAATCATCACCGTGTACATGAAATAGGCAGACATGTCATATACTCTTTTCTCTATAAAGAGCAACATAGCGCCTAAAACAATGCTTGTGGCAATCCAGATGATCTGCTTGCCGCTGTTGCTGCCAAAACCGAACACATCAGGCGAAGAGAAATCGTAGCTTGCTCCGCACACACTGAACCATCCCCATGTTACCAACACGAGGTAAAATCCAATGGTAATCCAGTCGAGCGACAGGAATATGCCTTTATTTCCTTGTTCTGATTCGTTCACGTTTGTGAGTTTTTAAGTTTTTGAGTTTTTGAGTTTTTAAGTTCTTTCTGCGGCGGAAGCGCAGACCACACTACCTATCCTGATGGATTGTTTTCCCCCTTGGGGGAGTTAGAGGGGGTCCCTGCTTTTCTTATTTTCCTCTCTCTTTCGTTCGCGTTCGGTACGGACATCGTAGTTGATGTGGCGTTCCTGGAAAGCTTTGGCTTTTGCCTCACTTGCAGGCGAGAGTTCACCGTTGATATACTGTTCCATCATCAATGCACCAATAGGTACTCCGTAGGTCGCACCCCATTTTCCGTTTTCCACATACACACAAATGGCAATTTTCGGATTATCCTTCGGTGCAAAGCCCATAAAGGCGGAGTGGTCTTGTCCGTGTGGATTCTGTGCTGTTCCTGTCTTTCCGCAAACCTCGTATTCCGATGTGTTTGCACCACGGCACGTACCACCAGTTACTGCGTTCCGCATACCGTTGACCACAACGTTGTAGTATGAGGAGTCAACCATTGTGTAGTGGCGTGTCAACAAACTATCAGGCAAAGCTCCGCCTTTCACTTCCTTCACCACATGAGGAGTGATGTAGTAGCCGCGATTAGCGATAGTGGCACCGAGGTTGGCTATCTGCAAGGGAGTAAGCAGCACTTCTCCCTGACCTATGGCGATAGAAATGACAGAAAGCGGATTCCACTGTGCATGGAAAGCCTTGTCGTAATAGACTGCATTAGGAATAAGTCCACGAGATTCTCCTGGCAAGTCAACACCGAGCTTGTAGCCGAAGCCCATCGAGACCATATAGTCCTTCCAGCGGGTCATGGCCTCCTGAAGAGTAGCATACTTGGTACGGTTGGAGAGCATATAATAGAGTCCCCAGCAGAAATATCCGTTGCATGAAGTTGCGATAGCAGGAACCAAAGGCAATGGCGAACCATGGCCGTGGCATCCCACCTTCATACCTTTGAAGCGGAATCCTCTTGAACACGGGTATGCAGTTTCAGGAGTGATGATTCCCTCCTGCAGGAAAGTAAGTGCCTGAGAAGTCTTGAACGTAGAGCCAGGAGGATAAGTACCGAGAATGGCACGGTTAAGCATTGGTTTGAGCGGGTCGGAACCAAGTTCCTTATACAGTTCGCGGCGGGTACTGCCTTCAAGACGTCGAGGATCGAAAGTAGGCGAAGACACCATACAGAGGATTTCACCTGTGGAGGGTTCGATGGCAACAATAGCACCAAGTTTGCCTTCCATCAGTCTCTCACCCAACGCCTGCAGTTTTATGTCAATACTGAGAGTCAGGTCACGTCCGGCGACGGGACGTCGGTCAAATGCACCGTTCTTATAATGTCCCTGAATACGTCCGCGAGCATCTCGCAGAAGGATTTCCACACCTTTCACTCCTCGCAGATCTTTTTCGTAAGAACGTTCCACTCCCTGTTTACCGATATTATCACCAGGAAGATAGTAGCCTTCCTCGTCGTTCTCGATATCATAAGGCGACACTTCGCTCACATCACCGAGTACATGAGCCAGATTCGGATATTCGTAACGGCGGGCTGTGCGCTCACGTATATAGAAACCACGGAACCGATAAAGTTTCTCCTGAAACAGCGCATAGTCACGCTGTGATATCTGAGGCATGAAGAGCTGCTGAGTGTAGGAAGAATATCCTGGATTCTTATTGACGTCGCGGATGTCAGCCATACGCTTGTTGAACTGCTCACGCGTCATGTTAAGCGTATTGCAGAAGTCAAGAGTGTCAAGTTTGGACATCTCTCGTGTAACAACCATGATGTCATAGGCTGGCTGGTTGAAAACAAGCAGTTCGTTGTTGCGGTCGTATATTGCTCCTCGTGAAGGATATAGCACATTGTGGAAGAACGCATTGTTGTTGGCGCTCGTCTCGTAGTCACTGGAAACAAGTTGGAGGAATGCAAGCCGTATGATATAGCAGGCGACAATAGCCAATGCTATGCCGCCTATAACATACTTGCGAGTATTTAGAATCTGAGATGACACTATTCTAATGCAGTTATCCTCAAATTATAATTATCTATATCCAGTCTTTACCCCCACCCTTCACTGGATTCTTAATCAGTTCCACAAACAGAATGATTACAAATGCCAGAGAATGGCCAAAGAGCAAACCTATAAGTGTCTGTTGAAGATGAGCCAGGGTAAAGGCATCGAGTGCATAGAACACGATGTGGAAAATGAGAAATGTGAAATAGGTGTAAAAGAGGTAGCGAGCCACACCCATACTTCGCATCGACGGAACAAAATCATCATCCTGGTCGTGAGGAGTAAACAGATTCAGCAGGGCAGGCTGAATCATCGCAAGAAACGTACATGATGCCATTCCGATTCCCATTGTATTGGAAAACATGTCGTGCACCAGTCCGATGGAAAATCCCCACAAAAGCAAAGCCATGCGTGATGAGTTACGATGGAACTTCATAGTCAGGTACACAAGCAGTATGGGAGTGCCATAGCCCAGAAGATGTACATTATTGAGCACAGCAATTTGTGACACCAATAGCAGTATCATCCTAAACGCCCGTCTTATTATTACTATACTCATGTGCTCAAGGTTGTATTGAATCGGTCTGTAGTTCCAGCAGATGTCGTTCCTCGTTGGTATAGTCGGTAATCACTGAGACATTGCGCAGAGCCTTAAAGTCTGTACATAGCTTCACCGTGAGGATGTAAGACATGCCATCGGGGGAGTCCCCTATCTTGATGACCTTACCCACAGGGATACCCTCTGGGAATATGTCTGAATAGCCGTTTGTCTCAACAATACTGCCAATTTTCACTGTGCTGTGACGAGGCACACCATTCATATACGAGATGTTTGGGCTGCCATACTGCCACTGCATTGTACCGAAGAAATGGGTTGAGTCGAGTCTGCAACTGATTTTTGAATTCTCGTTAAGCAAAGGCAAAACAATAGCGTAGTGTTCGGAGACAGTATAGACTACTCCTACCACACCGCTTGAACAAACCACAGCCATTTCCTCAGCCACACCGTCAGCCTTTCCGCGGTTAATGGTAATCAGGTTCTTCGCACGATGGAGCGTAGAACTAATCACCTTTGCCCCAATTGTGTGATATGTGGAACGGATGCCATTCAGGAATTCGGTTGTGTCGGCAGCAGTTGCCTTCATGTCAGCAATATAAGTCTTGGCAGCTACCAATTGAGATCTAAGCTGCTCGTTTTCCTTCTCAAGAATCTCGTTCTCCTCCTTGAGGTGGAAATACGAAGTGAAATCACTACTAAACTGGTTGATGCTACCTACCACCGAGTTTGCAGTTGAGAAGAACACACTTCCCTGATAACTGTTGTATTCAAATAGCAAAACAAGGCTGACGACCTCGAGAACGAGGAACACCAGCCAATAAAGGTATCGCTTAAGGAAATCCAACAGATTGCGCATTGCAACAGTTTTATCGTTTCAGGAATGAGAAATTCTTTACATTGTTGAGAGCGATTCCTGTTCCCTTTGCAACGCTATGGAGTGGATCATCCGCTACGTGGAATTGAATTTTGATTTTATCAGTGAGACGCTTAGCGAGTCCGCGCAACTTAGCACCACCACCAGTAAGCCAAATACCATTCTTCACGATGTCGGCATAGAGTTCTGGAGGAGTGTTTTCAAGAGCGCTGAGGACAGCAGTCTCGATTTTTGCGATGGTCTTGTCGATACAGTGAGCTATCTCCTGATAAGTTACCGACACTTCCATAGGCAGAGCCGTGATGCGGTTAGGACCATGAACAACGTATGGCTCCGGAGCTTCTTCCAATTCGGGAAGCACAGCACCAACGCTAATTTTAATACGTTCAGCCATACGCTCACTGACCTTCACATTGTGCTGACGGCTCATGTAGTCCTGGATGTCTGCTGTGATTTCATCACCTGCAGTACGGATAGAGTTGTTGGTAACGATGTTGCCAAGTGAAATGACAGCGATTTCTGTAGTACCACCGCCTATATCCACAATCATGTTGCCTTCAGGAGCAATGACATCAAGGCCAATACCTATAGCTGCAGCCATTGGCTCGTAAATCATGTAGACATCACGTCCGCCTGCATGTTCTGCACTGTCACGAACAGCACGAAGTTCAACTTCAGTTGCACCACTTGGGACTCCAATCACCATACGCAGAGACTGAGAGAAGAGGTGATGACCCATGTTGACCATACGGATAAGTCCGCGCATCATCTGTTCGCATGCATAGAAGTCTGCAATCACACCGTCGCGCAGAGGGCGGCATGTGATAATGTTCTCGTGAGTCTTCTCATGCATCAGTTTTGCCTTTGAACCCACCGCAATCATCTTCTTTGTAGTGCGGTCAAGAGCTACAACTGAAGGTTCGTCAACAACCACCTTGCCATTTACGATGATAATGGTGTTGGCTGTGCCGAGGTCCATCGATATATTTTGTGTTAAACTAAAAAAACCCATAAATAAATGAAGAGTTAAAAATGAAGAGTGGAGGATTATTATCGCAATAACTATTTACTGTTTCTCAAACCAAGCGTGGATAGCAGTATCGTAGTGTGAGCTTACTGCAAAAGCCTGGGTAGCGAACCAACGACGCTGTTCAAGAGTAGTCTGTGCACCCTGTTCCTTCACCATCTTAAGCAGAGGTGCATACTCAGCCTTGCTTGGAACGATAACTACATCGTTGAAGTTCTTGGCTGCAGCACGGATGAGGGAGATACCGCCTATGTCGATTTTCTCGATAATAGCAGCTGCATCGTCAGTGGAAGCAACAGTTTGCTCAAATGGATAAAGGTCTACGACAACGAGGTCGATTTCTGGTATTTCGTATTTAGCCATCTCTGCCTGATCGCTTTCAAGAGCGCGACGTCCGAGGATTCCTCCGAATACTTTTGGGTGAAGAGTCTTCACACGTCCTCCGAGGATTGAAGGATAAGTAGTGAGGTCTTCTACTTTGCTGCAAGGAAGGCCAAGGCTTTCAATGAAAGCATGAGTACCACCAGTACTGAGAAGCTGCACACCTTCAGCATGCAGAGTCTGCAGGAGTTCATCGAGTCCGTCTTTGTGAAAGACAGAGATAAGCGCTGTTTTGATTTTTTTCATTTCGTTCATAGTCGTTCCGTGGATTTAACCGCGTTTCGGCACGACCGCAATGGAAGTCTTTTTAATATCCTTTTGGAAGGCGTTCCATTGTTGTCTGTCCTAAAAATCGCTAAACCTAAAAAATAATACTTTGGAATTTGTTTTTGAACTGCAAAGTTAGCAATTTTAAACGAGACAGAATTTGTATTTCAATAGTTTTTTTAATTCTCTCCCATTATTTTTTTTGATAATATCATAAACAAGAGTTTATGAGTTATCGTCCAAGCCAGTTTTCAGGATTAAGTCGTGCACGGGTTGACAATGTACGAAGTTGGAAATGCAGTACATAGTTTCCAGTATCGTCCTGACCTACAACACCCAGATTCTGTCGGGCTGAGACTTTTGCCCCCTTGCTGACACTGACGCTCTTAAGTCCGCTATACACACTGATATAGTCACCGTGACGCAGCATCACAATGTAATGTCCTCCATACTGGAATATTGACGACACATCACCTGAGAACACGGCACGTGCCTGTGCTCCCTGCTGACCTCGAATATCTATACCCTTGTTGTCAAGAGTCACATCCTTAAGTCCTGCGACTCTGTACTGGCCGAAATGACCGACAATGCTGTAAGGACCTGTTATAGGCATAGGAAGACGTCCCTTATTAGACAAAAATGTATTTGAGAGCTTGGTGTCTGCTGAATTGTCTACCCATGTGGTTTCACTTCGAGTTGCGCTACTTGCCACAGCACTCTCTGCAGCCTTCACTTCAGTGGTTGCAGTACGCACTGCCGCTGCTGCCCGCTCCTCGTTTATACGTGCAGCATCACGTTCGGCTTTGGTTTTTGCAGCGCGAGCAGCTTCCTCTGCTCTGCGTTTTTCCGCTTCTGCTCGTTCACGGGCTGCCTTGGCCTCAGCAAGACGTTTAGCTTCTGCTGCGCGGCGGGCTTCCTCAGCCTTACGTGCAGCCTCCTCACGACGCTTACGTTCTGCTTCCGCCTTACGGCGAGCTGCCTCCGCCTCCTCACGGATAATGCGGTCGATTTCCGCATTAAGCGCCAACTCCCTCTTCTGCAACGCTTTGATTTGCGATTGCACGTTAGCCAGGTTTTTATTGAGGAAGTCCACTTTCTTCTTCTGATCCAAACGTGCAGTCTCAAGTTTGCGTTGATGAGAGGCTACAGAACTGCGTTTGCTCTCCAGTCTTGCCTTGGATTCAAGCAGTTGGTTCTGTAGTTCCCTAACCTGTCGCTGCTTTTCCTTGATAATCTCTCCCTGAGCACGTTGGAAAGCAGAATACTCCCTCACATATCTTGCTCTACGCACTGCCTGCTGCAGAGATGATGCAGAGAAAATAAACATGAGTTTCTGTTGCACTGTCTTGTGTCGATGCAGATAGACCAAAGCCTTGGCGTAATTGGATTTCTTGTCTGCCAGTTCTGCCTTCAACGAGTCAACCTGACGATTAAGAACGGAAACTCTGGTGTTGAGAGTGTCAATATCGTGATTGAGAGTGTCAATAACGAGTTTTACTTCACTGATATTATGGTCAAGAATAAGCACTGAGTCAAGACTCGAACGGATAGACTTATTGAGTCTCAGTGCCTCCTGCTGCTGTTGCTTGCGTTTCTTTTGTGTTGAAGCCTGTTCGTTGCGCAACTGTGTCTTCTTGTCAACCTTAGTTGTTCGAGTTGTCTTACGTGTAGTGGTTTTCTTACCCTTTGTCTGAGCAAAGAGTGCAGTAACACAAAAAACGGTGATAAATATAATCAGTATGCGCTTCATTGTACTATTTCAAAATCATTTAACCAGTGATTGAAAAATCTTTTCAGGATTGGCTTTGGTGTATTTGGAAGGCACAGTGGAGCGGGTTACCCAATCTGTTGCATTGTGAACAGAAGAGAGGCGAAGAGCCAGTGTGCCCTGCTTTGAATCCATCGTAAATTTAAGAGTAATCTGACGTGGGAAAGAACTACCCTCGAACGCTGAGAAGTCTGCATAGCTGGTTGAGAACTGCGCGTTGGAGTTATTGTTTCCCCATATCGAAGTTTGAATCAGACGTCCGTTGTCTGCCTGTGTAGTAAAATCGTACGAGAGTATTTCATCGCGGAAGGTCATATTGACTTTTTCCTCACTACGGTTTGTTCCGGCTGTCGAACGAGTATAGGTAAAAGCATCAGCGCGTGGCTGTTTCTCTCCAGGCTGGAACACTTCGTTCCAGAAAAGGGACTGAAGTGAATAGAAGTCTAGGTTTGCACGGCTTAGGAATTCCACATCACTGTATGGAACATCGATATACTGTTTGTTGAAACGGTCAATGATAAGCACTTTGTTGGTAGTAAACTCCATTCTGCCTATTTCAGTAACTCCAATCAAAGGATCCACAACTGAGAGTTGGATTACATCGTCGCGCTTCATTTTCAGGGAGCCACTGGTAGACAGCGACTTACTGCCAACAGAAATAGTCAGCTTAACCTTCGCTGTAAGATGTGTCTGAGTGCTGTGGTTCTTTACCACCTTCTCCAGATAGTTCTTAGCAGAGAATGTGGTTCCGGAATCCGTACCGGAGCCACCCTTAACTGATGATCCGGTGCTACGACAAGCGGTCAGTATGACAATTGTCAATAAGAATGCTAATATGGATAGTTTCTTCATTTCTTCTTCGGTTCAAAGTATTTTCTTTTTCTGATTTTCTCACTGATAATATCAACATTATGTCCTAAATCCAAGGCTTGCTGCCACAGTTCCACAGCACGTTCAATCTGCCCGCACTGAGCATAGATATCTCCTGCATGCTCCACCAGACCGGCATCGTCAGCAGAGATGCTGTCACCCAGAATCGTCATTACGGAATCTATCATCACCTTGGCTTCAGAATAACGTCGCTGCTGGAAGAGTACCCATGCATAAGTATCAAGGTATGTGGCATTCTCCGGTTCCTGGTCAATGGACTTCTTGGACATAGCCTCAGCCCGTTTCAGGTCTTTTTTCAACAAAGAAAGATAATAGGCATAGTTATTGAGAACAAGAGGGTCATCGGGACGCATGATGAGACAGGTGTCGTATGACTGGAAAGCTCGCTCGTCGTTGTCTATCATGTGATAAATATCACCACTGACCGCATACATATTATATACTACCTGGTTGTTGCTCTTAGTGTCAGTAAGTTTAATTCCCTGCTGAATGGCATTAAGAGCATCCTTATACTTATCCTGCTGGAAATATGCTATTCCAAGGTAATAGTAATAAATCAAGTCGGTCGAACCATAATCCACAGCTGTGCGACACAGACGTATAATTTCGCTCGTATCGCTTTCTTCTACTGCATAGATGAGCAGTTGGCTTCTTGCGTCTGCGACCTCCGGATCAATCGCCAGAACCTGTCGGAGAACTGGTTTAGTAGCACTTGAAGGTGCACCATTGGTAATCATATAGCGTGCACAGAGTTCTGCCACACGGCTGTCTTCCTGCGGTGCGGCAAGCATCTGACGGAAAAGCGGCATAACCTGTGCCGTATCCACCTGCTGCTGCAAACTCTGGTATGTAATGCTCTGAATGAGATGGAAGCGTGTTTCGTAGTCAAGACGATTATTGGTTACGAGACGTTCGAGCGTATTCTGATACAGAGAATCGTTATTCTGCTGCTGATAATACGAAGCGAGCGAAAGCAGCAGATTCACGTTGTCTGGTTCTTCCTTCTCCAACTTACTATACACTTCGTATGCTTTCTCTGGTTTTCCGTCATCGAGATAAAGGTCACCGATAAGCACCCTGTAGCGCAAGTCATTGGGATATTCCTCTGCCAAGGCATTCATTTCGGCAAAAGCGCGTTTCATATCCTTCATCTGGGCGTAGATACGGAACTTCTCCGTTGATAGCATTTCGCTCTTGCCTTCCAGAAGTTCTATGCGGTCTAGAGTCTTGACAACATGCTGGAAGTCATCCTTCTTCTTGTACATATCGACAAGCATGAACAGCACCTCACTCTTGCGAGGATATTGCTTTGCCATACTTTCCAGCTGAAGAATGGCATCGGAATCACGTTTCTGGTTTACATAAAGATTCACCAACGCCTGCTTGATGTAATAGTTTCCTGTATCCAAAGACGCAGCTTTCTCCATCAGCACAGTTGCAAGTGAGTCGTTGTGCATATAGTGGGCATAGTTTGACAACTCGTATAATGCCCCCACATGATTGGGATTGAGATAGAGAGCGTGTGAGAAGAGTTCGTAAGCCTGATCATAATCACGCCTAAGTTGAAGACGCACACCCTCAAGGAAAAAGGCTTCCGCTTTCTCGTTAGCTGTACGAGGTTCAACATTGTCCTGTGCCTTACCTGTTGTAACCCCCAACAGAATAAGACAAACTACGACGAGCCACTTTCTTATATGTAAATATGATTTTTTTTTCAACTTTTCGACTATTTATTTCTGCGGTAAAACCGCAAACGGCCTCTTACACTCCTGTATGTCCGAAACCACCTTCACCACGTTCTGTGCTTTCGAGCACTTCCACTGCAGTCCACTCTACCTGTTCGTGACGTGCAACAACCATCTGTGCTATGCGTTCTCCGTCATTGATAACGAATGGCTCATTACTCAGATTAACCAGCACCACACACACCTCACCTCTGTAATCTGCGTCAACCGTTCCCGGAGAATTCAGGACAGTGATTCCACGCTTGATTGCCAAACCGCTTCTTGGACGCACCTGTGCCTCGTAACCGGCTGGAAGAGCTATAAAGAGTCCTGTTGGAATCAAAGCTCGCTGCATGGGCTGAAGCGTAACAGGTTCATCAAGGTTTGCACGCAAATCCATTCCTGCCGACAATGCCGTGGCGTAAGCTGGTAATGCATGATGAGATTTATTGACTATTTGCACTTTCATGACGTTTACATTTTTATGGTGCAAAGATAGTGCAAATAACTGAGAAAAACATTACATTTGCAAAAAAATAGCATAAGTGGAATAAAATGAATTGGAAACAACTCATATCAAACAAACGCTTGGGCCAGGAGCACATACATGTGGAGCGTAATGACGACCGCACAGAATTTAAGCGCGACTACGACAGACTTATTTTCTCAGCTCCTTTCCGCAGGCTTCAGAACAAGACCCAGGTTTTTCCTTTGCCTGGCAGCGTATTCGTTCATAACCGCCTGACACACTCACTCGAAGTGGCGAGTGTTGGCAGAAGTCTTGGAGACGACGTATCGCGTCTGCTTATCGAACGTCATCCCGAACTAGCATCCACCCACTTTTCCGAGTGCGGTGCAATTGTGAGTGCGGCATGTCTCGCACACGACATGGGCAATCCGCCTTTCGGACACAGCGGAGAACGTGCCATCGCCAGCTATTTCAGCGAAGGCAACGGACAGAAATACAAGGAACTGGTAACAGAAGAGCAATGGGCAGACATCACTCATTTTGACGGAAACGCCAACGCCTTCCGTCTGCTCACTCACACATTCAAGGGACGTCGCAAAGGTGGATTTGTGATGACATACAGCACCCTGGCTTCGATTGTAAAATACCCCTACCCTGCCACTCTCTCCGGCAAAAAGCAGAAATTCGGATTCTTCTGCAGCGAACAACCCGCGTACGAGCGTATAGCCAATGAGCTGGGAATTCCTAAGTCCGCAGACGGCAAGTTCGCCCGCTACCCTCTGGTTTTTCTCGTAGAGGCAGCTGATGACATCTGCTATGAAGTAATGGACATAGAAGACTCTCATAAACTACATATTCTCACTACTGAGGAGACTACCGAACTTCTCATTTCGCTCTGCAACCCTAAACAGCATGAGCACATCAAGAAAGTCTTGAGCACTGTGAACGACGCCAACGAGAGAATTGTTTACCTGCGCTCATGTGCCATTGGCGAACTTGAACGCTCCTGCGTCGAAACATTCGTGGAAAATGAAGCTGCCATCCTCGAAGGGACATTCACCGGAAGTCTTATCCAGAACCTGCCACAGCCTCTGCGCGACGCATACAATCACTGTACAGAGGTGTCTTTCAAGAAGATATACAGAAGTAAGGACGTTGTTGACATTGAACTTGCCGGTTACCGCATCATTTCACAACTCATCGAGCTATTTACCGAAGCTGCCATGGAGCCTCATCGCGCCTACTCTCAGGTATTGCTGTCAAGAGTCAGCTCGCAGTATGAGGTTGATGATGAGGATGTTTACACCCGTCTGATGGCTGTACTTGACTATATCAGCGGCATGACCGATGTCTTCGCGCTCGACCTTTACCGCAAAATCAACGGTGAGAGCCTGCCGATGATATAATCGTATATTCTGAAAGCATCGGCAATTTCACTTACACAAATATATTCGTCTGCGGTATGCGAACGCGACGACTGACCTGGACCAAGCTTGAGTGAAGGAAACTTCATGAGAGCTTGGTCGCTTAATGTAGGTGAACCAAAAGGCTCAAGTCCAAGTTCCGTGCATCCTTTCACAAGAGGATGTTCCATATCTATACACGAGGATGAGAGTCTGAAACTACGAGCCTTCAGTTCACTGGTCAGGTTCGCACAAAGAATCTCAAAAATCTCCTCATTGGAATAGAGTTCGTTGCTACGCACATCAATAGTAAATGTACATGTGTCAGGAACCACATTGTGTTGCGTTCCTGCTTGAATTATTGTAACAGAGGTCTTAACTGCTCCCAGGAAATCACTGACTTTAGGGAACAGTTCGTGAGAAGTTGCCTCCGCACGCAGCTTTGCCACATCGTCCATTGCCTTGTAGATGGCATTCACCCCTTCGTTTCGTGCTGCATGCCCCGACTTGCCATGGGCAACGGCATCAACAACCATCAATCCCTTTTCTGCGATAGCCGGCTGCATTCCGGTTGGTTCTCCGACTATGGCGAAATCTATCTTGGGCAATAAGGGCAATACACACTCTATCCCGTTCTTGCCTGACACCTCCTCTTCAGCACTTGCCAAATACACAAGATTTACACCCTTGCATTTCTCCGCGTCCTCCTCATATCCGAGGAAAACATGCAGCAAGGTCACCAGTCCTCCACCGCAGTCGTTGCTGCCGAGTCCGTAGATGCGCCCACCCTCCTCCACCGGAGTAAACGGGTCGTGCTGCCAGCCGTTTACCGGACGCACTGTATCAATATGGGCATTGAGCAACAGGGTTGGTCTGCCTTCGTCATAATTCTTTGACACAACCCACACGTTATTGGCATGGCGCTTTGGCTCCAAACCCTTTTCTCTTAAATACTCTTCAATAATATCTGCTGCCGCACTTTCGTCCCTGCTCACCGATGGTGTAGCAATGAGTCGCTTCAGCAATGCAACAGCTGCATTTGTTTGTTCCTCGTACATTTGACTAAATTTTTGGCAAATGTAGAAATAAATTCATAACTTTGCAAAAACTAACTATCAAAACATCTATGAAAAGGCTACTACTTCTCTTTATTCTTCATTTTTCTTGCTTCATTCTTCATTCCCAAGCTGCACCGCGAGTAGTACAGAACATGAATTTCGGCTGGAAATTCCATAACGGAGATATTCCCGGAGCTGAAGCCGAATCATTCAACGACAGTTCTTGGCGCGACATAGACATCCCCCATGACTTCCTCATCGAGCAGGCATGGATTGCACCTGATGCCAGTGAACGTCCTGACAACAGCGACCTCGGCGCAAACATCCGCAGCCGTCTCAGTCCCCGCGGTTTCAAGGAGATGGGTATTGGATGGTATCGCAAGACGTTTACGCCCGACGCGTCACTCAAGGGAAAGCGTGTGTTGCTGGACTTTGAAGGCATCATGCTTGTTGGCGATGTCTACCTCAATGGACAACGTATCGGAGGAACGGATTACGGATATGTAGGCTTTGAAATAGATGTGACAAAACTGCTTCGTTACGGCGAGCCTAATGTTCTGGCAGTAAAAGCAGATACTGGCAAGGAATCCAATTCCCGCTGGTACACTGGTGGCGGATTGTTCCGCGACGTCCATCTCATTGCCACCCATCCACGTCTTTACTTCGCACGTCACCCTCTTCGCATAGAGACGAAGAATATCTCCACCTCATCCGCAACAATAAGCTTGCAGACGGAAATCGCCTGCCAGTACGACTCCAAGACCAAGTTTGTCACTGTGGAAGTTTCCATAAACGATGCAGACGGAAAGACCGTAGCCACACACCGTCAGGAACTGCCCTTCCGTCCTCAGCAGAAACTGCGTGAATATCAGCTCAGCGATATTTCCCTTTTACAGCCTCAGCTCTGGGACTGTGAAAAACCTTATCTCTACACAGCACAGGTAAAGCTCTTCCTGCCCGACGGCACACTTACCGACAGCATCTGTGAGCATTTCGGTGTACGTTCAGTGGAATTCTCTCCAGAATACGGTTTGCGTCTGAACGGGAAGAAGGTACTCCTCAAGGGAATTGCCAACCATCACACACTCGGCGCACTTGGTGCAGCAGCCTACCCACGTGCAATAGAGAAACGGATTCAGTTGCTCAAATCGTTCGGCATCAACCACATCCGCACCAGCCATAATCCCTACAGCCGATCACTCATCGAACTCTGTGACCGCTACGGCATACTCGTAGTTGACGAACTCTACGACAAATGGACACGCCAGCACACCGGAGGCAGAACTCCGTGGGAGCACCATTGGCAGTACGACGTACCGGAATGGGTGAAGCGCGACCGCAATTCTCCAAGTGTAGTGCTGTGGAGCCTTGGCAACGAACTGCAGCAAGATCCCAACCAGGCATTCAACGACTGGGGTGTGACAGCCTACCGTCTGCAAAAGACTCTGCTTCAGCGCTACGACGACACTCGCCTCGTCACCGTTGCCATGCATCCGCGCTATCGCAACTGGGAGACAGATTCCCTGCCGTGCGACCTCGCCATGGAGACCGACGTGCAGGCATATAATTATAGGTATATGTACTTCCCGACCGACGGACGCAGGTTCCCTCACATGATTTTCTACCAGAGCGAGGCAAGCACTGCAGCCATGGGACCCAACTACTACGAAATGGATCTCGACCGTGTCATCGGTCTGGCTTACTGGGGAGCGATTGACTATCTCGGCGAGAGCCAGGGCTGGCCCGAGAAAGGCTGGGCGCAAGGTTTCTTCGACATAACTCTTCAGCCCAAGCCTGCAGCGTATCTTATCAAGAGTATGTTCTGCGACGAACCTGTAGTGCATATTGGTATTCAGGAAGCCAGCCGAACCACAGAGTGGAATGGAATAAAGACCGGACTCAACCGGCTTTCCGACCATTGGAACCGGACCGAAGGAGAATCGCTGTCTGTTATTGTTTACACCAATGCGGACGAAGCGGAACTGCGTGTCAACGGCAAAGTAGTCGGGACACAGAAGAACGAGCGCAGCAATCCTAAACTTCGCAACCAGCTCCGCTTTATCAATATTATATATCACTCCGGAAATATCGAGGCGATTGCCCGAACCGGCGGCAAGATTGTTGCCCGCCACAAGATTGAGACCACAGGACAAGCCGTTGCCCTGAAACTCGAGCCGGACAATTCCGCATGGACCGCAGACGGCATCGACCTTCAGCATGTACGTATCACCGCTGTGGACAGCAAGGGACGACGGGTAGTCAGTGCCAACAATCTTGTAAAGCTCAACATCACCGGTGACGCACGTATTGCAGCAGTCGGTAATGGCAACATGAGCAGCGATGACATCAATGTCGGCAATGAGGTACACCTCAACGAAGGCTCTGCACTTGCGATTCTGCGTGCCGGTCAAGGCAGTTCACGCATAACCCTCACCGCCACTGCCGACCAACTACGCACAGCTACTATCAAACTCGAAACCAAATGAGAATCATCATTGCCTTCGACTCGATGAAAGGCTGTATCACCTCAGCCGAAGCCAATGCCGCTGCAGCAGAGGGGGTGCATGCCGCCTTTCCTGACGCAGAAGTTGTATCACTGACCATGAGCGACGGAGGCGACGGAATGCTTGACGCTTTCTCCTGTGCCATAAAGGCTGAACGCAGAACCATCACTGTCCACGACCCTCTTATGCGTCTTATTTCTGCTGAATTCGCAATCACCAACGGCGACACAGCAGTAATCGAGATGGCTCGTGCCAGCGGACTGTCACTGCTTACTGAGCAAGAATTCAACCCATGGGAAGCATCGTCGGCAGGTACAGGTGAAATGATTGCCGAAGCTGTACGTCTTGGTTGCAACCACATCATCATTGGATTAGGAGGAAGTGCCACCAGTGATGCAGGGAAAGGACTTTTAGACGCTCTTTCCAATGCTTTTCCGATTATAGAAGGACGTACCTCTCCACTCCAAATCACCATAGCCAGTGACGTGGAGAATCCTCTCTGCGGGCCGCAAGGCGCTGCTTATGTTTTTGCACGGCAGAAAGGAGCGAAAAGCATAGATGAGATTGAGAGAATCGACAAACGGGCACAATTGTTTGCCGAACAGATAAAAGCGGAAACAGGAACAGACTATTCACTTTTGCCTGGTGCGGGAGCAGCCGGTGGCTGCGGATTCGCGTTATTAGCACTCCAGTCCCTGTGCAAGGGTAAAGTAGAGGTACGGATGGAATCGGGAGCGGAACTGCTTTTGCAAATGCTGCAGTTCGACAAGCTTCTGGCAAACTCCACTATCGTTATAACGGGAGAAGGCAGCAGCGACCGTCAGACGCTTATGGGGAAGCTACCAATGCATATTCTTCGCCATGCCCAACAGCATGGCATACCGGTTGCATTGCTTTCAGGACAGATTCACGAAAAAGAAACTCTCCTTTCTGCAGGGTTTGCAAGAACGGAGAGTTTTAATCCACCATCTTTGCCACTAAACGAAGCTATAAAACCTTCAGTGGCAAAGCACAATATTTCTGTTTTTTGTACTAATGTCTTTTGCGCAATGCACGTCTGAGTGTAGTGCGGTCAATCTTCAGGGCAGACGGATGTTCCTTAACGAATGATTCGATGTGACGTACATATTTGTCGGCAAGGATTTCTTGCACGGCAATAAGAATACCAGTTTCCTCCACATCTCCGAATTCGTCATTAATAGCAGTTCCGAAGAAACGCATGGTTGGCGACAACGACATATAGGCGTTGACCAGAGGTGGAATGTTAAGGCCACATGCACGCACCTCGTGGTTAAGTATGCGATAGTCCTCCTTGAAATCATCCTGATTGAAGATTTCCGCCAGTTCAGACTCCTCATGTTCCAACTGCAGAGGAGTATGCGGAGTGATGAGTTGGTCAGGATCGGGGAAATGCTTCTTGAGGAAATAGAGAATCATGTCGCGACAACGGCGGTTATAGCTCGGATACATAGTCATCTTTCCGAAGAAATAACGGACGTTTGGCAGTATGACTGTAAGCGCACCGAGTCCGTCCCACAGGTTATCAAGGGCGAAGATTGCCTTTGAACCGGCACGTGTGGACTGGTAGTCAAGCGACACGAAGGAGCGTCCCAACTCTATGGTATAAGGCATATATTCATCCATAAAGCGCTGACTGAAATGGAAAAGGTGGCTGGTAGAGAGCACTGGCTGACCATTGTCGTCAACCTGCACGTCCTTACCAAGGATGTAGCGATAACCACCCACTATGACCTCTTCCTCCGGATCCCATACAATGAGTTGCTTGTATGGATTCTCACAAGTGTCAAATTCATCGAGGTCCATCGATTTACCAGTACCGCCACCGGCTGCACGGAATACGATTTCGCGCAAACGTCCGATTTCCTTAAGCACGTTTGGCGCATTCTGCCATGTTACAATATAAATCTCGTTACCGCTGCGATTTGTGAATCTCAGACGCTTGTCTTCTGTGAGTTCACTTTTCAGCACGTCCACTGGAATAGGAGAAATAATTGGTTCTATCATTATTGAGTTTTTAAGTTCTTGGGGGTTTAAGTCTTTTCTGCGGCAAAACCGCAGAACACACTAATCTTCCGGATGGCTATTCTTCACTTAAACTGTACACCTTATCCTGTACCCACTGTGCCCACTCAGCCGGAGTCTTGGACTTATCGGTGAAAGTCTGCCAGGGGATTGGTTCGCCAAAGGTTACCGTGAATTTCTTGCCCACATTCTTATACATCTCATCCACCAAGTACAGCATGGCAATGTTGAACTTAATGCCAAGACGCTTGCACCAACGGGCAATGTTATAGAATTTCTGTGAGTTATGACCTGAGAAATGCACAGGAATCACATCACGCTGATACTGCACACTCTTAGTGATGAAAGTCTTCTTCCAAGGGAGGTCGCGAATCACACCACCCTTCTGCTTGCGTGAGCAGAGACCGGCGGGAAACATCACCACATTCTTCTTGCTCTGGAAGGCTGTCTCCACCATCTTCGGGAAGTTACGGCTCTGCGAACCGGTCTTGTTGATTGGCACACACAGAGGTGCAAGTCCTTGCAGGTTCATCAGCACATCGTTCACCAAATACACCATCTTGCTGTCCCACTTATGGCAGACCAGCTTACCCAGTGCCACTCCGTCCTCGCCTCCGAGGGGATGATTGCTCACGATAGTGAAATAGCGGTCACCCTCATTGGTTGGGAGCGAGTCAAGTCCACGAACAGTTATGTCCATTTCCAGATAATCCACACACTCGTCAAGGAAATCCACGCCGTACTTTCCTGCAGCTCTGCCAAGAAGAAAACGGTTCACCTCATCCTGATGCAATGTTCGCTTCAGCCACGAAATCAGGAATTTGGGCACATATTTTGCCTTCTTTCCCGCTTTAGCACGAATAATCTGGTCAATATCTATTTTCTGCTGCTTTTCTTGAGCCATACTTATGCAATATATCAAATTCCTGCAAATTTAGCACAAAATTCTTTACGTCCCAAAATAATCTAAAGTTTTTAAGAATAATCTCAGTTCTTTTACAGTTTTTAATCCCAAACAATCTAACAAAAAACTTACTGTTTACAAAAAAATGCAGGGCTGATTGGGGGGTTAGGATTGCTGTATTTAGCAAAGTTAGAACATTTATCTTTCCCCCTTCATGCTTTCATGTATCATAAACTATTGCTTATGTAACATTATGTGGGAAACGCTACAGTCCGAAGAAATCCAAACAAGGTTTCCGAGAGTGTTGGAATGTTAAAATCGGGAAGGCGGCATTTGCATTTCGCAGAAAAATGTATTATCTTTGCATTAGCAGGAAAGGATGCATAACCGCACGAGTGGTTATGCATTTTTTGTATATATACATTTTGGCAAAATGAAAGTTCGCCGGAGTTGAAACTCTGGCGAAGTCTATTTTCCACGGAAGTTAACTTTGCAAAATGTCAAAGTTAAGTTTTTTTGAAACCAAAGTTAAGTTTAAATTCAAAAAGACTTAACTAAGTCGAGATTTTAAATATAGCCGATTTGATATTATGACTGGCATTCTGCCCGTTTTGTTGCATTATGCTATATAAAACCCCTACAAGCAAACAAAAATGTCAAAACGTATAAATATGCACAAGAATCCCTTCTCCGCATATTTATTCCATCTTCCTCTCATAATAAATCATTTAAAATCGCCATTCCCACCTCTTTTTAAGATATAAAAAAGGTTAAAAATGTTAAGGCACCATTGTGACGTTATAGTAAAATTCTCCTTTTTTGTATTGCATTATGCTCGCTTAATCGTAACGTTGAGCTAAAGCTCTTAGTTAGGCTGCACCTCGGTAATAAAAACAAAAAAAATGTCTTTTTGTTTTGTATTGCGCTCGGTTTGCACTAACTTTGCCAATGAAGAACGATTTATGACCTATAAACCAGTTCAATGAGAATTCTCCATCCCGTATTGATTCTATATATATGAGACAATCACAAATTATCAACAACATCAAGAAAGTGGCTAAGAAAGTGCTCCCCAAAGGAAGTACCCTATACCTTTATGGCTCTCGTGCCCGTGGTGATAATAACATTGACTCTGATTGGGATTTGCTGATTCTTATAGACAAGCCAAATTTGGAAGCAGACGATTATAAGGTTGTATATCCGTTTCGTTATTATGGTTGGGAAATAGGCGAAGACATCAATCCTACTCTTTACACCAAGAAGCAGTGGAAATCATGGTCCTTCCTCCCTTATTATAAGAATGTTGAAAACGATAAAATAGTATTAGTATGAGCCTTAATGAAGAAGAACGCAAAATTATTACAGGCTTAGAGTATGAAAAAGCCTGCAAGACCTTAGAACAGTTGGCAGAATATCAACATCTTGGCCATTGGGACACAATTGCAAACAGATTGTATTACGCTCTGTTTCATGCAGTTAATGCATTGCTTATTCATGATGGGCATCCCGTCAATACACATAAAGGGGTAATAGCATTATTTGGCAATTATTATATTAGGACAGGAATATTTCCATCAGAAGCAGGCCGTCTTTACTCTGACTTGCAAACCATAAGAAATAATAGTGATTACAACTGTTCATACGATGCAACAGAACAGGAAATATCTCCTTTGATAGAGCCTACTCGAAAATTAATAAACTTAATAGGTGAAAGAATAAAAAAATAACATCCTTTTCATTTCACCAGAGAACTTATTCAATCTCATCACTTAAGGAGAAAAACTTCAGTCATTAATAGTTTTTCTCCTTTTTTGTATTGCATTGTGCTCGCTTAATCGTAACGTTGACTATAGTCTTAGTTAGGCTGCACCTCGGTAATAAAAACAAAAAAAATGTCTTTTTGTTTTGTATTGCGCTCGGTTTGCACTAACTTTGCCAATGAAGATCATTATGACGATTGTAAATTTGCAAAGTGATTGTTGTTCTATCAACTAAGTTTATTAAGTATTAGTATAAAACATAATACAAAAACTATGGAAGATTATGTACTGACAGTTCCTTTTAAGGATAAGAGTTTCATAGAGGCTCTTGCTTCAAGAATGGGGTGGCGAGTACGTACACGTCGCTCAACGGTTGAACGCTTTATTAATTCATGCCCGAAATCTCCCGTAATGACAGATGATGAGATTGCGGCAGAAGTTAATGCCGTTCGTTTTGGAGCATGAAAGTATTGTTTGACACAAACCTGTGGGTATCATTCATGATAGGCAAACGATTATCATCGTTAGCTGATGTTTTGTGTCGTCATGATATTCAGGTATACGTTTGTGATCAATTACTTAACGAAATCCGAGATGTGATTTCGCGTCCAAAGTTCGACAATCTTATAACTCAGGAGACCAGATACTATTTTTATGAGATGATAGATGATGTGTGTTACATGTCGGACATTACTATAGAAGCAAAGTCTCCAATTCGTGATATTAAAGACTTGTATTTATTATCTTTTGCAGAAAGTGTTCCCGTTGATTATATAGTCAGTGGTGACAAGGATCTCACCGATTTAGGTTCTCATGCAGGAATACCAATACTGAAATACTCCGATTTTATAAATTTGATTTAATCACACCTCGTTATTCAATCTCATCACTTAAGGAGAAAAACTTCAGTCATTGATAGTTTTTCTCCTTTTTTGTTTTGCATTGTGCTCGCTTAATCGTAACGTTGAGCTAAAGCTCTTAGTTACTCACGCTCGACAATGAAAATAAAAATTGCCTTTTTATTTTGCATTGTGCTCGCTTAATCGTAACTTTGCCAATGAGTATTGCCGAATAGTCGTAAACGACTCCTGCCATTGGCAGTAATCCCTGAGAGCAGGGTGGCGATATGAAAATATTGGAAAACAATTACAGCATTAATGTTGTTGGTTATATCTGGGAACCTAGGAAATTCACACGATATCATATAACACCAAATGACAAGTTAATGCCTATGCGATAGCGTAGGCACGACTTATCCGGTGTTATGGGCTATTCCTAGGGCCTCCAGATATAGGTAAGTAGCGTTCTACGCTTTTTCTATGTCTGGAGGTCCTGGTTGTAGTCCATATTCAAGCCGATAATATGCGCTGTCTAAAGCTAACGCCTAATTATGCTTATTGACAACAAAGTGGACCGTTATCCCGAATCAGGTCTCAGTATCAAGACCGTATGGGATTTCATCAATATGTATTCTGGTATCCAATCAGGCAATACAGGAAAACTTGATATAGTAACAGGTTATTTTACCATTCGTGCCTTGAGCAAACTATACCATGACATTCCTGAAGAAGATATTTTTCGTATAGTCTCTTCAGAGATGATTCGTGAAGAAAAACAGCTGGATGATATCAAAGACTTGTTAAATGGAGACTTTACAGTAGATACGACTCTGCAACTTAGCGATTATGCCAAGGATGCAAAAGCATTCTTGGAGAGAAATACTGTACAGATTCGAGCTATAGCAAACGCTTTTTGTCATGCAAAAGTATATTCATTCAAGAATAATCGTCCGCAGAATAACAGTTATTACTTGACTGGCAGTAGTAACTTGACAGATGCAGGTCTTGGATTGAAACCAACTTCCAATGTAGAATTGACAATTGGAGAAATCAACAACGGGACAAACCCTAATTACAAAGAAGTTTGCGAATGGATAGAGGATATTTGGAAGACAGCCAAGGAAAAGATTCAGGATCCAGATAATCCAAAGAATGGTCTTATCAGCGTGAAAGACTATTTCATTCGCTTGATAGAAGAATACTTCCGTAAATACACACCGGAGGAAATCTATTACAAAATACTTTACGAACTGTTCAAATCAGATCTCGACTTGGATGGTGCACTGTCATTGGAGCACCAGCAGGACATGTCTACATTGAAGAACAGTGAGATATGGAATACTCTTTTCAATTATCAGCAGAAAGGAGTAATTTCGCTTATAAAGATGCTTCGCAAATACAATGGCGCAATACTTGCGGATGCGGTTGGTTTGGGTAAAACTTTTTCTGCTCTTGCAGTAATCAAATACTTTCAGATTCAAGGATATACTACAGTTTTGCTTTGTCCTAAAAAGCTTCAGCAGAACTGGGTTCAATATCTGAAAGGAGCCGGCTCTCGTTTCGACAGAGACCGCTTTGACTATCAAGTCCGTTTTCATTCTGATTTGCAAAACGAACGTTTGCAAAAAAGTTACGAGACATATAAGCTGGATTATCTGCAACATCGTGAAAAATTACTGATTGTTATAGACGAAAGCCATAACCTGCGTAATGAAAAGTCAAATCGCTATAAGGATTTGATGGAACATCTTATTCAAGTTCAAGCGAACCAAGATGGGCATCAACTTAAAGTACTGATGCTTTCGGCAACACCAATAAATACAGGATTGAAAGATGTAAAGGGTCAGTTTAATCTAATAGGAAGAGGAGAGGATGATGCATTTGATACTGAAGACTTCGGAGTTGAATCTCTAAGAAATCTTTTTGCTGATAGTCATCGAAAGTATACTCAGTGGTGCGGTAATCCTGAACGGACAATAGGTTCTTTCATATCAATGCTGTCACCCAAATTCTTCAACTTGACAGATAAACTAATTGTTGCCAGAACACGAAAACTGATTGAGAAGACTTTGGGTGAAGATATGGGTTTCCCAGAAAAGGCAAAACCAATAAATATATATAAAAGTGTTGACCATTTTGGTAAATATACATGTACCGAGGATATCTATAAAGCTTTTGAAGAATTAACTCTTACTGCATACCAGCCAAGCCTTTTTATACCGGAATCTCAGCAACAGGCAAAGAAGGGTGCAAAAAGTAATTGGAATGATAATGTGAACCGTGAACGATTCCTTGTTAAGATGATGAGCATCTTATTTATGAAACGATTGGAAAGCTCATGGCATTCTTGTTTGCTGACAGTAAAGAAAGTTCTTGATGTTCACGAACAGACTCTGCAAAAAGTAGCCCAATTTGAAGATTACAGACAAAACGGAACGGTTGATATAGATATTCCAGACGATGACGAGAACTTCGACATGGATGATATGTTCACTCTTAACAAACGTTCTATTAGTCTTGGAGAAATGAAGAATCTTGGTGGTTTCAAACGTGGAATCCAGCACAATGTAAAATGTTTGAACGAGATATATCAGAGCCTTAAAACTTTTGAAGAGGATTATAACAATGGTTTTGAAAGAGATGAGAAACTGGAGCAATTAGTAGAGCTGCTTAAAGAAAAGCAACAGAGCAAGAACAAGAAGATTGTCATCTTTACAGCCTACAGTGATACTGCAGAATTTTTATTTGATGAATTAAAGAAACGTGGCTTTTCTCGTATGGCTTCTGTTTCCGGTTCCAAGATTCTTTCTTCAGGAAGACATAACACGAGAGATTTCCAGGAAATACTGCAAAGTTTTGCTCCTTACAGCAAACTTTACAGAGAAAAAGATTGGAGTGTTCTTTACGATAAAGCTAATCTTGATCCAGAAAAATATTTTGATGAAGAGAAACATCAATGGCGTGTACCATATTCTTTATGGGAAAAACTTGTTAGAGAAAACGATCCTTCTGTAGTTCGTTTGTTAGATGATGCTATTGATATACTGATTGCTTCAGACTGTCTTTCAGAAGGTCAGAACCTACAAGACGCTGATATGCAGGTTAATTATGACATTCACTGGAATCCCGTACGATTAATCCAACGCTTTGGACGTATTGACCGTATCGGCTCTCCTAATAAGGTGGTTCGTTGTGTCAACTTCTGGCCTGCAAAATCTTTTGAAGAATATCTCAAACTCGAATCCCGTATCATGAACCGCATGGTAACGATGAATCTTGTTGGTTCAGAGACACAGGAGTTGAACGAGGAGTATATGCAGATGGAGAAAGATAATCCTCTGGTAGATAAGAATGCAGATAGGTTGTTGGCAGAACTGCAAAATAATAGTATTAGCGATATTGAGTCGCCACAGACCCTTTCACTTAAGGATTTCTCATTGGAAGTTTTCCGCCAGGATTTGCTTGATTATTTTGAAAAGTACAAGCTTCAGTTGGAGCGCATGCCAAATGGAATCTTTACAGGCTTCAAGAATGAGGATTCGCTCTTTGATAATATCCCGGAAAGTTTAATTGCGGTAATTGGTTATCCTAAACGAGAATCTATCAAAGACAAATACCGAGAAATATACCTGATGTGTCAGCCAGTGGATAAGTCTGCGTTACCGACTTACACAGAGATGAACAGAGCAGAGATTCTCAACTTCATTCGTAAGAATAAAAATCAAAATCGTTTTCTTCCAGATTGGATAGAAACCCATCAGAACGAACGCATATCCAAACTGTCAGCAATTGTTCAACAATGGATGGAAGAGAAAGTGCCCCAGCAAGCAACTAATGCAATTCTTCAAATTGCACAGTCGCGTAAAGGGATAAACCTTGCATCAAAACAAGAAGACGTTCGACTGGAAGAGAAATTCAAGAGAGAAAACTTTGATTTGATAGCATGGGAATACATCACTAAATAATCCACAATACAATGAAAACTATCCTAAAGAAATTTATCTACGAGCCGCTGTTCGATGCATGTTCAGCTATGCTCAACCATCTTCATATATCATTCAATGAGGTAACTCGTACTTCTGTACCATTTGACAGCCTCTACCCTGGGCCATTAACCAAAGCTTTACATGAAATAATGTCTAAAGTAGAGCACACCTATTTTATTGGTACTGTAGATGAGGCTTCTCTTTCTGGTCATGCAACGCAGCAAGACAAGGAGAAGGTAAAACACAAGGCTGCAGAAGGTAAATATGTGGGTATGATGATCTTTGCAGTCAATATCATCAATGGCCAAACTCTGACTCGAACAGAAATGGCCACACTCACTCGTGGCTTCAATCGTATAGCCGCTGCCCAGCCAGTAGTGCTATTCATTAAACAGGGTGATAGGTTGGCACTGTCAACTTGTGAACGTAGCGAATACACCCAGCAATGGCGAGACGGAGAAAAGCTTGGCAAGGTAAGTATGCTTCGCAACATCAAGTGCTGCAATCCCCATCGTGGGCACATTGATATTCTTGAATCCATTGGCGACAAAGCCTATCCAAACTTTGAAGAGCTTTATAAGCATTGGATGCAGGTATTCTCCAGTGAGTTGCTTACAAAGAAATTCTATGGTGAACTTTCTGACTGGTACGCCTGGGCTGTTCAAGTGGCACGCTTCCCCAACGACCTCACAACAACTGAAGACGATGAGAAATTTAACCATGAGAGTTGTATCCGCCTCATTACTCGTCTCATTTTTGTTTGGTTCTTAAAACAGAAACATCTAATACCAGAGGAATTCTTCGATGAACTATACATCAGGGAGCATTTTATCGAGGAATTCGACCCACACGCTCGAAAGACGATGTTCTATGATGCTGAGCAAAGCAAGTATTACAGGCTCATTCTTCAGAACTTGTTCTTTGCCATGCTCAATCGTCCCATTGTACCAGAGGGAAAGGATACTCCTAACAATCGGCGTTTCCGTGTAAGAGGCAATTATCATGGCATGAATCCTGACTATGCAGTCAACAATCTGATGCGCTATGAGGGAGATTTCAAGAAAGGTGGTGCAGAGGAGTTCTTGAAAATGGCCAATAGCAATGTGCCATTCCTGAATGGTGGCTTGTTCGATTGCCTTGACGATAAACCAAAGAACCTTTACTACGATGGTTTCTCAGAACGAAAGGAATCCCTTGAACAGCTCTATCTTCCTGACTGGTTATTCTTTGGCGACGAGGTAGGCCGCAGCATCGACCTCTCACAATGGTATGGTGACACGAAAAAGAAGAGTGTTTCTGCACGTGGTATCATCGACATACTAAAAAGGTATAACTTCACCATCGAGGAAAATACACCTCTTGATCAGGAAGTATCACTTGACCCAGAACTTTTGGGTAAGGCTTTTGAGAACCTATTGGCATCCTATAATCCAGAAACAAAGACCTCTGCGCGTAAGCAGACAGGCTCCTTCTATACGCCACGTGAGATTGTGCAGTATATGGTGGATGAAAGTTTGGTGGCCCACTTGAAACGCACATGTGGTGAAGAACTTGAACCACAATATCGCTCTTTGCTCAGCTATGCTACAGAGGAAACAACGCTCACAGAAGAACAGCGTCGCAACATCATGCAGGCCCTCTACAATTGTCGGGTGCTCGACCCCGCTTGTGGCTCTGGCGCTTTCCCTATGGGAGTGCTTCAGCAAATGGTGCATATTTTGCGACAGTTGGATGCAACAAACGAGATGTGGAAGGACTTCATGATAGACTTGGCTATTGAGCAATTTCGAAAGGCATACTCTGAAGAGGCAGACGAAGAGCGCAAAGCACGGTTAGCAGATATAGAGGAAGCCTTTGACGGAAATATCAATGACCCTGACTATGCTCGTAAACTATATCTTATAGAGCATTGCATCTTTGGTGTTGATATTCAGCCAATAGCTGTACAAATAAGCAAACTACGCTTCTTTATCTCTCTTGTCGTTGACCAAAAGCCAACAGATGATGCCGGCCATAACTTTGGCATCCGTCCCTTGCCAAATCTCGAATCAAAGTTTGTGGCTGCGAATACGCTGATACCTGTTAAGTATGACGGCACGTTGGTAGAATCTGCACCAGAAGTTCGTAAGAACAAAGATAAACTAAAAGAGCTGAACCACAGAATTTTCTTGGCAAAACGCAATATAGACAAACAGCGTTTTAAGAGTGAAATTAAAGAAACGAGAAGAGCTCTCGCTAAAGCCATCGAAGATACAGGTTTTGTTGGCCATAGCGAAGCTGAGCAACTTGCTGGCTGGGATATGTTTGAACAAAATGCGTCATGCTCCTATTTCGATGCAGAGTGGATGTTTGGCGTGAAGGAAGGATTTGATATCGTAACAGGAAATCCGCCATATGTAAATATTGCAAATATAAGAGATGAAGTAATTAGAAAGAGATATCAAAAGATATATAAAACGGTAAAAAACAAAAGTGACTTATATAGCATTTTTACAGAACGTGCATACACATTATTAAAAGAGAAGGGATTATGCACTTATATCTTTTCTAATAGTTGGCTTGGGACTGATAGCTTCTCTTTGTTCAGGCAATTCCTCGTAAATGAAACAAGAGTTATTCAACTTGTAGACCTCCCAGACAAAGTCTTTGAAAGTGCAACAGTTAAGACGTGTATCATCCTCTTATCAAAAGAAAAGGTTGCGGATAACGATATAATGTTGATGAATTACGATGGCAATTTGTTCTCTAGGATGCCACATAATCTCTCTTATTCTGCGATTAGATCGCACAACAATTTTCCATTTGCTTTTGAAAAGAGTGTAGATCTTTCGAGGGTGAATGCTGTTTTACTTGGAAAGATTGCAGATTTTTCTCTTGGAATAAAAACAAGTGATGACAAGAGATTCATTAGCGACACTCCTTTTCCTGAAGATAATTACAATCTGATTCGAGGAAGAAATATTCAAAGATATAGTACTCCAATAAGTGAAGAATGGATTTGGTATAGACCAGATTTGTTCATGGAGAAAGCTGGTGCAGGGCCTAGACGAATAGAGTATTTTGTTGTTCCTTCAAAAATTATAATAAAAGATGTTGCAACTGAAATATGTGCAACTATTGATGAGAAAAGGTATTTGTGCAACGATACCCTCAATCTAATTTACAAGTTAGATAAATCATTCCCTCAGAAGTATATATTAGGTATTTTAAACTCTAAAGTTATTCGTTTTTGGCACAAAAAAGTATTTCCAGAAGGACTCCACATTAAAATATATCAGCTAAAAGAAATTCCGATTCCAGTTGTAAATGTCACAAAGCAGCAGTCCGTCATCGGATTAGTGGACAGAATACTAAACGCAAAGAGGGATAATCCCAATGCGGATACATCTTCGTTAGAAAAACAAATCGACCATATTGTCTATCACCTCTATGGCCTGACCTACGATGAAGTCCTCATCGTTGACCCAGAAACTCCAATCACAAGGGAAGAATACAATAATAACAAATAGAATTTGTATGATATTATTATGGAAACCAAATGATGTAAAAACTTTGAATAGGTTTATCCAAAGAGGAAATACCTTGAAAATTGATTTTACAGAAATAGAATTTAAGAATTTTCGTTCAGAAGTCATGTTTTGGCTTTCATCTGTCTGCAAGGACAAAGGCGAGTTAGAACTATCTGACACATACTTTATAAAAACCTGTGACATTATTAATACTGATGGTGACCTTGCACATATAGAAAACAATATGGATGAAAATGCTCGACATTCTTATAGGCAAAAACAGTTAGCTGGTATCCTCGCAATATTGGGTGACTACAAGAATCATAACACCATTTCTTGGTCTAGTATTCGCTCATGGGTTAGTATTTTTATAGCATTGTTATCACTGATTTACACTTTATGTAGATAATATGAAAGAAGAAAGACTAAAAACGCTAAAGCGTTGTCTGAGTATGATTCAGAATGCGCATGATGTACTTGAAGAGGTACGCGATGAAGAACAAGATGCCTTCGACAACCTGCCAGAAGGACTGCAAGACAGCGAACGTGGGGACATGATGCAGGAGGCTATTGGCAATCTCGATGAGGCTATAGACAACCTTGATGATGTTCTATCAAGTCTTGAAAATGTCGAAGCAACAGCGGAGGATCCAGCACTTATAGAAATAGAGGCATGGCAACAGTTAGAAGTAGGAGATACTGTTCAACACAAGAATTTTGGCTCTGGAGTAATAACAAGCATAGAAGGGAAATACTTTTTTATTGACTTCCAATACAAGACGTCAAAGTTTATTTTTCCAGATGCTATAGATAAAGGTTATATTACCATCTAACACTTAAGACTATGAATAATTCAAGAAGAAAAAGAATAAGTCAATGCATATCAGAACTTTATGATGCTCATTCTCATCTAATTCATATTCTTGACAAAGAACAGGACGCCCTTGCTAATGTCCCTGATGATGAAGAATACGATGATAAGCGAGAAGGAATGAATGAAGTTATAGATGCCACGGGGACAGGTGAGTGGCATCATGATGTCAGATGTCTGAAGTCAGATGTGATTAAACAAGAAAACCCCTCCTGCTCAGTGTGAGTGCTGAGCAAGAGGGGTTATTTAGGGTGGAGACACAAAGAAAATGAATCACGGGATGGTTCTTTGATTCGTTATGGTCAAGTGACTAAAGATTGAAGAAGGGAAACCTGGAATGATGTAAGATGTATGATGGAAGAAGGATGATGTATGATGGATGCCACGGGGACAGGTGGATGACACTTCTGCATTAGAATCTGAAATCGACAGTCTTGTCTATCCGCTCGGCTCTGCCGCTTATATGAGCGAAGCGAGTCTTAAGAACTCTATGGCTTGACGGAAGAAGAAATCAAAATCGTAGAGGGAAAAGAATAATCAAGAGTGCTATTTATGCTTCATCTCTGCATCAACAACAAAGATGTCGCCTTCGGCATCAACGAGAACATTGCGAGGAACAAGGTCCCATACCTCGTAGGTGTTGTTGGAATAGCGTCCTTCAGTTGCAGTTTTCTTAAAGCCCAGCGCTGCCATATAGGTATCAATCATCACTTGGGTAGCAGGATGGGCATCAGCTACTCTTGGTTGGATAATAACAGGTTGGACGGTACGACCGTCGAAACCGGCAAATCCATAGAACGTATAGGCAGTATCAGGGAAGATGAGGTTGTGCATCAGAATCTTTCGAAGCAAGCCCACAATGCTACCGCTATTCAAAAGATTGTTGACTTTGTAGATGACTTTCTCTGCAACGTAGGTATCGTTCTCATTGCCACTTGGACCTGGTACACCCAAGTCAAAAACATTCATCATGGAAATCCAATAGCCGTTGGCTTTGGCTATCTGTTCAGCAGCACGTTGCTCTGTCTCGAAACGGTTTACATCTGCTTGGCTATCTCCAAGTTGCGCTTCATGTACTGCGCAAAGTCGCTCGAGTTCATTGGCGATTGCTGCGATGCGGCTATTTTCCGTATCTTGCGTTCCGTCACCTCCTTGTGGAACTGGTTGAGAAATGTCATGACTCATATTTCTTTTAAATAACTGTTGCAAAAGTAGGTAAAAACTCTGGAAAAACAAAAGAAAAGGATATAAAAAACTATAATTGGTATCAATATGACAAAACTTGAAAAGTTATCGACACCTTCATCGATGCTCTCCGCAAGATTGGCTTGGAGCGCATCCCTGCCGTAGGCATCCAACATGGTAATGGTTACAACCTCGTCAGCAAGGACAAACGCCCCACAATGCCAGGCCGCATCTGGCAACATGAATGCGATGGTTGGTATATTTACTCAAATATTGGCAACAGAACAAAAATTGCAGACTTAAAACTAATCTCCGACCACTACCATCTGGGACTAAAGATAGAAGAAGGGAAACCTGGTATGATGTAAGAGGTAAGATGTATGAAGGAAGAAGGATGATGTATGATGTAAGAGGGAAGACTTTAACCATATCATTAACGATAACCATTAATGAAGAACCGGTTTCGCATTAGTTTGCGGAACCGGTTCTTTATTTCTGAATCAGAAGGGACAGTTTCTCTTTGTCAGAAATAAGTTTCCACGGCAAAGCGGAACTGGTCAATGAAAATCTGTTTGAAAGCAGAAATGTTGTTTTGTTCGTAGAATAGCAACATGGCTTTTTTGTAGTCAATGCTATCAACTGTGCGGAAAGAGATGGGGCAATACCCATTGGCTATCAGGATGGCATTGCTCGTGATGCGAGCAATACGCTTGTTGCCATCGTTGAATGCTTGAATATAGGATAGCAGCACTAAAACGAAGAGTGCTTTCTCAAATACATTTGTTCTGTTGTTCACTAAGGCACAAGTCTGTTGAAGTGCCTCGCGTATTTGGAACTCGTTGTCGATAGGGCGGTAATTGGTGCCTGTGATGCCGACACGTCGGGTACGGATATTGCGGTCAACGCCAAGTTCTTTGACAAGGAGACTGTGGATATCCTCAATGCGCGAGATGGTCAAATGCTCCATATAGTCGGGATTTGCGACGATGAAATCGAGGGCATCTTTATGGTTGAGTAGCATGATTGCTTCCTCTTTCGTCTTGCCTGCAGCCGTTTGTTTTTCTTTCAGCAAGCGTTCGGTTTCAAGCAGTGAATAGGTGTTACCCTCAATTTGTGAAGACTTCCAACTGAGGTCAATACCCAAGCGTTCCATTTCTTTACGTTTCTGTTCATCGGTTAGTGAGGAGAAGTTTTTTGCGAACTGATCTTGAAGAGTATTCAGTTCGGACATCTCTTGATCTGTAAAAAGGCTGACATGGCTCAAAACATTGGGAATCAAGTCGAAATTATAGCCTGTCTGCACCTGTCGCTCATCGACCTCCTTGCTGTAGTAGTCATCTAAATCGATGGGGGCAAATAGGGGTGACACAAAATATTTCGTGGCTCTGGCTTTTCCCTCCACGGTGATGTAGAAAGAGTTGATTAACTCGGTGATGGCACGTTTGATAGTGGCAAGACTTGTCGTGCCAGTAAGAGCATCTGCAATTTGCTTCGATGACACACCTGGATGCTCCTTGATGTATTGTAAAACGATATTCTTATCCATACATAAAAAAAGAATCGGCTCACAAAAGTACAAGAATCGGCTCAAATATGCAAGATTTTGAGCTGATTTATTGCTGTTATTGAGCCAATTTTGTATTGCATGGGACTAAAATAGGTGTTTGTTTGACCTTAACTGAAAAAGGAATGGAAGTTGCAACCGATAAAAAGAAAACTCCTCCCGCTCATTGCTGAACGGGAGGGGTTGTTTATAATCAATTATTGAGTGACAGGTTGTTTCATGAGTTTCTCCAATTCCGAATCGGATTTCTCCTCTATTTCTTTGCATTCATAGAATCGCGTAAGCATGGTGGCAAAGACCTTATTGTTGTAGATGAAAACAAGGTCGTAATAACCAGGTTTAAACTCCTCGGGGTGTAGGTAGAA
>CACYSD010000025.1:0-32709 GCA_902776985.1 uncultured Bacteroidales bacterium
TATTTGAGTTTTATCGGCCGCTTTTAGTTTTCTGTGGTGTCTTTTTGCCATCTTTTTCGGTTACAATGCTCGCATTGCGCTCTCAAAAGCTGACAAAAGACCACTTACATAAAATCAAAAATCGTCTCGACATAATTTATAGAACCTACCATAACTTTCTGTTTACAAAGATATAGTATATCATACCATATATCTTTACGATTCGTTATTATTACTTTCAATTATGATACATTGGACGAATAAACACAGAAAAAAAGGACTCAGGGAATCTCCTGAGTCCTATAAAATTAAATATGTATTGATTATTGGTAGGTTCTAAAAATTCTGTTTTTAGTTTCCCTACCCAATGTATTTGAGTTTTATCGGCCGCTTTTAGTTTTCTGTGGTGTCTTTTTGCCATCTTTTTAAATCGTCTCGACATAATTTATAGAACCTACCTATTTAGAATTTAACTACTCTTTCCGCAGCACCGAATGAACAGAATCGAGCTGTTGCATTTGTAACTTGCAAGAGAGCCATATTATTATCATCAGCTTTATACATTGATTTAAGTCCCGGATTACGGTTTAGGAACTCTTCCTTAAGAGCAACAGACTCAGTATTTACAAGAGTGCCGCTCAAACGCATCCATTCACTTCCAGATGGTTTCATAGCACAAATCTCAAATTTTGGATTTGCTGCAATTTGCTTATAAACATCCTTGACTTTGCCGGTCATGATATAGAACTTGCCGTCAATAATCTCGGATACTCCAAATGGACGTACACGCGGTTGGTCAACATCAACAGTTGCGATGAAGAATGCACCACATTCTTTTAGGTATTCCTGTACTTCTTTCATGTTTTCTTCGGTATTTGTAGTTTCACAATTTGGTTCATCAACAGGTTCACTGCTTGTAAACGCAGTCAATCCAAAGAACAATGTCAATAAGAATAATGTAAATGCAGATTTTTTCATAATGTAAAGTCTATTATTTATTCTTCACCATTCATTAATATATATCTAAGGATTACTTCCCTTACATCACCATAGGGATAAAGATGAACATATTCAAATTCATCCAGATCAATATCAGGAGTAATACCAGACGCATAGTCATAATCCAAATTTGCATCAGCTACATAACAAACAGCCGGATTGATTGTGGTATAGTAGTCAGGAGCATTTATAGCTTCAGTCATAACTATCTGTCCTGCCGTCGATGTACCGACAGTAGTTATATAACCATTATTGTTATCTGCAGCCTTCAAAGCTCGTATTAACCATTCTGCAGGTCCACAAGTATAGTTGGATGTAACGATATATATATTTCCAAGATGAAGCCTATTTGACAATAATTGCGTATTGAATTTAATCTGGCTATTCTCCTCACTACGGCTATCACGATATATGGTATTTGCAAAAACAAGTTCAGGATTAGAACTATTGAGCAAATAAGAACCCAAATTGACAGCAGACTCCAATGTACCATCATTGCAAAGGCGTAGGTCAAGAACAAGAATATCGGGATACATATCCCTGACAGAAGATATCAGGTTATCGAGTTCGGAAGAAGTAAAATCGAGTTTGTTGCACTGAAGATACACCAGAGGGTCTCCATCAATTGTAGTATGAAAAGCAAGGTTGGCAATTGAGGCATCGGCAATTCGCTCAGAGCGTTCCAGTTGGATTGTATCGTTTGATTCCCAGATAAGTTCTTCCTTAGCGGCATCTACACCAAGCACACTTCTAACAATGGTTCGAGCCTTTCCGTTCTCCAGATAGGAGACATTTGAAGAAGAAATTCGGTTTCCGTCAACCACTCCTATAAAATCACCGCGATGTAATCCTGCTCTTGAGGCAGGGCTATTTGGCATTACTGTGATAACACGCGCATATTGGCGGCTGGTTGCACCTGTTGGGTCAGTCATCAAAGCGAAGTCTAATCCATAGGAATCGATATGGTTGAAGTGTCCTCTCTGATGGTGATCTTCCTCTATTGTATCAATCTCACACCAAGAGAAACTGTCTGTGATAGGTGCGAAAGCAGTGAGCTTGGCAAAGAATGTAGCAGGAGCAGCAAAATAGTCTTTCCAGGCAATTTTCTCTTCTTTGATACTGTCGCCCCATAGATAATGCGTCTGCATCACCTCCATCATCCAGTGATCACGTGCAGTCTTCTGCTCGTACTGATATGTACGGTCTTCACCACACGAAACCACAAAAATGGTCAATATCGCAATTACTATGGAACGACTCATAATTCTACACATTTAATACTGCCTTCGGTACTATCCCTTAAAAATAGTAGCCCAACCCGATTTTAAGACCTACTTTGCTGTTATGAGAGAAATCAGAAAGACTCATGTCAAAGTATGCAACGGGTTCGATAGTCAGATGCTTGTTGACAAAGAAACAATATCCAACCTCTGGAGTGAGTTGGAAGTCATTGTGTCCCTTGTATTCATGCAACAGACGTACGCCAGCTCCGAGAAATAGTCCGTTCTGCTCGATGTAATAACGGCCTTTAGCACCGACATATACTTGCTGAACATTGCTGTTACGATAGTCGAATCCAACTTCTGCCAACGCCATCCAGTCATCATTAAGGAAGTAACCAGCCTCTGCGCTGAAGCCTAATGCAAACTTTGTGTAATCACTATACGACAGACCTGCACTCGCAAGAGATGCATTGACGTATTTCTTTCCTTTCTCAAACTGAGCCTGTGCACTCAGTGATGCAACAAGCATCGTGAAGATTAATAGAGTTTTTTTCATTTTTCACCTTCCATTTTCTCCTTAGCCCTCAATGACCAGTAGAGCGCGGAGATTATTACTACATATATTATAAGATTTGCAAGATTTTCCCTCCATGCATTATAGCTGATGCCATAGTACACATAGAATGCTATTCCGACAAGCAGCAACAGGATGGGAAGATATTTAGACCGTGGTATTTTCTTCATACTATTTAATCTGCAATTTATTCTTGAAACGGATAAAGCAAACGAGACAAGCAATTGTTGTCAATCCTCCAATAGTGTATGATATCCATGGAAGCAGTCCGAATCCCTCATTTGGTGCCACGAATATGTAAGACGAACATACCATAGTCATCCAAAGAGCAGGAACAAGAGGTATATAGAAATTACGTCTATTACGAGCCATCCATACTGTAACCGCCCATAAAGTGAAGACAGCCAAAGTCTGATTTACCCATCCGAAATAGCGCCACAGGATGTCGAAATTTACAAACAGCAAAATAAAAGCAATAAGGAAAAGAGGTACTGAGAGTATCAGACGCTTATAGATTTTATTTTGTTTGTAATGCATGAAGTCCGCAGCAATAATACGTGCACTACGGAATGCTGTATCTCCTGAGGTTATTGGTGCTGCAACCACACCGAGGATTGCAAGGATACCTCCAACCCTGCCCAACCAAGTATTACAGATAAGGTTTACGAGATGTGCAGGATTCATCTTTCCCGTTTCAGGATCTATCATTGCATTCATCAATTTCTCGTATGGAGTATTACCGTCAACATCCAGTGATGTGGCAAATTTAATAGCAGCTGCAGCCCAGATAAGCGCAACAACACCTTCAGTAATCATAGATCCATAGAACACAGGACGTCCCCATTTCTCGTTCTGCATACAACGTGCCATCATAGGACTCTGAGTAGCATGGAAACCACTTACTGCTCCGCATGCTATCGTTATGAACAGTCCAGGGAAGAGAGGAATCTGTGATGTAGGATGATGATTAGCAAAAGCATCCGTAATCTCAGGTATCTCGCCTCCATTAGTGAATATGCCAAAGCCTACTCCTAAAGCCATAATTAAAAGAGCCACTCCAAAAACAGGATATATGCGCCCAATGATTTTGTCTACAGGAAGAAGGGTTGCCATCACATAATAAACAAAAATCAGAATATACCAGAATGTCGGTGAACCGAAAAAGCCCCATTCATGTGTCTGAGCCGAAAGCAAATCTCCAGGAGTCTTTACAAACACCGTTCCTACAAGAATCATAAGGAAGAGGGAGAAAGCACGCATACCTATACGTGCCACACTACCCATCTCGTCTCCTACCAGTTCCGGAAGGCTTTTACCATCCTTACGAAGTGAAATCATACCAGAAAGATAGTCATGAACTGCTCCTCCGAAAATGCAACCAAGTACAATCCAGAAGAATGCAGCAGGACCGAACAGAATACCTTGGATTGCACCAAAAACCGGACCTGTTCCTGCAATATTCAGAAATTGAATGAGGAACACTTTCCAAGTAGGCATAGGCATATAGTCTACACCATCCTGTTTGGTGAAGCAGGGAGTCTTTCGACGAGGGTCTGAACCAAAAGCTCGTTCTACTATCGTGCCATAGAGGACATAGCCTAAAACCAATAGTATAAGCGATACTACAAATGTTGTCATTTGATATATTTAGTATTAACGGTATAAACAGCTTTTAACACAAAAACAGTGCAAAATTATAGTTTTTTTTACTAACTTTGCACCTAAATCATAAAGAAATGCAAGAGAAGTGCACTTTTTTATGACAAAATAACATTTTTACTACAAATCCATCCTTGACAACCAGAATAATGAAGGTCGTTCGATTATATACATTCATTTTAGCACTAACCATCTCATTTTGCGGAATACTCACCGCTGCAGCACAGACATTGCCTTGGAATACCGTGTATTTGCCAAAAACTGAACTGAGAGCAGTGTGGCTCACGACCATCAAGAATCTCGACTGGCCAAAAACCAGAGCCACAAGCAGAAACACAATTGAAAGACAGAAGCAGGAACTCCGTAACATCCTTGACAAACTTTGCCAAGCAAATATCAACACCGTTATTTTTCAGACTCGAATCCGTGGGTCTGTCATTTATCCATCCAGTATAGAGCCTTGGGACGAATGTCTTACAGGAAAGCCTGGTATGAATCCTGGCTATGATCCGCTTGCCTTTGCAATAGACGAATGTCATAAACGTGGCATGGAACTTCATGCATGGTTGGTAGCAATTCCTCTGGGTGACACAAACCGTCAGCGTGCATTGGGCTCGTCATCAATTATCAGGAAACGTCCTCAGCTTTGCCGTCTCGCAAAGGGTGAATACTTCATGATTCCTTCTTCGCCTGGAACAGCAGACTACATTGCCTCCATTTGCAAGGAAATTGTCACGAAATACGATGTTGACGGAATTTCCTTGGATTACATCCGCTATCCGGAGAAGATTTACAATTTCCGGGACAGTGGGACCAATTCTGAGAAACGTGCCTTTATCACAAGAATCGTAAAAGCCGTACACGATACAGTCAAGAAAATCAAGCCATGGGTTAAGTTATCGAGTTCACCCATTGGCAAATACAACAATCTCAGCCGTTATAGTGCTGGAGGATGGGACTGCTTTAACGCTGTTTACCAGGAACCGCAGGAATGGCTTAGACTTAACTTGCAGGACATGCTCTTTCCGATGATGTACTTCCAGGGGGACAACTTCTACCCTTTCCTTTTCGACTGGAAAGAGAACTCATACAACCACCCTGTTGCTCCGGGATTAGGAATCTATTTCCTTGACCGGCGCGAGGAAAATTGGCACATCAACGACATTAGGGCACAGATCCACACATCTCGCAAAAGCGGCATAGGTGGAGTAGCAATGTTCCGTTCGGATTTCCTCACTCGCAACAACCAGGGACTGTACGACTGTTGCCAACAGGAATTTTTCAGCAGTCCTGCTCTCACACCGAGAATGATTTGGGTAGACGACACCATTTGTCCCGCTTCTCCGTCAAGCCTCACTCTCAACGATAATGTTCTGACTTGGAACGAACCAATGGCTTCGGATGAACCTACATATATATATTATAATGTGTATGGCGACAACATATATCCAGTTGATACAAACAAAGGAGCAAACCTCGTAAGGGTAAGAGTTACCGGAAACACATACACCATCCAGGGTAAGAATGAATTCAGAAAATACTACGCCATAACATCGTGTGATCGCTACGGCAACGAAAGCGCTCCTATTCAGTTGCAGGATATCAGCAACCTACCGCCTTCGATCAATGCATGGAACCCAACATCACGAATTGGTGTCAACGGCACACGTGTTGACGACCGCATGCATTCACGCAAGCATTCAAAACGATCCAAGCATCGCAGGACATAGTCTTTTGTGGCAGGAGTCGAACCTAGCAGTCTCTCTTTCAAGGCGGAAAAGAAACGCCTGTCGTCAATCTTCTTCCAGAGCATGAGTGCAAGTATGCCCATATTCAGACGCATATTGATTTCCACACATGGATGGATCGCAATCACATTGTCAATCTTCACAGCCATCATGTCTATACCAAGGAATCCACGATATTTATCTCCAATCTGCTTCTGCAGCAAAGCAAGATGAGCATCACGCAACGATTCCAACGAACACCCGACTAGTGAATCAATCTCATTGGTAATCTCTTCCTGTGAAGCAACGAGGTTGTAGCCATACTTTCCCTCAAGCGAAGAAGAGAAGAGCGAATAGCCAAGAAAAGTGACCTGACCTTCTTCTACCTTGAACTCAAGCGCAAAATCAAGCATTTTCTCGTAATATATATCCACAAGCACTCCACCCTGTTTCTTTGCAATACTCTTGATGCGGTTACACACATCATCGTCCCATTGCCTTACCACCACAATTCCCCTTCCACTACTCGACCATGGTGACTTAACGACATAGCATTGGCTATGTCTTTTCATCTCTCCTATGACATCATCAATCTTATCCAAACTGACAAAACGCATATCCTGCCCCACCAGTTCAGGCATATCATGATATTGCTGTAAAAAAAGTCTGATATAATCCGCTGCAAATTCCCTGCTTGAGAACCATCGCCATCTGTCAAGTTCTGCATCTGTTGGCAATAATAACGAATCCACGCCATGCTGAAGGAAGTAAGACTTTGCAGCTTTGCTCCATCCCCATGGCTGTGGACGGTCAGAACCATCATCCCACACATAGGCAATCATAGCCAAGTCACTCTCCATCTGCTGAATATGACGCGGAGGGAAGTATGGCATGCAATCAGCAGCCAAAGCCATATCGTTGGATAAATTGCAAAGAAGCATCTAAAAGCGCATCATGACATTGTTCTTGTAACCTCGAAGGAAATTCAGTAGATTGGTTCCCACGGTCTGCACACCTTCATCCTCGCTGCACACACACTTCAAACCGTCCTTGACAATAGAGACTTCCACATTTGCACTTTCTATCATTGGGTCGCCATCAAAGTGCAGGGCACCTTCTTCAGGACGCTTTATCAGAACTCGCTTACAACGAAGAGTGCGGATTTTGCTATGGCGGTCAAGAGAACCTCTCATCAGTTGTACAGCCATGTTTGCCGCTTCAAGTTTTGTAAACGGTTCTACAATAATCACATCAAGAAGTCCGTCGTGAACGGATGCCTTCGGAGCTATATAGGCATTATTTCCCCATTGACAGGCATTGGCGCATGCAATGAGTACAGCCTTATAAGAATAATGCTCAGAACTTTCGTTCTCCACCTCCAGATCGTATGTTTCGGGTTGATATCTTAGCACCGTCTTCAGCGCATTCTCAATATAAGTGGTCAAGCCTCGCTTGCCCGATTCGGCAAACTTCTGGGAAATAAATGCATCAAGACCAATGCCACATGTACAGAAGAATGGGTGTGAATTCACCATTCCGTAGTCAATCTTGAGAACTACAGCAGAATTAATCAGTTTAATTGCACGTGTAGCATCCATAGGAATGTGGAGGTGACGAGCCAGTCCGTTACCTGAGCCACAAGGAATTATTGCCAGTGCTGTGTCTGTATTGATGATTCCACGTGCCACTTCGTTCACCGTGCCGTCGCCTCCAATTGCACACACAATATCAATCCCCTTCTCTACAGCATCACGTGCAATGTTCTCTGCATGACCGGCATGTTCAGTCTTAACCACTTCATAAGAATAGAGACTCTTATCAAGCAGTTTATCTATCTGCTTAAGTATTCGGCTTTTATTTGAAGTACCGGAAATAGGATTAACTATGAATAGTATTTTCTTCATAAAAAAAATAAATATTGTGCAAAATTACGGAATTAAATACTCTGAATGGTATAGAGATGGCAGATTTTTATTTAAAAACATTTTTTTTGATGATTTATAGCAATTAAACATTAAATTTTTACTAACTTTGCACTCTGTATCACGAATTACGTATCACAGAATCAATAAAACAATTATAGTAGAGGTAGTTAGCAGCAAGACTGCTGTTTTGCCAAAACTTATTTAATTATGGGTTTATTACAAGAAAAACTGAGTAAGTATAGAGAGCCGCAGAAATTTATGGATCTCGGTATCTATCCTTATTTCCGCGAGATTGACAGCCATCAAGACACAGAAGTGACCATGAGTGGCAAGAAAGTTTTGATGTTCGGTTCCAACTCATACATGGGTCTCACCTATGATAAGAGAATCATCGAAGCAGCTGTAAACGCAACTAAAAAATATGGTACAGGTTGTGCAGGTTCACGTTTCCTCAATGGAACTCTCGATCTCCACATTCAACTTGAGAAAGAACTAGCTGAGTTTGTAGGCAAGGATGACGCATTGGTTTATTCAACAGGATTCACTGTTAACTCAGGTGTTGTCAGCTGTCTTACTGGACGCAACGATTATATTCTCGGTGATGATCGCGACCACGCATCAATTGTAGATGGACGTCGTCTCTCTGTCAGCACATTCTTCCACTACAAGCACAACGACATGGACGACCTTGAGCGCGAACTCAAGCGTTGCCGTGAAGATGCTATCAAGTTGATTGTTACCGATGGTCTCTTCTCTATGGAAGGAGACCTAGCCAAGCTTCCTCAGATTGTAGAACTGAAGAAGAAGTACAACGCCAGCATCATGGTTGACGAAGCTCACGGTCTTGGAGTATTCGGACGCAACGGACGTGGTACTTGCGATCACTTCGGAGTAACCGACGACGTTGACCTCATTATGGGTACATTCTCCAAGTCACTCGCTTCTATCGGTGGATTCGTTGCTGCCGACAGCGACACCATCAACTGGCTGCGCCATAACTCACGTACTTACATCTTCTCTGCTTCCAACACACCAGCTGCTACTGCTGCCGCACTCGAGGCTCTCCACATCCTTCAGTCAGAGCCAGAGCGCCAGGAGAACCTGTGGAAGATTACAAACTACGCACTTGAACAGTTCAAGCAGGCCGGATTTGAGATTGGAGACACCGAAAGCCCAATTATTCCTCTTTATGTGCGTGACACAGAAAAGACATTCCAGGTAACTAAGTTGGCATTCGACCGCGGCATTTTCATCAACCCTGTAATTCCACCAGCTTGCGCACCACAAGACACACTCGTACGTGTTGCTCTTATGGCTACTCACACTAAGGAACAGGTTGACACTTGTGTTTCTGCATTGCGCGACAGTTTCAAAGACCTTGGAATCATCAAGTAAATAGAATAGACAAAATAACAAAGAGTAAAAGTTAAAGTTTTTCAAACATGAATAAACACCTTAACTTTTACTCTTTTCCTTTTATATATATTCAAAACCGAGTTTTCAGGACGGACTCAAAACTAAAGAACTCAATATGTGTGGAATCGTAGGTTATCTGGGTAAGCGTAGCGCATACCCTGTTTTGATTAAAGGTCTGAAGCGCCTTGAATATCGTGGATACGACAGTGCTGGAGTAGCACTCATCACAGAAAACAACTCTCTTCAAGTATATAAGACCAAGGGTAAAGTTTCTGACTTGGAGGAATATGTAAAGGACAAGGACATTACAGGTACCATTGGTATTGCCCACACCCGTTGGGCAACTCATGGAGAGCCAAACTCCACAAATGCCCACCCTCATATTTCCAATTCAGGCAACCTGGCTCTTATTCACAACGGGATCATAGAGAATTATGCCATTCTCAAGGAAGCGCTTCAGCGTCACGGTGTGAAATTCCAAAGCAGTACCGACACTGAAGTACTCGTTCAGTTGATTGACTATACACAGCAGCATCTCAATGTGGACCTTCTTACCGCAGTTCGTCTATCGCTCAAGCAGGTCATCGGTGCATACGCCATTGCCATCATCGACCGCAACGAACCCAACCAGCTCATTGCTGCACGTAAGAGCAGCCCATTGGTAGTGGGAGTTGGCGAGGATGAGTTCTTCATAGGTTCCGATGCTTCTCCACTTATCGAATACACCGACAAGGTCGTATATCTTGACGACAACGACATTGCCGTCATCAAACGTGGACAGAAGGACGTGGAATTTGTCAATTTCAACAACGAGAAGATTGACCACGAAGTGAAGACTGTTGATCTGAACCTTGACCAGATTGAGAAAGGCGGTTTTCCCCACTTCATGCTCAAGGAGATTTTCGAGCAGCCAAAATGCTTGCAGGACTGTATGCGTGGACGCGTCAATGTTGATGTAAACAATGTTGTGCTTTCAGCTGTGATAGACTACCGCAAGGAACTTCTCAACGCACGCCGCATCATCATCGTTGCCTGTGGCACCAGCTGGCATGCTGGACTCATCGGCAAGCAGCTACTTGAGAGCATCTGTCAGATTCCGGTTGAGGTGGAATACGCATCTGAGTTTCGCTACAGCAACCCTGTCATTGACAAACACGATATGGTTATTGCAATCTCCCAGTCAGGAGAGACAGCCGACACACTGGCAGCCATCGAACTGGCCAAGCAGAAGGGAGCTTTCATCTTCGGAATATGCAACGCTATCGGATCAAGCATTCCACGTGCAACCAACACAGGTTGCTACATTCACGTAGGTCCTGAAATAGGTGTTGCATCAACCAAGGCCTTCACCGGTCAGGTCACCGTTCTTACCATGTTGGCACTTGCCCTTGGTAAGGCACGCGGCACAATCAAGAACGATGAATACATCCGCCTTGTCACCGAACTCAATTCAATTCCTGAGAAAATGAAGAAGGTGCTGGAGCAGAACGACCACATCCGTGACATATCTAGAGTCTTCACCTATGCACATAATTTCCTCTATCTGGGACGTGGCTACAACTACCCCGTTGCACTTGAAGGAGCACTCAAGCTGAAAGAGATAAGTTACATTCACGCAGAAGGCTATCCTGCAGCAGAAATGAAGCACGGACCTATTGCCCTCATCGATGAGGAAATGCCTGTTGTCGTTGTTGCCACACAGAATCTGCTATACGACAAACTCATGAGCAACATTCAGGAAATCAAGGCGCGTCGAGGTCGTGTCATTGCAATCGTCACCGAGGGGGACGAGAAAATCAAGGCACTCGCCGATGAGTTTATCGAACTGCCTAAGACCATCGAATGTCTCGAACCACTTATCTCCACTATTCCACTCCAGTTACTGGCTTACCACATTGCCGTTTGCAAAGGCAAGGACGTTGACCAGCCACGCAACCTCGCCAAGTCGGTAACAGTAGAATAATTGAATTGATAAAAACAAAGGTAGGTTCTAAAAATTCTGTTTTTAGAACCTACTTATTTTATGTCCGTAGAGGCAATATATGTCTTCCTTGCATAGATAAGGAAGAAAACCACTCCTATCATATTACCTATAGCTGCTGTCCAGAACGCAGCGTGATAGCCGAGTGTTTCGGCTATTGCACCACCAAGCAGCACCCCAAGTCCTATACCGGCATCCCAAGAAGTAAGTATAGACGCATTGGCTATGCCCCTCTGACTCGGTAACGCCAGATTGATGAAGATATTCTGCATAGCAGGATACATGTGACCATTACCAAGACCAATGATAATGGCAGAAGCATAATATCCGGCCATATTATGCACAGCGGCAAATACGAAATAGCCTACCAGAGAAAACAACATTCCTCCACAAGCATTCTTAACGATTCTACCTCGAGCCAGCGAACGGCTGCCTATCAGTCTTGAAGCCATAAGCCCCAGAGAGAGCAGAAGGAAGTACATTCCCGTACCCTCTGTAACTCCCAGCTCCTCCTTGCCGTAGATGGCCAGATATGTGGAGATAACACCATAGGAGAAGGCAAGCAGCATCACCACAATGCCGTCTCTCCATCCCTTCATCAGGAAGAAACTACCAGCCGACAGTTTTCGTTTCTCACGTATCACCTGCACACCCTTCACCTTTAAGGTTGAATTGACCAGCCACCCTGCACAAGCACTCACAAGGGCTACAAAGAAAAGGATGTTGAAATCCTGAGTCAGCTCATAAATATATATAGCCACCGATGGAGCAAGAGCCGAGGCTATATTATTGCTCAATCCGTAATAACCAATGCCCTCGCTTCTGCGTCTTGCCGGCAATGAATCCACAGCCATTGTGCTGTTCGCCACCGTTGTCGCACCAAACGGAGCACCATGCAGAGTTCTCACCACAGTAAAGACAAACAGAGAACCGGCAATCAGATAGCATCCAAAAAACAAGGCGAACAAGGCATAAACAGTCAGCAGAACCTTCTTTCTCGGAAACGAATCCACGATGAAGCCGCTAAGCGGTCGTGCTATCAATGCCACAATAGTATAGCCGGCAAGCACCGCACCAATCGTATGCTTACCTGCACCAAACTCCACATTCAGATAAATAGGCAGCAGTGGAGTTAACATATAAAAAGAAAAGAAAAGAAGGAAGTTTGCGATATTCAGTTTAACAAAATCGCTATTCCATAATTTCTCCATAAGTGATTAATCATTTACGAGTGCAAAGATACACAATAAACCTGTCAGAAACAAAAAAAGTCCCTCGTCGAGAGACTTTTTTTATACACCCGCAGTAGGTAACTACTCCTCCCCTTTACGGGGGAGGTGCATATCGGGCGGATGGGGTCTTTTAATTTTTAAACACTATCTCGTTGCCTTGGGCGTCGACCTTGATTGGGTGTTCGCTGTTCACTTCGCCTGCGAGGATACGCTTCGACAGATCATTTAGCAGATAACGCTGGATTGCACGTTTCACAGGTCTTGCCCCGTATTCAGGATCGTAACCCGCCTTTGACAGGAAATCAACGGCAGCATCGGTAACATTCAGTTCAATGCTATTTTCCTTAAGCATCTTCTGCACAGAAGTAATCTGCAGACGGACAATCTCACGGATTTCCTGCTCGTTCAGAGGAGCGAACATCACTATTTCGTCAATTCGGTTAAGGAATTCTGGACGGATGGTCTGTTTGAGCATCTCCATAACCACTTTCTTAGCATCTTCGGCAGCCTGATCGTAAATTTCCTGCCTTACCCTCACATCCCATTTGTCCTCAGCTTTCTCATAACGACGCGCAGCCATGTCGAACTTCTCCTGTATGAGGTTGCTTCCGAGGTTGGAAGTCATTATGATAATCGTATTCTTGAAGTTCACCGTACGACCTTTGTTGTCGGTCAGACGTCCGTCGTCAAGCACCTGAAGCAGCGTGTTGAACACATCAGGATGAGCTTTCTCAATCTCGTCGAAGAGCACCACCGAGTAAGGTTTGCGACGAACAGCCTCGGTCAGTTGACCGCCCTCGTCATAACCTACATATCCTGGAGGCGCACCAATCAGTCGGCTCACGCTGTGCTTCTCCTGATATTCACTCATATCAATACGAGTCATTAGATTCTCATCGTCGAAGAGGTAGTCAGCCAGAGCCTTTGCCAGTTCAGTCTTACCCACACCGGTCGTACCGAGGAAGATAAAACTGCCTATCGGTCGTCGGGGATCCTGCAATCCGGCACGGCTTCTGCGAACCGCATCAGCCACAGCGGTAATGGCACTATCCTGACCAATCACACGCTTATGCAGTTCTGCCTCGAGGTTAAGCAGTTTGCTGCGTTCGCTCTGCTGCATCTTTGCCACTGGAATACCGGTCCAGCGGCTTACAACCTCGGCAATGTCGTCGGCAGTCACCTCTTCCTTAATCATCGCATTGCCTGCCTGAGTCTTCGCCAGTTCAGCCTGGATATCGCGGATTTCCTGTTCCAGAGCCTGCAACTTGCCATAGCGGATTTCAGCCACCAGTCCGTAGTTGCCTTCACGCTCAGCCCTCTCAGCGTCGTATTTGAGTTGTTCTATCTGCTGCTTGTTCTGCTGAATTTTATTCACCAGACTACGCTCGCTCTCCCACTTAGCCTTGTACGATGCCTCCTTCTCCTTAAGCTCAGCAATTTTCTTCTCCACATCGGCAAGTTGCTGGGTGGAAGGCGCATCACGCTTGATGGCTTCGCGCTCGATTTCCAGTTGTTTCAGAGTACGCTCGATGTCATCCAGTTCTTCCGGCACAGAGTCACGCTCCATTCTCAGTTTGGCAGCCGCCTCGTCCATCAGGTCGATGGCCTTGTCAGGCAGGAAGCGCTCTGTGATATATCTGTTAGAGAGTTCTACAGCAGCAATGATAGCCTCGTCCTTGATACGTACCTTGTGGTGATTCTCGTAACGTTCCTTCAATCCACGCAGAATGCTAATTGCGTCCACCGTGTCAGGTTCGTCCACCATCACCGTCTGGAAACGACGTTCTAACGCCTTGTCCTTCTCAAAGTACTTTTGGTATTCATCAAGGGTCGTTGCGCCAATGCTGCGCAGTTCGCCACGAGCCAGAGCTGGTTTGAGGATGTTAGCGGCATCCATCGCACCCTCGCTCTTGCCAGCACCCACGAGCGTGTGGATCTCGTCGATAAAGAGGATGATATTGCCGTCCGACTTCGTCACTTCGTTTACTACGCTCTTCAACCTCTCCTCGAACTCACCCTTGTACTTTGCGCCCGCAATCAGAGCACCCATATCCAGTGAGTACAACTGCTTGTTCTTAAGATTCTCAGGCACATCGCCACGCAGGATTCGGTGAGCCAGCCCCTCTACAATCGCAGTCTTACCAGTACCCGGTTCGCCCACAAGGACAGGGTTGTTCTTAGTACGACGGCTCAGAATCTGAAGCACACGACGAATTTCTTCGTCACGACCAATCACAGGGTCAAGCTTACCGCTTCGCGCCTGTTCTATCAAGTTCGTAGCATACTTCTCAAGAGCCTGGTAAGTATCTTCACTCGACTGAGAGTTCACCTTGCTTCCGCCTCTCAACTGCTGAATGGCTGCGGCCAGTTCCTTCTTCGTCACACCCATGTCCTTCATCATCTTCGACACCGTGCTGTCCACCTCGAGAAGAGCCATCAGCATCGGTTCAATAGACACATATTCATCACCCATCGATTTGGATATCTCGACAGATTTCTGCAGCACCTGATTAGCCGCATTGCTTAGGTAAGGTTCACCGCCGCTCACCTTTGGTCCGCTGGCAGCATCGCTCTGAACAATGTGGAGCAGGTTCTGCTCGTTCACACCCAGTTTCTGGAAAATGAACTGAGTCACGTTCTCTCCCACTTTCATCACACCAGCCATCAAGTGAGCAGGTTCCACTACCTGCTGACCCAATTGCTGAACCAGGTTCACAGCCTCCTGGACTGCTTCCTGCGCCTTTATTGTAAAATTCTTGAAATTCATAATCTATCCTCCTTTTCTTTTTCAAATTATTTCAAACAAAAATCAGCAAGAGTCGTACCAGTCCACTCGATACAGACAAAATGTCAAAAATTAAGACAAAAAGACATACCGCAGAACATTTTCTTTTGCTGCTTCACGTATCGGTTCCTTTTCCTGCTGCTCCAACATCTTATACAATTCCTAAAGCTCTTTCTCTTCCATTATACTATAGCTATTTACTTAAATGTACGACATCTTAATGCAAGAGGAAGAGAACAACTTGGTCCACTTATCCCGGGGCTATTTGATTAATAATAAACTCGTCCCAATTTTAACGGGACACTAATGAAAATAGTAACATGTTTTTTCAACTAGAAAAATAGATTTTCAATTCGGTATTTAAAGAGGGTAAAGTACTGAAAAACAGTCTAATATAAGACAAACCAAAAATCTATTTTTCTATTTTTCTATTTTTTTAGGGTTAAAAAAAAAGTATATTATATATATATATATAATATAAAATATTTTATGAATAATTAGAATATATCAAATAAATAGAAAAATAGAAAAATAGAAAAATAGAAAAATAGAAAATCACTCCACCTTGAAGGCCATATCTATTCCTGAATATGGAGGTTCTTCCGCATCAAGTTTGACTCTGAGACCTGGCGTTTGTTAAAGATAGTTAAACATGAAAATAATTAACTATTAAAGTTAAATTTAACACTCGATTTTTCGTATCTTTGTATTGCGAAAAGAGAACGGAAACACTAGTCGGCACAGACAAAAAATTTTTCAACTACGCTGAAAAAATCTTTTTACCGCGGACAAAGTATTTTTCATGTGTAGAGACAAAATTTTCACGTGTACAGGCGCAGGATTTAGTTCCGAATTTCGCTAATAAAAAAAATAATCAAAAATCATTTATCAACCAGCCCTTAATATCTGAATCATCCCCCTACTGGGCGAGATTAGTTGATTCGCTTACATAGGTTAGACGAAGCGATTTTCATTTATTCAAGTCATTAGTTGGAAGAGGAATTCTTGAAGACAAAGCGTTTTTGCATGGTATAGTTCCAGAAGACGGCGACAAGAATGGCAATGATGGTCTTAACAATCATTACAAGTTGGAGAGACGCACGCTCTCCCGAGCCAAATCCTTCAATAATGGATATGACAAGGACATTGCCTAGTGTGTTGAGCAGGATGCTTCCAGCCCACACTAATGAATAGCGCAGCGCAATACGGCGCTTGGACGTTTCCTGTGACTTGAATGTCCAACGGTAATTGATGACGCAGTTGACTACTCCTCCTGTCAAAGCTCCCAAGAAGGTACTAACTGCCAAAGGCATTCCCAGAACCTGATAGAGAAATGCCGTGAGCAGGAAATCGCATGCCGTGGCGACTATTGCTGAAAACTGTGCTTTGAGAAACAGGAGTTTCAAAATAATAATTAAAAATTATAAATTATAAAGCCATCCGGATGAGGGTTTATAAGGATATTAGGAGGAGGATTATGAGTCCGTAGATGCCGGCAAGGATATCGTCGAGCATTACTCCCCACCCGCCTCTGACTGCTTCCATGCGGCGGATGCCAAGGGGCTTGACGATGTCTAAGAAGCGGAAAAGGAGAAAGGCAGCAAGGACGTAGCCCCAATGCATGGATTCGGGTACTCCAAGCAGACAGATCCATGTGCCCACGACTTCATCAATGACTACCCGAGAGGGGTCTTCTCCCCACTCTTTCTCTACACGGCGGATGGCAGGTATGGAGATGAGGGTAATGACTACTATAGAGATAGCAGTAGCTATGCGCAGAGTGAATGAATCAAGGTACGAAGAAGCTAACCACCACAGGGCTGTAGCAAAGAGGGCACCCATGGTACCTGGTGCTACCGGACTGTAGCCGACACCTAAAGCAGTTGTAATGAGTTTGGAATGCAAGGGAGTGGGTCTGTTATATTTTCCTGAACTTGAGTTTAGCGTCTTCTGATTGGAGAATCATGCCGTCGGAGTTAAGCTGAAGGACCTGGAAGGTTTCATCGGTGTGGTAAATTCCCCATTTCTCTACGAGGTATATTTCGGATTCGTCAAGCAGCTGGTTGTCGTCTGCAGATGTGGCGTTTTCGCTCTCCTTACATATATTATATATACGGAGGGTGCGGCCGGAATGCTCGAAAAGAGAGAAGAACTGATGTATCTGGCCTTCTGCATCGAACTGGACAGTATGCATCTGGAAGGAGAGATAGATTCCTTTTGCCTTGACTGTTTCTGTCTGATTGTTGTGCTCCACTTCAAGCAGTTGCCACATACCATCGAGAACTCCGTTCATGGGCAGTTTGTCACAAGCGGTGAATGTGAGCAGCGACAGCAGAATGATTATGAGTATATTGCGATGTGATTTCATAGGTTGAATTTTTTTGAGACGGTGAGTGCTGCACCAAAACTGTTGCCTAAGAGATGGCCATGATCGAGACCGAGGGAGAGTCGTCCTGCCCATTGCTTAGCCCAATGGGGACGGTATGTTGTTTCAAGCAGGAAGTAGTTCTGATTTACTATCTCGGCAATGGGATGGTTGTAATCGCCCCAGTTGCGTGTAAACGACATCATTACCCGGTAATGGAGTTCGCTAAAGGGGGTGCCTGAGAAGGCAAGATGCCATGCCTGGACACGGGTGTTGTTGAAAAGGAGTTTGCCTGTATTGTCCCATGCCTCTGTCTTGAAATAGACGGGGGATGTGAGGAAGGGATGTCCGATGCCGTAACCCCAGTGCTGCCAACCTGAATAAAGATTGTGGTTGTAGTAGCTGTCGCGTCCGTTCATCTTCTCTGGCATGGTGGCTGTGGCATCGTGATAGACTGCACCCGACTGGTTGGTGGTGCTGAGATGCTCAAGAACGGCAGTATCAACAAATCGGTTCTTGGGAAACTGGACTTCGAGTCCGATGAGGTGGTCATAGATGCCGTATTGAACGGTAAGCATGGACTGATCCTCGAAGTAGCGTTCGAAGTAGGCTTTTGCCTGCCACTGGCCTCCATAATAGTTGAGTGCCATGATGTAGCTACCGAGGTGGTTGCCGGCTGTGTTGCGGTCTACTCCGTCGGTAGCGTCGCCTCCACGACAGAAGAGCGCATCCCAGCATCCTGCAAGTCCGCCCTTATGATGGATTGTGGTGTAGTCGGATATGCCTCGTCCCTTGACGTTGTAGGATGTTCCTCCGAATTGGGACATCATCTGAATGCCTATCTCGTAGGTCAGGGGAAAGACTTCCTTCTTACCGAAGCGCAGACTGAGTGCTTTCTCGTGATATAGAGTGTTGGATGTGTAGTGGTTGGGATAGTTGACCACGCTGCTTTGCCAGCTGCCGTCGGTGGTAAGTCCATAGGAAAGGCGCGCCTTCCACTGCACCCATTTGTTGGTCCAGGGCAAATTGCAATAATCCACTTCGCCACGAATCTGTGGAATGGGACGTGCGTTATTGCCTGCGCTAAGTCCTCCACTGGTGAGTTCTCCGTTTCTCAGGTCAATGGGATATTCCTTCGCTCCGATAATGAGTCGGACTTTCTTGTACTGGGCCTCCAGAAAGGCCTGCTGAACGATAAGGTCTGAAACTCCGTTCTGCATCAGAGCGAAATCGAGTCCCAACCGCATGCTCAGGTCCTTGACTTTGGAGAAATCGGCATCGACGCCGAACGCCACACGCTCATAGGCTGAGTTGCTCTCCACAGACGAGAGTCCATATTTGCCGCTGGAGAGCCACAGAGGAGCGTAGTCGCCCGAGCTGGCTGTCCCCGATACCTCGAGTGTGAGGCTGTCTTTGAAGTCCACGCCGCCGAGGATGTCGCAATGATGGTCTGCCTCAGTTGAATCCTGGGCAAACGACGGAGCAGCCGTACCAAGTGCAAGGAGAAGCACGCAGGCAGCCTTGGGCAGCGATTTCTTGTTTCCAACCTTAATGAGGAGTAGCCCAATGGCTGTCCAGACCAGTTCACGAACTCTGCAGATGATGCTCACCGACAGAGCCACTTGAGCCGTCATTCCCAGTTTAGCTACAGACATCGCAAATCCGCCCTCTCGTCCTCCAAGTTGCAGGGGGAGGAAGAAGAGTATGTTTGCAAACAGCGATGTGAATGCAAGAATGAGGATGGAATAAATAAAAATCATAAATGGTGAATGTAGGTTGATAAATGATGAACCGGAGAAAATCTGCAACATGAAGAATATCTCGAAGGACTGGAGAATACGGCCTATGTATTCGAGGATGAACGACGAATAGAAGCTGCGCTTGTTCTGCTTGTGCAGATCGGAAATCTGAGTGTCTATCTTTATGATGTCTTCCTCATGCTCCTGCACGAAGCGTAAGCTCCACTTCTTAAGTCCCGGGATGCGTGAAAGGAATCGGAAGAGCTTGCGAACCATCCCGTTCTTGTAGCCTTTCACAAAGAAATAGATGCCGGTCATGGCAAAAAGTGTGATGATGCCGAGAAGAATGCCCATTACAGGAGTGAGCGGAACGAATATGAGGTACAGGACTATGGCTGTGACCCAGTACCAGAAATGGGCGAAGATGAACATCATGGCAAAGAGCAGGACGGACGATGAAGCTCGCTGAACACCGATGTAGGGTTTCAGCTCCATTATCTTATATGGTTCGCCTCCAAGCAGGCCTACGGGAGTGGCATAGTTGAGGGCGAAAGCGGAAACGGTTATTTTGAACAGTCGCCAGAACGACACGTTGCATGGTCCGCTTCCCTTGATGATGATGCGCCACGACCATGCATTCATGAGATAGAGCACGAGCCACATGCCGATGATTGGCACGAGCCAGTAGCCCGCACTACAAAGCTGCTGCCACAGTTGAGCGAGACTCACGTCGAAGGTGAGAATCATCAATACTACGGCAGCTATGCCGATAATGAAGAATATGTTTCTGGTTTTAGAACTCACTCTTCGGTTTCCTGGTCGAGTTTAAGTTTATAACTGTCATCGCGCTTTTCGTAATACTGCTTGCTGAGGGGATTGGCGAATGCGGCATCATAGGTGGCACGATTGCGACAGATGTCGATGGCTGCATAGATGGCTTCACGCATTGATGAAGCAGAAGCCTGGTTCTTGCCGGCAATGTCGTAGGCTGTGCCGTGATCGGGCGAAGTGCGGACAACAGGCAGACCTGCGGTGAAGTTCACTCCGTCGTCCATAGCAAGTGCCTTGAATGGAGCAAGTCCCTGATCGTGGTACATAGCCAGTATTGCATCGAAATGGCGATAATTTCCACTTCCAAAGAATCCATCAGCTGAATATGGTCCGAAACAACGGATTCCCTTCTCAAATGCTTCCTCAACGGCAGGAGTGATAATTGTTTGCTCCTCTTGGCCAAGCAGACCTCCGTCGCCGGCATGAGGATTTAGTGCAAGGACAGCAATGCGAGGGTTGTCAATCTTGAAATCACGCTTAAGGGAGAGGTCAAGAATCTCCAGTTTCTGAAGAATCTTCTCCTTGGTGATATTCTCAGCCACTTTTGCGATTGGCAGGTGAGTAGTCACCAATGCCACCTTGAGGTTCTTGTTCATAAGAATCATCAAGGCTTTCTTTCCGTCACCAGCCTTGTTCTCAATATACTCGGTGTGACCGGCGAAGTGGAACTTATCGCTCTGAATGGTATTCTTGTTGATAGGTGCGGTAACCACAGCGTCAATCTTGTGATTAGACAAGTCGTTGATGGCAGCTTCCAGCGACTTGAACGCAGCCGCACCAGCTTCCTCTGACGGCTGACCGTAGTCGATTTTCAGTTCCGCCTCACCAAAGAGATTGATGAGGTTCAACTGATTTACAACGGCATCCTTTGCCGAAGAAATCACAGTAAAGTTGGTATTACTTTCGATTGCCTTGCGATGGTAAGTAGCAGCTTTTGGCGAACCATAAATAATTGGCGTACAACAAGAAAGCATCTCTTCTTCAGCAAACGCTTTAAGTATAGTTTCATAACCTACACCATTGATGTCGCCATGAGTTATTCCAATTTTCAGATTTCCCATATACGTACATATTTATTGTTTTGCAGGAAGTTGAAGCGTATAGAGAGCTGCCTCAAGACGGCGTATCATAGAACGCTTCATCTTGTCGGGAGCATATACAAATCCTTCCACTACTATTACTTTATTATTAATTGTATCAACTTGTGAGTGCGACACGTATGGTCCACCCATAGCATCTATAGTCATTTCCCAAAGTCCACGACATTCCTGAACATAATGTCCCTGAACAGTCATATCCTTGACTGAGATGAATTCATGGTTGGTGGACATCTTGCTGCCAGGAAGTTCGCCTGGAATGTTGCGTCCCATGAAGGTGTCACGAAGTGCGAGAAAAGCAGGTTCAGTGAATACACGTTCGGTAGCATAGGGATAGCTGTAGATACAAATGCTGGAGATGGAAGAGATGCCGTCGTCGGTCGCCCAGATGAAATCCTTGCCAATTTTCATGCGTTTAAGGTCGGCAGGTATGTGCATGTGGCATCCGAACATTTCCTCGACCTTCTTATCGAACTTGATGTTGTGCTCGTCTTCAAGACGTCGTGCCTCACGGTTAATCTCCTCGGTTGTGATGAAATTCAGGAGTTCGTCGCAATGATCCCAAAGATACTCAGAAACCACATCGCTCGATGGTCCGTGGAGAGTGACAATGAGCTGCGGACGAGAGAAGACGTCACGTTGATACTCCATCTTGGCACGGGTGAAATGGTTGTTTATGTCTATGACAACGATATTGCGGAAAAGATTGGTGATGCGGTCGTAGTGGTTGGGAGCCACGCGGCTGATATGGAGCGTAGGTTCTTCCTGGGGAAGCATAGGCATGGACTTACCTAGAGTTTCCTTGATGGTTTTGCCGAGATCTCCGTTCCACAAAGAGTCTTCTGCCACAATCATCACTTCATAAGGGTTGCCCGACGACTTTGGAGTCATGGAGCAGGATGCGAGCATCAATACTAGAGCCATGCATCCCAATAATCTTTTCAAACTTACCATTATTAAAATAATTATGTCGCTAATTATTTTCTGCGGGAGGACCGCAGAACACGGAGGCTAGGAAGGGTCTTCCATCATCCTTTTAGTTGACAGAAGGCCGCAGGCAGCCATGATGTCTTCGCCACGCGATGCACGAATTGTAGTAAAAAGTCCATGTTTAGTGAGGTAATCACGGAATTCAGTCATGGACGCATCGTCTGTTCCCTCAAGGTCCACATTAGGAATGGTGTGGAAACGGATGAGGTTGATGCGGCAGTCAAGTCCTCGAAGGAGTTTGAGAAGCGCATCTGCATGAAGCTTGGAGTCGTTCACGCCTTTGAAAACGATGTACTCGAACGACAGACGACGCTGGTGGGCAAAATCGTACTTACGTAGCAATTCCACCACTTCCGCAATAGCGAATTGTCGTTCAGCAGGCATCAGCTGGAGGCGCTGTTCATGAATGGGTGAATGGAGGCTTACAGCAAGGTGGCATTCGCTCTCGTCAAGGAAACGATGCAGATTCTTGCGCAAACCAACAGTTGATACGGTGATGCGATGCGGACTCCATCCGTAACCATCCTTTGAAGTGAGGACTTCTAGAGCCTTCATCACTTCGTCGAGATTGTCGAATGGTTCGCCTTGCCCCATGAACACAAGGTTTGTAAGTCCACGTTCACGCATAGCCCAACTCACCTGTGCCAGTATATCGGTAGCGGTGAGATTTCCATGAAAGCCCTGTTTGCCGGTATGGCAGAAGAGGCAATTCATCTTGCATCCCACCTGAGTGGAAACGCAGAGTGTAGCACGTTCGTCATCGGGAATATAGACGGTTTCTACAAACTGACCACTCTGTGTGGGAAAAAGAAGTTTCTCCGTGCCGTCAACACTATTCAGACTTTCAATGGGTTCTACAGCACCCACACTATAGTTCAGTTTCAGTCTCTCGCGTGCATCCTTGGAGAGATTGGTCATATCATCTATGCTTCGCACATGCTTCTGGTAGAGCCAACCTGCTATTTGTTTAGCCGCAAAACGCGGCATACCCATCTGGGCAGCCACGTCCTGCAGTTCATATATATTCTTACCTAAAAGCATGGGAGAAAATTTCTTACCAAGAAAAAATCGGATAGTCCTTCATGATGCTGTTAACCTTCTCACGAACCGATGTGATGACACGGTCGTCTTCAGGAGAGTTCAGCACAGTTTCGATGAGTTCAGCAATAACCAGCATGAGATCTTCCTTAGCGCCACGAGTAGTCATGGCAGGAGTACCAAGACGGATTCCACTTGTCTGGAATGCAGAACGAGTATCGAACGGAACCATATTCTTGTTTGCTGTAATGTCGGCAGCAACAAGAGCCTTCTCTGCAACCTTACCTGTGAGGTCTGGATACTTTGGACGGAGGTCAACAAGCATAGAGTGGTTGTCGGTACCGCCTGAGCAGATATAGAATCCGCGGTCGATGAGAGCCTGAGCGAGAACAGCAGCGTTCTTCTTAACTTGCTTCTGGTACTCAACGAACTCTGGCTGGAGAGCTTCACCGAAGGCAACAGCCTTGGCAGCAATCACATGTTCGAGCGGGCCGCCCTGCTGTCCTGGGAACACAGCAGAATTGAGGAGTGCAGACATCTTCTTGATTTCACCCTTTGGAGTAGTGAGTCCCCAAGGATTGTCGAAGTCCTTGCCAAGCAGGATGATACCACCACGAGGACCACGGAGAGTCTTGTGAGTAGTAGAAGTAACGATGTGTGCATATTTCAGAGGGTTGTCGAGGAGTCCGGCAGCAATAAGACCTGCAGGATGAGCCATGTCAATCATAAGCATTGCACCTACCTCGTCGGCAATCTGGCGCATGCGCTTGTAGTCCCAATCACGGCTATATGCAGAACCTCCACCAATAATCAGCTTTGGTTTGTTTTCCAATGCGAGACGTTCCATCTCATCATAGTCCACGCGGCAAGTATCAGGATTGAGGTTATAGCCAACCGGACGGTAAAGGATACCACTGGTATTCACATGGCTACCATGAGAGAGGTGACCTCCGTGGTCGAGGTTAAGACCCATAAAGCAATCGCCTGGCTTAAGGACAGTCAGCAATACAGCTGCGTTTGCCTGTGCTCCACTATGAGGCTGTACGTTGGCATACTCAGCACCGAACAACTGCTTGATGCGGTCAATGGCGATCTGCTCTGTCTGGTCCACTACTTCACATCCACCATAGTAGCGCTTGCCGGGATAACCCTCTGCGTACTTGTTTGTGAGGCATGAGCCTTGAGCTTCCATCACCTGGTCGCTTACGTAGTTTTCACTGGCAATGAGCTCCATGCCCTTTACTTGTCTCTGATGCTCCTTCTCAATCAACGAGAAGATTTGATCGTCTCTTTTCATTTTAAAGAAATAAATATGTTTGTGTAAAAAATTTTAAGCAAAATCCGTAATTCCGTGCAAAATTAGCAATAAATGCGCACATACGCAAACCACTTTATTAAGATTTTGATTTTGGGCACAAAAAAAAGACATCCTGCCATGGTGCAAGATGTCTTAAATCCCTGTGTGGAGCTGGAGGGAATTGAACCCTCGTCCAAACATGGAAGCCATACGCTTTCTACATGCTTATTTCAGACTTCGGTTTTCGTGCATCAGCAAGACCTGAACCACCCACTAACGCCTTATCTCCTAAAATTTCATCAACTGTGCGGAGCCACAGCAGACTATTCCCGATTTTCCTGCACCGCTGAACTGAACGCTTCGGGACGAATAGCTTTCAGGGCGATGTCTCGTTCCCTCGCCTGGCAAGGGAATAAAGTTAATCTACTATACTTCGATTAAGCTGCGAGAGCATAAGTGTTGTTGCCAGATAAATTCTGCGAGAGCCTGGATTAAAGAGACGGCCATCAACGCTCTGCATGCTTACGTACCACTCCATCATGCTGTCAAATCCATGTCAACCCCATAACAGATAGTTTTCGTGGCGCAAAGTTAGTTTTTTTTCTCCAATCAGGAAATAGTCACAACCCTTTTTTCATTTAATTTTTGCAAAAAAACACCGAAAAAAGCCGAAAGACGAAATATTTATTTGATTAATTAATTACAAATTAGTAATTTTGCACAAATTTTCCGGAAGAGACATCCATTTACAATGAAGAAAAGTACTTTCACCATACTGGTATCTGCCACATTATTAATTATATCTTGTAGCGAATATAACCAGATATACAAGACACAGGATATCGATTACAAATACGAAGCTGCAAAGCAATGCTACGTCAACGGCAGGTATTCACAGTGCGAGCAACTCCTTGGAGACATGATTATGATGTTGAAAGGCACAGACAAGGCAGAGGAATCACTCTTTATGTGTGCTATGTGCTATTACAACATGGGTGACTACGAAACAGCAACCAGCTACTTCGACCGCTATTACAAAACCTACCAGAGAGGAGAATTCACCGAACTGGCACGATTCTACAGCGGAAAGGCAGGATATCTGCAATCGCCCGACCCACGTCTCGACCAGTCTCCTACCTATACCGCACTCAACTCACTTCGCGACTTCTTGGAATTCTATCCCTATAGCGACAAGCGTGAGGAAGTGAACGACATGATTTACCAACTTCAGAACAGACTTGTGGAGAAAGAATACGCTGCAGCCAAGCTCTACTACAACCTGGGAAGCTACACAGGAAACTGTGCCAACGGCGGTAGCAACTACGAGGCAAGTATCATTACTGCGGAAAACGCACTTGAAACATATCCCTACAACAACCTGCGCGAGGAGTTGTACATGCTCATTCTCAGAGCACGCTACCAGCTGGCTCAGAACAGCGTTGAGGGCAAGGCAGACGAACGCTATCGTCAGACCATCGACGAATACTACGGATTCAAGAACGAGTTTCCAGACAGCAAATACATGAGTGAGGCAGACAAGATTTTCCGTAACTCAAATTCAAAAATACGTAATTAGAAAACAACTAAAAATCAAAACCATATGGATTTCAAGAAAATTAAAGCTCCAACAACAACTACTACTCGTAACCTCAACGACTTGAGCAAGGAGACAGGTAATGTTTATGAAAGTGTGGCAATCATCGCAAAGCGCGCAAACCAGATTTCTGCAGAGATGAAAGACGAACTCTCTAAAAAACTTCAGGAATTCGGAACTACAAGTGACAATCTTGAAGAAGTATTTGAGAACGACGAGCAGATTCAGATCTCACGCTTCTACGAGCGTCTGCCAAAACCAACACTCATTGCCACAGAGGAATTCCTAGACGACAAGATTTACTTCCGCAACCCAACAAAGGAAGTTCAGGACAATCTGTACTAATCGCATCAGTACACATTTATTATGATACAACGTATTCAGACGATATACCTCGCAATAGTAGCCATATTGAGTAGCGTATCGTTGTTTTCCGTTATAGCACGATTCACCAATGGTGCGGACACCGTAGCGGAATTCACAAACTTCAGTTTCTCCACACTCAAGGAACCGTTCACAGCAATGACGAGCACAGGTCCTTGGGCGTTGGGATGTATTCTGATTCTGGTTATTCTGCTGACCATCGCAACTATATTCATGTTCAATCACCGCATGCACCAGTTGCGACTCACCATCTTCAACACCATTCTGCTTGTTGGCTACGTAGCTGTCTATGGATTCTTCTCATGGCTCTACCTCAACAAACTGGCTGTTGTGGACGCAAAGGCAGATGTAGAGTTCCAGCTCTGCGCTATGGCCATCTTTCCTGTGATCAGCATCATCCTCAACATCATGGCGATTCATAACATCCGCAAGGACGAACGTCTCGTCCGCTCACTCGACAGAATAAGGTAAAAAAATGGACTTCAGAGACTTAGTACAAAAACGACGCAGCATCCGCAAGTTCAGTGACAAGGAGCTGTCTCCCGAAGACGTGCAGACCATCCTGCGCGCAGGATTGATGTCGCCTACTTCAAAGAGCAGCCGTGCATGGCATTTCATCGTTATTGACGACAAGAACATGCTTGAGAAAATGTCGCAATGCAAGAATGCAGGAGCAGACTTCGTGAAGGACGCTCCGCTTGCCGTAGTTGTACTAATGGACACAGAACTCACCGACGTCTGGGTGGAAGACGCAAGCATAGCAGCCGTAACCATGCAGTATCAGGCAGCCGACCTCGGACTTGGCAGCTGCTGGGCACAGGTACGTCTGCGAGGAAGAGAAGATGAAGGAGTGCTGGCCAACGACCTGCTCCGCATGCTGCTTCAATATCCTACCACATGGGAGGCTGAGTGCATCATCGCCTTCGGTTATCCTGCCATAGAACGCAAGCCGCAAGATGAAGACAAACTGAAATGGGAGGCTGTGGAAGTGAAATGAAAATCACGTTAATAGGCGCAGGAAACTTAGCTACCAGTTTAGCACTTGCCTTGAAAAAAGCTAACCATGAAATTCTTCAAGTTTACAGCCGTACAGAAGAATCAGCACGAGAATTAGCGCAAAAGCTTAGTCTCGAAGCATACACAACGGATTTGGCTGCAATCAACTCCGACTCCGATATTTACATTGTCGCACTTACCGACAACGCTCTCACTCAGCTCGCCCCTACTCTTTCCCAGGGACGAACTTCTGCGTTGTGGCTCCACACAGCCGGCAGCATTCCTATGGACACATTCACCTGTGAACGTCGAGGAGTGATGTATCCAATGCAGACATTCTCAAAGGAAAGGATTGTCGATTTCAGCAACATACCCGTATTCATTGAAGCATCAAGACCAGAGGATGTGAGCATCGTTAAAGATCTGGCTTACTCAATCACGAAAACAGTAATCGAACTCAGCAGCAACGAACGCAAATACCTGCATCTTGCCGCCGTGTTCTGCTGCAATTTTCCAAATCACTTTGCCACTATAGCTTCACAGATACTTCAGGAGCACAACATCCCTTTCAGCGTGATGCTGCCGCTCATCGACGAGACTATTGGTAAGCTCCACAACATGCAGCCACGCCAGGCACAGACAGGACCTGCCGTGCGACGCGACCAGAAAGTCATGCAGGCACACATCGACATTCTGATTAGGGAGCAGCATCCGGAATTAGCACATATTTATAATATCATAAGCAAAAGCATTCAGGACTATGATCAACTATGATTTAACCAAGATACGAGCCATCATCTTTGACGTTGACGGAGTGTTGAGCCATCAGACCATAAGTCTTCACCCCAATGGCGAACCTATGCGCACAGTCAACATCCGCGACGGCTATGCCCTTCAGTACGCTGTGAAGTGCGGACTCCACCTCGCCATTATCTCAGGAGCAAAGACCGAATCCGTGCGTCATCGCTATGCAGGACTGGGACTCACCGACATAATCCTCGGTTCTTCAGTCAAGATCAAGGACTTTGAGGCACTCTGCAGCAAATACAGTCTTAAGCCGGAAGAGATAATTTATGTTGGCGACGACATCCCCGACTACGAAATCATGATGCTCGTTGGACTCCCCTGCTGCCCTGCCGACGCGGCACAGGAGATTAAGAACATCTCCAAATACATATCACCATTCAACGGTGGAGATGGCTGCGGACGCGACATCATAGAACAGGTTCTGAAGGCACAATCAAAATGGATGAACGATGATACAGCATTTGGATGGTAAGAAAATCATACTGGCGAGCAACTCGCCACGACGTCGCGAACTCCTCTCAGTATTAGGGTTGGAATTTGAGGTACGAACCCTTCAAGGCATAGACGAGAGCTATCCCGGCAATCTTGTTGATGAGGACATTCCCAAACACATCTCAGCACAGAAAGCGGCAGCCTATCTACCCACTCTTGCCGACGACGAACTCCTCATCACCGCTGACACCATAGTCTATCTCGACCGTAAAGTCCTCGGCAAGCCCAAAGACGCTGATACTGCCAAGGAAATGCTCCGTCAGCTTTCAGGCAAGACACACGAAGTCATAACAGGCGTGACTATTGCCACAAAGGATAGACAGAAAACCTTTGCCGTAACAAGCCAGGTCACCTTCGCCAACCTTACCGACGAAGAGATTGACTACTACATCGTCAACTACCATCCCTTCGACAAAGCGGGTGCCTATGGCATTCAGGAATGGATTGGCTACATTGGAGTCACAAGACTCGAAGGTTCCTATTTTAATGTCATGGGATTGCCAATTCAGCGCCTTTATACCGAGTTAAAGGTGTGGTAAATGCATTTTTTTTCAAAAAAGATGCAAAAAATTTGCGACACTCGTACTAAATCACTATTTTTGCTAAATCATGTTAACACACCATGAAATTAAAAATCATTTTTAATAACAATTTTATAAAACTAACGAATCAATTATGAGTCAAAAAAGAGTCTACACTTTCGGTAACGGAAAAGCCGAAGGAAACGCAAAGATGCGCGAGGAACTCGGTGGTAAGGGTGCTAACCTTGCCGAAATGAACCTCATCGGAGTACCAGTTCCTCCTGGTTTCACAATCACAACCGACTGCTGCAACGAATACTATGAAGTAGGTCAGCAGAAGATTATGGAGTTGCTCAACGACGACGTCATGGCAGCTGTGAAGCACATCGAAACACTTATGAACTCAAAGTTCGGCGACAAGGAAAACCCACTGCTCGTCAGTGTACGTTCAGGTGCACGTGCTTCAATGCCTGGTATGATGGACACCATCCTCAACCTCGGTCTTAACGACGAAGTTGCAGAAGGAATGGTTAGCAAGACCAATAACCCACACTTCGTTTACGACTCTTATCGTCGTTTCGTTCAGATGTATGGTGACGTGGTTCTCGAAATGAAGCCAGTCAACAAGGAAGACATCGATCCATTCGAGGAAATCATCGAGCAGGTTAAGGAAATCCGTGGTGTAAAACTCGACAAGGACCTCTCTGTTGACGAACTCAAGGAACTCGTTAAGCGTTTCAAGGCAGCCATCAAGGAACGTACAGGCAAGAGCTTCCCTGACGACCCAATCGAACAGCTCTGGGGTGCTATCTGCGCAGTATTCCGCTCTTGGATGAACGAACGCGCCATCCTCTACCGCAAGATGGAAGGAATTCCAGACGAATGGGGAACAGCAGTTTCAGTTATGGCAATGGTATTCGGAAACATGGGCGACACTTCAGCTACAGGTGTATGCTTCAGCCGCGACGCAGCAAACGGCGAGAACGTATTCAACGGTGAATACCTCGTTAACGCACAGGGTGAAGACGTTGTAGCAGGTATCCGCACACCACAGCAGATCACCAAGCTCGGTTCACAGCGCTGGGCAGAGCGTGCAGGTATCAGCGAAGCAGAACGTGCAGCCAAATATCCTTCTATGGAAGAGGCAATGCCAGAAATCTACGCACAACTCAACGGCATTCAGGAGAAGCTCGAAGAGCACTATCGTGATATGCAGGATATGGAGTTCACCGTTCAGGAAGGCCACCTCTGGTTCCTCCAGACACGTAATGGTAAGCGTACAGGTGCTGCAATGGTTAAGATCGCAATCGACCTCCTCCACGAAGGCAAAATCGACGAGAAGACAGCTATCATGCGCTGCGAGCCACAGAAGCTCGATGAACTTCTCCACCCTGTATTCGACAAGAAAGCACTCTCTAATGCTAAGGTTATCGCACAGGGTCTTCCAGCAAGTCCGGGCGCAGGATGCGGACAAATCGTATTCCATGCAGACGATGCTCAGGCATGGCACGCAGACGGACACCGTGTAGTTCTCGTTCGTATCGAGACATCTCCAGAAGACCTCGCAGGTATGTCTGCAGCAGAAGGTATCCTCACTGCACGCGGAGGTATGACTTCACACGCAGCCGTTGTTGCACGTGGTATGGGTAAGTGCTGCGTCAGCGGTGTAGGTTCACTCAACGTTGACTACAAGACCAAGACTGTAGAAATCGACGGAGTAGTTTACAAGGAAGGTGACTTCATCTCTATCAACGGTACTACAGGCCAGGTTTACGCAGGTGAAGTTCCAACTAAGGCAGCTGAACTCAGTGGTGACTTCAAGGAACTCATGGACCTCTGCGACAAGTACACTAAGCTTCAGGTACGTACCAATGCAGATACTCCACACGACGCACAGGTTGCACGCGCATTCGGTGCCAAGGGTATCGGTCTTACACGTACAGAGCACATGTTCTTCGACGACCAGAAGATCATCGCAATGCGTCAGATGATTCTTGCTGACAGCGCTAAGGGACGCGAAGAAGCACTCGCTAAGCTCCTTCCTTACCAGAAGGCAGACTTCAAGGGCATCCTCGAAGCTATGGACGGACTGCCAGTAAACATCCGTCTGCTCGACCCACCACTCCACGAGTTCGTACCACACGATCTTGCAGGTCAGGAAACTATGGCAAAGGAAATGGGAGTTGACCTCCAGACTATCCAGCGCCGTGTTGCATCGCTTGCTGAAAACAACCCAATGCTCGGTCACCGTGGCTGCCGTCTCGGAATCACATTCCCAGAAATCACAGCTATGCAGACACGTGCTATTCTCTCTGCAGCATGCGAACTTAAGAAGGAAGGCAAGAACCCAATGCCGGAAATCATGGTTCCACTCATCGGTATCCTCTACGAGTTGAAGCAGCAGAAGGACATCATCCAGGCTACAGCTAAGGAAGTGTTCGCTGAATACGGAGTAGAAGTAGAATTCGAAATCGGTACAATGATTGAGATTCCACGTGCTGCCCTCACAGCAGACCGCATCGCAACCGAGGCACAGTACTTCTCATTTGGTACTAACGACCTCACTCAGATGACCTTCGGTTACAGCCGCGACGACATCGCATCGTTCCTGCCTGCATACCTCGAGAAGAAGATTCTGAAGGTTGACCCATTCCAGGTACTCGACCAGAACGGTGTAGGTCAGCTCGTTAAGATGGCAGTTGAGAAGGGACGCGCAATCCGTCCAAATCTCCGCACCGGTATCTGCGGTGAGCACGGAGGTGAACCATCTTCAGTTAAGTTCTGCGCTAAGATTGGTCTCAACTACGCAAGCTGCTCTCCATTCCGTGTGCCTATTGCACGTCTTGCAGCCGCCCAGGCTGCCGTAGAGGAGTAATCGTAAGATGCTGAAAATTAACTACATAAAGGGTAAGTATCTATAATTAGGTACTTGCCCTTTATCTTTGTGCATGTTCTGCGAGTTCTAAATGCAGATTCATTTATAGTAAAGCCCTCTCTTTGTATTATTTTTAGTAACTTTGCGCCCGATAGGTGCATGTGAAACATCAGCGCATACATT
>CACYSD010000026.1:0-33095 GCA_902776985.1 uncultured Bacteroidales bacterium
TAGTATTCCTACCAAATGAATTTGAGTTTTATCGGCCGCTTTTAGTTTTCTGTGGTGTCTTTTTGCCATCTTTTTCGGTTACAATGCTCGCATTGCGCTCTCAAAAGCTGACAAAAATCCACTCACATAAAATCAAAAATCGTCTCGACATAATATATAGAACCTACCATAATAATATTCAAACATCAACATTGCAAAATCCGTTTGATATAAATTTCTGTTGTTAACAAAAACGATTCTTCTGCAATTTAGTTAAAAATAGAAGAAAACCGAAATCACCCTTTCGTAATGTTCTTGTGCTTCGCACCTGGGTTGTCTGTGTTTCCACAACTTTCTGGTATGCAAGCATCCCAACAGTTCTTAAAACCCATCCAACCCGCCTTTTGGCTTAAGAACAGTTCGAAAGAAAAACCCTCGACTTCGTCGACGCCCCCCCTCCGGATGGGAGTATTGTTTTTTTATAAAAAAGAACTTCAGAAAGTTGAGTAAACATAAAAAGGAGGAAAACTTCCAATGACTGAAAGTTTTCCTTCTTCGTAAATGGGAATGGTGCACTAATAATCAGATCAAAGCAATGCTTCTTCCCCTAAAAGTTCAAGTTCGAAGAAAATGGAATGCTCATCTTTGCTCCATTCGTGCCATTGAGCAAAATTGCACAGACGTAAGATATCCATTCCAAGTAATGCAACTCCTGCATCGGAATCGCAAACATAAATCGGCGAATCAATCGTATCCTCGTCCGAAAACGACAAGCGACACATAAACGCTTCTGTTGACAGAGGGGTTCCATCAACCATTGTAAAGTCCCATTTCCCCAAAGATGGAAGTCCTAAGCCTTCAATTACATCCTTGGGAATGATTGTGACTGCTGCGCCTGTGTCGATTTTAGCATCAATTGTACGCACTTGCCCAGTCGACGGATTCTCCAGGCTTATAAAGACGAATACCTGTTCGAATGGAGCGGTTAACTTTAACCGGAGCATAAATACGATTCTTTGTTCCACATCTTACAACCTTAGGAGCAGGTAAACTCTCTGGACGTTCACCGACGAAGGCAACGTATCCAAAATCAGGTACCAATGTTTTATTCTTGTCCATAATCGAAAATGTGTTTAGTTTAACTTCTTCATTGGCAAATTTAATCACTTTTTGTAATAAGAACAAAAAATCTTGCAAAAAATTTTGACTCGAAAACTATTAGGGTCTCTGAAGGATATAAGGTAGGTCCTAAATATTCTGTTTTTAGTATTCCTACCAAATGAATTTGAGTTTTATCGGCCGCTTTTAGTTTTCTGTGGTGTCCCGCTTTTAGTTTTCTGTGGTGTCTTTTTGCCATCTTTTTCGGTTACAATGCTCGCATTGCGCTATCAAAAGCTGACAAAAATCCACTCACATAAAATCAAAAATCGTCTCGACATAATATATTGAACCTCCCATAATAATATTCAAACATCAACATTGCAAAATCCGTTTGATATAAATTTCTGTTGTTAACAAAAACGGTTCTTCTGCAATTTAGTTTAAAATAGAAGAAAACCGAAATCACACTTCCGTAATGTTCTTGTGCTTCGCACCTGGGTTGTCTGTGTTTCCATAACTTTCTGTTATGCAAGCATCCCAACAGTTCTTAAAACCCATCCAACCCGCCTTTCGGCTTAAGAACAGTCCGAAAGAAAAACACCTCGACTTCGTCGACGAAAACCCCCTCCGGATGGGAGTATTGTTTTTTTATAAAAAAGAACTTCAGAAAGTTGAGTAAACACAAAAAGGAGGAAAACTCTGTACCTGTGATTACGTGATTTAGAATACGTTACATATGGTTTTGCGCAACGTCTTGGGTAGTGCGTTTCTGTTCAGGAACAGGTAGGTTGTATTCAGCGCCATATAGTTGCGTGACATATACCATGTACCCTGATAGGGGCCGTAGTTTCCCCACGAGTTCTTGACCAGATAGTATGGCTTGCCCAGTTCATCGACGGCTTTGCCGTAAATCAGCATGACATGGTCATACGTAAAGCGCCAGTCATCCCATTGTTCCTGTCGCATCTGTTGTGTGGGCACCACACCGTCGGGTAGCATGGCTATGCCTTCCCTGCGCATGAAATCACCAGAGACGTCGCCACCCCATGCCACCGTATAGCCTGCATCCAGCGCTTTATCAATAACCTCCATCAGCTGTTCTATTGGAATGTTATAGCTGGGCTTCAGTCGCCATTTGTAGGGGGCTTCAATGACGAACCACTTATTGAACGGATGATGAGTAAAGCTCGTCAAACTCACGTATTCGTCAAGATCGAGTCCCAGACTCTCGGCAAAAGTCTTCGGGGTGTATGTCTTTCCTTCATACACGAAAGTCTCAGGACAACTGCCCACATACTTCTCAATCACAGCCTGCACGCTGTCTTGCCAGTGTGGTCTTGGTTGTTTTGCTAACACCTGTGTCTGCCCACTTTCGGTAAACCTGTTCAGGTCGGCATTTTCCCTTACGATGCTGCTTACCATGCGTTCCAACTCTGGGAAAAACACTTCGAAGTTCGCCAGCGGATCACCTGTCAGCGAACCTGGTGCCGGCATTGCTTCCTCTGGACAGATGCCATGCTGACGAATCACCTCTACCACGTCATCGCACGATCCACCCTCCGATATCTGGCTGTATCCGTGCATGCGTACGTAGTGGGTGGCACAGTCCATATAGTCCTTGTTCACAACAAACATCTCGCACAGGTCAAACGTCTTCCCTGTTTTCCGCAGAATCTCGCTTTCCAGGAATCCCAACGTGCCATAGTCCCAGCACGTACCACTGCGATATTGGTTCTTTACACTGGTGATAGGCAACTGCTTAATCACCGTAAACTTCTTCGTTTGTTGTGCTTCCATCGGCATCGCCAAAAGTATCGCCGCCATCAATGTAAGTATTCTCATAGTCATTTGAGTATTATGAAATTATCTTTCCCTTCATTCTTCGTTTCGCTTGTCGCATTAGCAAAGTTACGATTAAGCGAGCGCATTGCAAAATAAAAATGAATTTTTTACTTTTTCAATGCCGTGTGAGAGTAACCTTTGGCATCCTTCAGATTCCTGATTTTATCAATTATCATTTGGTTGATAATCAGGTTAATGGAATTTGTAGATAAATGTTAATTGGGATTTTAACATTTGCATTTCGCAGAAAAATGTATTATCTTTGCATTAGCAGGGAAAGGATGCATATTCGAATAGCGGATATGCATCCTTTCTTTTTTTGTCTTTTTGTCAAAATGATAGTTCGCTGGAGATAAAACTCTGGCGAACATTTTTTCTCACGGAAGTTAACTTTGCAAAATGTCAAAGTTAAGTTTTTTTGAAACGGAAGTTAAGCGGAGTTTTTAAAAAACTTAAGTTTTTTAGTTTTTAAGTTTTCGAGTTCTTGACGGTTTGCTCGGTTCTTGCGCATTTTACATTGCATCTTGCGAGCAAAACTCGTAAGCTGATTTGCAAATAGTAAAAATGCATAAATATGCAGGGGAATAGGGGCTGTGCATATTTATACAAAGAAAGCAGGGCGGATCTGGAATGTTATTTCCCAATTCCGCCCTGCTTTGTGTTAAAAAATGCCTTGTCGCTTATTTATATTGATTCTAAATAACGTTGATAGTTAAAGATCTGAATTATGGTGATTTTGCTGATGGATGTGAGATGATTTTCAATATGATTTGTTTACTTAGGTTTAAAACAACAATGGGCGTACAGTGTTGTACGCCCATTGTTTTGTAGTATAATAGTCTTGGATTATTTCAACTTTGCGAGACAGTTCTTGATGCGGGACATTGCCTCGATGATGTTCTCGTCGCTGGTTGCATAGCTCATGCGGAAGCAGTCGGGTGAACCGAAGGCGTCACCACCCACTGTAGCTACATGACCTACTTCGAGGAGGTACATGGCGAGGTCGGTGCTGGTTTTGATAACGCGGTCACCGTCGCTCTTGCCGAAATAGCTTGAACAGCGTGGGAAGAGGTAGAAGGCTCCCTGAGGGTCATTGACTTCAAGTCCAGGAATCTCACGAGCGAGACGAACGATGAGGTCTTTGCGACGGAGGAATGCCTGACGCATGTCTTCTACGCACTGCTGAGGACCGTTCCAGGCAGCTTCTGCAGCTTTCTGGCTTACTGAGCATGGTCCGCTGGTGTACTGTCCCTGCAGTTTGTTGCAAGCCTTGACAATCCATTCTGGTGCAGCGATGAATCCGATGCGCCAGCCGGTCATGGCGTATGCCTTGCTGACTCCGTTGATGATGACTACACGGTCGCGGATGTCGTCGAATTCAGCCATTGACGCATGTTTGCCCACATAGTTGATGTGCTCGTAGATTTCGTCTGCGATGACGATGACACGTTCGTGGCGCAGGAGCACGTTCTTCAGGGCTTCGAGTTCTGCATGTGAATATACCGAACCGGTAGGGTTGCTTGGTGAACAGAGGATAAGTGCGCGTGTACGTGGAGTGATGGCTGCCTCGAGCTGCTCAGGAGTGATCTTGAAGTCCTGCTCGATAGTAGCTTCAACGTACACGGGTGTTCCGTCTGCCATCAATACCATCTGTGGGTAACTCACCCAGTAGGGTGCTGGAACAATGACTTCGTCGCCTGCGTTGATGAGTGCCATGATGGTGTTGCACACCGACTGCTTTGCCCCGTTGGATACAAGTATCTGTGATGGCTTGTAGTCGAGGCCGTTCTCACGCTTGAGCTTGCCAACGATGGCTTCCTTGAGTGATGGGTAACCTGGAACCGGAGAGTAGCGTGTCCAGTTCTCTTCCACAGCCTTGATGGCTGCTTCCTTGATGTGATCGGGTGTGTTGAAGTCGGGTTCGCCAACGCTCATGTTGATGACGTCAACGCCTTGAGCTTTGAGTTCGCTGCTCTTCTGTGACATAGCTAATGTAGCAGATGGAGCCAAACGATTAAGTCGGTCGGATAATTGTGAGTTATTCATTATTGTTATTTCTAAAGTTCCGTTTTAAATGAAGAATGAAGAATGATGAATGAAGAATTCATTTTTGAAGAATTATCAATGAAGTTATCGTTGCGATACCGCTAAAATAAGCACTCAAAAGAGCACGCTTGCGAAGCAAGAATCACTGTCTGGATGGTTAGAATCTCCCTTCCTTTTGGGGCAGCCGCGCGGATTGTCGCTCAAGCGGCTGGTGTCCGCTACTTTCTATTGCCCATGAAACGGAGGAGGTAGAGGAAGAGGTTGATGAAGTCGAGGTAGAGTGAGAGTGCACCAAGGACAGCGATTTTCTGAGTGCTGTCGTTCACTTCTTCTGCCTGCTCTGCCATGAGTTTGATTTTCTGTGCATCATAGGCTGTGAGTCCTGTGAATACGAGTACTCCAATGCCTGAAATCACGATATCCATAGTCTCATTGTGGAGGAAGAGATTCACCACTGTGGCAATGATGATGCCGATGAGAGCCATGAGCAGGATGCTGCCCAGCTTGGTGAGGTCTGTCTTCGTAACCGTTCCTACGACTGCCATGGCCGCAAATGTGCCTGCTGTCACGAAGAAGGTTGTGGCTATGGATGAAGTAGTGTAAGCTACAAATATGACGGACAGAAGCATACCATTGATGATGGAGTATGCCGCGAACATTATCGCTGCCACAGGGAATGACAGTTTGTTGATGGCTGCGGAAAGACCGATGACGAGTCCGAATTCTGCGATGACGAGAATCCAGAACACCGCACGGTTCATGATTATTGTCTCCATCAAAGAGTAGTTGCCTGATACATAGTAGGCTGTAAGACCACTGAGTGCCAGTGCGAGAGTCATCCAAAGGTAAACCTTGCGCATAATGACTGTAAACACTGTAGCTGATGTTGATGTCACACCGTAGGATGCAGCATCATAGTTTTTTACATAATTGCTCATATTTTCAAGTTTTTAAGTTCTTTAGTTTTCAAGTTTTTAAGTTTTAATGCGGCAAAACCGCAGAACGCCGAACGGGGATAACTACTCCCCGCCCTTTACGGGAGGGGCTGGGGGAGGACCTTCTTTACTTATTAAAGTGGAGAAGGTGTCCCATGCGTTCCTGCTTGGTGTGGAGATAGCGTTCGTTGTAGGGGTTGGGGTTAATCTCTATAGGAACGTTTTCCACGATTTTGAGTCCGTAGCCTTCAAGACCGACGCGCTTGACGGGGTTGTTGGTGATAAGGCGGATCTTGCTCACTCCGAGATCGCGAAGAATCTGTGCACCTACTCCGTAGTCGCGGAGGTCGGGATCGAATCCGAGGTGGATGTTGGCATCAACGGTGTCGAGTCCTTCTTCCTGCAGTTTGTAGGCTGCTATCTTATTCATCAGACCGATGCCGCGTCCTTCCTGAATGAGGTAAACGATAAGTCCCTTGCCTGCCTTGTCGATGAGCTGCATGGAGCGGTGGAGCTGTTCGCCACAGTCGCAGCGCTGGCTGCCGAAGATGTCACCGGTGACGCAGGATGAGTGCATGCGGACGAGTACCGGCTCGTCCTTCTCCCATGTGCCCTTGATGAGTGCGACATGTTCCAGCCCATTGCTCTTCTGGCGGAAAGGAATGATGCGGAAATGACCATACTCAGTTGGGAGATCAGCTTCCACGCCTTTCTCTACGAGGCTTTCGCGTTGCAGACGATAGGCGATAAGATCCTTGATCTGGATGATTTTGAGTCCGAGTTGTTCTGCCTTGACACGAAGTTCTGGCATACGAGCCATAGTGCCGTCTGGATTCAGAATCTCAATCAGTGCGGCCGCGGGACGCATGCCTGCAAGACGTGCGAGGTCTATAGCTGCTTCGGTGTGACCGGCACGCTGTAGAACACCATTGTCCTGAGCGTATAGAGGATTGATGTGCCCTGGGCGTCCGAAGTCCTGTGGCTTGCGTGAAGGATCGGCAAGTGCTTTGATGGTCGCAGCACGGTCGTGTGCTGAAACTCCTGTGGTGCAGCCTTCAAGTAAATCCACGGTCACAGTGAACGGAGTGCCGAGCATAGAGGTGTTTTCCTCAACCTGGTGTGGCAACTCAAGTTCACGTGCACGACTGTTGGTGATGGGTGCGCATAGAACGCCTCTACCCTCGGTGAGCATGAAGTTCACCTTGTCGGGAGTGATGGTCTCAGCGGGAGTGATGAGATCGCCCTCGTTCTCGCGGTCTTCGTCATCGACAACAATCACGAACTTGCCTTGGCGGAAGTCCTCAAGTGCTGCATCTATAGTTGAAAATTTTATATTGTCCATCTTTAAGTTAAGAGTGAAGAGTTAAGAGTGAAGAATACATTATGCAAAGTTATGACTTTTTGTTTACTTGCAGATGTTTTTATGCTTTTTTATGATAATGACCTGATGATTTTTATCAACTGGTCACTTGTGTTGATTATCTGTCTCAGGTCGCGCCGCAGACGTCGCCGCATTCGGTTCGTGCGCATCGTGAGAATGATGCCTACAGGGAATATGATGCCTGCAATAACGTTGGCATAGACGTTGTCGAACGGTGCGATATGGGCGTGTGAGTCGATTATCGGGTAAGCGTTGAGAAGCTTCAGTATCTGGCGGTTCTTGCTGTTGGAAAGTGCATCCACACTGTACTCCATGAGGTTTTGAACTTCGATGATATCTGCGTCTTGCTGAGGCTTGAAGAAGGTCTTGAAATAGTTCGGCAGACGTGTGAGGTGTCGCGTGCTGCGGTATTTATGTGCCTTGTCGGCAAGTTGCTGCAACTGAACACACAGTTGCTGGTAGTCCGGATCGTTGATAATCACTTCCTTGCGTACGATATGACGCTTGCCGCGTATGCCCCACAGACGTTTGAAGAAGTTGATGTATGCGTCAATGTTGAATACACTGGAGTCGTTGTTTGCCTTGATGGTAAAGAAGATGCCTATAGGTGCAAGGATGGCGGTACTGAACCATAGTCCTACCCAAACTGGGATGGTTCCTGCGTAGGCAAGGTTGTAGCCAAGTTTGTCGATGATGTAGTAGAAGATAAAGAATATCACTGCTATAACGACTGGCATTCCGAGACCTCCCTTGCGGATGATGGAACCGAGCGGGGCTGCGATAAAGAAGAAGATGATACAGGAGAGTGCCAGTGTGAGTTTCTGCCAAATCTGAATCTGGTGCATGCGCAGGTCACGGCCGTAAGCAGTCATGACTTCTGCCTTGTATTCTGATTCGGATGCTGCAAGTGTGGCTTTCTGCAGTGCCTGACCGATTATCTGACGCTGCATCTCCGGTGTGTTATGGGCAAATATGGTGTCGATGTCGATATGACGTTCGGCTGTGGCTGAAGTAGCATCCTTGCTGCTCTTCTCAGAACTGTTGTTCAGGCTGAAGTCTGCTGAACCTTCCTGGAAATTGGTCACACCTGCGACATACAGTATGCCACGATTCATCTCGTGATAGAAATCGTGCGCCATGCTGTCGATTTCCTGCCGCAGTGAATCTATACCGGTTCTCAGGCTCTCAGTGTCTTTAGTTCTTGCAGATGAAGAGAAATCGATATTGTCCATATTGATGTTCTGGTCAAAATCGATGATGTAATGCTTGACGACAAATGTTTCCCTACGATAAGGCACATCTCTGGTTTGCAGTGCGTTGGATCGTAGATTCTCGAATTGCTCACCGCTGTAGAGGTGAAGCAGAAGTGTCTTTTTATCCTCGTTGGTTTCGAGTTTGCCTGAATCTGCAAGGATGATATGGGCATTGCTCACTCCGTCGCGCATGTTGTAGATGATGACTTCGTAGAGCATTCCCGTCTTCTTGTTCTTTTCCCTTACATAGAGGTTCATGCCCTCTACGCCGTCATAGAATACTCCTTCGGGAATATCGAGTTCGGGCGATGCCTGACGGATAGAGTAGAGCATCGTCATCAGTTTTTTCTGTGCGGCTGGGGCTACAACGTCCTGGAAATAGTAGGACCATGCTGTCAGCAGCACCATAAGTATGGCAAGTGGGCGGAGTGTTCGCCAGAGCGAGACTCCTGCAGCCTTGATGGCCAGCAACTCCAGTCGTTCTCCCATGTTTCCGAAGGAGATGAGTGCGGCAAGAAGAATTGCGAGTGGAAGTGCCATCGGCACGAGGGTCTCGGCAGCATAGAAAAAGAATTCTGCGAGAACGTCGAGGCCGAGTCCTTTACCTACGAGGTCATCGACATATTTCCATAGGAATTGCATCATCACTACGAACAAGCTGATGGCAAATGTTCCGAAGAAAAGTGTGATGAAGTTTTTGAAAACGAATATGTCGAGTCGCTTCAGTAGGCGCACTGGTATATGTTTTTATGTGAATAGAAGCTACTTCTAACCCCTCCAAAGCGAGAGGGTCAACCGTCAGGACGGTATTTCCCATCCTTTGGAGGGGTTAGGGTAGCTTCTATGAAAAAGCGTTATTACTTGCGAGTTACGTAAGAACCGTCGCGAGTGTCGATTTCGATCATGTCACCTTCGTTGATGAAGAGTGGAACACGGATTTCAGCACCTGTTTCAACGGTTGCTGGCTTAGTGGCGTTAGTTGCTGTGTCGCCTTTAAGTCCTGGTTCAGTATAAGTAACCTTGAGAACAACCTTAACCGGAATTTCAACAGTGAGGATTGTGTCTGTGGCAGCGTCGATGGTAGCCATGACATTCTCACCTTCCTTGAGGAAGTCAACACCGTCGATTACATTTGCCGGGATGTTAACCTGCTCGAAAGTCTCGTTGTTCATGAATACAAGGTCTTCACCTTCTTTATAGAGGAACTGGAACTGACGGTGGTCAACCTGCACGTCTTCGAGTTTTGCACTTACGATCCAGGTGCGTTCGAGCACACGTCCGTCCTGTACGTCGCGAAGCTTGGTACGCATAACAGTGTTACCTTTACCAGGCTTAACGTGAAGGAAGTCAATTACCACATAGATTCTGCCGTCAATTCTGAGGCATACGTTCTTTTTAATGTCTCCTGCTAACATGAGTTTTTAAGTTTTTGAAGCCTTTCCCCAGCCCTTCCCTAAAGGGACGGGAGAGAAGTCCTTTCCTTCAGGATAGAATTTAGAAGAGGCTAAGTTTTGAGTGTTTGAGTTTTTAAATATTTGGTGTATTGTTACCTAAATCGGGTGCAAAATTAGTTATTTTTGCCCAGATGACAAAAAAAGTTGTGTAAAAACGGCAAAATCTTTTGTCAATTCCTATAAAATTACTAATTTTGCAGCCGATTTAGAGGTCTTAACCTTTTTTTCGCGCTCAAGACTAAGTGTTTTGAGCCGTTAAGTTGTCTGCGCTTACTTTAAATATATATGTGTATTTGCCACTGTATTTTGATGGGAGAAAGCAGACATCGCAAATAGTAGAAAAAACAAATTATAAATAATAGAAGCAATGAAAAGAACATTTCAGCCCCACAACCGCAAGCGCATAAACAAACATGGTTTCCGTCTTCGCATGTCGACTAAGAACGGTCGTCGTGTACTTGCAGCACGTCGTAAGAAGGGTCGTGCTAAACTCAGTGTATCAAGCGAACATCACGGTAAGTAAAACATAGTTTTGTTACGTGAAGCGTAAAGCTTGAAGCGTGGAGAGATGGTGTAAGTAATGTTGTGCACTGACTCTTCACGTTTCTTCTTTTTTATAAACCACCTTATTGCGCTTTCATGCTGCATATGACGGACTTTTTTGCGAATGATGGACTTCTGAACAGTGTGCTGACAAGCATAAATGAGTATTTGTGGACTTATTTGCTGGTTGGCGCACTGATAGCATGTGGACTATGGTTTACATGGCGCACCCATTTTGTGCAGTTCCGGATGATTGGCGAGATGGTGCGTCTCTTGTTTGAGTCCACAATAAAAACGAAGAAAGGCGAGAAGCATATTTCTTCGTTTCAGGCATTCGCAGTGTCGCTGGCGAGCCGTGTGGGAACCGGCAATCTGGCTGGTGTGGCAACGGCAATAGCTGTAGGTGGTCCAGGCAGTGTGTTCTGGATGTGGATAATAGCTCTGATAGGTGCAGCCACGGCATTCGTTGAATCCACATTGGCTCAGTTGTATAAACAGCGCCACACCGATTCTTTCATTGGCGGACCGGCATATTATATTTCACGAGGCTTGAAATGCCGCTGGATGGCGGGATTGTTTGCGGTTCTGATTACAATGACGTTTGGCTTAGCCAATAATTCTATTCAGTCGAATACCATTTGCGGTGCTATGGACGAGGCGTTCGGCATTTCTCCAGTATGGATGGGGGTGGTCCTGTCCGTTGTTTCGCTGCTGATTGTGTTTGGCGGAATCCAGCGCATAGCCAGAGTGAGCAGTGTTGTCGTACCGGTAATGGCTGTAGGGTATCTTGCGCTGGCTTTGGTGGTGATAGCTTTTAATATAGACAAGATTCCTACTGTTTTCCGTGTTATTGTTGAGAATGCCTTTGGCGTGAATCAGGCAATAGGCGGAACGATTGGTGCCGCGATGATAAACGGCATCAAGCGCGGCTTGTTCAGCAACGAGGCAGGAGAGGGTAGTGCGCCAAATGCGGCAGCCACTGCTTCGGTGTCGCATCCTGTGAAGCAGGGACTGATACAGTCGCTTGGTGTGTTTACAGATACATTGATAATATGCTCGTGCACTGCATTCATCATATTGATTAGCGGTCTTTATACCGACTCTTCTCTCAATGGTATAAACCTCACTCAGATGGCGTTGCAGTCGGAGATAGGAAGTACGGGACCAGTATTCGTTGCTGTCGCCATACTTCTTTTTGCCTACAGCAGCATCATAGGCAATTACTATTATGGCGAGGCAAATGTGCGTTATCTTACCAAGTCTAAAAGTGTGATGACGGTTTATCGGATTTTCTCAGCGGGTGTGTTTGTGTATTTCGGTGCACTTGCAAGTCTGGAACTGGCATGGAGCGTGATAGATTTCTGCATGGCTCTGCTCACCATCTGCAACCTCGTAGCCATTGTGGCTTTAGGCCGTTATGTGTTCCGGCTGGTTGACGACTATCTCAGACAACGTCGCCAAGGAATCAAGGACCCTGTGTTCCACCGCTCACAAATCCCCGAAATAGAAAAAGATATTGACTGCTGGGAATAGAGTCCCAACAGTCAATTCTTTTATTGCCGGTTAAGCTGAATGCCGTACAGCTGTTGCAGTGCTGCTACCAGCAGACTACCGTTCTGCATGTTGCTGATGTCAATGTGTATTTCCTTTAGGTTGAAAACTTTCTGCAGCACATTGCGCTTTTCCGATGAATCGCGAATGGCAAGTGTCTCGTCAACGCCAAGCCAGTGGATGGCGAGATTCTCGCGTGAGATAAACTTGTTGCTATAAACTATTCCATCATTGGCTAAGACAAGTGTGTGCGATTTTGATATAGGAATAGTGATTCTTGACGTGTTCTGCAATTCCTGCCATAAAGCAGGCAGACGGAATGCGGTCCATTGCCGTTCAATTGCTTTGGCTGCAAACCAAATCCATGTGAACAATTCCTCGACATCTTGCTCGTTCTTGTACTTTCCGCTGATTTTGAGCAGGACGTTTCGGTTGGCATCCCATAGTTCAACCGTTCGTCTGGTGTTGGAATAGTGCTCGTCGGTCATGTCGTCGTTGCTGTTAGAACTATAGTTGCGTCTTTTGCGAGAAAAAATATAACTAACCTGAGCGAAGTTAATCACCTGACGTTTGAGGACAGTGTTTTTGCTGTGGTCAATTCGGTCGAGCACCAAGCCCTGCTCAAACACATACAAGCGCTGGCTTCTGTGTCTTTGCTTTATGGAATGGAGTAAACCGAGAATCTCCAAAAGGAGAGCTGCGCCTGCACCAATACTGAAAAGAGGAATTTCCTTGATAGTGGCTATTCCTGCACATAATGTGAGAAGCAGTATGATGCACCACCACACGATTGCTGATACACTGCGGTCGGCTTTGTCATCGTAGGCTTCCGTGCAATTGCCTAATTGAAGTTGTGATAGGTCGTAAGGCAGTTCTTTAACAACGTATTTGTGTCGATTGGAACGTGGAATCATAAGATGTTAGTGCTTTTTAGGTTGATTAATGGCGCAAAGATAAGCAAAATACTTGAGTTTTTTTGTTGTGAGGGAAAAATGTCGTATCTTTGCCGGACATATTTTTTATTCGCTAAACGTTTTTTTGACAATGAAAGTAATGAAATTTGGCGGAACATCCGTAGGTTCCGTAGAAAGCATTCTGAATGTCAAGAAAATCGTGGAAGCATGCGACGAGCCAGTTATTGTCGTAGTAAGTGCCTTGGGAGGCATTACCGACAAACTGATATCAACGGCTCAGTTGGCACTGGCAGGCGATGCCTCATACCTCGACTCGTATTCCGAGATGGTGGCACGCCATCACCGCATGATTGACGCGATTATCCCTGACGCAGAAGTGCAAGTGAAATTACTGAAGAGAGTCGACTCTTTGCTCGACGATCTCAAGAGTATTTATCAAGGTGTATATCTCATCCGTGATTTGTCGGATAAGACGCACAACGCTATCGTAAGCTATGGCGAGCGCATCTCTTCGCAGATAGTTGCTGCACTCATCAACGGAGCAACTTGGCATAACGCGCTCGATTTTATACGAACAGAGCGTAAACAGCAGAAGAACATTCTTGTAACGGAGCAGACTTACAACGCCGTGCGTAGCGAGTTTCGTGAGTATATGCGCGAAGCTAAGCAGGGACGACGTCCTGTGGCATTGGTTCCAGGCTTTATCTCCACTGATGTCAACACCGGAGAGGTGACTAATCTGGGACGTGGAGGAAGTGACTATACTGCAAGTATAATCGCTGCGGCTCTCGATGCATCCGTTCTGGAAATATGGACCGATGTCGATGGTTTCATGACAGCGGATCCAAGGGTAATCAATACAGCTTACACAATCGACCGCCTTTCCTATATCGAAGCCATGGAACTTTGTAACTTCGGTGCCAAGGTTGTGTATCCGCCGACTATTTACCCCGTCTGCATCAAGAATATACCTATTATTATAAAGAACACCTTCCATCCGGAAGCTGCCGGAACTATCATCACTCAGGAAAGTGGTAACGAAAGCCGTGCCATCAAGGGTATTTCCTCTATCAACAATACCAGCCTGATAACGGTTGCCGGACTCTCCATGGTCGGTGTGATTGGTGTGAATCAGCGCATCTTCACAGCTCTGGCTCGTGAAGGAATTAGCGTGTTCATGGTCAGTCAGGCATCGTCGGAAAACAACACCAGTATCGGTGTGCGCAACGAAGATGCAGAGAAAGCCTGCGACGTACTCAACGAAGAGTTCCAGAAGGAAATCGAAATGGGTGCGATGTTTGAGATGAGTGTGGAGAAGAACCTTGCAACAGTTGCTGTCGTAGGTGAGAACATGAAACACACTCCTGGTATTGCAGGAAAACTCTTCGGCACACTCGGACGAAACGGTATCAGCGTAATTGCATGTGCACAGGGTGCCAGCGAAACAAACATTTCGTTTGTGGTGGAAAGCCGTTTCCTGCGTAAGTCGCTCAACGTCATCCATGACAGTTTCTTCCTTTCCGAATACCAGGTGCTGAACCTCTTTATCTGTGGTGTCGGTACGGTGGGCGGCAGTCTCATTGAACAGATTGCAAGCCAGCGCGAACGACTTATGCGTGAACGTGGACTTAAGCTCAATGTGGTGGGAATTGCCAGCGGACACAACGCAATGTTTGACCGTGAGGGACTTCCCCTCGACAATGTCCGTGAGCGTCTGAAACAGGCACCGGAGAGCAATATGCAGCGACTTCATGATGAAGTTATCGGCATGAACATTTTCAATTCTGTGTTTGTGGACTGCACTGCAAGCAGTGATGTGGCTGCTCTTTATAACGACTTCTTCGAACATAGCATATCTGTAGTAGCTGCAAACAAAGTGGCTGCATCCAGTGATTTCAACAACTATTCACTGTTGAAGGCAACTGCGCGTAAGCGTGGAGTCAAATTCCTCTTTGAAACCAATGTAGGTGCCGGTCTTCCTATTATCAATACTATTAACGACCTCATCAATTCAGGTGACAAGATTCTGAAACTGGAAGCCGTACTTAGTGGTACACTGAACTTCATCTTCAATACTATTGCCGCTGATGTGCCGTTCTCCAAGACTGTGCTGATGGCTAAGGAACAGGGTTATAGCGAACCAGATCCACGTATCGACCTGAGCGGAAAGGATGTAATCCGTAAGCTGGTGATTCTCTCCCGTGAGGCTGGCTATAAACTCAACCAGGACGATGTAGAGGCTCATCTGTTTATTCCACAGGAGTTGTTCGACGGTTCAATAGACGAATTCTGGAAGCAGTTGCCAAATCTTGACGCTGACTTCGAAACACGTCGCAAGCAGCTTGATGTAGAGCATAAGCGCTGGCGCTTCGTTGCTTCTCTGGAAGACGGGAAGGCTAAAGTCGAACTTAAGGCTGTGGACTCTAAACATCCGTTCTATTCTCTTGAAGGTTCAAACAATATTATTCTTATCACTACAGAACGCTACCACGAATATCCTATGCTCATTCAGGGTTATGGAGCTGGCGCAAGTGTCACTGCAGCCGGAGTCTTTGCGGATATTATGAGTATAGCGAATATTTAAACGAATTATGAAACATATAATTATCCTGGGTGATGGAATGGCTGACCATCAGGTGGAAAGACTGGGAGGAAAGACTCCTCTGCAGGCTGCTGATAAACCAATGATGGATGAACTGGCACGTAAGGGACGCTGCGGTACACTCATTACCGTACCTGAGGGATTTCCTCCAGGTTCCGAAGTTGCCAACACTGCTATTCTCGGCTATGATCTGAATAAGGTTTATGAAGGTCGCGGTCCTCTTGAGGCTGCGTCAATCGGATACGAGATGCGTGAAGACGATTTCGCAATCCGTTGCAATATCATCACACTGGAGGATGGAAAGATCATTACTCATAACGGTGGCAATCTGCAAACCAGTGATGCTGCAGTGCTGATAGACTACCTCAATGAGCATCTTGCCACAGACCGCGTGAAGTTTATCTGCGGTATTCAATATCGTCATCTGCTGGTAATCCGTGGTGGTAACAAACATATTGTTTGCAATCCTCCTCATGACCATCCTGATGAACCTTGGCGTCCTCTGCTTGTTACAGCTGAGAAAGATGCGCCAAACGACAGTGAACTGACTGCTCAGGAGACAGCAGACTTGCTCAACGACCTCATCCTGCGTTCACAGGAATTGCTAGCAAAGCATCCTTATAATGTGCAGAAAGCGCAGCATGGTGAACGTCAGGCAAACAGTATCTGGCCTTGGAGTGGTGGTTATCGTCCTTCGATGCAGACCCTTTCCCAGCAATATCCTATGGTGCAGCAGGGTACTGTGATTTCTGCGGTTGACCTTATCCGTGGAATTGGTCATTATGCCGGATTGAAAATCGTTGAGGTGGAAGGTGCGACTGGACTTGCCGATACAAACTATGAAGGTAAGGCTCAGGCAGCTATCGATGCCCTCAAGACCGATGACTTTGTATTTGTACACGTGGAAGCGACGGATGAAGCAGGACATGATGGTGATTTGGATTTGAAGCTCAAAGCCATCAACTATCTTGACCAAAGGCTGATACGTCCTGTTGTAGAGTTTTCTGAAACTCTTGACGAACCGTTATGTATAGCAGTGCTTCCCGACCATCCAACTCCTGTTGAAATGCGTATCCATGTCAACGAACCAGTTCCGTTTATCATTTATTATCAAGGCATAACTCCCGACAACGTACAGACCTATGACGAGCAAAGTTGCAAGCAAGGCTCGTTCGGACAGCTGAAACTGCAGGAGTTTATGCAGACTTTCATGAATCTATAAGAATATCAAACACTTAATAATATGCAATTCTATAGCACAAACAACCAGGCACCGCTTGCCACTCTCGAAAAGGCTGTGGTGAAAGGTCTTGCTGAAGACCGTGGACTCTATATGCCTGAACGTATCAAATCACTTCCTCAGTCTTTCTTCGACAATATTCAGAATATGACATTCCAGGAAGTTGCCTATAACGTGGCTGATGCTTTCTTCGGCGAGGATGTTCCTGCTGAAGACCTCCGTCGCATTGTTTATGACACTCTGGCATTCGATTGTCCTGTGGTTCCTGTGAACGATAATATCTACAGCCTTGAGCTTTTCCATGGACCGACACTTGCGTTCAAGGATGTCGGTGCACGTTTCATGGCAAGACTTCTGCAATACTTCATTAAGAAGGATAATGCAGGTAAGGGTGAAGTAAACGTTCTTGTTGCAACAAGTGGAGATACTGGTTCTGCAGTTGCAAACGGATTCCTTGGTGTTGACGGCATACATGTCTATGTGCTTTATCCAAAGGGAAAGGTGAGTCCTATACAGGAATGTCAGTTTACCACTCTCGGCAAGAACATCACTGCTGTTGAGGTTGATGGTGTGTTTGATGACTGCCAGGCTCTTGTAAAGTCTGCTTTCATGGATGCAGAACTGAACCAGCACATGCGTCTGACTTCAGCCAACAGCATCAATGTGGCACGATTCCTGCCACAGGCATTCTATTATTTCTGGGCCTATGCCCAATTCAAGAAAATGAAGAATACTGGTAACTTGAATTCTTCATTAAGAGGCGAAGCCGACATTCTTCATTCTTCATTAGTGATTTGTGTTCCTTCAGGCAATTTCGGAAATATATGCTCAGGTCTCTTCGGCAAGCGTATGGGTCTGCCTGTTAAGCGATTCATTGCAGCCAACAATGCCAACGACATATTCTATAAGTATCTGCAGACAGGTAAGTACGAACCACGTGCTTCTGTTCAGACCATTGCCAATGCCATGGATGTAGGCGATCCTTCTAACTTCGCACGTATATATGACTTGTATGGCAAGGATGTTGACAATGTGCGCAAGGATGTCAGCGGTGCTACTTACACTGACGAACAGATAGCTGAGACAATCCGTGACGTTTACAATCGCACAAGCTATCTCTGCGATCCCCATGGTGCTTGTGGCTATCGTGCTCTGCAGGAAGGCTTGCAGCCAGACGAAACAGGAGTTTTCCTCGAGACAGCTCATCCTGCTAAGTTCAAGGACACAGTTGAACGCATCATTGGCAGCGAAGTGGAGATTCCAGCCAAACTCGCAGCGTTCATGAAGGGAACAAAGCAAAGCGTGCCGATGACCAAGGTCTTCGCAGACTTCAAAGCTTATCTGATGAAGCAATAGTAGACCCCCTCCCTTGCCGAGGAGAGTAGTTACCTCCATATGGATTGATAATGTGTTCTGCGTTTAACCCGCAGAAATACAATAATCATAAACCTCATAATAACAAGGACTCTTTTCTTCTTATGAATCTCAATCCTTTCCGCAGACGAATCACCAGCAATGCTCCGAAGACTCGCAAGCAGCAGAAGCGGGCTTCACTATGGCAGTGGATCTTCAAGTGCTTACTTGCATTAGTGGTTACTACGATAATCGTTTATGCAATGCCGCATAGAGGAAGCTTCAATTATGAATACAAAGTTGGGCGTCCTTGGCCTTATGGTGCGCTTTATGCTACAGAGAAGTTCACCATAGAGATGAGTGATTCAACATTCCATATCAAGCAGGATAGTGTGAGCAAGTCTTTCCAGCCCTACTTCGTGCTTGACGACTCAAAGGTACGGACGGTTAAGAAGCGCCTTTCTGAGCTGACTGTGGAAAGTGATTTTGAGGAAGGAACAAAGATTCCTATTGAGCAAAGTCAGCTGTTGCGTCCCTATGTTCAGCATATCCGTTCTCTGCTCGATACGGTTTATACTCATGGGATTGTCTCTCCGCAGATATACGACAGCCTCCAGCGCAACAACACTGTGGCAATACGTGTGATTGAGGGAAACATAGCTAAGTCACGACCTCTGCGTGAAGTCTTCTCAACCACATCTGCGTATGAGTTTATCTTGAACAACCGCCCTGACGAGTTTAAGCCAAGCGTAATTTCCAGACTGAATGTCAATACCATTCTGGAAGAAAACCTTGCCTATGATGCTACAAAGTCCATGCTGGAGCATGAATCATTGCTAAGCGAAATGTCGTCAGGTGTGGGAATAGTGCTTGCAGGAGAGAAGATTGTAGACCGTGGAGAGAAAATCACACCTCTGATAGCGCTGAAGCTCAGTTCCTATCGTGCTGTGATGGAGAATGCAGTTCAGAACAATGACAAGGAACGTCTGATACAAACAGGCAGGTTTGTCATAGTCCTGACGATAATCACGCTGCTGGTTTCGTTCCTTTCCATGTTCCGTCATGACTATATTGAGAACATGCGTGGAGCATTGCTGCTCTTTGCGCTGGTAACGATATTCACGGTGGTTGCGGCATTTATGATAGGACATCATTATTTCCATATCTTTGTCCTTCCTTGCTGTATGATACCGATCATAGTGCGTGTATTCCTTGACTCACGTACTGCGTTTGTGTTCCATATAGGTACAGTGCTTATCATAAGCTTGATGCTTACCTATCCTTATGAGTTCATGATTCTGCAGATTATCACAGGTCTGCTTGCCATACAGAATCTGCGTGAACTCTCACAGCGTTCACAGATCATCCATACTGCAGCAATCATCACCTTCTTCTATATTCTTGCTTATACAGCCTACGAACTGACCATAGGTACTGAACTGCGAGATCTAGACAGAAACGTATTCATCTATTTCCTCGTCAACGGCATCCTCCTGCTCTTTGCCTATCCGCTTCTGTGGATACTTGAGAAGAGTTTCGGATTTATCAGCGACGTGACTTTGGTGGAACTCTCGAACATCAACAACCCACTGCTGCAGCGTATGACCGAGGTGGCACCAGGTACCTTCCAGCACTCCATGCAGGTGGCTAATCTTGCGAGTGAGGTTGCCAAGCAGATTGGCGCCAAGCCTCAGTTGGTACGTACAGCAGCCCTTTATCATGATATTGGTAAGATAGAACGCCCCGTATTCTTCACCGAGAACCAGAACGGAGCTAATCCTCACAAACATCTTACTCCTCAGAAGAGTGCAGAGGTGATTATTGCCCATGTCACCCGTGGTATTGCTCTTGCCGAGCAGAACAATCTGCCGATTGTGATTCGACGCTTCATCGCCACCCATCACGGCAAGGGCTTGGCGAAGTATTTCTATGTCACCTATTGCAATCAGCATCCCGACGAACAGGTTGACCCTGCACCATTCACTTATCCTGGACCTAATCCGGAAACTACGGAAGAAGCCATCCTGATGATGTGTGACAGTGTTGAGGCTGCTTCTCGTTCGTTGCCGGAATATACCGAAGAGAGTATTTCCAATCTTGTGGACAGAATTATCGACACGCAGATGCAGGAAGGCTATTTCACCGAGTGTGAAATCACATTCCGCCAGATTGCCAATGCAAAACGTGTCCTTAAGGATCGTCTGAAGAATATCTATCACACCCGTATCAGCTATCCTGAGCTGGAACGTAATGAAGAGTGAACTCAATGAAGAATTACTATTTTATATCTGACGCACATCTGGGCTGTCTTGCCCTTGAACACCATCGTACTCAGGAGCGCCGTCTGGTTCGTTTCCTCGACACGATTAAAAACAAGGCGGAAGCAGTATTCATGCTTGGTGACATGTTCGATTTCTGGTTTGAATATCGCAATGTAGTCCCCAAGGGCTATACGCGTTTTCTCGGTAAGGTGTCAGAACTTACCGACCTCGGCGTCGAAGTGCATTTCTTCGTTGGCAATCACGACATGTGGGTGTGTGATTACCTCGAAAAGGAATGTGGAGTGATTATTCATCGCACCGAATGTACAATTGAAATATGCGGAAAAGAGTTTTTCCTTGCCCACGGCCACAGGCTCGACTATAGGGATCATGACTGGAAAACGCGCCTGATGTTCAATTGCTTCGAGAGCAAATTCCTGAGAGTGCTTGCCTCAACCATCCATCCTCGATGGTTTGTCAATTTCGGACTAAACTGGGCAAAACACAGCAGGGAAAAACACTTGGAACATGGTGAGCCGAAGTATATGGGTGAAGACAAGGAAGGACTTGTTCTGTTCGCTAAAGACTACCTCAAGTCACATCCTACCATCAATTACTTTCTTTTCGGTCACAGACACATAGATCTTGATATATTCCTCGAACGTGATGTCCGTATGATGATTCTTGGAGAGTGGTATTCGCTCTTCACCTACGCAGTGTTCGACGGAGAGAATCTCTTCATGGACAATTATGTGGAAGGGGAAACGGAATTGTAAACTCAAGAACTTAAAATAATTATGAACAAACTTAAAACAGCCACACTTTGCGTACAGGCAGGGTGGCAACCAAAGAATGGTGAAGCGCGTGTGCTTCCAATCTTTCAGAGTACAACTTTCAAGTATGACAACACAGAGGAAATGGCAGACCTCTTCGATCTGAAGAAGGAGGGCTATTTCTATACCCGTCTGCAAAATCCGACCAACGATGCTGTAGCACAGAAGATAGCTGCGCTCGAAGGAGGAGTAGGGGCAATGCTCACAAGCAGCGGTCAGGCAGCCAATTTCTATGCAGTATTCAATATCTGTGAGGCAGGTGATCACATTGTTGTTTCCAACGAAATCTATGGTGGCACCTATAACCTCTTCGGTGTCACACTCAAGAAACTCGGTATTGACTGCACCTTCGTCAGTCAGGAAGCTTCGGATGAGGAAATCAACAGCGCTTTCCGTCCCAACACCAAGGCTCTCTTCGGAGAGACTATCTCCAACCCTGGCTGCAATGTGCTCGACATCGAGCGTTTTGCACGTATAGCACACAGCCATGGAGTGCCACTTATTGTTGACAACACATTCCCGACACCAGTCAACTGCCGTCCGTTTGAATGGGGAGCAGACATCGTCACCCATTCCACAACAAAGTACATGGACGGTCATGCCACTCAGGTAGGTGGTTGCGTGGTCGACAGCGGTAACTTCGACTGGGATGCCCATGCAGATAAGTTCCCAGGACTCACCACTCCAGATGAGTCATATCACGGACTGACTTATACAAAGAAATTCGGTAAGCTGGCATATATGACCAAACTCGTTGCACAGCTTATGCGCGACCTTGGTTCTATTCCTTCGCCACATAACGCCTTCCTGCTCAATCTGGGTCTTGAGACACTCCACCTGCGCATGCCGCAGCATTGCAGCAATGCACAGCGCGTGGCAGAGTTCCTGCAGGCTGACCCACGTGTGGCATGGGTACACTACAGCGGTCTGCCATCAGATCCGAACTATGCCCTGGCACAGAAATATCTGCCTAATGGCTCTTGCGGTGTGCTTGCCTTTGGACTTAAGGGTGATCGTGCAACTGCAGTGAAGTTCATGGATTCACTTAAGCTTATAGCTATTGTAACCCACGTGGCAGATGCACGTTCATGTGTGCTGCATCCAGCAAGCCATACCCACCGTCAGCTCAGCGACGAGCAGTTGCGTGAAGCAGGCGTTGCACCCGACCTCATCCGTCTCTCCCTTGGTATTGAAGATGCCGACGACCTTATTGCCGACATCAGTCAAGCTCTTGACAAGATTGGATAAACCCTTATAACGACAAAACTCCGCCTGCTCAGTCATTGCTGAACAGGCGGAGTTTTTTGTATATGAAAGTTTTAACTCTTACCTGATAATCACCTTTCCCCCGTTTCTGATATAAATACCCTTGGTGAAAGGTTTCTGCAAGAGTCTGCGTCCGTCGGGCGTGAACCAGCTATCATCTTGATTCCCTTGAACTCCTTGAACTTCTTGAACCCCAATTATCCCCGTCGCAACTTCTTTCTTTATGACAAAGCTGACTGTCCCAACCTCTTCATCTTCGGTGATGTTGGTTAGCATAAATCCTGTGGGTATGGCTTCGTCACCATTATTGAAACAGAAGTTTGGCAATTGCTGTTGTATAGTCAGCGATGAGACCAGATCAGCACCAGGAAAGGTTGCAGAAGCCATGCTCGCTTTCCATTCATTCATTGTGTATTGTTTACCATCACCACTCAATTGTTTGTATATGAACAGTCCGTTTGCAGGTATTACTGCTACTCCAGGATGCCCGGGAATGTTATTTGGAGCATCGGTTAGCTGTAGTTCGTCATTAGGATAATTCACATGGTACACCAGCAGACCATGACCATAGGAGTATGAATTGATGCCTTTCTTCTGGATATTCTCCATGATTATATACTCGTGATCATTGTCTCTGTTCATTATCTTAAACGCCTTGCCGCCAAACTCTATAGGCATGATGTTGTTAAAGTTGTAGCCTTCGTCTTTTACCAAATCCGTCACGTCTTCTATCTCAGTCCATCCTAATGCCTCCTGCTCCCAGGCTGTATACAAACATGGTGAAAAGCCGTTGTGGTTATACAATCCATAATCCATGACACTATATGATTCCATGTTTTGATTGTTGACTGAAACATTTGCTTTTGTGTTATAAAGGTCGGGAAGCCCTAAGCAGTGGGAAAACTCGTGAGTGAATACACCGCTGCCGTTGATGTATTCGGGATACGAAGGGTGGAACAACTCCGAACTACAGCAGAATAACGATGCTTTAAGCTGATCGTTGACGGTAACATTCATGAATCCGGACTTTGCCCAGATGGTGTTGGCGCCACCGCCTTGGTTCTGTCCGAATCCTGCAAAAATAATGCACACAAGATCTATAGTTCCATCACCGTTGCAGTCATAGACGTTCAAGTCGCTGACAAGATCCTTGGCCTGATTTATTGCATCCTGACAAAAATCATTGAATCTGTCATCACTACCAGAGCTGCTTGTGCCTCCATAGTAGTCCATATTCTCTGGCAGAGTGATTGGACCTACAAGATCAAATTGAGGAGAAAACTTACCATAGCTGCAGGTCTCGAAATACTTCCTGACACTTGTTGTCTGTATAGTGTTCTTGTTTCCTAAATCTTCAAATTCGTCAGTATTTAAGACTTGATTGAAAGCCTGCACCGGATTGTTTACGGTAAAGGGTAAATCCTTGTATGCAGCCAAGATGGTCAGGATGCGTGGGCTTCCAGTATGTTGCAGGTATTTGCCGTCACGAACAATCAGTGCCCTGTGGGCTGTCTCAATGCCTTTCTCGTGGAAAAGGGCGCGGCGTGTCGCCTGCTTCTTAATAAGAGCTAGCTCCTCATAGTCACTGTGCCCTGCTTCATGTGCCAAAGTGTTTGTTGCGCTCAACTGTCCCTCCTCGTCAATCTCAGCAATAAAAAAGCCGTGACCATTATTGATTACGATGGTGCCGTCTGTAGTTGCAGTCCAGTGGTGATATTCGTCACCAAATTGCTCTATGGCCAGTAACGATCCGTCAGCCTGCTTCACCGTAAAGCGTCCGCGAAGAGCAGGAGCTGCTTCTGCCTGAATTGACATTATCAACGTCAGGCAGCCAACAGCCATAAACCTCTGAATCATTCTTCTTATCATGGTTCTCATATTCTAATACAATTATATTATTCCCAAATAACATATTCCAATCTGCAAATTTACACTTTTTTACTATACTCTTAAACGGTTTGTTGTGTTTTTTTGTCGCTTATTTGCTTATTAATTATTTATGTATTAGCTTTGCATCATCTATCTTAATAACACGACTATAATATGAAAAAGATTATTTTGACAGCATTGTTGCTGGTTGCAGGTCTTGCAGTTAAGGCTCAGGGCCTTGGCGCTTACATTGACGATAATGATGGTGAATGGACAAATGTCAGAAATGCACCTAAAGGGAAGATTGTTGCCAAACTGCCTGCCAAAGAGGGAGTGATGATTACCCTCAACAAGTCGGTAGACGGATGGTGGTGCCTCTACGACAATACTTACTGGACAGGTGACGGAGGCGGAGAATTGACTGGCTCTACAACCGACTACTGGTTGCACTGGTCTGTGGTGGTTGTCGGCACACGTAACTATGGCGGACAGAAACTGACTCTGAGAAAGAGTCCTTCAACCAAGGCAGCAGCGGTGTATTCTTTCACCGAGGAAAAACAGCTCCACCCGATTGACATGAAAGGAGACTGGGTGAAAGTGCGTACTGCTGACAAGAAATACACTGGTTGGATCGAACGCGAATGGCTTTGCGGCAACTCTCTGACAAATTGCTGCTGACGTTATAGTACTGGATACAAAAAAATCCCGACAGATGAAAGATTTCATTGTCGGGATTTTGCTTTTAGAAGTGGTACCACCAGGATTCGAACCGGGGACACACGGATTTTCAGTCCGATGCTCTACCAACTGAGCTATGGCACCTTTTCTAACAAAAAAATGTTTGCAAAGAGGTCTTGTTCCTCGTTTGCGGATGCAAAGGTAGGTGTTTTTTGCCAATCTGCAAAATTTTTGTTGAAAAAAATTGCCAATACAGTGAATTTACGTAACTTTGCAGTCGGTTTTGAATTAAGAGTCATCGGAAAGTAGCGCAGTTGGTAGCGCACTACGTTCGGGACGTAGGGGTCGGGCGTTCGAGTCGCCTCTTTCCGACTTTTTCGTTTCTTTACGTCCGTAAAAACACGTAACTTTGCAGAAGTTTTAGGATTATTACATATAATAGAAGGTTTATATGCAGTTTATACGGTTGATAACCTGGCTTGTACGTAAGGGTATGAGCCGAATGGTTGTTTTATTATTTTTGCTTTCTTCCTTGGAATTAGCACATGCGCAAAGTAATATGTTTGTGTGCCAGGGTGTTTCTGCTCACACGTTAGACGTACACAGTGTTGGGGATATGTTATTCTTCGATGAAGGTGAACGTTTGAAAATTGGAAACCACATCTATTCCACATCTGACATTGACAGTATCTGCTTCCAATATCCTGGATTTCTTGATCAGAATCCTATGACGGAGTTTTCTACTAATTACCAGAAGAGGGTTGCACTTCTTGATATCTCTGCGGCAAACAATGAGGATGAGGCTGCTCAGCGTAATGTGTATTCTGCTGACTATATGCTAGAACTGGCAGGAGTTCCCTACCTAACGACTTCTTCTCTTAGCGATGCTTTGAACCGCGCAGATATGATTATTATCTCTTCCGAAGTCAAGAAGTCTTCTTTCTCTCTTGCACAGATTGATTCGCTGAAGAAGTGGGTGGAAGACGGAGGCGTTCTCGTTAGTCCTGCCCCATCGGTAATCGGTACAAGTAATGGCGTTTCAAAAGCACTAAGCCAGTTATATGGTCTTAATGACATTCTCAAGAATAAGAGCCGCTACCAGCTGATATGGGATGAAAGGCACTATAATGATAAGGAACTGGAATATATAGACGAGCCTGAAGAACGTACCATCTCGCTGGGCCGTGGAAAAAAGTTATCGGGTGAAAGCATAAAGACTTTTGCCCTGACAACTGCCAGTGATGATGTTGATATTCTCGCACGCTTTGACTCGGGTGAGAATGCCGTCACACGTTATCCTCTCGGCAAGGGCTGTGTCTATACTTTCGGACTGCTTTGGCGTGACATCGTCCAACGTTCACAACTCAATAAAGACTTTGAGGCACAGCGTTTGAGTTCAAATGCTTTTGAGCCTTCTGCCGACGTGGTAGCTTTCTTTCTGCGTTCAACCTATGCCAAGAAACAAAGTCTGGCGGTGTGGAAATTCACCATTCCTGACGGATACGAATCGCTTCTCATCCCCACTCACGACTGCGACTCACGTACTGCATACGATAATATGTTCTATATGTCGCAATATGAGAAGGAACAGGGTTTAAGAGCACACTATTTTCTGACAACTCATTATTTCCGCGACCCTAACTACATGTCTGCTTTCTTTGACAATAATGGCATACTGCATTCAAAAGAGTTGCTGAAAGATGGACATACCATAGGAAGTCATAGCGTTAGTCACTTCCCTGATTTCAGTATTACTGACCGCTTTCCAATTAAGGAAGTGACCTATGAGGAATATGCCAAGACTGCACACCATGTAGTAGACAGTACTTCGACTGGTACTACAACTGGTGGAAGCACGTGGGCTGAAGTGGTGATGTCGAAACAAATCATCGAGGAAGACCTCAACAATCATGTTCGCTCGTTCCGCACAGGCCATCTCTGTATGAATAAGAACATCCCTCTTGCAGAGCAGATGGGTGAATATAGTTTCGCGTCATGTTATTCGGCATGTGAAGTGCTAAGTGAATTCCCGTTCCGTGAACGGCTCGACAATGACTGGTCGGGCGAGTTCAATGGGGTGCTGGAGATGCCACTTCATATTTCGGATGTTTTCCATAAAGATCCTATTAATAAGAATAACTGGATGGAGAAACCGGCTGTCTGGAAAGAGGTTGCGGAAAAACTCCACGGCAATTACGCTCCGTCAATTCTGCTGATTCACCCCAATGCGGAGTGGAAGATGGAGGTTGAACGTGAATTTGTAGATATGCTTGACCTCAGTCGTGTAGGACTCTATAACTTTGAAGACTATGGCGATTTCTGGAACAGCAGGCGTGATATTGACTTCGACTATGCCTATGATGCTGATAACAGAACCGTAAACATACGCATTCTGGGAAATGTCAGCAAGGAAACATTGTCACACCAGTCTTTCGCTATCGATTTGCCGGATAGCAATACAAAACTGCAACGCATCCAGTTCACTAATAGTAAGGGGGAGTGTATCGGTCATGGCATATACCGCCATATCACTGACAAGAGAATACTCGTAACACTCTGATGTTGCGAGTGCAAAAAAGACTTTTATTTTACTTCTTCAAAATCCACATACTGGCCTTCATCGGCTGTGAAAATCTTGGATCTTGATTCCTCGGAAGATGTCTTTGAAGAAGACTGCTGAGTGCGTTTGCCACTCTGAGTCTGCCCTGCAGCCTGAGCAGCCTGATTGTTCATCTGCTCCTGCATCTTCTTAATCATGTGCCGACCTAACGCACGGAGTATGTAGGGCGAAAGCACATATATTAAATAGAAGAATAATATAATAAAGACTAATAATTCCATAAAGGGGAGAGATAGGGGTTAGAAGGCATCACTGCCGGATTATTTCATCACCTGTGGGAAACGTGATAAAACCAAATTAATCAAAATGTACAATCCTATGTTGCCTGCAAGGGCGCGGCACATATACTGCCATGTGCATCCTGCGGGTGCCAGAATTGCAGAAACTACTATTAGCAGAACGCTAACAGCAAGGAATATGTACTTGATGCGATTGCCTGTGTCTGCCCAGGAATAGGATTTGAACTTCATGGCAAACATTGGAATTTCGCATACAAGCAGGAAGCAGAACATCAGTGTGAACGCCAAAAGGAACGGGGCGTTGAAATGTGGCGAACGCAGATAGTCCGCACTGCTGCTTATGAGTGCTCCCCAGAAGATAGCGCATGCAGGGGTTGGTAAGCCTATGAAACCTGTATGCTGACGTTCATCGATATTGAATTTTGCCAGACGCATTGCAGAGAATGCGGCAAGCAGGAATGCCGTGTAGGGGAGATATACAAACCAGAAATGGCTGTAAATCAATTCAGGGTAGCGTACCTGTGTGAACATCGTGAAAATCATCATCGACGGAGCAACACCGAATGTCACTACGTCAGCAAGAGAATCAAGCTGGATGCCTAATGGTCCGCTTACGCCCAGAAGGCGTGCTACGAAGCCGTCGAAGAAATCAAATACAGCACCGATAAGGATAAACACAAACGCTGCCTGAAGCAAAGGCATTTGCGGATGTGACAATTGCATGGCAGCCATTGCTGTGGCAATACAGCCGCAGATAAGGTTGCCGCAAGTAAGCATATTGGGAATATGACGTCTTAAACTCATGGAAGTCGTGCAATTATAGTTTCGTCACCAGTAGTACGCTGACCGAGCTTTACGCATACTTCAGTGCCAAGTGGCAAATAAACATCTACACGTGAACCGAATTTGATGAAACCAAGGTGATCGTCGATGAAACATTCCTGTCCTTCTTCCGCATAAGTGACAATGCGGCGTGCCATTGCACCTGCCACCTGACGTGTCAGCACGCGGTGACCATGTGGTGTGTCGATGACAATCGAAGAACGCTCGTTCTCGGTACTTGCCTTAGGCAGCCATGCTTTCATGAAGTTACCGTCTTCGTGCTTCACCTGTACGATTGTGCCCTCACAAGGAATCCAGTTGGCATGAACATTGGTCAGGCTCATGAAAATGGAAATCATCAAACGGCGGTCGTGGAAATACTCCTGCTCGTCAACTTCTTCAATAACGACTACTTTGCCGTCGGCAGGAGCAACTACGGTTTTTGTCGTCGGACCCTGGAACATGCGGATAGGACAACGGAAGAAGTTGAGCAGAATGGCATAGATAATAGCAAATATACCTATAACCGTATAAGAGATTGGGTTATAGCCAACAAACCACAACATGCCGCCTGTAATCAATGCAAGCAACAGTCCGCACAAAATCAACATGTGCACACCTTCGTGGTGAATCCTTATCTTGTTTCTGCGTTTATTGTGAATCAGTGGTTTTTCTTTGCTCATAGCTGCATCCTGCTGTATAATTAGTGCAAAGTTAGCAAAAACCTCAAAACGCACCAAAAAAAACTGTACTTTATTCCATTTTTGGTGGATTCAAGTAAAATTTTGAAATAATATCAGCAATTTTTTTGAAATATCGCTGAAAACACCTACCTTTGCATTCGCTTTTCGGAAAATATGCACACCGGAACAGCTGAGAATGGTGTTTGGACCATGGTGTAATTGGCAACACAACAGGTTTTGGTTCTGTCATTCTGGGTTCGAGTCCCGGTGGTCCAACATAATTCGTTTCCGTATGGAAACATCGGACTTGTAGCTCAGTTGGTTAGAGCAACAGACTCATAATCTGGAGGTCCCAGGTTCAAGCCCTGGCTGGTCCACATTGGAAATCAAGCACTTACGATAATATCGCAAGTGCTTTTTCTGTTTGTATGCTTAAACATATATTGAGCATCTTTAACTATCATACTTGGATAGAGTATGAGAATACAAAAAGAAACAATGTTAACAAGACCAATCAGAAAAAGCTGTCTCATTACGTGATAATTTGGCTATATATCAACAATAGCAAAGGGCAAAAACATAAAAAACACTAAATCTTTTATATTATTCACTCAAAAGTTATCATAATTGATAATATTTTATTATCTTTGCACCGAAATAAATATTCACTGTATGCTAATTATAGAATATGAGGATGAAGTTATTGAGACTTTAATCAGAACTGGCAAAAGCAATGACAAGAGATATAAGAAACTGGCCAGCAATGCCTCTTTCAAAAGAGATCTTTCAAAAGTCATTCTTATCTTTCGTTCTGTCTCAAATGCAAAAGATTTAGGAAGATATGGACAACTTCATTATGAAGCTTTAAAATATGACCTTGCTGGTAAGAGTAGCGTCCGGATTGGTTATAACTCAAAATATAGGTTGATCTTCGAAGAATTTGAAAACGGAATCAGAATAAATCTGATAGAAATTAATGAGCACTATGGCGACAAGTAAAGAACTTAAAAACACCCCATTTGCGGTAGCACATCCTACAGATATTATAAAAGATGAGCTTAAAGCAAGAGGCATGTCACAAAAAGAACTTGCCTCTAGAATGGACATGCAGACTTCTAATCTAAGTCGCTTCTTGAAAGGAGAAAACATAACTCCTGCAATAGCTGCTAAATTAGAAATTGCATTAGACATCCCTGCGGAATTTTGGTTGAATTTGCAAGCTCAGTACGAGGTTGACACCAAGAACATTGCATTAAGGGATGAGAAGGAACGTGAAGCATTTAATATAGAGAAAATGCTTACAAACATTATCAATCTACCAGAGTTGTATAGACGGCTGAGTATTAACTCTTCTCTATTTATTCAAGATAAATTGGCCAAATTAGAAAAGTTAATGGGATTTCAAGTTCTAAGTTTAAGTTCCCAACCATTCATCCTACAGCACTGTTTCAAAAAGAACGAAAAGCATGAAACAGACGAGCGAAACGAAACGACATGGCTTACGCTTGCCTATATCAAGTCAAGAAATATAAAGCCAGAAAAGGAGTATATGTATGGAAATGCCCAAAAAGCGGCAGAGGAGATTTCAAAATGTGCTCATTTAGGAGGTATAACAGAAAAGGATATTCAATTAGTCTTAAATAAGTATGGTATAGCATATAGTGTTATTCCAAAATTGGAAAAGACACCAATAGATGCTGCATCTCTTCAAATGTCGGGATATCCGTCAATCATTACTACGCATAGATATAATGATATGAGCCGGCTTATTTTTAATATACTTCATGAATTAGGACATATACAAAAGCATATGACATTTGAAAAAGAAAGTCAGTGCTCTGTATTTATCTCATCTGAACATGACTATTCAAGAGACAACAAAGAGGAAAGAGAAGCTAATGAATTCGCCGAAGATATGCTAATTCCTAAAGAGACATGGAAGAAAATGATGTCAACAAGCACAAAGAATCTATCAAACCAACATATTCTCAAAATACTCAAACAACTATCATCTGAATACTCGTTGGATTTCAATATCGTAGCATGGAGATATAAATATGAGTCGAGTAGATATAATTTATACGGTATAAAGACGCTACCTATTTCATAAGAATGACAAACCCACTCGTGCCATTCATAGAGTGGGTTTATTTTTTTTGTTGACATTTTCACGATGGCTATTAATCCAGCAATGTAAATGAAAAAGAAAGTAGTAAAGATCCCTCTAAAAACATGAACAATATGTATAAGGATGGATTTCAGAAGAGGTGTATGAGATTGTAATGTATAGTTGAATTATTATGGATAATAAATCTCAAGACAACATAGTTGCGGAAACAACAGAGGCTGTTAAGACACAAACGAACAACAAAGTGATTTATTCCTCTACAGCTGAAAAAGAAAGACGGGAGTTCTTCGGCATTGATGCCAATACTTTCAAAGATCAAGAGTTCAAATTAAGGAATAAATCTGAAGTGGTTAGGTTTAACGAGTTGCTGGAGGAGTATGTTCATGACGAAATTAACATACCATTTTATGCCATTACTCTTCCTTCATGGTTTGACAAATGCATGACTCTACCAGAAGGTAGGCGTTTATTCACGGCACTCGTTGATTTGAAAATTACATTGGCTTTTCTATTCATTGATTCAATTAAGGCTACTCCAGATGGTAATACTATAAACAGGAAAGATGATATAAATATTCTATCGAATCCTGTACTATTCAAGAAGAAGTTGAAAATGCTTCATAAAAACATTGACATAGCCCTACGCTATAGAGCTTTTTATGATAAATTTATGGGTGTTCTTGTGCTAGCATTATGTCCTGATGATTATGACTCCTTTATTAAAGCAGACAGTCGCAAGAAGGCATTTGAGAAAAAAATGGTAGGCCATCTTGATTCATCAAGCATAAAATCGTTAATAGCATCCATTTCTCATCTCGATGATACCTTCCGAACACCTGAAGTTCACCAAACTGGTAGAATGCGCAAATGGGTATTAAGTAGTCAAGATTTATTCCTTGACAATGAATTTGATCTATTGGGGTATATGAATGACATTTTGAACCTATCAATTTGGTTAGATGAGTTGATAGAAACCATAGATAGATAAAGAGATCGTCGAAAGACTGATTTTTATAGAACTTTAGAAAATAAATCTGCGTAAACAATGCGTAAACATTTTATTTCTGTTAGGGGTATTTTTTGATATTCATAGAAAGTTGCATTTTTTTGTAAAACATTGATTATCAGTATACTTTCAAAACAACGATATATCATAGAATATCACTTTGCGATACTCATAATCTGGAGGTCCTAGGTTCAAGCCCTGGCTGGTCCACACTAAAAATCAAGCACTTGCGAGTTTTTGCAAGTGCTTTTTCTGTTTTAAAATCGTCGCTTAAGTTTTGTTGGAAAAACACCACGGAGTTTTTTATTCTAAACCAAAGATATTTTTAAACAACACTGTGGTTTTTTTTTTCTGGTTCATCCGACAAATGCATAGTTAATCAACAAATAAATGAATAATAAGAAAGATAGCTAAGATAAAATCACTACCTTTGGTTACCCCTAACTAAAGCATAGTAATATGAATCCCAGCTATCTGTATCACGCCTTTGGTGTCC
>CACYSD010000027.1:0-65940 GCA_902776985.1 uncultured Bacteroidales bacterium
GACTTATTCCAATGATGTCAAAGAGCAATCTGGTCCCCTTATTCCGGGGTTGTTTGATTAATATTTAACTCGTCCCAATTTTAACGGGACACTTATGATGAAGAATGAAGAATGAAGAGTGAAGAATTACCATCCGGATGGCTTTATCCTCCCCCTTGGGGGAGTTAGAGAGGGTCTATTAGTGTTAAAAATCGCGTTTTTGGTTATTTATAATGGTTCTAAATTATATGTGCGTTAAATTGTGCAAAAATCACGCTATAAGCAAAAGACGAATCAGGCAAACAAAGGTGATTAAAAAAAAGGAATCACTAGTGCCCACAAAAAAAAGTGAAAAATACTTGTTAAAAAAATGGATGGGAAAAGAAAAAGTTGTATATTTGCGCAGATAACGTAAATACAAGATAATTAGGCATAAATGTTAAACCGTTAAAAAACTGTGTAATATGAAGACCTTTCTACTTTCAATTCTGCTTGCTACTCCTTTGTTGACAAATGCTCAGAAGGTATGGGATTATGAAGACTTCATCGTGACCAAAATATCCAATCCCGATTGTGGAGAGCGTGAGGCAGACGGACTGATTGCTGGTGGCGACCGCCAGAATAGCTACACATGGCGACTGGCAGCTCGCGGTGACGAAATCTATATTGCCACGGCCCGTAACATTGCCAGTGCCCTGGTCAATACGTATGGTTCTCAGATTTCTGCAGCTTCCAATATGTCGATGGATACGTTCTGGACAATAATTGATGCCTTTGCCAATGGAGACATTATGCGCAACGATGTGAACGAAGGTGCCAATATCATCGCCTACAACCGCAAGACAGGCGAGTTCAGAGTGGTGTGGACTGGCGGTCCTGGGGAATATCAGCGTATGGCAGTAACTTTTGGCGACAATGTCTATTTCGGTTCCTACTCAGCCGATCAAACCATTGAGCAGTACATCCTGAAGCTTGACAAAGAGGGCAACTTTACCAAGGTGTACACGACCACGGGCACAACAGCCATGCGTGCCAACTGTGTCTATGATGACCATCTATTCTTTGCCAGCTCTGATGCCCGCACCGTAGTGGCTGAAGGCGACCCCGAGCCTCTGGCCAAGATGGCTGTAATACGCAAGAGCAACGAGGATGATACCGTTTGGGATTTTGTGGCTGACTACAAGGACTTCGGTAACATTCCTTATGACCCCATTCAGAGCAGTTGGGCTGGGGCACCTTTTTGGGAACTGGCTACACACAACGGCTATATCTATGCAACAGCTCCCAGCACAGCAGGTTTTGTCATCTTCAAAGGACGTCCGGCACAGGAAGGCGAGAGTGCTAACGAGTACGGATGGCATTGGGAAGAGGTGGCAGGTCCTAATAACGGTATCAACAACCCTGGCCTGAGCAATGTGACAGGTGGAGAACCAGGCACCATGCGTTCGCTCATCGGCTCCGTTTATGAATTTAAAGGCGAGCTTTATGCCTACAATTTCGACCATGCTTTTGGAGGCTTGGCACAAGGTTTTGTCGGTATGCTGCAACAGTTGTCAGGAAAGGACGTGAAGTCTTCCGACTATCTTGAATACATTTACAACTCCCTGCACAATCCGCAGAAAATATGGAAGCTCAACGATGCCACTGGCAAGTTCGAGGAGTGCCGCAACTTCACCAAATTGATGGAAGGTACGCTCAACGAGTACGTCTGGCGCATGGGCGAACATAACGGCAAGCTTTATATTGCCACCATGGATGCCGGTATAGGTTATGGCTACCTGACGCAGCTTACCAACGGCAGTTTCCTCAAGATGAGCAGAGAGGAAATGATTACAAAGATAGGCTATGTCAACGAAGCCATCAAAGTGCTTGCTGCCGAAAAGCTGAACGCCAAGACAGAAGAACTTATGGCGAAGTTGGCAATGGTGAAGATGATGCTTGAGGCTTTCCTCCCTGCCCAAACAGGTGAGGGGGAGGAGATCAGTCCGGAGCAGATTAAGGCAATCATCACAACTGTTTCGACACTGATTGATCTGTATCTTAGCACCCTGCCGGGCGAGGATATTGGCTCGAAAATTGCTTTGGTGGTAATGACCAAGGTGAAGGAATCATTGCATGAAATCAGCGAAAAGATTGACCTTGTGGGACTGGAGAAATATCTGTACGTCAACAACAGGGTGATGAACAACAAATGGGGATTCGACCTCTACCGCACCTTGGATGGCGAGACCTTCGAAACCATCACACAGAATGGTTTCGACGACAAGTACAACTATGGCTGCCCATCGTTCCTCAGCACTGAAGAGGGACTTTATTTCGGCACCTGTAACCCATTCTATGGCGGACAGCTCTACCTTTTGAGCGAAAAAGGCACCAGTAGCAAGATTGTTACAGGCATCGCTGAGATGGATGAAGGCAGAAGTAAGACGTCTGATGTTTGGAATGACCTGAGCGGTCGCCGTCTCAGTGGCAAACCGACAACAAAGGGCATATATATCAATGGAGGCCATAAAGTCGTAATTAAGTAAATTAGAAGTGCGTTAAATTGTGCAAAAATAACACACTATAAGCAAAATAAAGTGTAACTTTGCAACGCATTTGTGTGCAGAAGCTTAAGCAATGTGCAAATGGACATTGCTTATCTTTGTTTGCGCACATATCAACTGAGAATAATTTTAATTATCAACAAACAATACACTCAACACATGGACAAACTTAGTTACGCTCTCGGACTCGGCATCGGTCAGCAACTGCGACAGATGGGTCTGAAAGACGCATTGGTAATAGAAGATTTCGCACAATCAATAGAGGATGTGCTTCAAGGCAATGAACTGAAGGTAAAGAATACTGAAGCACAGGGTATAGTCAATTCTTTCTTCGCAGAGCAGGAGAAGAAGCAGCGTGCAGAGAAGGAAGCTCAGGGCAAGCAGGCTCTGGAGGAAGGCAAGGTTTTCCTCACCAACAACGCCAACAAACCAGGCGTAATCACACTGCCCAGCGGACTTCAGTACGAGGTGCTGCAGGAAGGTACCGGAAAGAAACCAAAAGCAACCGACAAGGTACGTTGCCACTACGAGGGTACACTCATCAACGGTACTGTATTCGACTCAAGCTACAAGCGCGGTGAACCTGCCGTATTCGGTCTCAATCAGGTAATCACAGGTTTGACAGAAGGTGTGCAGCTGATGAGCGAAGGTGCTAAATACCGCTTCTACATCCCTTACCGTCTGGCTTACGGCGAGGCTGGTGCAGGAGAGATGATTCCTCCATTCGCAACTCTCATCTTCGACGTCGAACTGATAGAGGTGCTGTAAGGAAAAAGACCCCTCCCGAACCTCCCCCGTAATGGGGAGGAGAAGTGGATAGTGAAGAAATCCTAGGAGAAACTAGGCAAATCTAGGAAAACCTAGGCAGTCCTAGGAAATCCTAAAAAACTCAAGAACTTAATCATCGTGCGATACCTAATATAATAAATAATCAAAAGAGCACGCATGCTGACGCAAGAATGAAGAAATTCAATCCAGATTGAGGTTTGGGACACAAAATCTTCGCAAAATTTATCTTGTGCCCAAAACTTAAAAACTTAAGAACTTAAGAACTCAAAAACTTAAAAACTAAATAAAACAAACAAAAATGAAGAAATTAGCAATTCTTGCAGTTGTTGCAACTGCAATGCTTGTTGCCTCTTGTGGTAACAAAAACGGTGAAGAACCAACATTCAATGAAGAAACAATGGCTGAAGACAGCCTCGCATACCGTTATGGTATCCTCCAGGGCGACGGTTTCAAGCAATACGTGATGCAGATGGGTCAGCCTCTGCAGGTAAACTGCAAAATCGATTCTGCTTACATCGACGAATTCATCAAGGGTGTAAAGGAAGGTGCAGTTGACTCTCTCTCTGCAAAGGAAGAAGCTTACGCTAAGGGTCTGCTCGTAGGTCAGCTCCTCACTATGATGAGCAAGGACCTCCACAACTTCGTTTACGAGGACGACTCTCTCAACCAGCAGAAAATCAACCTCAACAACATCGTTGCAGGTTTCATAGAAAGCATCGAGGGTGATCCAAACGAGGCTCCTGAAGCTCACCAGATCCGTATCGAAGCCATCAACACTGCTTTCCAGAACCAGACTAAGGAAATCACTGCTAAGAAGATGGAGAAGAAGTATGGTGAATACAAGAAAGAGAACGAAGCTTACCTCAAGAAGAACGCCAAGGCTGAAGGTGTAACAGTTCTTCCAAGCGGAGTACAGTACAAGGTGCTCGTTGAAGGTACAGGTGCCCTCCCAACTGATAGCTCTGAACTGAAAGTTAACTACGAAGGCAAGCTTATCGACGGTACTACATTCGATTCAAGCTACGAACGCAATCAGCCTCTTACTGTAAGCATGGCTAACCCAAGCGTTATTCCAGGATGGGTTGAAGTTCTCAAGCTGATGCCTGCTGGTTCTAAGTGGGAAGTTACAATTCCTCAGGAACTTGCTTACAAGGAGATGGAGCGTGGTCCAATCAAGCCATTCTCTACTCTTATCTTCACTATTGAAGTATTGAAGTAAAAACATCAATGAATGAAAAAGATTATATTGCTAGCTGCCCTGGTATTCACCACCACTCTCGCAGCACAGGCACAGGAGACTGTGCTGACCAAGGAGCAGCGCACTGCACAGAAGAAATTCAAGTCTGCACAGAAAGCTTACGACAAGGCTGAGAAGAAACTCTTTGACGCTCGTCGCAAAATGATTGAACTTGGATTGGAGGCCACAAAAAGCGTGAATCTCGAAAAGCCTGTCCTTGTCACTCCAGCCGACAGTGCCGCATACTATTTCGGTGTAGCTCAGAGCAACGGACTCGACCAGTATGTTATGAAGAACCTGCATGTGGATTCTCTGTATCTCAATACATTTGCAGACGCACTGGAGAAACGTATCAATGCCGACACCAGAGACCCCGAGGTAGTAGCTCGTCAGGCCGGTGTTCATGTAGCAGGACAGATTGAGTTGATGACCGAGTCTGCCAGCCGCGAGTATTTCTCCGACGAAGGTGCTACACAGCTCGACAAACGTCTTATCTGCGCAGGTATCCTTGCCGGATTCTATGGAACAAGCGATGTGAACCCGATGGGGGCACATCAGATCTACTCAAGACTCAAGGCTAACCAGCAGGCTGCCGACAAGGAGCGTCTGTACGGCCGCAACCGTACAGAAGGAGAAACCTACCTTGCTGCCAACAAACTCAAGAAAGGCGTTATCACTCTGCCCAGCGGACTTCAGTACAAGGTAATCACAGAAGGCAAGGGCGCTATTCCTACAGAGACTCAGACAGTGAAAGTACACTACGAAGGTCGCCTGATTGACGGAACAGTGTTTGACTCCAGCTACAAGCGCGGTGAACCTACCAAGTTCCGCTGCAACCAGGTAATCAAAGGCTGGACTGAGGCTCTCACCAAGATGCCTGTAGGTTCCAAGTGGGAGATTTATATTCCTCAGGAACTCGCCTACGGCGCTAATGGTGCAGGAAGCAACATTCCTCCTTATTCAGTTCTAGTATTCACAGTAGAGCTGATAGATATTGAGAAGTAAAACTTACGAACTCAAAATATAGCAGAGTGTTCAGGAAACTGGGCACTCTGCTGTTGTTTTTGCTGCATTTTTAGCAAAAAACTAACTTTTTATTAAAAAAATCGACAAAAAGGATACAACCTATTACAAAAATATGTAATTTTGCTTTACATAACAAAACAAAAAAGAAATCGACGAAACCTTAACGTCACTAAACTAACACACCTATATAATTAACAAAAGTCTATGCAGTTATGAAGTTACCATTAACTAAAGTAAAGTATCGTCTTAACTCCTTGACTTCATAACTTCTTAACTTCCAAAACTGAATAATTAACTTAACATGGAAAAGATTGACAAACTCGACAAACAAATCATGGAGATCATCTCCAGCAATGCCCGCATTCCTTTCAAGGACGTCGCAACAGCATGCGGAGTGTCTCGTGCAGCTATCCACCAACGAGTCCAGAGACTCATGGACATGGATGTAATTGTTGGTTCGGGTTATCATGTAAACCCCAAGAGTCTCGGCTACAAGACCTGTACCTACGTCGGAATCCGTCTGGAGAAAGGCTCAATGTACAAAACTGTAGTTGACGAACTGCGTGACATCCCAGAGATTGTGGAATGTCACTACACTACAGGTCCTTACTCAATGCTTGTAAAGCTCTATGCTCGCGACAACGAACAGCTGATGGACCTGCTCAACAACAAAATTCAGGGTATTCACGGAGTTGACTCCACTGAAACTCTCATCTCGCTCGACCAGAGCATAAAGAAAGAAGTTCCCATCATCATAGACTGACACGTCACGACAGGAAACAAAAAAAACAGATGGCACACGGATCATATCCATGTGCCATCTGTTTTTTCCCACATGCACCTACGGTGCAATTAAACGTCATCGACGACACCTATTATATTAACTCAAAGAGTCGCTTGCGAAGCAAGAATTTAACGAATGTATTTAATCAAGGATTTTAAGGATTAAAAGGATTGGTTATTATCAACATCGTGCTACGCACTATGATTTATATGATTAAAAAGATTATTATGATTTAATATAAAAAAAACTTAAAAAAACGAGAATATTTTCGAACACGGATTACACGGATTTATTTTACATATAATTGCCATATAACAACCATATAATTAACATGAATGTCTTTGAATAGTTCTGACCTAAATAATTATTAATAGAGAATTATATGGGTAATTCATGGTAATTCGTGTTTATCTTAAACCATTTTCGTTTTCGTTTCATTCGTTTAATTCTTGCAAGCAAGCGACTCTTTGAGTTATTTTTATCGGTATCGTCGATGACGTTTAATCGTTGCGCAGCAACATGTTTTTTATTGTCACATGCACCTGCGGTGCAATTAAACGGATTATTTTGTCAAGTATTACTCGTGGAATTCTAATTGAAGAATTCCGCGAAAGCCTCGTTGAGTTGAGGACAATCGGCGAGAGTGCCGTTGATGATGCAAACGGCATCGACTTGCGCACGAATACACAGTTTCTGGTCGCTGGCACGGAAGATGTCCTGCATGAAGACATAGCGGATGCCTTCCTTCTTGATCCAGAGACGGCTGTCGAATTCATCACCGCTACGAAGAGGCACCTTGAACTGCATGGTCAGACGTGCCACGACACAATCAATGCCCTCATCGTGAAGACGTGCAAAACTAACACCGTGACTGAGCAGAAACTCATGACGTGTGTGTTCGATATAATGCTGATAATTGGCATTGTTGACAATGCCTTGAAGGTCACATTCATAATCGCGAACCTTCATGCGGAGTGTGTAGATATAGTCTGCCATAATAAAAGCCCCCTCTAACTCACCCTAAGGGAATGAATCAAATCAAATGAAGGGAAAAAATTTTTTTGTAAACAAAATAATTATTATTTAGTGCAAAGGTAAGAATTATTTTTTATCATCAGTACAAAAGCGTGAATTGTAATGGTCTATTATTGAAAAAGTTGTTAAAACAACTATCGTCTGCATATTTTTTCATAACTTTGCAGGTTGAAGTCGTGTGCACGAACGTTTTTGACGCAGAAACCACGATGAAATGGTGAATATTCACACAAAATAATATTATACACACTCGATGAAAACCTACAAATTGATAAACAACATTACAGGTTGGTTTATCTTTCTCGTTGCGGCTCTGACATACTGGTCAACAGTTGAGCCGACAGCAAGTTTCTGGGACTGTCCCGAGTTTATTTCCACCGCATCAAAACTGGAGGTAGGTCACCCTCCTGGCGCACCTTTCTTCATGCTTTTCGGTAATTTCTTCTCACAATTCGCAAGCGACCCAAGCGAGGTGGCAATCATGGTTAACCGCATGTCGGCTCTTCTGTCGGCAGGATGCATCCTGCTCCTTTTCTGGAGTGTAACCCACCTTGCCCGCAAGCTCCTGGTAAAGGACGGTGAGACGGAAATCGGTATCGGCAAGACCATTGCAATCATGGCAAGCGGTATCGCCGGCGCATTGATTTACACATGGAGCGACACCTTCTGGTTCAGTGCTGTAGAAGGTGAAGTATATGCATTCTCCAGCTTCTTCACAGCCTTGGTTTTCTGGCTCATACTCAAGTGGGAGGACCATGCAGACGAACCACAGAGCGACCGCTGGCTGATTCTTATTGCCTACCTTACAGGCTTGAGCATCGGTGTTCACCTGCTCAACCTCCTTTGCATTCCTGCCATCGTTCTGGTATTCTACTTCAAGAAGAGCAAGAACCCTACATTCAAAGGCTCATTCGGTGTGCTCGCACTGAGTATGGTAATCGTGGCAGCCGTGCTTTACGGAGTTGTGCCTGGAATCCTGAAAGTGGCAGGATGGTTTGAACTGCTGTTTGTCAACGACCTGCACATGCCGTTCAACACAGGTCTTTACATCTACCTCGTGTTGCTTATCGGTACATTGATTGCGGCATTGGTTTTCACACACAAGGGCAAGAACCGTCCGGCAATGATTGGACTATTTATCGCCAGCACTATCCTCCTCGGCATTCCTTTCTACGGACACGGATGGAGCAGTGTGGTAATCGGCCTTCTGGTTGTGATGGGACTTGTAATCCTGCTGATTCGCTATAAGAACGTGTCTGCACGTCTTCTCAACACCACTGTGCTGTGTATGACACTGATGACAGTAGGTTATTCTTCATACGCAGTGATAGTTATCCGTTCCACTGCCAATCCACCGATGGATCAGAACTCTCCAGAGGATGTATTCACCCTCGGCGAGTACCTCGGTCGTGAACAGTATGGCGACCGTCCACTGTTCTGGGGTCCGACATGGGAATCTCAGCCAGAAATCGTGAAGAACGCAAAAGGCGAACTCGTTTATCACATGGAGGACACCGATCCCATATACCAGCGCAAGGAGAAACATTCTGCCGACGAACCTGACGAATACGAAATCGTAGGATACAAGAAAGACTATGTATATCCTGACAACCAGTGCCAGCTGTTCCCACGTATCTACAGCTCCAGCAACAACCATCCTGCCGAATACGAGAAATGGCTGGGTAAGGTGAATCGCAAGGAGGTGCAGATGGAAGTGCCTGGATACCCAAGCGAAACCGTCAAGATACCGTCTTGGGGCGACAACATGAAGTTTTTCTTCACATATCAAATCGGATTCATGTACCTGCGCTACTTCATGTGGAACTTTGCAGGACGTCAGAACGACATACAGTCACAATCAGGCGAAGTTGAACACGGAAACTGGATAACAGGTTTCTCGGCAATCGACGACGCTATGCTCGGAGATCAAGAAGCCCTGCCCGACGACCTGAAAGACAACAAGGGACACAACGTGTTCTACTGTCTACCTTTGATTCTGGGTATTATCGGACTCTTGTGGCAATCCGCTCAGGGACGTCGCGGAATCGAGCAGTTCTGGGTGGTATTCTTCCTCTTCTTCATGACAGGTCTCGCCATTGTGCTGTACCTGAACCAGACACCTCGCCAGCCTCGTGAACGAGACTACGCATACGTAGGTTCTTTCTATGCCTATGCTATATGGTGCGGTCTGGGCATACTGGCTATTTTCCGCGGGTTTACAGCCTTGCTGAAGAACAAACTGGCCGAGCGCAAGGCAATGATAGCCGCAGCAGTTATCGCCTGCATCCCTGCCGTAGCCGTTCCTCTCCAGATGGTAAGTCAGACATGGGACGACCACGACCGCAGCGACCGCTATATGTGCCGTGACTTCGGACTTAACTACCTTGAAACCGTACCTCAGGACGGAGTAATCTTCACCAATGGTGACAACGACACCTTCCCTCTCTGGTACAACGAGGATACCGAAGGCAACCGAACCGATGTGAGAGTCTGCAACCTGTCGTACCTGCAGACCGACTGGTACATCGACCAGATGCGTCGTCCTGCATTCTCAGGCGAAGGAGCATCATCGCCTCTGCCTATCTCATGGAAGCGTTACGAATACACCACAGGAAACCACGAAAGCACTCAGGTCAACCCTGTTGTGTTCCGTACCCGCGACTACGATGGTAATGAGACATACGCAACCGTCAAGGATCTTGTCATGGCAGTTTATGAAAGCTATCCTGATGAAGCCCATAAGCTTTGGGGCGATGAGCCGTTTGAACTGAACAACGCCATCGACCGCTTCGTTCTCGGCCACTGGGGTGCTGACCTGAAACAGATGCCGGAGGAAATACAGGGTGCTTTGAAACGCATACCAAACGGTTGTCTGCCTACCGACACTCTCTACCTGAATGTTGACAAGGACGCAGTAAGGAAGTCGGGTATGAAGATTTTCAACGACTCCATCCCCGACCGCATGTACATCAGCCTGGCAGGACGTTCAGTGATTATCAAGAACTTCCTCATGATGCTGGAGATGATTGGCCGCAGTAATTTCTCCCGTCCGCTTTACATGTCCACAACTGTGGGTGCAGACAATTACGGAGAACTCTACAAGCACTTCATCCAGGAGGGTATGGCTTGGCGCATCACGCCATACACCTTCGCTGACAACCGCATACAGAACACTGTGGTTGATACCGACAAGATGTATGACAACATGATGAACAAGTACCGCTACGGCAACTTGAAGCAGCCGGGACTGTATCTCGACGAAACCGTAATGCGTATGTGCCAGACCCACCGCAAGTGGTTCTCCGTCCTTGTCGATGCCCTTCTCCAGGAAGGAAAGACACAAAAGGCGCTGAAGGTTCTTGAGAAATGCGAAAAAGAAATCCCAAGCTACAACGTACCTCACGATGTAGGCAGCGGTTCGCTCAACATGGCCGAAGCATACATCCACTGCGGCAGAACTGACAAGGCTTTGCCAATCATCAAGTCGCTTGAGACTCAGTTCCTCCAGTATGCTAATTACTACATGGCTCAGAACGATATCCGATTCCGCAACTCATACTACCAGTGTGACCAGTACATCCGTCTGCTCGGTGCTCTTTGCAACACCTACGACCAGATGGCAGAGAAGTCAGCCAACGCCAAGGATAAGGAAAAGTGGGCAGCATATTCAGAAGGCCTTATGAACAGGGCTAATATGCTTTTCCGCACATTCCTCACCCGTTGCGACGCTCTGGGAATCAACATCGAATATTGATCTTTGGAGTTAAGAAGTTAAGACGATAGAACTCAAAAACTTAAGAACTCAAGAACTTAAGAACTCAATCATCGTGCGATACCAAATATAATAAATAATCAAAAGAGCACGCATGCTGACGCAAGAATGAAGAAATTCAATCCAGATTGAGGTTTGGGACACAAAATCTTCGCAAAATTTATCAGAACTTAAAAACTCAAAAACTAATATGTTAATCGAGCAGCCCAGTAAATGGTTACGTTGGATCTATCCAAGCGCTATATGGCGTATGGACAGGAACGAACGGGCTGTTTACGTAACCTTCGACGACGGCCCCATACCAGAGGCGACGCCGTGGATTCTTGACACGCTCGATAAATATGGTGTGAAGGCTACATTCTTTATGGTTGGTGACAACGTGGTGAAGCATCCTGAGCTTTATGAGGATATTATCCACCGTGGGCACAGCATTGGCAATCACACGCACAACCACATACGCTTCACCAGCACCACGCCAGGCAAGTACCTGAACAATGTGCGTCTGGCTGCACAGGTCATCCACTCCAACTTGTTCCGTCCGCCACATGGATGGATGTGGAACCAGCAGTATATCCGCCTGCGTCACCGCTTCACCATCGTGATGTGGGACCTCGTAACGCGCGACTACTCCAAATGGATGACCGCAGAGGATGTCTATAACAATGTGAAGCGCTATGCCCGCAACGGTTCAATCATCACATTCCATGATTCAATCAAGAGCATTGACAAACTTCGTATAGCCTTGCCGAAATGTATAGAATGGCTGTTGAAGGAAGGCTACGAGTTCAAGATTTTCGATGAAAACATGCCGTGGAACCGACATTTAAAATAAACGACCTGAAGAATGCTGCCACTGCCGCGGGTTTTGTAGCCTGCGGAGTAGCCAAGGCAGACGCTGTGGACGAGCACCATGCCAGTGCGCTGCACAACTGGACGGATTCCGGGATGTACGGCACTATGGAATACATGGTGAATAATGCCGACAAACGTCTTGACCCCCGTCTGTTGCTTGAAGGTGCAAAGAGTGTCATTGCAGTAGCCATGAACTACTACCCTCAACGCCTTCTCGATGATTCCCAACTGCAGTTTTCCTATTATGCCTACGGACAGGACTACCATGAAGTGGTGCGTGGACGGCTTCGCCAACTTGTCCGCATGATGTGTGACGGAAGCGACATTCAGACAAAGGAAGATATTGACCGTCATTTCAAGATTTGCTGCGACACAGTGCCTATGCTCGAACGCTACTGGGCAAAGCAGGCTGGTTTGGGATGGACAGGCAAGAACTGCAATCTCATCATCCCCAACATAGGCAGCTATGTCTTTCTTGGCTCAATAATCACAAGTCTGGAATTCGACTCCTATGACAGCCCCGTAAAGGAACAGTGCGGGCAATGTACACAATGTCTGCAAGCCTGTCCCACAAAGGCTTTGCGCTCACCTCACTCCATTGACGCACGACGTTGCCTCTCCTATCTGACCATAGAACACCGAGGTCCTATTCCAGAGGAGTTCCACAATGCTCTCGGTACGTGCATCTACGGCTGCGACCGCTGCCAGAAAGCATGTCCTTATAACCGAAACGTAAGACCTACAGATGTGGAAGAGCTGGCAGCCAGTGAAGACTTCCTTTCTATGACGAAGGACGACTGGGCACAACTGACAGAGGAAGAATTCCGCCGTCTGTTCCGTCATTCCGCTGTAAAACGCACCAAATTTGAAGGTCTTAGCCGCAATATTGAAATAGTTTTGAATAATATTTCACGTTAAATTGCAGCCTAAAAGAAAAATTTTGTCTATCTTTGCCAAGTTAGAAAATATTAAAACATACATAAACTACATTACACAACTAAATCAACTCCACTATTATGGCAAATCCATTCTCTCTCGAAGGAAAAAATGCTTGGATTACCGGTGCTTCCTACGGTATCGGATTCAACATTGCAAAGGCTTTTGTAGCTGCAGGCATCAAGAACATCATCTTCAACGACATCAACGAAGCTGCCCTGGAGCGCGGACTCAACAACTATAAGGAAGCTGGCATCAAGAACGTTCACGGCTACGTTTGCGACGTAACCAACGAAGATCAGGTGAAGGAACTCGTTGAGAAGATCCACGCTGAAGTAGGTCAGATCGACATCCTCGTAAACAACGCAGGTATTATTAAGCGTATTCCAATGCACGAAATGAAGCGTGCTGAATTCCAGCAGGTTATTGACGTCGACCTCGTTGGTCCGTTCATCTGTTCAAGTGCAGTTATCCCCGAAATGATGGAACGTCGTGCAGGCAAGATTATTAACATCTGCTCGATGATGTCTGAGCTCGGTCGCGAAACCGTAAGTGCTTACGCTGCTGCCAAGGGTGGTCTGAAGATGCTCACACGTAATATCTGCTCTGAGTACGGTGAATACAACATCCAGTGCAACGGTATCGGTCCTGGTTACATCGCTACTCCTCAGACAGCTCCGCTTCGTGAACGTCAGGCTGACGGCTCCCGTCATCCGTTCGACTCTTTCATCTGCGCTAAGACTCCAGCCGGACGCTGGCTCGAACCAGAAGAACTCGGTGGTCCTGCTGTGTTCCTCGCATCATCAGCTTCAGATGCTGTAAACGGACACGTGCTCTATGTTGACGGAGGTATCCTCGCATATATCGGCAAACAGCCACAATAATCCGACATTCCAATCGCAAATAAGGAAGAATAACCATAGAGTTGGCTCTGACATATTCGGTGCCAACTCTAATTTATTAAAGTTCAATTTTCCAAAGTGGGCATAAGATACGAACGCCGCAAAGACGACGATGACAACAAAAATACAGCCGACCCTTGGCATGTTTTCGGACTCGGTTTCGGAGCACCAATAAGCAGTAGCGAACCTCCTCGCATTTCACTCACCGGCAACGCCGGAGACACAGAGGTCACAATGCTTATGGAAGACCCCGCCCCATCACTGTTGACCGAAGGTGCGACGACGGCAGACGTGAAGTACATGCGCCGTTGCATCGACCTGGCTCTATGCGGCAAGTATCATGCAGCACCGAACCCAATTGTCGGAGCTGTGATTGTAGCTCCCGACGGACGCATTATCGGTGAGGGCTATCATGTGCGTTGCGGAGAAGGCCATGCAGAAGTCAACGCCTTTGCATCCGTGAAGCCAGAAGACGAGCATCTGCTCAGCGAATCAACGATTTACGTGAGTCTCGAACCCTGCGCCCACTACGGAAAGACCCCACCATGTGCCGACCTCATTGTGAGAAAGCATATCAAACGATGCGTGGTGGGGTGTATAGACCCCTTCGCAAAAGTTCAGGGAAGAGGCATTGAAATACTGCGCACTGCCGGCATCAACGTTACAGTCGGTGTGCTTGAAAAGGAATGTCAGTGGCTTAACCGCAGGTTCTTCACCTACCATCAGAAGCATCGCCCTTACATTACCCTGAAATGGGCTCAGACAGCCGATCAAGTCATCGGAGTTCGTGATGACAGGCTGCTTATCTCCAATTCTCACACTCAGATGCTTTGCCATAAACTCAGGTCTGAAAGCCAGGCAATTCTGGTGGGCAGAGGTACAGCCGAAGCTGACCAGCCGAGTCTCAATGTAAGATGCTGGAGCGGACCATCTCCCCGCATATTTATACTCAGCCACGCCACAGGCACCATAGAAACACTTCTGCGCCAGATGTATGACGAAGGCATCCAAACCCTTCTCGTCGAAGGAGGAAGCACCACACTTCAGAGTTTTATCGACCTTGGACTGTGGGACGAAGCACACGTGGAAACGTCTCCGAAGACCAGGCTGCAGCTCACTTCATCTACAGGGGAGATTGTGAAAGCTCCAATCCTGAACAATGCACTATTAATCAACAAGAAAACCGTCTGTGGGCATAAAATTGAGACCTACATCAACAAAAACAATCAAAAATAACCTTAAAACCAGAAAAAATCATATAAAAATCATTAAAAGTGGCAATTCAAGTAGCATAGTGCAAAAAATGTTCGTAATTTTGCAGAATATTCGGTAATTGTGGACGTATGTCCACTGTCTTGAACCGTCAAAACAAAAAAATTATCAACAGCAAAATTACAGATGAGACATTTCCTCTGCACAATACTACTTGCAGCAGTAACTGCAATCACTATAACATCCTGCTTAAAGGACGATGATGTCAGCACAGCACCGCAATGCGCAATCACTTCATTCACCGTTGCCGACATCAAGACACAGCGAACCACATCTTCCGACTCCACTTCATCAACCTATACGGCAACCATATCTGGCAGCGAAATCTATTTCAACATTGACCAGATAAACAACCGCATATACACTGTTGACTCACTGCCTGAGTGGGTAAATATCTCACGTGTGGTTCCTACCGTGAAATACTCAGGCTATATTTTCGTAAGACTCGGAGGTGAGGGACTTTTCACCTCATTCAACAGCGGAAAGGACTCCATCGACTTCACTCAGAAAGTGGAATTCCGTGTAGTGGCAACCGATGGAGAATCATACAAGACTTACACAGCGGTAATCAACAAGGCAGAAACCAATTCCGACACACTCATCTGGAATCAAGAAACTGGTTTCCCTGCACGCAATCCACATCGTACCGTAGCTATCGACAACACCATCTACGTTTTCGAGCAAACAGAAGGTCAGCCTGTGGTTTACACTGCTGATGCCGCTGCTGAATCCACCACTTGGTCTGCAGCAACAGCTCTCAGCGGCAGCACTGCCACGCTCGACTATTCACAAGTAACTCTTTTCCAGGGCAACCTTTACACCCTCTCTGCCGACGGTAACATCTATCGTGCAGCAGACGCTACAGGTGCCAATTGGGAAAAGGTAAGCGACCTCACATTCACACAATTGCTTGCTGCCGACAACAACTTCATTTACGCACTTGACGGCACAGGCATCATGCAGACAAGCGACTTCAACACATGGACTCTGGCAGGCAAGAGCAACCTGCAGATGCTGCCACAGTCTCCTGTAAGCTGTGCTACATACTCACTGCGAACCAACGCTACCATGCAGCACACCATCATGATGGGACTTAGCAGCAACAACGCAGACAACGCTGTTGTATGGTACAGAATCTCTTCGAAGGAAGAAAAGAGCGCCCAGCAGTTTAGCTACATAGCAATCACTAACGACAACTCCTACCCTATGCCCGCACTCAACAACCTCCAGATGGTACACTACGACGGTGCACTGCTTGCATGGGGAGAACCATATAGCACACTTTACCGCTCCGAGGACAACGGTATCACTTGGCACGAAGTCACCAGCCGTATGCAGCTGCCGGAAGACCTCGCCTCTGAGACTACTCAATACACCTCATCCGTAGTAGCTGCAGGTAAAATATGGATAATGAGCACTACAGGCACAGTGTGGAACGGTGAAATCCAAAACCAGAAATAATCATCAATGACACTCCTTTCCTTCCATACTATCCACAGGCTGCGTAGAGCAACAGTCATGCTTCTGCTGCTGTTGAGCTGCACTTATTCCAGATCCCAGGAACTGGAATATGCCCTTGAGCTTGGAGCGATGGGGGGAACGAGTTTCTATCTGGGTGACGCCAACTACACTTCATTCTATAAGAACCAACATCTTGCTGGTGCCCTCTTTGCACGCTACAACCTCAATCCGAGAATGAGTCTGAAAGCAAATCTCGCCTACAGCAAAATCGGAGGAGATGCCACACTGCAAGAGAACAAATTTCCGTCTAACCCCGACACACAGTGGCAATTCAGCCATTCGCTGGTTGACTTCTCCTGTCAGTATGAGATTTCATTCTGGGGCTACGGAACAGGAACAGGATACAAGGGGCATAAGCGCCTCACACCTTATATTCAGCTCGGACTTGGAACCACGGTAGCCGGAGGCACATTCACCGCCAACCTGCCCATAGGATTCGGCATCAAGTACAAATTCAAGCCAAGATGGAATGTCGGACTGGACTGGACCATGAGATTCACGTTCAGCGACAAGCTCGACAAGATATCCGATCCGTACTACATCCCGAGCGGAACACTTAAGAACAAAGACTCTTATTGTCTTACAATGCTGTATATTAGTTACGACCTGTGTCCTAAATACAGGAAGTGTAACAATGATTAACCATCACAACTGCATCGGAAAATGTATATAGACCAAATAGACCGTAATCGCATTCCCCGTCATGTTGCAATCATCATGGACGGAAACGGACGCTGGGCAAAACAGCGTGGATGGGAACGTACCATGGGTCATCAGGAAGGAGCGCAGAAAGCACATGAAATCATGGAATCTGCCGTTCGGCTTGGAGTGGACTATCTCACTCTCTACACCTTCTCCACAGAGAACTGGAATCGCCCTGCAGATGAGATAACAGCACTGATGACACTGCTTCTCCAGCATCTTGAGGAAGAGCTGTTCATGAAGTACAATGCCCGTTTCCGTGTCATTGGCGACATCGGAAGACTGCCCCAGCCGGTGCAGGACGCCATCGCCCAACTTGAGGACAAGACACGTAACAACAAAGCCACATGCATGGTACTGGCACTCAGTTACTCCTCGCAATGGGAACTGCAGCGCGCTGTTCAGAACATGGCACAGGATGCAGTTGACGGCAAACTGAAACCTTCAGAAATAACAAACCAGACTATAAACCAGTATCTGCAAACCAACTTCATGCCCGAACCGGAACTTCTCATCCGTACCGGCGGTGAGCAGAGACTTAGTAATTTCCTTCTGCTTCAGTCAGCATATTCCGAACTCTACTTCACGCAAACGTTCTGGCCCGACTTCGACGAGGACGAATTCTGCAAAGCCATTTATGACTATCAGCAGCGTGAACGCAGATTCGGAAAGACCAGCGAACAAGTAGAAAACCAGTAATCAAGGTAACACTCGAACAATGAACAAAATCATAAGAACACTGCTCATTGCCCTCGCCACATTTGCAGGCACCAGCCGGATGTGTGCACAGGACACAGATTCAGTTAAGCCCAATATCATCTACGGACTGAATCCGCCACGCTACACCATCGGTGGAATAAGCGTGGAAGGGGCAAAGAACTATGAAGACTACCTGCTTGTAGGCATATCAGGCCTGACAGTAGGTCAGAGCATCTCTGTGCCTGGTGACGAAATCACAGCAGCAGTGAAAAACTTCTGGAACCACAAATTATTCTCTTCAGTCCGCATTGAAGCCGACAAAATCAAGGGCGACAGCATTTTCCTCAAGATTGTGCTCAATATGCGTCCCCGTGTTTCTCAGGTAAACATCAACGGTGTCAAGAAAAGCGAGAAAGAGGATATTGAGCAGAAGATAGGCATCATCAAAGGCAATCAGATAACACCTAACATGATTGACCGTGCCAAAATCGTTATCAAGAACTATTTCGACGAGAAGGGTTTCAAGAATGCAGAAGTGGAGATACTGCAGCGCGACGACCTTAGCAAGGAAGACCAGATGATTATTGATGTAAACATCGACAAGAAAGAAAAAGTAAGAGTCAATCACATCTACATCACAGGTAACGACAACCTTGCACGTAAAAAGTTCACAGGCGGTTTCTTCGGTGGAGGACTTCTGAAGAAAACCAATGAAAAGGGTTTCAAGAGCTTGTTCAAAACCAAGAAGTTCATTGACGAGAAATACGAAGAAGACAAAGAGCGTATAATCGAAAAATACAACGAACTCGGCTACCGCGACGCTTCAATCATAAGCGACAGCGTGGTTAATATCGGCAACAACCTCGTTGATGTATATATCAATATCGACGAAGGCCAGAAATACTACGTGCGCAACATCAACTGGGTGGGAAACACCATTTACACCACAGACGCTCTCAACAAGGTTCTTGGTATGAACTGTGGCGACGTCTATAACATGAAACTCCTTGAGAAGCGACTCAAGAGCAGTGGTGACGACGACGCTGTAAGCAACTACTATTTCAATGAGGGTTATGTCTTCAACCAAGTTGTACCTGTGGAAATCAAGACCGACGGTGACTCCATCGACCTCGAGATACGTATCACCGAAGGAACACAAGCTTCCATCGACAAGATAAAAATCTATGGTAACACCCGCGTCTATGAAGACGTCATCCGTCGAGAACTGAAACTAAAACCAGGCGACCTCTTCTCTATGGACGCCTTCAAGCGCAGTTATCAGGAACTCGCACAGATGGGACATTTCGACCCTGAGCAGTTAGAGTTCACCCCAGTGCCAAACGAAGCCACGGGAATGGTGGACCTTAACCTCGGTCTTACTCCAAAGGCAAGCGACCAGGTTGAGCTTTCGCTTGGATGGGGCTACACCGGTGTCATCCTCAAGGCAGGACTCAAGTTCACCAACTTCTCAATGCGCAATCTCTTCGGCAAAAACAAAATCCGCCGCGGAATCCTTCCACAAGGTGAAGGACAGCAGGTTGAGCTTAGCGCTTCTACAAACGGAAGCTACTACCAGTCCTACAGCCTCTCGTTCTATGACCCATGGTTTGGAGGAAAGCGACCGAACTCCTTCTCGGTTTCAGGTTTCTACAGCCGCTACACCGACATCAGTTCACGCTACTACAACAACTCCTACATGAACTCCTACTATTCATTGCTGTATGGATATGGTACTTACAACAACTCCTACTACAACAACTACAGTTCATACTACGACCCCGACAAGTTCCTTCAGGTCTATGGATTCTCACTCGGATGGGGTAAGCGTTTGAACTGGCCCGACAACTCCTTCAGCCTGTCTGCCACACTCTCATACACCAGATATTCGCTCAAGGACTGGGAATACTTCATCATAACCAACGGAGCATGTAACAACATCAGCCTCACACTCCAGCTCTCACGCTATTCACTTGACAATCCGATCTTCCCACGAAGAGGATCACAGATATCACTCTCCGTGGCATTCACACCACCATACTCACTTTTCGACAATCTCGACTACAAGGAACTCTCAAGCCACACATCAGCAGCAGATGCTGATCGTCAGGAGAACCTCCAGAAGATTCACCGCTGGCTTGAATACCATAAATGGAAATTCCAGTCAAAATACTTCGTTCCGCTCTCATCCAATCCTAAGTGTTTTGTCCTGATGGGACGATTCGACATGGGTATTCTCGGACACTATAATAAATATAAGAAGTCGCCATTCGAGACCTTCCAGGTCGGTGGTGACGGCATGTCGGGCTACTCGTCAAGCTACTATAGCGAAATCATCGCACTGCGCGGATACGAGAACAGCGCACTCACACAAGGCACTAACTACGGTTACGCCTACACACGTCTCGGAATGGAACTCCGTTACCCACTCATGCTGCAAGGCTCGACAAACATCTATGCACTTGCATTTGTTGAAGGAGGTAACGCCTGGAACAACGTCCGCGACTTCAATCCGTTCGACATGAAACGCTCAGCCGGAGTCGGTGTGCGCATCATGCTGCCAATGGTAGGACTTATGGGTATTGACTGGGCTTATGGTTTCGACAAAATCAACGGTTCAAGGTCAATGAGCGGCTCACAATTCCACTTCGTCCTCGGACAAGAGTTCTAAAAACTCTAAACAAAGTAGGGATTTCATCCTGTTATTTAGGGAAACAACCTTTTCAAGTTAAAACCAACCCCCTATCTTTGCAGCGAGAAACTCAAGAACTTAAGAACTCAATCATCGTGCGATACCTATTATAATAAATAATCAAAAGAGCACGCTTGGGGCAACGCTCCCAAGAAACTCAAAAACTCAAAAACTTAAAAACTCATTAATTATGAAGAAGATTATATTGTCATTGGTAGTAGCGCTTTCAGCACTTACCAGCGCTAATGCACAGAAATTTGCGCTCGTCGATATGGAATATATACTCAAGAACATTCCTGCATACGAACGAGCAAACGAACAGCTCAACCAGATTTCCAAGAAGTGGGAAGGCGAAATAGACGCTATCCTCAAGGAGGTTGAAGCGCAGTACAAGAAATATCAGTCCGAAGCAGTCTTCCTCAGTGATGCGCAGAAGACTAAGACCGAGGAAGATATTATGAACAAGGAGAAGCAGGCAAGCGAACTGAAGAAAAAGTATTTCGGCAGCGAAGGCGAACTGTTCAAGAAGCGTCAGAGCCTCATGGCACCTATTCAGGATGAGATATACAACGCCGTAAAGGACATTTGCGAACAGAAAGGCTATCAGCTCGTTCTCGACCGTGCCAGCGGCGGCAGCATCATTTATGCTTCACCAAAGATCGATATCAGCGACGAGGTTCTCCTCAAGCTCGGCTATTCTAAGTAAGAACTCAAGAACTCAAGAACTTAAAAACTTAAAAACTAATAAATAACAAAGAAAGATGAAAAAACTAATTCTTACGCTCCTCGTGGCATTGCCAATGAGCGTGTTTGCACAGAAATTTGCACATTTTAACTCAGGTGACGTTATCCAGGCAATGCCTGAATACACCGCAGCTATTGCAGAAATCCAGAAAACAGAGAAAGACTACACAGATGAGCTGAAGCGCATGCAGGACGAACTCCGCACCAAGATTGACGAATACAGCAAGAACGAGGCAACTATGGTAGAAGCAGTCAAGACACGTCGTCAGACTGAAATCCAGGACCTCAACAAGCGTTTCGAAGAGTACTATCGCCTCAGTCAGGAAGAAATTGAAAAACTTCGTAACACCAAGATGAACGAAATCTCAGAGAAAGTAGGCAAGGCGGTAAAGGAAATCGGTGATGCAGGCGGTTATGTCTATATCATGGACCTCACTCAGGGCATTCCTTATATCAGCACAACCCTCTCTACTGACATTACCGCACAAATCAAGGCAAAACTCGGTTTGAAATAACAACACCTCACCTCCATGAGCGACGGAAATTTCAACCGTGCACTCCTGCCAAAAAACGAACTATCGGCAGGAATCCGTGCAGGAAAATCACAAATGCGTAGCAAAGCCGAACGAGCTTTGCTACGCATTCTTGATGAGTACTTCAGCAACACCGACGCCACCACTCGTCAATCCATCCACTACCGCTTCATGCAACTCCTCAGAGATTCGCAGTAGCAAGTATTTGCTTTTCGGCTTCGTCAAGGATGCTGAACAGTTCCTCAACAGTTTCGGCACGAAGCATACGTATGCGAGTCTGGCGGAAGTCGGGAATCCCCTTGAACACTGGTGAGGAAGCAAGATGACGGCGTACATGGATGATTCCTCCCAACTCAGTGGCCTTGCGTGCACAGTCCGTGCGCTGCATGGACAGAGCCACACTGCGGCGGATCTGCTCTCTCAGTACATTGATTTTCCACTCTGTAGTTAATGATGTATCTACCTGACCAGTGTCGAGGTAAGTACGTATCTCCCGGAATATCCAGGGGCGACCGAAGGTGGCACGACCTACCATCACTGCATCCACGCCGTAGCGGTCGAACATCTCTGTTGCCTTCTCTGCGCTGTCGATATCTCCGTTTCCGATGATGGGGATGTGCATACGGGAATTGTTCTTAACCTCACCTATCAATGTCCAGTCGGCTGTTCCAGTGTACATCTGGCTGCGGGTACGTCCGTGGATTGTCAGAGCCTGAATACCGCAGTCCTGCAACTGTTCGGCAAGATCCACGATAATCATGTTGTTGCAGTCCCATCCGAGTCGCGTCTTGACTGTCACAGGACATTTCACTGCGTTAACCACAGCCCGGGTTATATCGAGCATCAGTGGCACGTTGCGCAAGAGTCCTGCTCCTGCTCCCTTGCCTGCGACTTTCTTCACAGGGCAACCGAAATTGATGTCGAGGATGTCAGGGTGGGCTTCAGCCTCAACCATACGCGCAGCCTCAACCATTGAATCCACATCTCTGCCGTAGATCTGCACAGCCACAGGACGCTCGTCGTCGCTCACACGTATCTTCTCCAGTGAACGGTTGACGGAGCGGATCAGGGCATCAGCACTGACGAACTCGCTATAGACCATAGATGCTCCGAACTCACGGCAAAGCAGACGGAACGCATGGTCTGTCACGTCTTCCATCGGTGCCAGAAACACCGGACGGTTACCAAAATCTATATCGTTTATTTTCATTCTCTTTCCAATAGAACTTTTCTGATGCAGCGGTTGAAGTCATCTGCGGAGAAACCGCGTCCGGCAGCAAAGCGCATCAGTTTGGTGAGCAGTTCGTATTCGTTGCGGTATTTGACTGTTTTGGCCTTTTGCCTCAGCAGATTGATCAGCATGTCGTCGGTGTCGAGTTCCTGCAGTTCGGTCAGAGCGTCGCGAATGTCGTCATCATCGATATGGCGTTTGCGCAATTCAAACTCTATGCGTTTCGCACCCCATTTATTGTAACGGCTCTTGTCGCGGACGAAAGCGTGGGCATAACGGTTTTCATCCACATATTTCTCCGCAACGAGGCGTTTCAGCAGACGTGCCTTTTGCTGGTCGGTCAAATCCCAACGCTCCATCTTCCGGCGCATGTCGAAGAGACAGTACTCCGCAGTTGCACAGAGCGACGAGAGTCGCTGGAAAGCAGCATCATCACTGATTTTCTTCAATATCTGTTCCATGTGGCACGTATCATTCTCGGGTTATCAAACTGGTCCCTGCGCAACTCTACCTCAGCATAACCTTCGTTTCTGAGCAGTTGCACCGTTTCTTCTCCGTAATTGCGGTTTATCTCAAACATGAGCAGACCGCCTGGCTTCAATATTTGTTTTGCCCATCGGGCTATTTCGCGATAGAAGAGCAGTGGATCTGTATCAGGCACGAACAATGCGCTGTCCGGCTCATGTTCCAGCACATTCTTATTCATTTCAGCTGCCTCGCTATTGCAGATATATGGTGGATTGCTGACGATGAGGTCGTAAAAGCCTTGTTTTCTACCCTTTGTCTGAAACATCCTAAGCACGTCTGCCGCAGAGTTCGTCAACGCATCAGCCTGATGGAATTTCACGTCTAAATGCAAACGCTCAGCATTGTGCTTCGCTATTTCGAGAGCATCGGTACTGATGTCTATGGCGTTAACCTGCGCTTGAGGAAGAGCATGCTTAAGCGCAAATGCTATGCAGCCACTGCCTGTTCCGATGTCGGCTATATTAAATTGTCCATCAGTCTTTGCTTTCAGACTTTCTACCGCCCATGCCACGAGTTCTTCTGTCTCAGGGCGGGGAATAAGCACTCCTGGTCCGACCTCGAACGTAAGTCCGCAGAATTCGGCTTCTCCAAGCACATACTGCACAGGTTCTCCCTCTCCTACTCTTTCCGCCATCGCCTTCAATTCAGCCTTCTGCTCATCAGTCAGTTCATCAGCAGCCCCACAAAGTATTTCCGTCGCAGTCAGTCCTGCCCTCTTCTCCAAGAGCAGCATGGCAATAGCACGAGCTTCACGCTCTTCTGTGCCTTGCGCAATGACGTTCTGTAACTGTCTGCGAAAATCCATTAATCTTTCAGCCTCAAAGCAACCTTTGCTTTTGGATATATCCATTGAGTAAGGTAGAAGAATCCGATTCCAACTGCAAATCCACTAATAGAGTCAATCACATAGTGAGCCTTAAGGTAAACTGTAGCCACACATAACAGCAGATAGAGTGGCAAGAGAGCGAAAAACAGAATTTTGTTGCGAGCCTGAATAGCAAGAATCATCAGCACAGTGGCAATTCCAACATGACTGCTTGGAAAGGCAGCTGTTGGTCTCTCACCTATCTCCTGAGCATCCAGCACCCACTGGCTGAATATACCTCTTACGTCTATTGGCAGCACTTCGGTGTGCTCAACGAAATAATTGCCCATTTCAGGGAATTCAGCCGTCTGTGCTGCATCCACTCCCAATGCGCAATAGTAGTATTGAGGTCCTGCAACAGGCAGGAATTCGAAGATGAAATAGAAGAAGAAGAAACTGAGAAGGAAGACGAACGCCGCCCTTTCCAGGTCTTCATAGCGGAAGAAGAAATAGAATGCAATTACTGCTATCATCATGTAGTAGTATGAATAGTAGCCGCAGCTGAATGCCTCATGCCAGAAGGTTGAGGTAATCCATGTGCTCATCTCAAGCGATGGCTGACATCCGAACAGGTTGTAGTCGATTGAGGCAAACACATGATCCTGGTATGCGAAATGCTTGCAGAACTCATACGTCTCAGGATACCACTGAATCAAGCACAGCAGCAGCGGAACGGTACGCACCATTATCATAGCCCTGCAGGGGTAGAAGTGATAGATAAAGTTTGCCAGGACGATGAAAACCAGCACTCCCACACGCCAGATTATCATGTCTGCAGGATTATTTATGCTGGGCCACCACACAAATATCATTATGCTGGTAATAAACATGTATAGAAGTGTTAGCACTTCCACACTTGTCAATCCATTTTCCGATTCTCTACGAAAGATATTATACACTTTAGTAATTATAAATTAAAAATTATAAATTATAATCCATCCGGATGGTTATTCTTCACTCTTAATTATTACAGCCACCCCTCTTTCTTGTACCACTCTGCGGCGGCTTTGGTGCCACGTTCCAACTGCCACTCTGGTTCATAACCCAATTCCTTGCGCATGGGTTCTATGTCGCAGTTCCAATTGCGCTGACTGAGGATTTTGTATTTATCACTATTGAGGGTTGCTGTCTTGCCCATCCATCGGGACACAGTCCCCGACACTGCGCAGACGCAACGCAGGAACCACAGCGGAGCACGCAGATGAATCACCCGCTTCACTCCGAGGAACTTCTGAATGAGGTCGCTGAACGCACGTGAGTCATAGCTTTGTCCGTCGCTCACATGATAGACATGCCCCAGTATTCCGGCTTCGTTGCCTTGTGCAGCCTTGTCAACGGCAGCATAGATGGCACCGACCAGGTCGGCAACATAGACGAAGGTGATTTCCTGACGGCGGTAACCCACAGCGAAGTCAATATGCTGCTTAATACTCTTGAACTGCAGGAAATAGTCACGTTCACGAGGTCCGTAAACGCCTGTAGGACGGAATATGACGTAAGGGAATTCACCTTGAATCTTCTTCAGGTATTCCTCGCTGCGCACCTTACTACGTCCGTAAGCTGTATTCGGTTGTGGAGTGTCGTCAGCCTTCATCTCAGAGTAATCCTTCTCACGGATAGCACCGAGCACACTCAGGCTGCTCACATACACAAACAGGCGAGGCTGCATGTCGAGCTTACGAAAACACTCAACCAGATTCACCGTACACTCGAAGTTGTTGCGGTCGAAGTCACTTGCATGCAGACATTTCGTTGCGCCGGCAGCATGAATCACGATATCCCATTTGCCATGTTCCTTGGCAAAATCGCTCAGTTCGCTCCGAAGCAGTTCGGCATTGGTGAGATCCAAGGTCTGGAACTGCAGTCCTTCATACTTCAACCAATTGCGGCTGCTGCTTTTGCGCATTCCTGCCCATACCTGCATCCCACGTTTCAAACCCTCCTCGCAGAGGTAGCTTCCAATGAATCCGCTCGCTCCTGTAACAAGTATTTTTAAGCCTTTTTCCATCATAAATCATGAAATTTCGCGCAAAGTTACAGATTTTCAACCACTTTTTACACATTTTAACCCAGAGAAAGCACTTTTCTAAAAGAAAATCACTAATTTGCGCCCTGAAATGAGAGTCCCCCTTACCCCTCCCTATTGAGAAGGGGAGTGGTTACCAACTCCGGTACTATCACTTCACACTTCACATTCTCCTTCCGGTACTATCACTTCACAACCAACACTTCACACTTCACTTTATATGGCAAAATCTAAGAAAGAAAAATCACGCTCATATCTTAACAAAAAGGAAATGCAGCTCCAAGTCGAGACCTATCTTGCCAATAGACCTGGACAGTACTTCACTCTGAAACAACTCTTCAAGGCACTTAAGTACAACACCAGTCCTCTGAAGATGCTGTGCATCGACGTGCTCAACGCCATGATTGAGGACGACACCATTGTCCGCAACGAGGACGGTGAGATTTCTCTCAATTCCACTCCTCAGATCTGCGAGGGCGTCTTCCATCGCACCAGCGGAGGACGCAATTTCGTTGACCTGCCCGACGGCATCGGCATCAGCGTTTACGACGAAGACACCCTCCATGCACTTCCTGGAGACAAGGTGAAAGTATCGCTCTTTGCCAAACGCCGTTCATCGATGAAACTGCATGGACAAGTCATCGAAATCGTTGAGCGCAATCAGAAGCCGCTCATCGGAACGCTGCAGATAACACCCCATTCAGCCTTCCTCATTTCCAATGACGGCTCACTTCCCCACGACATTCTCATTCCCAAGGAACAACTTAGTGGAGGCAAGAACGGCGAAAAGGCACTCGTGAAAATCACCGACTGGCCCACTACAGCCCGCAATCCTATTGGCAAAGTGGTTGAGGTGCTCGGTCCGAGCGGTGAGAACGAAACCGAGATGCACGCCATACTCGCTGAGTTTCAGCTGCCTTACCGCTACCCCAAGGCCGTGGAAGACGCTGCGGAGAAGATCAATGCTGAAATCACTCCTGCCGACTTTGCCCAGCGTGAAGACTACCGCGATGTCACCACCTTCACCATCGACCCTCGCGATGCCAAGGACTTCGACGACGCCCTGTCCATCAAGCAGATACGCGAAGGACTGTGGGAAGTAGGAGTACACATCGCCGACGTTTCGCATTACGTCACCGAGGGCAGCATCATCGACAAGGAAGCACAGCAGCGTGCCACATCCGTCTATCTCGTAGACCGCACCATCCCCATGCTCCCTGAACGACTCTGCAACTATATATGCTCACTCCGTCCCGACGAGGACAAACTCGCCTTCAGCGTAATCTTTGAGATAAATGAAGATGCGGAAGTGCGCAAGCATCGCATTGTCCACACCGTCATCCGTTCCAATCGCCGTTTCGTGTACGAGGAAGTTCAGACACTCTTTGAGCAGTGCGGAGAAGCCTCGCCAGAAGACCTCGCCACAGAAACCAAGCCGTTCATTCCCAAAGAACCAGTTGCTCCGGTTGAAAACTTCAAGGACGAACTCATAACACTCAACCGACTTGCCAAGAAGATGCGTGCACAGCGTTTCCACAATGGAGCCATCGACTTCGACCACGAGGAAGTACGTTTCGAAATTGACGATAAAGGCAAGCCCCTCAGCGTGTATTTCAAACGCGCCAAGGACGCCAACAAACTCGTCGAGGAGTTCATGCTCCTCGCCAACCGCACCGTGGCTGAATCCATAGGCAAGGTGAAGAAGGGAGATCCAAAACCCAAGGTACTACCCTACCGAATCCACGACGTTCCCGATCCAGGCAAACTCGACAACCTCAGCCAGTATGTAGCACGGTTCGGCTACAACATCCGCACACAAGGGTCGAAGACAGACATCGCAAAGAGCATCAACCGCCTGCTTCGCGACGTGAAGAACTCACCCATTGAGCCACTTGTCCAGACTGTCTCCGTCCGTGCGATGATGAAGGCCCGCTACAGCACCTACAACATCGGTCACTACGGACTTGCCTTCGACTATTATACCCATTTCACATCACCTATCCGCCGCTATCCCGACCTCATGGTTCACCGTCTGCTCACCCGCTATGCCGAAGGAGCGAAGAGTGCCAACCAGCGCAAATACGAAGCCCTGTGCGACCACTCATCCGATATGGAGCAAGTGGCAGCAAATGCAGAAAGAGCCAGCATCAAGTACAAACAAGTGGAATTCATGGCCGACAAGATAGGTGAAGAATTTGATGCGCGAATCTCCGGAGTCACCGATGCAGGACTCTATGCGGAGATAGAAGAGAACCACTGCGAGGGCTTTATCGCAGTCCGCTATCTCGCAAACGAGCCGTTTGACTTCGACGAGCGCAACTACTGCCTCACCGGCCGCAGTTCACACCACAAGTTCACCCTTGGCGACAAGATCCGCATTCGTGTGGCCAAAGCCAACCTCTACCGCAAGCAGCTCGACTTCGATTTCGTCTCCAAGCTTTCCTCATCTCCTGCCGAGACCCTTCCCCAGCAGAAGAAATTCTTTGAGCAGATAAAGAGCCGCAAGAAACGACAAGGCTGATGTCCTGTCAGCAAAATGTTTAAAACAAACAACCTCCTGTTCGGCAGTTCAGTGCTGAACAGGAGGTTTTTTGTTTTGGTTTACAAGGTTAGAACGTTAAGGCTACGCCACCCATGACGCTGGTGCGGAGAGACTGGTACATCATGTAGGAGTCGAAATCTGCTCCGAAGAGGTTGTCGCCACGGACATAGAAGGAGAGATTGGAGCCTTTGCTTATGCGTGGCATTGCGATGGTGTAGGTGACCGATGCACCGAGGTTGTTGGTAGTAGGACGCTCGTAGGTGAGATTCTCATCCTTATTGAAGCCCTGAAGCATGTAGTCAAGTCCTGCACGAAGTCCGGGCAGCAGTTCGTATGTGGCTTCACCACGGAGTTCTCCCCAGGGACGCCAAGCCAAGACATTGTCCTCTATGTTGTCACCTGCCTTGGTTGTCCAATTATTAAGCTGAACATTCAGTTTGGCGTTGAATTTACTGCCGTTGGAATAGTTAAGCCCTGCCTTGACATAGAGCTGATTGCCGTCGGCTGCCATGATGGTGCGGTAGGGATCGATTTCCGCTCTGTTCTTGGAAATGACATATCCTCCGCTGATGGTGGTATACAGCCCTCGTGATATTTTCCAATCCACTCCTGCTGCAGCATGAAGCGCATCAATCTGATTCTGCACCTGTACTAAACCGTCAAGACCGAAATAGGGGGTCATCTGGTTGAAGTGGCGCAGGTTGTTGGCAACGCAATTACCTTCGGCGCTGGCAAACAGGTCTAATGCTTCTGTGGCATGGTAGCGCAGACGGACATCGGGAGTGATGTAGAACTTGCTTTCAACTCCACTGTCATAAATCATTCTCACACCGAGGCGTGCAAAGAATTTATTGGAATCCCATTCGTAATACGGATTGATTTCCACATCGGAAAGGCTTTCGTATTCATCTACATTATACATGAGTGTCTGCCATCCGAGGTTGAGTCCTATGGTGCTGGACTCGGACAAGGTGAATGCAGACGCTGCCTTCACCCACAGACTGGATTCCCTGACAGCCTTGCTTAGGTCGCTGAAAATGGGAAGACGACCTTGACTGAAGAGGCTGTACCCCACTTCACCTCCAAGGCTGAACTTGTCGAACTGCCAAGGAGTGAGTGCGGCTGAGAAGTCCACAAGTGTGTTGTGCTGCTTGTCGGAATTGAATGCGTAGGGATTCACGCCTAAGTATATACGTGGCTGGTAGTTGAATACCTGACTTTCAAACGAGCCATTGAGAAGCAACGCTGAATTGTTGCTGAAACGGTGTTCGTAGTCGAGGGCTGCACGTGTGGTATAAAAGCGTGATTTCCAATCATCCATTGCGGCTGATGTGTTATCCACTGTGCCGTTATGTCCACGAAGTGAGAGGTCGATATTCAGTTCGTCGCTCTGGCTAAGCCTCAGCCCGTAGGCTCCACGGAGGTTGAGAAGTCCGTACATTCCGCCTCCCAGAGTGGCGAATCCTCGTGGTGCTCCCTTGTCGGCAAGGTCGCTCAGTGCAGCGTTCATTGGTTGGAACTGATAGTCTGTCGTCGGCAATTGGGTAGCATCGTAGTTCACACTGTAATGGCTTACTTTTGTTTCCTTTACAGGTGGAACCACATTGATTTTGCCAGCATCCTTAACTTCGGGCTTGTAGGTGTTTTCCACTTCCACCACATTGTCCAGCTGCGCATAGGCGGTGGAGATGCCAAATAAAGTCAAAAGACTTATAATGATTCTTTCTTTCGTCATAAATTCTTCAGTCTTTCTTCAATCATTTTGTTGATTTCTTCACTCTCGGTATAGTTGCTCTTCAGCGAAAGGAGGTACTGGCGGGCTTCGATGGTGCGGTCGGTCTGTGCAAACACGTCGGAGAGCAACACAAACGCACGAGCGAGCCAGTAGGTGTGGCTTGTTCCTGAATTCACGAAGCGGTTGAGGATTTCCTCTGCTGATTTATACTGTTTGGTGTCGTAGGCATATTGCGAGAGTTCGACGATGGCCTGGGCACCATATTGTGTGCTGGTGTCGCGGGTCAGCACCTGATAGTCGGCTACCGCAGCATCGGTATTGCCGAGTTTCATATATGTCTGTGCCCGTATGAGTCGTGTCTGAGCAGCTACATCGGCTGAGAGTTTAGCCTCCTGTGCAAGGAGTTTGGTAGCGATGTTGACAACTGAATTGTTGTCCTGCAAAGCCGACGCTGCATGGAGCTGTCCGTTGAGTGAGGATATTCGCATAGTCTCCGACATTGTCTGAGCTTCAAGCTGTGTGTAGTATTTCAGTGCTTCGTTGTAGTTTTTCGCGTTATTGGCACGCAATGCTGCCTCGAGAACCATGTTGTCGAGTTCCTGCGGAGAGAGTTTCTGTCCCGCCTTAAGAGCAAGTGCAGCGTATTCGTTCACTCGTCCCTGTTCGGTGTAGATGTCCTTCAGGTTGGCGAGAGCCGTTGCTGCCTCTGTCGTGTTGGGATAAGCCTCAATGACCTTAGTATATGCATTGGCTGCTTTGTCATAGTCCTTGAGTTCATAGTTAATCATACCGATTTCGTTGAGAGCACGTCGAGCCACAGGTGACTGTGGATAGTTGTCAACGAGTTTTTGAAGTGTGGCAAGTGCTTCGGTACGCTTATCCTGATGCACGAGTGCACGAGCCTTCTCAAAAAGAGCATCGGCGGTGTACTCGGAATCGGAATAGTCGTTTCCTATACTATTGAGCAGTTCGATTTTCTGCGACTGATTGCCTTGAAGTCCGTTGATGAGAGCCAGTTGCAGCAGCGAATAGTCTCCGTTTGCCTTGTTTGCCTTGATTGCTGAGTTGTAAGCGGCTGTTGCTTCGCCATACTGTCGCAGGGTAAACTGACAGTCGCCAAGTCGGTTGTAGGCATCAGCGAGGAGCAGCGACTGATCAGCCACGGTGCCGGAGGCAAGTGTTGGAACAGTTGTTATGAATGTCTGGAAGTTGGGTAACGCCTCGGAGTATTTCTTCTGCTTGAAGAGGGAATAGCCCAGGGTGTAGTATGCCAATGGCTTCCATTGACTGGCATCATCCTTGTCGGCAAGCTTTACTGCACTCTGCAGAGCTTTCGCTGCAGCGGCATAGTTACCAAGACGGTACTCGGATTCTCCCAGAGAGTAGTATGCTTCCGCGGAGGGGGTGATTGACAGGCTTTGCTGCAGGTAACGGCGTGCCTCGGTATAGTTGCCGTTGGCATATTGCTGAGTTCCGAGATGATAGAGCACGTGTTGTGAAGCCGAGAGTATTTCCTTGCTTGGACGCTTGATCTTATTGATTGATGCAAGGGCAGCCTCATAGTTCTTGGTTGTGAAATACACTTCGGTGAGGTGCTGGCTCACCTTGCTGCGATATTTGGAGTTGGGGTATTTGTTGAGGAAGGTCTCAAATGCAGTCACGCTCTCTCCGAATCCCATGGTTGCTCCGTCGTGCAGGGTAAGTGCGTAGTTATAGAATGCCTCCTCCTGCACCGTAGCGTCGAAGTCCATTTCGCTGGCACGTTCAAAAGCCATTCGTGCCTGCGCTTTGTTTCCAGAGTTGATATATGCTATACCAGCATGCAACCAGGCGTTTTGAGCAAGTTTGTCGGTATATCCGCTGGCACATTGGCTGAGAGTGGCGGCAGCATCGGCATTGGAACTGATCTGCAGCAAACTCATGCCGTATTTGTAGAGGGCGGTACGCTGTGGGGAATCTGCCGACTTAACGTACTCACCAAGTGATTTAATGGCATTGCTGTAGTTTCCCTGGTCATAGTAAGCTTCACCACAGATGCGGTTTATCTCCTGCCGAAGCGGTGTGTTGGGGAAATTGCGCAGATGGTTGGCAGCGATTTCGTAGGCACGCTGGGGTTTGTTGCTCTGAAGGAAGCAATCTGCAATGTACACCGGTGCTGTGCTCTGATATTCCTCGCTGTGCTGAACAGCACTGAAGAGAGGCAGTGCTTCCTCGTATTTGCCTTCGGAGTAGAGCACATAGGCTGTGTAGTAGTCCACATCGGTGCGGTGCTCCTTGTTTTCTTTAAGCTGGCGCAACAACGGCATGGCATCGTCTGCCTGATTGGTGTTGATGAGCGAAATAGCCTGCGACAGACGTAAGTCGGCAAGCTCGTTGTCGGGCAACACACGATTGCCGGTATGGCGGTAAATGCCAAGCGCATCCCAGTAGGCACCCTCTTTCACCAAAAGAATTTCGTTTGCTGACATCAGACGGTCATACATAGGATGCACGGGGTGCATCTTCAACCACTTGTTGATTTCCTCACTTGCTCCCTTCTTTGCAAGGAAATACTTTGTCAGGAGCGTGGCAGCCTCGTCGTCGGTGTGCTTCAGAAGCTGATTCGACGCGAAATAGTGACGCTCATCCAGCAACCTTAGTCCCTCTTCGTGAAGAAGTTCTGAACGGTTGGGATCAGCATAGCGTTGTGCCTGTAACGATAGTGGCAAACAAGCGGTCACCATCGCAACAATAATAGTTTTTCTCATATATGAGTTTTTAAGTTCTATCGTTATATCTTCTTTAACTTCTTAACTCCTTAACTTCATTATTAGTTCTTGAGTTGTCGGCAAAATTACGAAAAAAAGATAAATAACCTCCGAAACTAAAAGAACTTTTTCGAAGTAGAATTATAAGAATGTAAGTATTTATGGATTTTTAAGTATCTTGGGCAATATATTTAAAACAGGAAAGCCCTACTGCTGTACCACGTAATTGGTTCTGCAGTAGGGCATACCTTTGTTTAGAGAGAGAATTGAAACTTCGCAGCTTCGTTGATTTTAAGAACAGTGTATTGTTTTATGAAAAAAGAAAAAATCGTTTTTAGTCCTCTTCACTAATCATGAGTGGAAGGCTTTGGCGGATTGTATCAGCCTGTGCCGTCATTATGGCATCGATAGACTGGGCGGCTTGCTCCATGATGTTCTGCACCTGATTTGTACGAACATAAGTATTGACCATTGGAGTTCTGGGGGTCTCTGCGGCCGGCATGTTGTACGTGCTTGCATGTTCAACCGCCACACCCACGCTGACTATCATAGCTATCATAGCAGCTGCCTTGAACAGAGGCGAGAGGCTACGACGCAAGCTGATGCGCTTTGCGGTAACACGCAGAGTGTTGTCGCTTTCTTTCTCTGCAAGTACGGCTACGCGGTTCTTCCACTCATCGCTAAGTCCCTCGTTGGCTGACGTTTCCTGGTAGCGGAACAACGGTGCATAGGTTTGCAGATGACAAGGTATGTCAGACTGGCTGAAGAAAGAGCGGAGAATCCTCTCTTCCTCAACACTGGTCTCACATTCCCAGTAGCGTTCAAGCAGTTGTTCTATGTATTTGTAGTCCATGAAAAGGTTCAAGGGTTTAAGGGTTCAAGGGTTTAAGGATGTTCTTTATTGTTTGGCGTGCTCGGTGAATGTTGACTTTCACGTCGCTTTCGCTTATATTCATTATTTGAGCGATGTCGCGGTAGGAATGACCTTCGATGTCGCGTAGCTGGATTGCGGTTCTCTGCTTTTCAGGCAGTTGATCAATCAGTCTGCTGATGCTTTCGTATTTCTCATCCGCCTCCATCTGCTCATCGGGTGTAGGATCTGATGACAAGCTCTCGTGCTGGGCAGGGTCGAACGTGATGTCGTGATGTTGCTGTCGTTCTATCAAGTCGAGACAAAGGTTACGACAGGTAGTCACTGCAAACGCCTCAACATTATCAATTTCATCGCCTTGCTGCATGGTTCGCCAGACTCTTAGCAGTGCCTCTTGAACCATGTCCTCAGCATCCTCGCGCACCATAGTTATACGCAAAGCCAAGCGGAATAGTTTATCGCTCAGCGGCAACACTTCGGTGCGAAAATTGTGTTCTTTCATTGCGCTAACTGTTTTATAAGACGGACAAGTGACAAAAAAGTTACAAAAATGTAAGAAATTTTTTTGAAGAAAATACATCTTCCCTCTTTTTCTGGTTGCAAATATACTAAAAAAGTTCTGGAAATCCTATCTTTGCAGAGTATAAATAACACCAAACTTCTGAAGTTAAGACGATAGAACATAAATAACAAGCAAATAAGATTTTTATATGAAAAAGTTATTTTTATTATTATTCATTCTTCATTTTTCATTCTTCATTGATTCCGCCTCTGCTCAAGACAAACTCTATACAGATGAGTTCCCTCTTGGCGACGTAACACTTTTGGAGGGTCCGCTGAAACATGCCCGCGACCTCAACGTAGAAACTCTGCTCAAGTACGATGTTGACCGACTGCTGGCTCCATACTTGAAAGAGGCTGGACTGTCTCCTCGTGCCAAAGCCTATCCCAACTGGGACGGACTGGACGGTCACGTAGGCGGTCACTATCTGTCGGCAATGGCAATGAATGCAGCAACAGGTAATGAGGAGTGCAGAATGAGGATGTTGCATATGATCGGAGAACTGCAGCTCTGTGCTAATGCCAACCTTATGAACCATCCGGAATGGGGAAAGGGATATGTAGGCGGCATGCCAAACAGCGAGCGCATCTGGAGCAACTTCAAGAAAGGTGACTTCGGCGTGTACTTCGGTTCCTGGGCACCGTTCTACAATCTCCATAAAATGTACGCAGGTCTGCGTGATGCATGGCTCTACTGCGGCAACAACGATGCCAAAAGACTATTTCTTGACTTCTGCGACTGGGCAATTGACATCACATCCGGACTCAGCGACCAGCAGATGGAACAGATGTTGGGCAACGAACACGGAGGCATGAATGAAGTGTTGGCAGATGCTTACGCTATAACTCAGGAACCTAAATATCTCATTGCTGCAAAGCGCTTCTCTCATCGCAGACTGCTCACACCGATGTCGCAGCGTCAGGATAATCTCGACAACATGCACGCCAACACGCAGGTACCGAAGGTCGTAGGCTTCGAACGCATCAGCGAACTCGCCAACCTTTACCCTATGAAACATTGCTTGCTGGCAGATAACGGTGATAAAAAATGCGGCTCAAACAATTGCGAGCCTTATCATGATGCAGCGAATTTCTTCTGGGATATTGTTACAGGTGAACGGTCGCTCGCTTTTGGCGGCAACTCACGTCGTGAGCACTTCCCCAGCAAGGAGGCTTGCATGGACTTCATCAACGACATCGACGGACCAGAGACCTGCAACACAAACAACATGCTGAAGCTTACCGAAGACCTGCACCGCCGCAATCCGGAAGCCCGCTACGCCGACTACTACGAGTTGGCAACGTTCAACCACATCCTCTCTTCGCAGCATCCTGAGCACGGAGGCTACGTGTACTTTACTCCGGCACGACCACGCCACTACCGCAACTATTCTGCACCAAACGAGGCTATGTGGTGCTGCGTTGGTACAGGCATGGAGAATCACAGCAAGTACGGACAGTTTATCTATACCCATGTCGGCAATGCGCTCTACGTGAACCTCTTCGTTGCTTCAGAACTGAACTGGAGGAAGAAGAATATTCAGATTCGTCAGGAAACATCTTTCCCTTATGCTGAATCATCACGCATCACCATCACCAGCGGTAAGGGACGCTTCCCGATGATGGTGCGCTATCCAGGCTGGGTGAAACCAGGGGATTTCACGGTGAAAGTTAACGGAGAGGCTGTTGATATTATCTCAGGGCCGTCAAGTTATGTCACCATCGACCGCAAGTGGAATAAGGGAGATGTGGTTGAGATTACATTCCCCATGCACAACAGTATTAAATATCTGCCCAACGTGCCGCAGTATATTGCCCTGATGCACGGTCCCATCCTGCTTGGAATGAAAACAGGTACAGAGGACTTGGCAGCTCTTATCGCCGATGACAGCCGTTTCGGGCAGTATGCAGGTGGCAAGAAACTGCCTATCAACGAAGCACCTATTCTTATCAACGACAATATAGACGGCATTGCAGAGCAGATTAAGGAAATTGAAGGACATCCGCTCCACTTTATGCTGGAGACAAAGGTAGAGAACTGGAAAACCGACAAGGGCTGTGAGCTTCAGCCTTTCTTCGAAATCCACGACAGCCGATACATGATCTACTGGCTCGCACTTTCAGAGTCGAGCTACAAGGACTATCTGGACAATCTGGCAAAAGCCGAAATGGAGCGAATGACCTTGGAGGCAAATACCATCGACAAGGTTCAGCCAGGCGAACAGCAGCCGGAGACCGACCATAAGATGGAGACCGACCATTCCAACAGGGGAAATACCAACGATGTGTTCTGGCGTGATGCCCGCGACGGTCACTATTTCAGCTATCTGATGAAAACGGAAGGACGCACAGACCTCGCTCTTCGCTTGAAGTTCTGGGGTGTGGGCGAGTGGAAGACCCACGAATTCGACATCTATATAGACGACCAGCTCCTTACCAGCGTCAACAACACTGGTAAATACCGTATTTCTGAATTCAAATACGAAACATTCGACATTCCTGCCAAACTTCTTCAGGGCAAAACACATATACGAGTAAAATTCGTGGCTAAGCCCGGCAAGCAGATTGGTGAGATTTATGGTGTACGACTTATAAAAAAATAATAAATGAAAACAATCTTAGCTATTGCTCTATAGTTATTATCTACTAACATAGAGGCTCAGGTGAAGAATAGCGAAAATCCAGATTTTTGTATTGCAAAAGATGGACAGGTAGCAACGATATTGGTGGATGAGAACGACTGGAATGGTGTTATTCGTGCAGCCAAAGACCTTGGTAATGATGTTTATAGGGTCACAGGGGTTGCGAGTCCCGTTGTCAGCAGTTCTAATTATAATAATGTAGTTAAGAATTGCATTATTGTCGGAACCATCGGTAAGAATAAACTTATTGACACTCTTATCAGGCAAAAGAAACTCAATGTGAAAAGAATAAAAGACCATTGGGAAGGCTTCATCATCGATTGGGTGGATGGGAATCTTGTCATTGCCGGTAACGACAAGCGAGGCACTATTTACGGAATCTATGAAATATCAAAGAGTATTGGCGTATCACCCTGGTACTGGATGGCAGATGCACCTGTGGTTCACAAGGATGAAGTGTATTTCAACGACTATAAAGAAGACTGGCCAGCAGTTAAATATCGTGGAATTTTCATCAACGATGAGTGGCCTTCGTTTGGAACATGGTGCCAGAAACACTTCGGTGGTGTGAACGCAAAGGCTTACGAGAAGATTTTTGAATTATTGCTACGCCTGAAGGCTAATTACTTCTGGCCTGCCATGTGGGCAACAGCCTTCAATGAGGATGACCCGGAATCACCTCGCTTGGCAAACGAAATGGGAATTGTGATGGGCACGTCGCACCACGAACCGATGATGCGCTCACATCGCGAATACCTGAAACGCAAGGAGCAAGTGGGTCCATGGGACTATGCATCAAACAAGGAACGAATAGATCAGTTCTTCCGCGAGGGCATGGAACGTAACAAGGCATATGACAATATCGTGACCATCGGTATGCGTGGTGACGGTGATGTGGCAATGGGTAATGGTGATGACCAGGAGAATATGCGGACGCTGAAAAACGTGATTGAGGGACAGCGCAAGATAATTAAGGACATCTACGGACGACCTGATGCCGTACCACAGCTTTGGGCAATCTTTACCGAGGTTCAGCGTTACTACGATGCAGGTTTTAGCGTGCCCGACGATGTGACTCTTCTCTTCTGCGACAACAACTGGGGGTATATACGTCGCAAAGGCACAGAAGCCGAACGCAAACGTAAGGGCGGACTCGGTCTCTACTATCATATAGATATGAACGGCGGTCCTTGGAACGACCGTTGGGTGAACACCACCACAGTGCCAAAGCTCCGTGAACAGTTGAGCCAGGCATATCAGAGCGGCATCGACCGCATCTGGATTATCAATGTGGGTGATTTGAAGCCTAAAGAGATGCCTATTTCTTTCATTATGGATTATGCGTGGTCACCTGAGATTGAGCCAGGACAGGAGAAAGACTGGCTAAGAACATGGACGCAGTCCGTACTCGGTGGTGTTTCTCAGGAAAATGCCGAAGAGTGTGCCGACATCATTGCCCGCTACTCAAAGTACAATCTATGGCGCAAGCCCGAAGTGCAGGTGCCTGGTCTTTTCAACTACAAGGAAATGCTGCACCTGAACAACCTGTGGCAATCGCTGGTGTTGCGTTGCGAAACCTTGAAGGAACGTATTCCTGCAGAGTCGCAGGATGCTTTCTACCAGTTGGTTTACTACCCGGCAGTGGCCAGTGCGGGTGTATCAATGATGTACAATGCAACAACCATGGGTGATAGTCTAACCGTCTGCGACTTGATGAATAAGGATCAGCGGCTCACCGATTATTACAACAAGCAATTGGCTGGAGGTAAGTGGGATGGTATGATGCTTGACAACCATATTGGTTATACACAATGGAGCATTCCCGACAAGAACCGTCATCCGATGAGTCTGGGCTACAGAGTAGATCACAGTTTACTGACTACAAAAGACACCCACGAATACTCTATTGCCGCTTATGATTATTGTAATAAGTACGACGGAAAAGGTGCAACATGGATACTTCTGCCTGACCTCGGACGAGGTGAGGGATGTATGGGCAGCAGCAACGTAATGGCGCTTAACAGTGGTGCAACATTGGAATACGACATCAACATATCTCCCATCCCTTTGGAGGGCTTGGGGAAGGCTACTATAGCCATTGGCATTCTGCCCACCCAAGACATCTATCCTGCTCGTGGTCTGCGGCTTGGCGTACAGATTGATGAACAGCCTATACAGATGATTGACGCTCGTCAGGGACTTCATGATGAATTTGGTGAGTACACACCTAAGAACCTTGCCCAGTCGAAGAACTTGAAACCTCTCCCGCCACACAACAATCTGCTGTTGAGTGGTTGGAAGAATGGTCATAAGATACTTCGTCGAGATGAAGTCTTCGACAATATCCGTTGGCTGGAATTAAAATTCCCCAATACTACTCCTGGAAAACATAAACTTAAACTTGTAATGGTTGACCCTGAGATAGTCGTAGAAAGAATCGTGATTAACCCCGACAACAACCATTATAGTTATTTTGGGAAATGAAACTGTTTGTTGCTATATCACTGCTGATATTATCCACGACTGTCAAGGCACAAGTGCATGACTGGGAGAACCCACACGTACTGGGAATCAACAAACTGCCGTATCACGCCACTCTACAACTGCCTTCGAAATGGAAGGAGTGTAAGGAGATTGTGGACTTTTACAAGGAGGACTTTGATGTAAGCAGTTGGGGCAAGATTAACGTTCCTGGCAACTGGCAGTTGCAAGGTTTCGGAAAACCCATCTATGTCAATATGCAGTATCCGTTCCATCGTGCCAGTCCTCGAGCATGGAGCGTGAAGAGAGATTGTCCCAAATCTCGTAGAGGTCCTTTGCCAGCGGATGGTCTGTTTCCTTTACCTCAAACTCCTCTGGCATCACAGGCAGTTCGACTGTGCCCAGAACTTCCATAATCATCACTGCGTGATGGGCAGCGAGGGAACGTCCGCCTTCGGTGATGAGGTTAGGCTGCGGTACTTCGTTATTCTTTGCCGCCTCTACAAAGGTATAGACGCAGTTATTGACATATTCCTGAATTGCGCTAACTGTTTTATACGACGGACAAGTGACAAAAAGTTACAAAAATGTAAGAAAATTTTTTGAAGAAAATACATCTTCCTTCTTTTCCTGGTTGCAGATATACAAAAAAGTCCGGAAAATCTTATCTTTGCAAAGTATAAATAACACCAAATATAAAACGACAGTATGATATTTAGACTATTGGTTACAGCACTTCTCATGCTTGCAGCCAGTGCCAAAGCACAGAATGAGTCCGCCATCACGCCTTGTGGCCCCGTTCCCACAAAGCAACAATTGCAGTGGCAGGACATGGAAATGTATGCGTTTATCCACTACTCCCTCAACACCTATACCGATGCGGAGTGGGGATTTGGAAATGAAGACCTTAATCTGTTCAACCCCTCAGATCTTGACTGCAAACAATGGGCAAGGGTATGCAAGCAGTCTGGCATGAAGGGCATCATCTTCACTGCCAAGCACCACTGCGGCTTCTGCATGTGGCCGTCGGCATACACCGAGTATTCTGTGAAGAACACACCATGGAAAGAAGGTAAAGGCGACGTGGTTCGTGAACTGTCAGACGCCTGCCGTGAGGAAGGCCTGAAATTTGCGGTTTACCTCTCGCCTTGGGACAGAAACCACAAAGACTATGGCAAACCAGAATACATCACCTATTTCCGCAATCAGCTCCGAGAGTTGCTGACCAACTACGGCGACATCTTCGAGGTATGGTTCGACGGAGCCAACGGAGGCGACGGCTGGTATGGCGGAGCCAACGAAACCCGCCGTATTGACGGCAAGACATACTATCAGTGGGCAGAGACATTCCGCATGATTCGTGAGTTGCAGCCCAACGCCGTCATCTGGAACGACGGCGGAGACCGTGGAGACCTGCGATGGGTGGGCACAGAAGCCGGTAACATCGGAGAAACCAACTGGAGTCTGATGCCAAGCAAGGGTGACACCCCCTACCCCACGCTTCACTATGGAGTAGAGGACGGTGATGTGTGGTGTCCGGGCGAGACCAACACAAGTATTCGTCCAGGCTGGTTCTACCACGAGACTGAGAACGAGAATGTGAAGAGCCTCTCAAAACTGATGGACACATATTATAAATCTGTAGGACGCAATTCATGTCTGCTGCTGAATTTCCCCATCGCTCCCAACGGACGCATCCACCCCACGGACTCACTGCGCGGCATCGCCTTCAAGAAAATGATTGATGAGGTGTTTAAAAGTCCCCTCCCAGCTTCCCCCAAGAGGGGAGGAGACGGGAGCTCTGTCGTGCTAAAGTTCAAGCGACCTACCACCTTCAACCGCTTTGTAGTTGAGGAGGATATCCGCTACGGTCAGCGCGTGAAGAAGTTCTCGTTAGAGGCAGAGGTCGATGGCAAATGGGTGCCGCTGAAGGATGAATTAGTTGACAATGAAGACGGACTGACCACTATAGGTCATCGCCGCATCATCTGTTTCCCAACCGTAACCGCAACCAAATTGCGATTCACGGTGCTCGACTCAAAGTGCGCGCCAATAATCAAGCGCACTTCCGTCTATCTTGCCCCCGAGATCACTCAGGACACACCCAATGCAGGTGAGAAACACTCGTCGGACTACTACATATTCTTCGGGGCAGACAAGGTGATGTTTGTCTCTCTCGACAACGAGGCAGACGTGACTGGCTTCCGCTATCTGCCACCGCAGGATTCAAAGGAAGGGATCATCACCCACTACCGCATCTCCGCCACTACCGACTGGAAGACATGGGAAACGCTGGGTGAAGGCGAATTCTCCAACATCGTGAACAATCCCATCTGGCAAACAGTACGTTGCAAACCCACTCGCGCTAGAATCATCAAAGTGGAAGGACTGCGCCTGGCGCAAGGAGAACGCATGGGATATAGCGACGTAGAAGTGATGACTGAAAAATGAATAATATGAAAAGGATAACGCTTATATCAGTTTTGGTGCTTAGTCTTTCGGCACAGGCACAAATACATGACTGGGAGAACCCACACGTACTGGGAATCAACAAACTGCCGTATCACGCCACTCTACAACTGCCTTCGAAATGGAAGGAGTGTAAGGAGATTGTGCAAGATTAACGTTCCTGGCAACTGGCAGCTGCAAGGTTTCGGAAAACCCATCTATGTCAATATGCAGTATCCGTTCCATCGCGACCGCCCTAGTGTGACGGGAGAACCTGCGAAGGACTGGTATGCCTATGACCACCGAAACCCTGTTGGTTCGTATGTGACCTTCTTCGATGTCACGAAAGAGATGCTCACGAATAACCTGATTCTACATTTCGGTGGTGTTCATTCCGCAATGTACGTATGGGTGAACGGTCAGAAGGTGGGCTATAGTCAGAACTCGATGTCGCCTGCTGAGTTCGATGTTACAAAATTTCTACGTGAAGGGCGCAACAAATTGGCTGTTGAGGTCTATCGCTGGAGCGACGGTTCGTATCTGGAATGTCAGGACATGTGGCGGCTGTCCGGCATCTTCCGCGAGGTGCAACTCTGGGTGCGTCCTCTGGTTCATATCACTGATTATAAGGTTGAAGCAGTGCCTAATCAGGACTTCTCAAAGTTCACCGTCAAAGCCAGGATTTCTGTCTGCAACACTGGAAGGAAGACTGCTAAGAATATTCTGGCAGAACTGACGATTGCCTGTCCTGAACTCCACGGTGCCAACACCAATCGCAGCTCTTATTGTGTTACAAACCGTCTTATTCCAAAACTTCGTTCAGGTGATACGATAAACGTCGAACTCTGTTTCCCCTACAAGAGCGCCCCACGCCTATGGTCGGCTGAAAAGCCATGGCTCTATCCATATTCAGTGGAGCTGCATGGGATGAAAGACTGTAAAGACGATGAGGTGTTTGAAAACCACTTCGGCGTTAAGCGTGTGGAATGTGTGGGCGAAGTTTTCAAGATTAACGGCAAAAACGTGAAGCTGCGAGGCGTGAACCGCCACGACCACCACCCTGTTACCGGTCGCTATGTGGACGATGCAACTTATGAACTTGACCTCAGCCTGATGAAGCAGGCAAACATCAACTTCCTGCGCACAAGCCATTATCCCGACCGCGAATATTTATATGAACTCTGCGACCGCTGGGGAATGTATGTGATGGACGAAGCTAACCAGGAGAGTCACGGATATGGTTATGCCAACCACGAGCTGGGTGAAGACCCTGATTGGAAGGATGCCCATGTGGACCGAGCCATAAGCCTTGTGCAACGCGACAAGAACCACCCCTGTGTCATCCTGTGGAGTTTGGGCAATGAAGGTGCCGTAGGGCCGAACATGAAGGCGATGCACGACGCCGTGGTTGATCTCGACACCATAGCCCTACCCTTCTGCGACACAGACCGCAGCCAATCCGCCATCTACGATGACGGTTATCTGCCGCCCGATAAACTTAGAACGGAGGCGCGCCGAATCACCAACCGTCCGTTCATGATGCGCGAATATGCTCATGCCATGGGCAACTCTGTAGGCAACCTACAGGAGTACTGGGATGTTATCTATGCTGACTCCAGCATCTGTGGTGCTGCTATCTGGGACTGGGTGGATCAGGGGTTAACTCTTCACTCTTCATTCTTATATGGTGGCGATTTCGGCGACAAGCCCAACGACGGTGAATTCTGTATAAACGGACTCATTGCACCAGACCGCAAGCCTCATCCCCACTACTATGAGGTACAGCATGTCTATCAGCCCTTGCAGTTCGTCAGAGAAACCGATGGCCGTATTAGCATCATCAACCGTGATTGCTTCACCGACCCAAGCGAGTACGAAATCACCTATGATACCGTGCGTTATGAGAGCGAGACCTTGTTCAATGTTTCTGCTCGTCTGAAAGAAGACAAGCCTTGGGTAAAGAAAGGCTTTGCAGTGGCAAGCGAGCAGTTCGTCCTCACTCCCTACACTTTCCCTCAGCCATCAAACATCAAACGTAAAACATCAGCCATCAAACATCAGCCATCAAACATCAGAGTTGACGGCAACAACCTCACATCATGGATAGTAGATGGAAAGGAAATGCTCGTATCTCCTCTTGAACCCTACTTCTGGAAGCCCGAGAACGACAACCAGCATGCCGCCCGTTTCGCAGAGCGCACGGCCGTCTGGAAGGAAGTTACTGATGTTACAGTGAAATACACCGCTGTCGACGAACGCACTATTCTGGTGGAGATGGACTACCAGCCATCAGGTGAAGAAAAACCAATAATGCCAAAGATTGGTATACGCATGCGTATACCTGCTGACTTCACCAATATAGAATACTATGGTCGCGGTCCTTGGGAGAACTACCCCGACCGCAAACGAAGTGCCTTCATCGGGCATTACCAAATGCCGCTCTCTGAATTCGAAACTGAATACATTCATCCGCAGGACAACGGCTGTCGCACAGATGTACGTTGGTTCAACATCTCTAACGGTCAACGCTCCCTCCGCATCAAGGGCTGTCAGCCTCTCTGCATACGCGCTTGGGATTACGGCGAGGAAGACCTGACATCAGCTAAGCATCCTAACGAAATAAACCGTGGACGCTTCGTCAATCTGAACATCGACTTAAACGTCCACGGTGTAGGGGGTATTGATACTTGGGGGCAGCGCACATTACCTCAATACACTATCGATGGCAACAAGCCCTACCACTTTGCGTTTATAATTTCTCACTCCAGATAGGTATATCCGTAGAGACCGGAGCGGTAGGTGGAGAGGAATTCCTTGCCTTCCTCAAGGGAGATTTTGCCTTCCTTGACTGACTGCTTTGCCCAGACTTCGAGGCGGCGTACCATCTGCTTGGGATTGTACTGAACGAAGGAAAGCACGTCGGCAACGGTCTCTCCGTCAACTATTTTGTCTATCTTGTAGCCCTTGTCGTCCACTGTGATGTGAACAGCATTGACATCGCCAAAGAGATTGTGCATATCGCCGAGTATCTCCTGATATGCTCCCACGAGGAACACACCGATGTAGTAGGGTTCCTTGGGTTTTAGGTTGTGAAGAGGGAGTATGTGGGAGACGGTCTGGTGAGTGACAAAGCTTGACAGCTTGCCGTCGCTGTCGCAGGTGATATCTTGAAGGGTGGCGAGTCGTGAGGGTTTCTCCTCAAGACGATGGATTGGCATGATGGGGAAGAGCTGGTCGATGGCCCAAGCGTCGGGGAGTGAGTGAAAGATGGAGAAATTGCAGAAATACTTGTCGGCAAGTAGTTTGTCGAGCGTACGTAGTTCCTCCGGTGCATGTTTCATGGTGTGCACATGGGTGTTTATCTCGTGAGCCACAGCCCAGAACATCCGCTCAACTTCGGCACGGGTGCGAAGGTCGAGCATGCCGTGGTCGAAGAGGCCAAGGGCTTCCTCGCGTATCTGCTGCGCATCGTGCCAGTCCTCGAGCATGGAGCGGGAGGAGAGATTGTCCCAGATCTCGTATAGGTCTTTGGCAAGTGGGTGGTCGGTCTCCTTCACCTCGAACTCCTCCGGCATGACAGGCAGTTCGACTGTGCCCAGCACTTCCATGATGAGCACCGCATGGTGAGCTGCCAGGGAGCGTCCGCCTTCGGTGATAAGATTGGGCTGAGAAACGTCGTTGTTCTTGGCTGCCTCAACGAAGGTATAGACGCAGTTGTTGACATATTCCTGAATGCTGTAGTTGACACTGCTCTCGCTGTTGGCAGAGCGTGAACCGTCGTAGTCCACTCCAAGTCCGCCACCGCAATCCACGAATTCTACTCCGAATCCCATCTTACAGAGTTGCACGTAGAACTGGCTGGCTTCGCGCAGCGCATTCTGAATACGGCGTATCTTAGTGATCTGACTGCCTATGTGGAAATGGATCAGACGCAGGCAGTCCTTCATGTTGTTCTTCTCTATGTAGTCGAGGGCGGTAAGGAGTTCACCACAGGTAAGTCCGAATTTTGAGGCGTCACCACCGCTTTCCTCCCATTTGCCGCTGCCGCTTGCCGCCAACTTGATGCGAATGCCGATGTTGGGACGTACGTTGAGTTTCTTTGAAACCTGCATGATGGTTTCCAGCTCGTTGAGTTTCTCGACAACGACAAACACTCGCTTACCCATCTTCTGGGCAAGCAGGGCGAGTTCGATGTAAGACTGGTCTTTGTAGCCGTTACAGATGATGAGCGAATCGCTCTCCATGTTCATGGCAAGCACGGCATGCAGCTCTGGTTTGCTGCCTGCTTCCAGTCCGAGATTGTATTTCTTTCCGTGGCTGATGACTTCCTCTACGACAGGTGAGATTTGGTTTACCTTGATGGGGTAGATGATGAAGTTCTCTGCCGTGTAGCCATATTCCTTGGAGGCATTGCGAAAGCAGGTGGCGGTTTTCTCAATACGGCTGTCAATGATGTCGGGGAAACGTACCAGAACCGGTGCGGCGACATCGCGCAGCGAGAGTTCGTCCATCACTTCCTTAAGGTCGACTTCCACACCGTTCTTCATGGGTGTGGCAACCACATTGCCCTTGTCGTTTACATGGAAAAAATTAACACCCCAGCCCTCAATGCTATAGAGTTCGCTGGAATCTTCTAAGCGCCATTTTCTCATTCGTTCTGCAGATTAGAGATGATGATTGGGATTATTTAGTTATTTCTGCAATTTGATCTACGTATGCCTGTATCTGTTCCTTGGTGTGGATGACATCAATATCGACGATATGCTTTGCCTTCTGGTAGAACGGTTCTCGCTGGGGCAGTGATGTCTTGATGTACTCCAGTACCTCCTCCGGTGATTTGCCGTCGAGCAGCGGACGTTGCGACTTCGCCATAAGCAGGTGGGCATGAAGCACTTCGGGAGAGGCGTTGAGATAGACTGTCTCTGCCATGGAATTCATATAGTCGATATTGTCGAAAAAGCAGGGAGTGCCTCCACCGCAACTGATGACAACATTCTCAAATTCGACTACTTCGTGGAGCATACGCCGTTCGATGTCGCGAAAGCCTGCTTCACCCATCTCAGCGAAAATCTGGGGAATCTTCTTCCGGAAACGGTCTTCTATGTACCAGTCCAGATCGTAGAAATCCAGTTTCATGCTACGAGCCAGGTTTCTGCCGATGGTGGTTTTGCCGGCACCCATATAGCCGATTATGATTATTCGCTGCATGGCTATTTCTTTTTGCGGTCAACCTGTTTGTTGATAATCTCCATGCATTGTTGCAGAGTCAATGCCATTGGGTCACCTGCAGACTTTGGCAGACGGTAGTTGTCGCCTTTGTAGCAGAGATATGCTCCGTAACGACCGTTAAGAATCTCGAGTTCCGGCTCTTCGGGGAATGAACGAAGGTGCTTTTCTGCCTCACTCTTGCGTTTTTCCTCGATGAGTTCGATGGCATCGTCCAATGTCAATGCCAGGGGATCTTTGTCCTTGGGGATAGATACGAATTTCTTGTTATGCAGCACGTATGGACCGAAACGGCCGGTTCCAACGGTAACTTCTCCCTTCTCGTAAGTGCCGAGGGTTCGTGGCAAGCGGAAGAGTTCGAGTGCCTCCTCGAGTGTGATGGTCTGGATGCTCTGTCCTTTCTGGAGCTGCGCGAAACGTGGCTTTTCTGTCTCGCTTGCCACACCAATCTGTACCATAGGTCCGAAACGACCGATTTTTACTGTCACTTCCTTTCCTGTCTGGGGTTCTACTCCGAGCACTCTCTCCCCTACTTTATGCTCCATCTTCTGGCTCATCACCTCATCAATCTGAGGTTCCAGCTCTTCGTAGAAATTAGCCATGCTCTTCTGCCAGTCCACCTTGCCTTCAGCAATGTCATCGAAATCCTTTTCAACATTAGCAGTGAAATTATAGTCAATCACATTCGGGAAATTCTGAACAAGGAAGTCGTTGACCACTGTACCCGTGTCGGTAGGAACAAGCTTGTTCTTTTCGTTTCCTACGATTTCTTTCTTCACGCTTTCCTTGATAGCCTTGCCATGGTTCATGGTCAAGAGTGTGTACTTGCGTTCTACACCTTTAATGTCAGCCTTCTCAACATAATTACGCTGCTGGATGGTTGAGATTGTAGGTGCATAGGTTGACGGACGTCCTATGCCAAGTTCCTCGAGACGGTGTACCAGAGACGCTTCGGTAAAGCGCAAAGGACGTTGTGAGAAACGCTCTGTGGCGGTAATGTTCTTGTATGAAAGAACCTCACCGACAGTCAGCTTGGCATCTATAGTGTTTTCAGTATCTTCATCGCCGGACTCATCATTGGATGATTCACGATAGACTCTCAAGAAACCGTCGAACGTTACAACCTCAGCGGTAGCAATAAACTGCATTTCATCGTTGCTTTCGCCTTCCGGTTGCAGGGTAATGGTTGTCTTCTCCAGCTCAGCATCCGACATCTGTGATGCAATAGTGCGTTTCCAGATGAGATCGTAGAGACGTTTCTCTGGGCCAGAGCCGCTGATTTCGTGCTGGCTCATGTAGGTTGGACGGATGGCTTCGTGTGCCTCCTGCGCTCCCTTGGAGTGGGTCTGGTATTGACGGCGCTTAGAGTATTCCTTGCCCAGATTGGCAACAATCTCTTCTTTGCTCGAATTGAGGCAGAGCGTAGACAGATTCACAGAGTCGGTACGCATGTAGGTTATAAGTCCGGATTCGTAGAGACGCTGGGCTACCGACATGGTTTGTGCTACTGTGAATCCGAGCTTGCGAGCTGCCTCCTGCTGAAGGGTTGAGGTTGTGAAAGGTGGTGCAGGAACACGATGCATGGGTTTCTTGCTGATGTCGTTGATGACAAATTGCTTTTCCTTCAAGGCCTCAAGCAGTTTCTGTGATTCTTCAACTGTGGCAAAGCGCTGTGGGTTTTCCGCCTTGAGGATTTCACCGTTTTCTGTGGTGAATTCCGCTGCAACCCTGAACCAGCTGTCCTCCTTGAATTTCTCAATTTCGCGTTCACGCTCTACAATCAGACGCACTGCCACACTTTGCACACGTCCTGCAGAGAGCGACGGACGCAGTTTCTTCCACAACACCGGAGAGAGTTTGAATCCCACGATGCGGTCAAGCACACGGCGTGCCTGCTGTGCATTTACCAAATTGAGGTCTATATGACGAGGTTTCTTGATAGCGTCGAGAATCGCAGTCTTTGTGATTTCATGGAACACAATACGCTTGGTCTGTTCCACACTTAATCCCAGCACCTGTGCAAGATGCCAGGAGATAGCTTCTCCTTCACGGTCTTCATCGCTTGCGAGCCACACACAGTCAGCTTTCTTCGCTGCTGTCTTCAGGCTTTTAACCAATTCTGCCTTCTCTGTAGGTATCTCGTATTGAGGAGTGAAGTCATCAAGATTAACACTGAAAACGTGTTTTTTCAAGTCACGGATATGACCATAGCTTGACAAGACCTTATAGTCGCTCCCCAAGAATTTCTCTAATGTCTTTGCTTTGGCTGGTGACTCAACTATCACCAAGTTCTTTTGCGCCATGATTTTGTAATTGTTTTTTATGCCAATTTTTCGAATTTGGCTGCAAAATTATTAAAAAAACAGATTCCAACCTATATATTAAGGTGAGAATCTGTCATTTTAAATGATTTTTAAGGTTTTTCGCTCTTATGACAAACCTTCTATTTCGCCGTTGATGATATCGATTCTTTCTGCCTGAGGAGAACGTGGCAAACCTGGCATACGCATGATGTCACCGGCTATTGCAACCACCATTTCAGCACCGCAGTTGAATACAAGGTCACGTATGTGGATGTTGAAATCCGACGGGCATCCGTAAAGTGTGGCATCCGCAGAGAACGAATACTGCGTTTTGGCAATACATACCGGGAAATTCTCAATATCCTTTGCAAGAGGAGCAAGGGTTGTGCTCAAGAGAGCCAGCTTCTTCGTTGCGGCAGCACCGAACGTGATGGACGATGCACCATAGATCTTGCGGCAAACATTCTCGATTTTCTGCTGGATTGGATCGCTGTCCTCATAGCAGAAGTGCATTGGTGAGGATGGTTGCTTTTCTATCGATTCCACTACAAGATTTGCAAGTTCTACAGCTCCTGTTCCACCTTCGTTGAATGCGTTGTTGATAGCAAAACCAACACCGATTTCCTTGCAGTGATTACGAACCATCTCAAGCTCCTCGTCTGTGTCGGTTGCGAATCGGTTGAATGCGACAACCACGGTTTGTCCGTATGACTGCAGATTGCGGATGTGACGATCCAGATTAGCAAAGCCTTTCTGCAAACCCTCTGCATTTGGCTGCTTGATATCCTCTATCGCTACTCCACCGTGCATCTTAAGACCCTGGGTAGTGGCAACAATCACGGTGAGTGCCGGTTGCAATCCTGCCTTGCGACATTTGATATCGTAGAATTTTTCTGCACCGAGGTCGGCACCGAATCCTGCTTCCGTAACAACATAGTCAGCGTATGTCATAGCCAGTTTGGTTGACAGGATGGATGAACATCCGTGTGCTATGTTTGCGAACGGACCTCCGTGAACAAGTGCGGGAGTCTGCTCGGTGGTCTGAACAAGGTTTGGATGAAGTGCGTCTTTCAGCAACACGCAGATGGCTCCTGCTACACCCATGTCTTTCACACAGAATGGTTTTCCATCGATAGTAACACCCAAAAGTATATTCTCGATACGACGACGCAGGTCATTCTGGCTTGTCGAAAGACAGAGAATTGCCATGATTTCAGATGCGGGAGTGATATCGAAACCGCTTTCCATCGTAACTCCGTCGCTCTTTGCACCTAGTCCGGTAACGATGTAACGAAGGTTACGGTCGTTGATGTCGAGCACTCGCTTCCAGAGAATCTCTCTAAGCGCAAACCCGTCATTACGGTGCTGGTAGATATAGTTGTCCAACAGGGCACTGATCATATTGTGAGCGGATGTGATGGCGTGGAAGTCACCTGTGAAGTGCAGGTTGATTTTATCCATTGGAAGAACCTGTGCATAGCCTCCTCCTGCAGCACCGCCCTTCATTCCGAAGCAAGGACCGAGAGAGGGTTCACGCAGGGCAACAATGGCTTTCTTGCCGATTTTCTCCATTCCCAATGCCAGTCCGATGCTGACTGTAGTTTTTCCAATACCAGCCTTGGTTGGGGTGATAGCGGTGACAAGGATGAGCTTGCTTTTCGCAACCTTATTCTCGTCAATAAGACTCTCCGGGATTTTGGCTATGTTCTTGCCGTATTGCTCAAGAGCCTCCTGAGGAATTTGTAATTTGTCTGCGATGGTTCCGATTGGAGCAAGCTTACACTCGCGGGCAATTTGGATGTCAGTTTTCATTTTTTTCTGATAAATTGATAGTAAGTTGATTTTCTTTGCAAATATACGAAAAATTATACGAATCCTTCAATCTTCATTAAGAAATGTTGGAGTCTGTTTGATGTATTCGTAGCCAAAACGGCAACGCAGGCAGTCGTGAACCTCACAATAGTTGTGGGTTAACTGCAGAAGTGCCTGTGAATCGCCTGCATTATGACACTTCACTCCCGCCTCTTCCCAGTTCGCAATAATACGGTTCTTTTCCGGTTTCAGTTGTTCCAGGAGATTCAGTGCACGGTCTTGCAGTTTATCATCACCACGATATTTTCCGTAGGCGAACAGCAATGGGACGATGGAGTTGATTATTATTAAATCCTTTGATGAATCCGAGAGTTTCCGCTCGCTCTCTGCTGATGGATCCGAGGAGAAATGATAGTGTGTCTGCCAGAATGGACTTACATCTGTTTCCAACAGTGAATAAATGTCTTTTATTGTTTCTGCATATATTATACGTGACAGATTGATTCGTCCCTCATAGTAGAGCTTTGCGAGTTGAGCAATGCGTATGGTAGGAAAATTCTGTGGATGCAGTCTGCCAAACTTGAAAATCATCGAATTCATCGGTATAATAGAGAATTTGCAGCGAAGAAATGCAAATTCCTTTTTTAATGACATAAAATAATCGATGGATTCGTTTATTTCCGCACCATTTTGCCTCAAATGTGTAAGTTTTTCTTCTGTTGCATCGTTCAACATTCCAGCCGTTCCGAAAAACAACGATTCTATCTGAAAAAGGCTGTCACGATGCTTCCCCATGGCGCTCGGGGGAATAGTATTTGCCCATAGTTCAAACGCATCGCCGTTGACTCCAAAACCAAAATTGCGTGCAAGAGTCCTGAAAAAGACATCTTCCCAGCTGTGCTCACATTGTTCAAGTCTTTCCTTTATTTTCGCCGTCTTCTCTTCAAGCCTTTCTATCTGAAGTGCCGAAAGCCAGTTGTGTATTGTCAGTTTCGGTTCATTGGGCAGTATTGCCCTGCATCGTGGTATTATGTCGCTTTGCACTAGTTCTTCGTAACGCCTTACCACCATTTCGGGAACAGGCAGCTCCAACTGTGGAATGTTGTGAGATTCATCGTCAGGATAAGGTATGTCAATATCTGCCTTGCCTACCACGTGCAGAACAACATTATTGTATGCGCTGTCCGTATCGTGGTGATGGCGAAACCAGTCCGAGGATTGTAGATGAATTTCCACATTGCCCACCCATGTCTGTCCGTCAATCTTAAGCTGGGCGTTGAAAAAGTCCGGGCCGGAATTATGGTTCTGCAATCCAGGCTGTATGACTTCTACGCTCTTGCCGTCGGTTGTGCGTAAATCACCCAGTGGAAACAACCTGTGCTTCCACACATAGTGCAGCAATTCTTCTGATTTGATACTAGCCAAAACTCAAAAAAAACTGAATTTATAAGGTGTTACAATTAAAATATGTTGCAAATATACTCAATTCACTTCATTTTCAACTTTTAAATACCATTTTTTTCAGTGAATAATCGTAACTTTGCACTCAGTTGCGTATAATATTAATGTACGCAATCGGTTTTTGTATTATCAACACTTGGAAAAGAAAATGAAGATAGCATTGATTGGTTACGGCAAGATGGGTAAAATGATTGAGCAGATTGCCGTTTCTCGTGGACATGAGATTGTTAGTATTATTGATGTGGACAACCGTGAGGACTTTGACTCCGATGCGTTCCGCTCAGCTGATGTAGCTATAGAGTTCACAGCTCCTCAAGCGGCATACGACAATTACCTGGAAGCTTGGAAACAAGGAGTTAAGGTGGTTTCCGGTTCTACCGGCTGGCTCAAGGAACATGGCGATGACGTACGTCGCGCGTGCAGCGAAGGCGGAAAAACCCTCTTCTGGGCAAGCAATTTCAGTGTCGGAGTCGCTATTTTCTCCGCTGTAAACAAATATCTTGCACGCATCATGAACGGTTTTGCTCAGTATGACGTGCGTATGGAGGAAATACACCACATTCACAAGCTGGATCACCCAAGCGGCACAGCAATCACTCTGGCAGAGCAGCTCATTGACAATCTCGACCGCAAGCAGTCATGGACTCTTGGACGTCTGACCCAGCCCGACGGAACTGTTCAGACAGAACACGAGCCTGCAGCCGACGAATTGGCAATTGACAGCGTTCGTCGTGGCGAAGTGCCTGGAATCCATAGCATCTGCTACGACAGCGAGGCTGACTCTATCACCATCACACACGACGCTCATTCCCGTCGTGGATTTGCCCTTGGTGCAGTTCTTGCAGCAGAATACACCGCAAACCACAGCGGTTTATTGACAACCGACGATCTTTTCCAATTCTAAAAGACAAAATCAATAAACGATAAAAATTTCCGGAACTATCGTTAAACATTAAACGATAATCACCTCCGGTACTATCATTAAACGTTAAACTCTAAACGCTAAACGTTACAAAACATGGGAATCTTTAACAGCAAACCCGATTACTCGAAAATCCGCACAAAAAAACATAAGGCAGAAGAAAAACCACAGGCACCATGGGTGAAATGGGTGAAATTCGGTGTCGTAACCACTCTTTATCTTCTTTTCCTCCTTTGGGTAGGAAGCTGGTGGGGACTAATTGTCGTTCCTTTCATCTATGACGTGTACATAACGAAGAAAATCAAATGGACATGGTGGAAAGAACTGGAAAGCCCCGTGTCACGCACACTTATGAGCTGGGTGGACGCTATCGTATTTGCCCTCGTTGCTGTGTATTTCGTGCACAACTTCTTCTTCCAGAACTATAAGATTCCTTCATCTTCGCTGGAAAAGACTCTTCTTACAGGTGACTATCTGTTGGTTTCAAAACTAAGTTATGGTCCACGCATTCCGCAAACACCTCTGACCATGCCTCTTACTCAGCACACTATGCCTGTATTCAACTGTAAGTCCTATATTGAATGGCCTCAGTGGGAATACCGACGCGTCAAGGGTTTCGGCAAAGTTGAGATGGGTGACATTGTGGTCTTCAATTTCCCTGCAGGCGACACTGTAGCCGTCAATTTCCCTTATGACCTCTATGACCACTGCTACGAAATGGGACTGCAGATTCTCAGCAGCCAAGGCGTTATGCTTCCACCAAGCGATTCGCTCAATACCGAACAGCAGATGCAGCAGTATCAGTATATATACGGACTCGGTCGCCAGTATGTTGATGCCAACCGCTCGCAGTACGGTGAAATCATCGTTCGTCCTACCGACCGTCGTGAAAACTACGTAAAACGCTGTGTCGGACTTCCTGGCCAAACCCTTCAGATTAAGGATAAATATATATATGTCAATGGCAAAAAGCAGCCACAACCAGAGTTGGTACAGTTCAACTACCGTGTTTATGCTACTAGTCCTAAAGCTCTTACCAACGAATTATGTGCTGAACTCGGCATCAGCGACGAAGACCGCGCATGCGTAATGGATCACACGAAGGGTATGCCTCTTACTTTCCAGGCAAAGGCAGCACTTGAGAAGACACCACATGTGGTTGACAGTATTGTTGAGATAAAGGACGGTTATTTCGGACGCTTGTACCCACTCGATCATGATTACGGCTGGACACGCGACAACTACGGACCGATTCTCATTCCTGCCAAGGGAATGACCATCAAACTCAACATGGATAATATAGCCATTTACGAACGCCCTATCCGTGCTTACGAAGGAAACGAACTTGCTGTCAAAAACGGAAAGATCTACATCAACGGCAAGGTGGCAACAAGCTACACGTTCAAGATGGACTACTATTGGATGATGGGTGACAACCGTCACAATTCAGCAGACTCCCGCTATTGGGGATTTGTGCCAGAAGACCACATCGTTGGTAAGCCTCTCTTTATCTGGCTCAGCGTAAGCGAAGACACCAACCCTGAATCCTCCGGCATCCGTTGGAGCCGCATCTTCAAGAACGTCAGCAATATAAAATAATGCTCCTCTCCACTGCATATTTGCCACCAGTGCAGTATTTCTGCAAACTCCTTTCAAGCGATGCGGAGGTAGAGCAGTGTGAGAGTTTTGTGAAGCAGACTTACCGAAACCGTTGCGTTATAGATTCGCCTCAAGGTGCTTTGACACTTACCGTACCTGTCGAGAAACCGTCCGACAACAACCGACTGATTCGGGACTTGCGAATCAGCGACCACGGCAATTGGCGGCATCAGCATTGGCAGGCTCTGACTTCATCCTACTTTAACTCACCTTTCTTTGAATACTACCAGGACGATTTCCGTCCGTTCTACGAACAGCGATACGATTTTCTTGTCGATTTCAACGAGGCTCTGACGCAGAAATGTATCGAGCTCATCGACATTTCAGTTACTCTCCAGAGGAGTTCCAACTATACTCCAAAAGACACCAAATCTATCGGTGAAAACGATGATTTTCGTGATTTGATTTCTCCAAAACATTCCTTTTCCGAAGATCACACATTCTTCCCTGTACCCTACTATCAGGTTTTTGCTGACCGGCACGGATTCCTGCCGAATCTCAGTATTGTAGATCTCCTGTTCAATATGGGACCGGAAAGCATCTTTATCCTACAAAAATCCACTAAATAACACTATCTATATGCTTAAATTCATTTCTTGGAATGTAAACGGCCTTCGCGCCTGTGCCGGTAAGGGTTTCGAAGATATTTTCAAGGCACTCAACGCAGATTTCTTCTGCCTTCAGGAAACCAAAATGCAGGAAGGACAACTTGACCTTCAGTTTGAAGGCTACAAATCATATTGGAACTATGCGGAGAAAAAGGGATATAGCGGCACCGCTATCTATACTCGTCACGAACCTTTATCGGTCAGTTACGGAATAGGAGTGGAGGAACACGGACATGAAGGCAGAGCCGTTACTCTCGAAATGCCGGATTTTTATCTTGTTACCGTTTACTGTCCTAATTCCCAGGATGAGCTGCGTCGCCTCGACTATCGTATGCAGTGGGAAGATGACCTTCGCACCTACCTTAAGAAGCTTGATGCCGTCAAACCCGTTATCGTATGCGGAGATATGAATGTAGCACATCAGGAAATAGACTTGAAGAATCCGAAGACCAACCGTCGCAATGCAGGATTCACTGATGAAGAGAGGGAAAAATTCACTATACTGCTTCAAGACGGATTTATCGACACATTCCGCTATTTCTATCCTAATCAGACAGATATTTATTCATGGTGGAGCTATCGTTTCCGTGCCCGCGAGAAGAATGCAGGCTGGCGTATCGACTATTTCCTCGCTTCCCAACGGCTGGCACCACAGCTGAAGTCAGCTCATATCCACACTGACATTATGGGCAGCGACCATTGCCCTGTAGAACTACAACTTGACTTGTAGTTTAATAGCAAACTACATGTTTATTGATGCTTTGCCATCAAATTGTAAAAACAATATCTGTATCAGTTTTTAACTTCTTCATTTTTTTCGTACCTTTGCACACTGTAAGGGGAATGAGTTGATTCTCCTTGCATAAAGTAAGAGGATTGTTTTACGATTACCAGTTTCTATAACTTCTCAAACAAATGATTTATTTTTTTAGAACTCAGAGTGAAAGTGTTATCGCTGCGAGTGTAGACCATGAGCTGACTGCCGACGAGCAGGAACGGCTTTGCTGGCTTTTTGGCAATGCCAAAGTGGTAAGTGAAAACGAGTTAACAGGATGGTTCGTGGGACCGCGCCGTGAGATGATCACGCCGTGGAGTACGAATGCTGTGGAGATAACACAAAACATGGCTCTCAATGGTGTTAAACGTATTGAGGAATACTGGGCTGTGGCAAACGAGGATGCCGACCACGATCCTATGTTGCAGCGCCTGTATCACGGACTCGGACAGACCGTGTTCGACGTTAACATCAAGGCTGCGCCAATCGTTGAAATCGAAGACCTCGAGTCTTACAACGAGCAGGAAGGTCTTGCTCTCAGTCCTGAAGAAATAGACTATCTACACGGAGTGGAGAAACAGCTCGGACGCAAACTCACTGACTCCGAGGTGTTTGGCTTTGCACAAATCAACTCTGAGCACTGCCGCCATAAGATTTTCGGTGGCACATTCATCATCGACGGCGAAGAGAAAGAATCATCGCTCTTCCAGATGATTAAGCGTACAACTCAGGAGAATCCCAACCAGATTCTTTCCGCATACAAGGACAATGTGGCGTTTGCACAGGGACCGGTTGTTGAGCAGTTTGCTCCTGCCGACCATTCCACAAGTGACTACTTCAAGGTTAAGGAGATAGAGTCTGTTATTTCCCTGAAAGCAGAGACCCATAACTTCCCAACTACCGTAGAACCGTTTAACGGTGCCGCAACTGGCACAGGAGGTGAAATCCGCGACCGTATGGGTGGTGGTGTGGGTTCATGGCCAATCGCCGGAACTGCCGTCTATATGACCAGCTATCCACAACCCACAGGCAACGAACGTCCTTGGCTCTATCAGACACCGGAACAGATTCTTATCAAGGCTTCGAACGGCGCAAGTGACTTCGGTAACAAATTCGGACAACCACTCATCACGGGTTCTGTGCTCACTTTCGAGCATCAGGAAAACGGTGAGCAGTATGGCTACGACAAGGTAATCATGCTTGCAGGCGGTGTGGGTTACGGCACCAAGCGCGACTGTCTGAAAGGCACACCTGAAAAGGGTAATAAAATCGTTGTTGTCGGTGGTGACAACTACCGCATCGGTCTCGGTGGCGGAAGTGTGTCGAGTGTGGACACTGGTCGCTACAGCAGCGGTATTGAGCTTAATGCCGTGCAGCGTGCCAACCCTGAAATGCAGAAACGTGCATACAACCTGGTACGTTCACTGTGTGAGGAAGATGTGAATCCTGTAGTTTCCATCCACGACCACGGTAGCGCTGGTCACGTCAACTGCCTCTCAGAGTTGGTAGAGGAGTGTGGCGGACTTATCGATATGACTAAACTCCCTATCGGTGACACAACTCTCTCATCGAAGGAAATCATAGCAAACGAAAGCCAGGAGCGCATGGGACTTCTCATCCAGGAGGAACATATCGACCATGTGCGTAAGATTGCAGAACGCGAACGCGCACCGCTGTATGTAGTGGGAGAAACCACTGGTGACGCTCACTTTGCATTTGAACAGGGAGACGGTGTACGTCCTTTCGACCTCGACGTGGCACAGATGTTCGGACACTCTCCAAAGACTGTTATGCGCGACGAAACCGTCGTTCGTAAATACGAGGACGCTACTTACAGTATTGACAATATCGACCAATACATTGAACAGGTGCTGAGCCTTGAGGCTGTTGCCTGCAAGGACTGGCTTACAAACAAGGTTGACCGCAGCGTCACAGGTAAAATTGCCCGTCAGCAGTGCGTAGGCGAACTGCAGCTTCCTCTCAGCGACTGTGGAGTCGTTGCTCTCGACTACAGAGGACAGAAAGGTATAGCAACCGCACTTGGTCATGCTCCTCAGGCAGGTCTTGCCGACCCTGCTGCAGGCAGTGTGCTCAGTGTGGCTGAATCTCTTACAAATATCGTCTTTGCTCCACTGAGCGAAGGTATCGACAGCGTATCGCTCTCAGCAAACTGGATGTGGCCTTGTCGTTCACAGAAAGGTGAGGACGCACGTCTCTATCAGGGAGTTGAAGCACTCAGCCAGTTCTGTATCGATCTTGGCGTGAACGTACCAACAGGTAAGGACTCTCTGTCCATGACTCAGAAATATCCTGACGGAACAAAAGTTATCAGCCCGGGAACAGTAATCGTAAGTTCAGGCGGTGAAGTCAGTGACGTGAAGAAAGTGGTTAGTCCTGTGATGCAGAACATTGCAGATTCCACATTCTACCACATCGACTTCTCCTTCGATGCCCTGCACCTTGGAGGAAGCGCATTCGCACAAAGCCTTGGCAAGGTAGGCAGCGACGTACCTACAGTGAAGAACCCCGAGTACTTCCGCGATGCGTTCAACTGTGTTCAAAGACTTGTGGAAGAAGGCAAACTCCTTGCCGGACACGACATCAGCGCAGGTGGTATCGTAACCACCTTGCTCGAGATGGCATTCTCAAACACTAAGGGTGGTATCAATGTAAACTTCAACGCCTTCTCAGAAGAAGACTTCGTGAAGATACTCTTTGCTGAGAACCCAGGCATCATCATCCAAGTGGCAAATAAGGACAAGCAATATGTGGAAGAGGTATTTGATGAAGAAGGAATCGGCTACGTTGCCATCGGTTATCCTATTGCTGAACGTAAGCTCATCGTTAAGAAAGAGCACAAGGCTGTGACATTCGATATAGACCATCTGCGTTCGGTTTGGTACGGAGTTTCTGCCCGTCTCGACCGTAAGCAGAGCATGAATGGAATGGCAGAGGAGCGTGAACGCAACTATGCAAATCAGCCTATCGTTCAGAAGTTCAACAAGGATTTCACAGGCAAGATGGCACAATACGGCATTAGTGCAGACCGCTGGAAAGAGGATGCTGCAACTACCGCCAAACGTCCGAAGGCAGCCATCATCCGTGAGAAGGGAACTAACGGCGAGCGTGAAATGGCATATTCACTGTGGTTAGCAGGATTTGAAGTTAAGGACGTGATGATGACCGACCTCGTCAGCGGAAGAGAAACACTCGAAGATGTTTCGTTCATAGTATTCTGCGGAGGATTCTCTAACAGTGACGTTCTCGGAAGTGCAAAGGGTTGGGCTGGTGCATTCCTCTACAATCCTAAGGCTAAGGCTGCACTTGACGCCTTCTATGCACGTGAGGACACTCTCTCACTCGGTATCTGCAACGGATGTCAGCTCATGGTGGAACTCGGTCTGCTCGAAGGAGCCTCGACAGGACATTCAGAAACCATGCAGATGCAGCACAACATTTCGCATAAGTTCGAAAGCGGATTCCTTACAGTTGACATTCCACAGAACGACAGTGTACTCTTCGGTTCGCTCAGCGGCAGCCGACTCGGTATCTGGGTAGCTCACGGAGAAGGACGTTTCGCACTCACAAAGAAGGAGAGCGACTACAATATCGTGGCAAAATACAGCTACAGCGGCTATCCAGCAAATCCTAACGGCAGCGACTTCGACGTGGCAGCTCTCTGCAGCAGCAACGGACGCCATCTGGCTATGATGCCTCACTTGGAACGTGCCATCTTCCCATGGCAGGAGGCAGACTACCCTGTAGAACGTCGTCAGAAAGATGAAATTACACCATGGATTGAAGCATTTGTTAACGCACGTAAGTGGATAGAAAAGAAATAATATGCAAGACAAGAGCCTTGTTGATATGTTCATAACCTTCTCCAAGATTGGAGCCTTCACCCTTGGTGGAGGCTATGCCATGGTGCCCATACTTGAGAAGGAAGTGGTGGACAAGAACGGCTGGCTCGACCATGAGGAGTTTCTCAACGTGCTGGCTGTGTCGCAAGCCACTCCCGGACTTTTCGCCATGAATATGGCATCGCACATCGGTCATAAACTGGCAGGAGTAAAGGGAGGAATGGTGTGCAGCCTCGGTGTTGCCCTGCCTTCTATCGTGGCAATCTTGCTCATAGCGATGTTCTTCCAGGCATTCAAAGATAATATTTATGTGGAGAAGATATTCCGTGGAGTACGACCGGCAGTGGTTGCACTGATTCTCGCTCCATGCTTCTCCATGGCTCGCAGCGCACGAATCAACCGCAGCACTCTGTGGATTCCCATCGTTGCCTGTGTGCTTATCGCCGCCTTCGGGGTTTCTCCTATTTGGATTATTCTTGCAGCCGGACTTGGAGGATGGCTCTACGGACGCTTATTTGAAAGCGAGAAAGGAGGCAAGGCATGATATTCTTGAAACTCTTCCTTGTATTCACGAAGATAGGCATATTCAATTTCGGTGGAGGCTATGCCATGCTTTCGCTCATACAGAACGAAGTGGTGGAGAAGAATGCCTGGCTCACCAACAGCGAATTCACCGATATCGTCGCTATATCACAAAGCACACCGGGGCCTATTGGCATCAACTGTGCAACCTATACCGGATATACAGCCGTTATCAACGAAGGTTATCCTGAATGGGCAGCGGTATTGGGTGCGATATTGGCATCTTTGAGTGTGATGTGGCTTCCATTCGTGCTTATGCTGATGATAAGCAGATATATGATTAAGCACCACGACTCCAAACCCGTGAAGGATGTGTTCCGTGTGTTGCGTCCAGCCATTGTAGGACTTATTGCCGCAGCAGCCCTCCTGCTTATGTCGAAGGAGAATTTCAGCAGTCCCAGCGAGAGCTGGTTCCAGTTCATCTCCAGCATCGTCATCTTCTGCTTCGCCTTTGCCGGCACCCGAATCTACAAGATTCATCCCATCCTCATGATTCTCCTCTGCGGTCTTGCAGGACTTATAATATACTAACACCTATTTCCCCGATGAAAACAATCAATGCAAAGAGTATTTGCAGATTGTACGCATGTATAATCTGCGTGTGTCTGATTTGTGTTATAACCGTCAGTTGTAAAGAGGTTGTAAACAAAATTTCAGACGGTTTCGACGGACCTGAGAGTATATACATGGAATTCCGTGAGGCATATACGATGGATGAAGTCTTTTCTGATCTTGTTGAGATAGACAATGCTCTTAAGCCCGACACTCTCAACACGGAAAAGAATCCCTTGTTTGCATCCGACGAAGAACTGAATACAGATAAAGGACCTCTGTTTCGTCTGTTGAAAACAGGATATACAGGTTCGTCTGTAATCGGGTTTGCTCAAGAGAAGGACACAGCAGAAGTCTCCCGTATCATCAACGAAGGATTTAATGAGATGGGCTACGATGGGGTTTTCTCCATTGCCTGGGGAAATCATCCGGTGCCGGATATGCAGAATGATGACAGTCCTGTCTATGAACTATATGTCCTTCATGCAAAAAACAAAGACAACATCACTATTTCCAATGGTGACATAATGGAAGCCCGCTGTGATGATAGCCAATCATACATTTCCATAAACCTTACCATGACCGAGGAGGGAGGAAGAAAATTTGAGAGCATGACTCGCAACAACATCAATAACTACATCGCAATTCTTGGCAACGGACGCGTTTACAGTGCACCTAGGGTAATGTCGGTAGTCTCTGGGGGCAAAGTTGAGATAACGGGTAATTTCTCAATGGATGAAGCCAGACATATTGCCAAAGTACTGACAGCCCACAACGATTAAGATTTATGGAATAGTTTAAAACCAAAAAACGGCTGAAGTCCTATATTGGATTTCAGCCGTTTTTTTTATGTCAATAATATATCTTAAAATATTCCTTCAATCTTCTTCCTTCTTCCCTTTCAGAGAACCTTCCTGTGAACCCAATAACGTCGGTAATGGAACTGCAATTCTATAAAAATCCCATAGACAGCGGTCTTCCGTTTTTAAGAAATCTTCCAACCGCTTCTTCTTAAACGGGTTTTCTTCCTCACCTTCTACTGGATAGATGATTACACATGGTATATTTGATTCCGGCTTTGTCGGAAAAATCCACTTGTCACGGCTATATCCACTCAGCTGACGGACAATATAAGTATCGATATTGCCATTCTCAAACCTTGGAATATACTTAGTATCTAATACGACTTGGGGAGAATAGCAAACAAAATCAGGATACCCAGTATGACCATGTACCTGATAATGAATCATTTTTCCATAAGCTTCACGAAGTAATCCTAATACATAGTGTTCATAAAGCATAGCCATATCAATCCAGAAGACAGGGCAATACTCTTCTTCAGCTGTGGTGATATTGGTAATGCTGTAGTCATAGCGATGTAGTATCATCTGTGCAAGCTTGATAGCATCATCGTATTCCTTGAATAGTTTGTGATGCTTGATAGCCTTGACTTCCCAAACTTCAATTTGATCGCCAACATTACTAAAAGCAGCCAAACACTCATGAATGGTGTGCTGAAGAGAAAGAAGACTTTCGGAGATTCCAGCTATCTGCAAAACCTGTTGAGAGAATATGAGTGCTTTCTTTATTAACCTGTTCTCTAACGTGTCCTCTGAATACTCCTGGTAACGACAAAACACCTTATCAAATCGTTTCTTCAAGATATTCATGCGCTCATTCCTGGAGATGTCAATGCGTCCCTTGACTTTTTTGAGGTTATCTTCACGCTGAACATAGCCTTTCTTCAATCCCCGTTTGACAATATCCCTGACTATAGAAATGAAATGGGCAACAATAAGAGGACTAAGAACACTCTTAAGTTCAGGTGCCTTGATACGGGGAGCCTCCATATCAACAGCATATATCTTTGAAAACTCTTTTGCCTCAATGCCGCTATTGAGACAAATGTTGAACATCTTTAAGAAATCTATGCGGTCACAACCATGCTTGGTTGTTATGACAAGAGGCATGGTTTTAGCTTCATCAAACCACTGTGCACCTATGACATATGAAGCATAGTAACCAGATTCCGTTACAACTGGCTTTTCAGAATCTTGTTCGTCATCGATTATCGGGTTATTACGCCACTGCCACTGAAAGAACCATCTGTCCAGACCTTTGCTTTGACCTGGAAGACGCATTCCTTCCCCCCAATAGTCTTGAAAGGACAAGGAATCGTATGGTATCTTTTCGTGTTCTTGCATTATTCTGCCATGTAATCTGTCGTTGCAGGTTTATAGCACTCTGCGTTCTTCCAGCAATCAAAGTATTTATCATCATCTGACATACTCCTGAGAATGCCATCTTTAATATACTCTTTAATGAGGGGAACAACCTCGTATCGCATCTTCAGCTTGAGACTTGCCATGTCTTTAGCCATAAAGTAACTATGACCGACCTTCAAGTCTTCCAATTCAAAATCGGCAGCCTTGTGTTTGGCAATGAAAGAACTGTTATCATGTTTACCTAAGCCGTTGATCTGAGCAAATAAGGCAAGGGCTGTCTTCTTAACATCGGACGGAACAGACTGAGAGTTACACCAGTTCTCGATAACATCGGCTCTTGATTCCAATGTAACAAATGCAAAGCGACGACGAACAGCGTAATCAATAGTACCTGTGGAACGGTCGGTAGTATTCATCGTTCCAATGATGTAGAGGTTTGAAGGAACGGAGAAGTCTTCCTTTGAATAAGGTAATTTCAAGCTAATATGATGTGAGCCACCCCCACTACGTTTGTCTGCTTCAAGCAACGTGATAAGTTCTCCAAATATCTTGGAAACATTTCCACGGTTTATTTCATCGATGATAAGGACGTATGGTTTATCAGAAATCTGATTCTCCAGATTATACTCCTTCTTCACCGCATTTATGAATGCCTGGGCATATTGTCGCCAGTTGTTCTCTACACCTTCGCCAAGTGCCTGCATCTTAACCTTCTCAATGTTAAGGGGTGAAGGTGAATACTGGTCACCTTTTTCACTCTTTGACAATACGCTACGTGTGCTGATGGTGTCATTACCTTCAGTCCACCAAACATATAATTCTGACTTTCCTGTCAATGTGGGAATAGTCTTTTTATTATCATACCCCTTAATGGTCTGGAGATATTTTTCTATACAAGTTACAATGTCTGCATTATCTTTCGTCTGCGCCAACTCACAGATGGTTTTAAATATGCCATTCTCCACATTGTATTCTACGGCATCACCCTTAACCTCTGGCTTCAAGCCCTCAATAAAGTCTTCATAATCCATAGACTGATGGAATGTGCAAAAGGCTATTTGACCTTCTTTCTGCAATCTTTCGTACTCTTCCATTACCTTCTGGTGGTCTTCAAAATCAGAAAAGGTCGGATTACACATACCTACGGCTATGGCTGCTGTTTTGTATGTCTTACCTGTGCCAGGAGCACCTTGCAAGATAATCTGTTTCTTTTGTCTGAGTATTTCTAATTCTTCCATTGTTTCTGAACCATTATTTGTT
>CACYSD010000028.1:0-25393 GCA_902776985.1 uncultured Bacteroidales bacterium
AGATGGCAAAAAGACACCACAGAAAACTAAAAGCGGCCGATAAAACTCAAATACATTGGGTAGGGAAACTAAAAACAGAATTTTTAGAACCTACCTTTATTCTAACTATCGAAGTTGAGCTGTTGCAAGACTTCTATTGAACAGATTATTTTTTATGTCAGAAAGAAAAGTTCGTGTGCGCTTCGCACCAAGTCCAACCGGACCTCTTCATATCGGTGGCGTTCGCACAGCACTGTACAACTACCTCTTCGCACGTCAGCATGGCGGCGATTTTATTTTCCGTATTGAAGATACCGATTCCACCCGTTTTGTTCCGGGTGCAGAGGAATATATCATAGAAGCTTTCAAGTGGCTGGGTGTTGAATTTGACGAAGGCGTTAGCTTCGGTGGAAATCACGGTCCTTATCGTCAGAGCGAGCGCAGGGATATATACAAGAAATATGTTCAGCAGTTGCTTGACGCCGGTAAGGCATACTATGCATTCGACACTCCAGAGGAGCTGGATGCCAAGCGTAATGAAATCGAGAACTTCCAGTACGATGCCCAGACACGTTTGCAGATGCGCAATTCTCTGAGCATGGATGAGGCTGAAGTAAAGCGTCTGATTGCTGAAGGTGCACAATATGTGGTACGTTTCAAGATTGAATCTGGACGTGATGTACATGTTGATGACATCATCCGTGGGGATGTAAGCATCAATAGTTCTGTGCTGGATGACAAGGTGCTCTACAAGAGTGCTGACGAACTGCCTACATATCACCTCGCCAATATCGTTGACGACCATCTCATGGAAGTGACCCATGTGATTCGCGGTGAAGAGTGGTTGCCAAGCGCTCCGCTTCACGTGCTGCTTTACGAAGCATTCGGATGGGCAGACACTATGCCTCGTTTTGCTCACTTGCCACTGCTGCTCAAACCAGTGGGCAATGGCAAGTTGTCGAAGCGTGACGGTGACAAGTTCGGTTTCCCTGTATTCCCGCTCGAATGGCATGACCCTCAGACTGGTGCAGTAAGTGCAGGCTATCGTGAACAGGGCTATCTGCCAGAGGCTGTGGTTAATTTCCTTGCTCTTCTCGGATGGAATCCGGGAACAGACCAGGAGATTATGTCGATGGAAGAACTGATTAAGCAGTTCAACCTGTCGAAGTGCTCAAAGAACGGTGCCCGTTTCGATTATGTGAAAGGTATATGGTTCAATCATCAGTATCTGCTGCAACGCCCTGCAACTGAATGGGTGCCTGAGTTCGACAAGATTCTTCGCGCTGAAGGCATCGAAAGCACTCCTGAGCGTGAGGCTGCCGTTGTGGAGATGATGAAGCAGAAAGTGATTGAATTCACTGACAAGGAAGGTAACAAGAAAAAACGTAATATCAGTTTCGTAAGCGACCTCTGGCCTCTGTGCAAGTTCTTCTTCGTTGCTCCTGAGACATACGACATGGAAGATAAGTTTGTGCGTAAGAACTGGAAAGAGACTACCGCTCAGGAAATGGATGAACTTGCTGGTGTGCTGACTGCCATTGACAACTTCACAGTTGAGGAAATCAAGGATATGGTAGAGGCATGGTGCGAGGCAACAGGACGTAAGCCATGGAACGCATGGCGCGTCTGCCTGGTAGGTACCGGACAGGGTCCTGATATGTACGAACTTGCAGCATTCTTGGGCAAGGAAGAGACAATTCGTCGTATGGATGCTGCGATTAAGAGTTTGATTTAACGTGAAGAGTTTAGGGTGAAGTGATAGTACTTGAATAATAATCGTTAAATCGCAAAACATTGTAAATGTACAATATAATATTATATTTGTATTCTTTCGGTGCTTGGGTGCTGTCGTTTTTCGACAAGAAAGTCAAGAAAATGATTGAAGGACAGCGCCAGACAGCAGAGATACTGCAAAAGGGAATCCTGCCGCAGGATAGTGTGGTGTGGTTCCATGCTGCTTCTCTTGGCGAGTTTGAGCAGGGAAGACCTCTTATGGAACGTCTGCGTCGCGAGCATCCGGAATACAAGATCCTGCTTACTTTCTTCTCTCCCTCGGGATATGAGGTGCGTAAGAACTATGAAGGAGCGGATGTGATATGTTATCTGCCGTTCGACACTCCAGGTCGTGCCCGCCGCTTCCTGAAGCTTGCTCATCCTGAGATTGCACTTTTCATTAAATACGAATTCTGGCAAAACTATCTCACTCAAATGCACCATAGCGGTGTGCGTGCGTATAGCATCAGTAGTATTTTCCGCGAAAAGCAGCATTTCTTCCGCTTCGGAGGCAATCCAAAGCCTTTGCGACAGTTCAAACAACTGTTTGTGCAGAATGAGAAATCTAAGAATTTGCTTGCAACCGTAGGTGTCAACAATGTGACCATCGTAGGTGATACTCGTTTTGACCGTGTTATCGACATCTGTCGTCAGGCTGCAGATATTCCCGAAGTTGAGGCTTTCGTCAAGGATGGTTCGCCTGTGTTTATTTGCGGAAGCAGCTGGCAACCCGATGAAGAAATCTATATTCCGTATTTTGCAAGTCACAAGGATTGGAAACTTATCATTGCCCCGCATGTGGTAAGTGATGAGAATCTCAGCAGACTGGAACAATTGCTGAAGGATAATGGAATGGACTGCGTTCGTTATAGTAGTCTGACGGGTAAATCTTCGACTGCGGTAAATAGCAGAGTACTCGTGGTCGATTGTTACGGAAAACTGGCGTCAATCTATCGCTACGCCACAGTTGCAGCTGTAGGTGGCGGTTTCGGTGTAGGTATTCATAACGTGCCTGAGGCTGCAGTATATGGTGTTCCGGTATTGTTTGGTCCTAATAACAAGAAGTTCCGTGAGGCTCAAGCTCTTCTTCGTGAAGGTGGAGCAGTGGAATATACCGATGCTGCATCGTTTGCTCAGACCATGGATAAGTTTATTGCAGACAAAGACGCTCTTGCCAAGGCAGGACGCATAGCAGGAGACTACATCAGCAATAATGCCGGTGCATCAGATAAGTGCTATAAAGCGATATTTGCTGGTTAACCTCCGATAATGGTTTTGATTCCCTGAGCAGTAAACATGTCAGAGATATGATTAATGGTAACTTCGGAAGGAGTTGCCATTTTTATGTTTTGTGGGTTGTAATGACTCCAGAAGCGTTGGTGCTTGTCCTTACCAACATCGTGGTAGGGTAGGAGATTGACTTGGAAGCCCCCTCCAATTTCCCCAAGGGGGAGAGATGAAATAAAGCGGACGCTTGCTGCTATGTTCTGTTCATCGGTATTTATTCCTTCGATGAGCGGAATACGTATCCACATGGGTTTGTGGAGTGAAGCCAACAGACGGATGTTGTCGAGAATAAGTTCGTTGGGAACTCCTGTATATTTCTTGTGGATGGCGCTGTCCATGTGCTTGAGGTCAACAAGGAATAACTCGCACTCATTTACAACCTTCCTCAGTTGTTCGGAAGGAAGATGGAGAGTTGTGTCAACGGTGCGATGGAATCCGCGATTGCCTAATTCCTGAAGTACGGCAAGTGCGTCGTCAATATGCATCAGTGGTTCACCTCCGCAGAGAGTGACACCACCTCCGCTGTCGGTCATGATATCTCGCTCTTTCTCTATTTCAAACATCAGTTCCTCCATAGTCCAGTCTCTTCCGCAGAGTTCCAAGGCTGTGGTAGGACAGACTTCGGTACATTTCCCACATTGAACGCAATGACTACCCTCTACAGGCTTTATGCCGTCGCTGGTGAGTTGGATAGCACCATTGGGACATGCTGCAACACAGCTGCTGCAACCGATACATTTCGATTTCTTATATAGTTTCTGCGGGTGTTCACTCCAAGACTCTGGATTATGACACCACACACAGCGCAACGGACAGCCCTTGAAGAAGATCGTTGTACGAATTCCAGGGCCATCGTTAATACTATATCGTTTTATGTCGAAAAGGGTCATTGTAGTGGGTCTGTTATTTCAGCATAGTGATGACGCGTTTGAGACCGCTGGCGAGAGTGTCGATATCCTCTTTGGTGTTGTAGAATGCGAGGGATGCACGTACGGTTCCTTCAACACCGAGACGGTGCATCAGTGGTTCGGCACAGTGGTGACCTGTGCGAACAGCAATGCCGAGGCGGTCAAGCAGTGTGCCAATGTCAAGATGGTGGACGCCGTTCACATTAAAGGAGAGAAGTCCTGTCCCCATAGGAAGACCCTCCCCAACTCTACCAAGGGAGGGAGTTGTTACTGCCATCGGATTATAGATGTTGATATCCTCAATTTGACTTAACTGCAGGAAGGCGTATAGTCCGAGTTCGTGTTCGTAGGCTGCGATGTTGTCCATACCGATGGCAGAGACGTAGTCAAGGGCAACTGCCAGTGCGTGACTGCCTACATAATCAGGAGTTCCTGCTTCAAACTTGTAAGGCAGTGAGTTGTATGTGGTGTGTTCGAAACTGACTTTATTTATCATTTCGCCTCCACCCTGATATGGCGGCATCTGATCAAGATACTTCTCTTTACCGTAGAGAACACCGATGCCTGTAGGTCCGTAGATCTTGTGTCCGCTGAATGCAAAGAAATCGCAGTCGAGCGCCTGCACGTCTATGGCGATGTGAGGAGTAGACTGTGCTCCGTCAATAAGGACAGGGATGTTATGTGAATGTGCTTTCTCAATGATTCTCTTAACAGGATTGACTGTGCCGAGCACATTGCTCATGTGAGTGACGCATACGAGACGTGTATGCTCATTCAGCAGTGCGACATAGGCTTCAAGGTCGAGGGTGTAGTCATCGAGCATAGGGATAACGCGAAGGGTCATTCCCTTGCGCTCACAGAGCATCTGCCAGGGCACGATGTTGCTGTGGTGCTCCATCGTCGAGACTACGATTTCGTCACCTTCCTTGCAGAACGCCTCTCCGAAACTGAACGCCAACAGGTTGATGCTCTCGGTAGTGCCGCGGGTGAAGACTATCTCGTTGGTGCTTCCTGCATTGATAAACTTACGTACAGTCTCACGAGCCTGTTCATGCAGGTCTGTAGCCTGCTGGGAGAGGAAATGCACACCACGGTGAACATTAGCGTTCACGTTGTTGTATTCCTCGCTGATGGCTTCGACCACACAACGCGGCTTCTGGGTGGTAGCTGCATTGTCGAGGTAAACCAGTGGCTTGCCGTAGACGGAACGGGAGAGGATGGGGAAATCCGATCTATTCATTATTTACACATTGCACATCCTGTGCATTTATTGAGTTCACCACGGAAACGTTTTTCTACCAAGTAGTGAAGACGTTCACGCAGTGGCTGAAGTTGAATTTCATCTATAACTTGTCCTACGAATGCGAACTTGAGCAGCATACGTGCTTCACTTTCGCTGATACCGCGCTGACGCATGTAGAAGAGTGCGATGTCATCGAGTTTGCCAACTGTAGAACCATGAGAACACTTGACATCATCGGCATAAATCTCAAGCATGGGCTGGGTGTAAATGCGGGCATCGTTGCTGGCGCAGAGATTGGCGTTGGTTTCCTGCGACACTGTATGCTGAGCATCTGGACGTACCAGCACACGACCTGCGAAAGCACCTACAGCACTGTCGTCAGCCACATATTTATATAGTTCGCGTGAAGTACAGTTTGGCACACGGTGATCAATCAGGGTGTTGTTGTCAACATGCTGATTCTTGTCGGCTATTACACAACCGTTGAGGGTTATCTCAGAGTGTTCACCTTGAAGGGCAACGTCAGTTGTGTTGCGTGTGAGTCCGTTGAAGAGGGTTATGTTATTGTGCGAAACCACACAGTCACGACCTACCTGCATGTGAACATCTGAGAAACGTTTGCAAGCGGTGTGTGTCTCTTCCATTTCGTACATGTCAAGACGGGAGTTGTCTGCACAGAAAATCTCCACAACCTGCGATGACAGGAACGACACATTGTCCATGGCATGGTCGCAGAACAGTAGCGATGCTTCCGCTCCTTCTTCCAATACTATCAGTATGCGGCGGCAAACCATAAGGTCAACGTTGGAACGAAGAATGTTCACTACCTGCAGTGTTCGCTCCATGCGCTGATGCTTGGGCACATAAACCAGAAGTCCGTCCTGTGCGAACATCGTGTTGAGTGCAGCCACGGTGTCGTCAGCACCGGCAAAACTCTTATTATAATATTGTGTAAGGATGTCTGGGTATTTCTCCGCTGCTTCCTTGAAAGAGCAAACGAAAGGTATGGGACGTTCGAAGAGTGGCTGGTCGTTAATAACGTAAACGAGGTTTGTAGACAAGTTCGGAACATCGCACTTGAATACGTCACGAGGATTGACATCGAACTTCTTTCTTGCCAGGTTTACACCATAGTCAGGCGCAAACGCCGCAGCCACGTCGGTGTAGCGGTAGCGTTCGACCTTTAGAGTAGGGAAGCCTTGCGCAGAGAGAGCCTCGAATGCAGCGTCACGAACGACATTCATTGGCTGAGGGCTGTGCTGGCAGATAAGTTCGCGCTGCTCTTTGTATAAGTCTATGTATTGCTGGGCATTATTCATGAGCGGTCTCTTCCTTTATCCAGTCAAAGCCTTTGTCTTCAATCAGCTGTGCCAGTTCAGGACCAGCGGTTTTCACGATTTTGCCGTCAAGCAGGACATGAACCACGTCAGGACGGATATAATCAAGCAGACGCTGGTAGTGAGTGATGACGAGTGCCGAAGTCTTCTCGGTGCGCAACTTGTTGAAACCTTCGGCTACAATGCGCAAGGCGTCAACGTCAAGACCAGAGTCTGTCTCGTCGAGTATGCAGAATGTAGGTTCGAGCATTGCCATCTGGAAAATCTCGTTGCGCTTCTTCTCTCCACCGCTGAATCCTTCGTTCACACTACGGTTAACGAGTTTGCTGTCAATCTCCACCAGTTTACGCTTTTCACGCATCAGTTTCAGGAATTCGGTAGATTTCAACGGCTCACGACCCATAGCTGCATAACGTGCATTTACTGCTGCACGCATGAAGTTGTTCATCGAAACACCAGGTATTTCGATAGGTTGTTGGAACGACATGAAGATTCCGGCATGAGCACGCTCCTCAGTCTTCATGGCGAGGAGGTCCTGCCCGTTGAAGGTTATACTGCCTTCAGTCACTTCGTATGCAGGATGTCCGACAATCACGTTGGAGAGTGTGCTCTTACCTGCACCGTTTGTTCCCATGAGAGCATGAATCTCACCATCTCGAATGGTGAGGTCTACACCTTTTAATATTTCTTTTCCAGCTACAGTTGCATGGAGATTATGTATTTCTAACATAAAAAGACCCCTCCCCCGCCTCCCCAAGGGGAGGAGTAGAATGTTTGAGGGGGAATTCTTCTACTATTATGATTAATATAGTTTTTTCGTTATTTCGACAACTTGAAAAATGGCCTATCCTACAGTTCCTTCGAGGCTTACGCTTAAGAGCTTCTGTGCTTCAACGGCAAATTCCATCGGAAGTTTGTTGAGCACGTCCTTGGCGTAGCCGTTGACAATGAGTCCTACAGCTTCCTCGGTTGGAATACCACGTTGGTTGCAGTATAGCAACTGGTCTTCACTGATCTTCGACGTAGTGGCTTCGTGTTCTACCGTTGCTGAGTTGTTGTGCACATCCATGTATGGGAAAGTGTGCGCTCCGCATTTGTCTCCGAGCAAAAGTGAGTCGCAAGATGAGTAGTTTCGTGCACCCTCGGCGTTTTTGCTCACTTTCACCAGACCGCGGTAGGAGTTCTGTGAGTGTCCTGCCGATATGCCTTTGGAAATGATGGTTGAACGTGTGTTACGTCCCTGGTGAATCATCTTGGTACCGGTATCAGCCTGCTGATGGTTATTGGTAACAGCGACGCTGTAGAATTCTGCCACGCTATTGTCACCGGTGAGAACACATGACGGGTATTTCCATGTGATTGCACTTCCTGTCTCGACTTGTGTCCACGAGAGTTTGCTGTTGGCTCCACGCAGGTGTCCTCGCTTGGTGACGAGATTGAGTACGCCTCCGCGTCCTTCGCTGTCACCGGGATACCAGTTCTGAACGGTCGAGTATTTCACCTCGGCATTGTCCATAACTACAATCTCAACGATAGCGGCGTGGAGCTGGTTTTCGTCGCGCATAGGTGCTGTGCATCCTTCAAGGTATGACACATAGCTGTCGCTGTCGCATACGATGAGTGTGCGTTCGAACTGTCCTGTACCCTTGGCGTTGATGCGGAAATATGTGGAGAGTTCCATAGGACAGCGTGTGTTCTTGGGAATATATACGAAAGAACCGTCGGAGAATACAGCCGAGTTGAGTGCGGCAAAGTAGTTGTCGCGGTAGGGGACAACCGAACCGAGATACTGGCGGACGAGGTCGGGATATTGGCGAACAGCCTCGCTGATGCTGCAGAAGATGATATTCTTTTCTGCAAGACGTTCCTTGAACGTGGTCTTCACAGAAACCGAGTCCATGACTGCATCGACTGCGGTTCCGCTGAGAGCAAGACGTTCTTCGAGGGGGATACCGAGCTTGTCGAATGTCTTCATGAGTTCAGGATCAATTTCGTCTACCGACTTGGGACCGTCTTTCTTGGCGGTAGGGTCGGCGTAGTAGGAGATGTCCTGATAATCAATAGGTGGCATCTGAAGGTGTCCCCACGTGGGCTGTTCAAGCGTTTGCCAGTATCGGAAGGCTTTCAAACGGAATTCAAGCAACCATTCCGGCTCCTCTTTCTTTCTGGAGATGAGCCGGACAACATCCTCGTTGAGTCCGCGTTCGATTATATCTGTATGTATGTCGGTAGTGAAGCCGAATTTGTATTTCTCTTCAGCTACACGACGTACAAAATCATTATTTTCGTTGTTGGTCTGCATAAAGAATTCTTAACTCTTTATTTTAGAAGTATGCTTGGCAGTTCGTCGCGCATACCGTACATTGGTGTCGCACCTTTGGAGATTTCCGTGGAATCGGTGACAATGAGCAAATCCGGGATAATCGGATGCGAAGCATGCTTGCATTTATAGAAGAGTTCACTGCGTTGCTCAAGCAATTCAGGCTCGTGTCCCCATTTGCTTTTTTGAAGGTCCATGAGGTTGAATGCAAAACTCATAACCAGTCCGTATCCTATTGCTCCGATTACCGCTCCTCCTAATCGGTTGAGGGTGTTGAGATGTATGGTCTCGAAGAAACGTGTAAGCAATGTTGCCGCCCATCCAAGCAGAATGGGGACGAGGATGGCAATAAGCAGGAAGACGATGACTTGTGCAAATTCGGAACTGGTTCCGGCCTTTGCAGCCAATTCACCGGCAAATGTATTGTAGAGAATGGCAGCGGCGACTACGCCCACTGCCAATCCCAATAAGTTTGCTGCCATCTTGAATGCACCCTTGGAGAAACCGATTACGGCTCCCACCAGGAATACAATTATTATTAGTAGATCCACGATTATAGCTTCTGCTTAACTTCCACTTCAGTGAATGCTTCGAGTACGTCGCCTTCGCGAATGTCGTTGTAGTTTACAAGTGATATACCGCAGTCGAAGTTTGTAGAAACTTCCTTCACATCGTCCTTGAATCGCTTGAGGGCGTTGATGTCTGAAGTGTGAACTACGATACCATCGCGAATGACACGAATCTTGTCCGAACGGTGTATCTTTCCGTCGGTGACGAATGCACCGGCAACTGTACCGACTTTCGTGATACGGTAAACCTGACGTACTTCTGCGCTTCCGGTATATTCTTCCTTGATTTCTGGTGCAAGCATACCTTCCATCGCACTCTTGATTTCCTCAATAGTGTCGTAGATGATGCTGTAGAGGCGGATGTCCACACCTTCCTGCTCAGCCAGACGGCGTGCAGCCTGTGATGGACGTACCTGGAAGCCGACGATGATAGCGTCACTGGCTTTGGCGAGATCTACATCGCTTTCACTGATTTGTCCGACTGCCTTATAGATAACGTTGACTTTGATCTTCTCTGTAGAAAGCTTGATGAGAGAGTCGCTCAATGCTTCAATAGATCCGTCCACGTCACCCTTGACGATGAGGTTGAGGTCTTGAACACCACCCACTGCAATATCGTGAGCGATATCCTCAAGTCCCTTACGCTTGGTAGTACGTATACCTTGTTCGCGTTTGAGCTGTTCACGTTTGTTGGCGAGATCGCGTGCTTCCTGTTCGCTCTCCATCACGTGGAATGTGTCACCTGCTGTAGGTGCACCGTTGAGTCCGAGGATGAGAGCCGGTTCTGCAGGAAGTGCCTGCTGAATGCGCTGACCGCGCTCGTTGAACATAGCCTTGATACGTCCGAAATGAGTTCCTGCAAGAACTATGTCGCCCTGACGCAATGTTCCGTTCTGTACAAGCACAGTGGCAACGAATCCACGACCTTTGTCGAGTGATGATTCAATCACCGAACCTGTAGCTTTGCGGTTTGGATTAGCCTTGAGGTCGAGCATTTCTGCTTCGAGCAGCACTTTCTCCATGAGGGCATCTACATTGACACCGTGCTTAGCTGCGATGTCCTGGCTCTGGTACTTACCGCCCCAGTCCTCAACGAGGTAGTTCATTGCGGCAAGCTGCTCCTTGATTTTCTCAGGATTTGCACCTGGTTTGTCAATCTTATTGATTGCAAATACCATTGGCACGTTGGCTGCAACAGCGTGGCTGATGGCTTCACGTGTCTGAGGCATGATCTGGTCATCGGCTGCAATGATGATGATTGCGATGTCGGTAACCTTTGCACCACGGGCACGCATTGCGGTAAATGCCTCGTGACCTGGAGTATCGAGGAATGTGATGTGGCGGCCGTCTTTCATCGTCACGTTGTAAGCACCTATGTGCTGTGTGATACCTCCGGCTTCACCTGCAATCACGTTCGTCTTGCGGATATAGTCGAGGAGAGATGTCTTACCGTGGTCAACGTGTCCCATCACAGTGATGATTGGTGCGCGTGGCACGAGGTCCTTCTCTTCGTCTTCCTCTTCAACGATGGCGTTGCTGACGTCTTCGCTGACGTATGTGGTTGTGTAGCCGAACTCTTCAGCAACCAGGTTGATAGTCTCTGCGTCGAGGCGCTGGTTGATGCTGACCATGATGCCGATTGACATACAAGTACTGATGACTTGTGTCACTGACACGTTCATCATGGTTGCGAGTTCGTTAGCTGTTACGTACTCAGTGAGCTTAAGTACCTTGCTTTCTGCATTCTCTGCAGCCTCTTCCTCTTCCATGCGCTGGTGGATAGCTTCGCGTTTGTCCTTACGATACTTCACACCTTTCTTCATCTGTTTGGAAGTCAGACGTGCAAGTGTTTCCTTAACCTGCTTTGAGATATCTTCGTCTGTCAGTTCTGGCTGCTTGGCAGGAGCGTTCTTCTTGTTTTTCTTCTTCTTGCCCACAGCCTGAGCCTGTTGAGGCTGAGTTGTACCTTGCTTGTTCTTCTTTGAAGGAGCAGCCTGCTGCTGGTTTGCTGCGGCATTGATGTCAACTCGCTGGTTGTTGATGCGGTTGCGCTTTTTCTTCTTGCCGGAACCGTCAGCAGAGTCACTACCTTCACCATTGCTGGCGTCAGCACTGTTGCCTTTGCGCAGACGTTCTTTCTCCTCACGCTCCTTACGACGCTCCGCCTTGCTTTTCTTGTCAGGGCGTGTCTTGGTGTTGAGGTTTGAAAGGTCGATGAATCCGACTTGCTTGAACTTCACGCTTGGCTCTGGTGTGTCAGTGCGGAAGATGCCGTCGTCTTTAGGCTCGTCCGACTGAGAGTCTGCGTCAGCTTCGTAGATGTCAATGTCGTCGTCCTTCTCGTCGCTGGCAGGAACTGCTTTCGGCTCGACTTCCACGGCTTCTGTTGCAGCTACGGCCTTTTTCTCTGCCTTGGTCTCTGGCTGAGGTTCCTGCTGCTTAGTAGCAACTACCTCTTCCTGTTTTGGCTGTTCCTCAACAGGTGCAGGAGTTTCCTTCTGTTCTTCAACAACAGGAGCGCTGACCTTTTCAGCAACTGCTGGCTTCTCATCAACTGTAGTTTCTTTAACTTCAACAGCTAGGGTCTCTTCCTTCGCATTTTTCTTAGGTTTCAGGTCGTTGATGTTACCCAAAACCTTGAACTGCTGCTTAGGCTCAGCACCCAGGCGGAAGACCTCTTCGCTCTTCTGGCTGGTCTTCTCCTTGCGTTCCTCGCGTTCTTTCTGTTCACGCTCCTTACGCTGTTTTATGTTCTGCTGGATTTCGTCGTGCTTAGTCTTATCTGCGCCGAATGCTCCCATGAGCAGCTCGTACTGCTCATCCGTGATCTTTGCATTAGGGCTTGCGTCTTCAAGAGCCTTGCCCTTTTTCTGTAGGAATTCAGCCACGGTGTTGATTCCTACATTCAGTTCTTTCAGTGCTTTGTTGAGTCTTACTGGCATCTTATATGTTGTTAAAAGACCCCCCTCCTGTCCCCCGCAAGGGGGGATGATTCAGACAACAAGGGGAAATTTTATTATGAATTGTGAATTATAAATTGTGAATTAAGTCCCATCTTATATCTTTATATCGAAGGGCGCTCCCATCCGGAGGGGGCTTTTATTCCTCGAATTCAGCACGCAGGATGTTGAGAACTTCGTCAACGGTGCTTTCTTCAAGATCGGCTTTCTCAATAAGCATTTCACGTGGCGCGTTGAGCACGGCCTTTGCGGTATCAAGACCAAGCCCCTTGATAGCTTCGATGATCCATTCGTCAATTTCGTCCTTGAATTCGTCGAGGTAGATATCTTCAGTGTCAACGTCTGCATCGTCAAGTTCACGGAATACGTCGATAGTGTAGCCGGTGAGCATTGATGCAAGCTTGATGTTGTGACCGTTCTTACCGATAGCGAGTGATACTTGATCTGGCTGCAGGTACACTTCAGCCTTCTTGTTCTCTTCATCGAGGTTGATGCTTGAGATGTGTGCAGGACTGAGAGAACGCTGTATGAAAAGCTTTGGGTTGTTTGAATAGTTAATAACGTCGATGTTCTCGTTGTGGAGTTCACGAACGATACCGTGGATACGGCTTCCCTTCACACCAACGCAGGCACCTACAGGGTCGATGCGCTCGTTGTAGCTCTCAACTGCAATCTTGGCGCGCTCACCTGGGATACGTGCAATCTTGCGGATTGTAATGAGACCGTCGTTGATTTCAGGAACTTCGTTCTCCAGCAGGCGTTGCAGGAATTCAGGAGCTGTACGTGAAAGGATAATCTTTGGATTGTTGTTGGCGTTGTCCACTCTGAGCACGATGGCACGAGCTGCCTCACCCTTGCGGAAGAAGTCACCGGGAATCTGTTCTGTCTTAGGAAGGAGGAGTTCATTGCCCTCATCGTCGAGCAGGAGCATTTCACGTTTCCATACCTGATAGACTTCGCCAGTTACGATTGTACCGACCTTGTCTATATACTTGTTGTACAGGTTGTCGTGTTCCAGTTCGAGGATTTTTGCAGCCATTGTCTGACGCAGGTTGAGGATGTTGCGGCGACCGAAATCAGCGAAATTCACCTTCTGGCTGAGTTCCTCACCAACTTCGTAGTCAGGATCTTCCTTCTGCGCTTCAGAAAGAGCGATTTCTGTAGTTTCGTTCTTTACTTCTCCGTCAGGAACAACGGTGCGGTTCCAATAAATTTCGAAGTCACCCTTCTCCGGGTTTACAATCACGTTGAAGTTGTCATCGTGACCATACTGCTTCTGGAGTACACTGCGGAAAGAGTCTTCAATGACGCTTACGAGTGTGGCTTTGTCAATGTTCTTTGTTTCTTTGAAATCCTGAAAAGTCTCTATCAGGTTCACACTGTTTGTAGGTTTCTTGGTTGCCATTATATATTTTTGTTTTTTTTAGTTCTTGAGTTTTTGAGTTTATTATTTTGGGACACAATCATCGTTGCGATACCGCTGAAGAAAGCACTAAAAGAGCACGCTTGCAAAGCAAGAATTGCCATAAAATCGTTCACAAAATAGATTTTGTGATAAATTTTGCGAAGATTTTGTGTCCCAAACCTCAATCTGGATTGAATTCTTCATTAAAAGAAGGGGACTTTTTACTTAAAGTCTATCTCTGCCTTCACCCATTTCACATCGTTGAAGCCATAGTGATAATCTACGTCAACGAGTTGCGGACGCTTCTTTCCTTCGACTTTCTGCTTTTCGGTAACAGTCACTGCGAATCCGTTTTCGTCTGCAGCCGACAGTATGCCATGCTGTTTCTTGCCTGCAGAGGTCAGCACCTCAACTTCGTTGCCGATGTTGTTTATATATTGTTGCAGAACCTTGAAGGGCTGACCTATGCCGGCAGAACCCACTTCAAGTTCATAGTCTTCAATTTCACGATCGAGGCGTGACTCAATAAAACGGCTGAGTTCGCAGCAGTCTTCAATCCACACGCCATCTTTGTGGTCGATCTCCACGGTAATTTTATTCTGGTTGTCTACAGATGTGTCAACGAGGAAATATTCTTTGTCCTTGAGCCATTCCTCAGCAAGCTCACGCACGGTTTTGTTGTCTATCATGCAGTTTGTAGTAGAGTAATTGATAAAGATGCTAAGTGCAACAAGGAGGAACTCGAAAGCCCCTCCTTGTTCAATTCTGCTGCAAAGATACGAATAAGTGAGCGCAATACAAAATAAAAATCAGAATATTTTATTTTTATTGCTGAAAGACTACGGGTAGGCTAACGAAGTTCGGGAATGTGAGAGTATGTTCTTGGGAGCTTTGCCCCAAGCGCATAGCGATAACGAGCGTCATCTCAACGTTATAACTTTTGCTGTAAAAGTTGCTTGACTTGAATAAATTTAGTATTTTTGCCGTACTAAATCCCCGGAATTATGAAAAAGATTCTATTCATTATCGGCTCGTTGAGGAAAAAGTCCTTCAACCGCCAGGTTGCCAATGTGGCTAAAGAAATAATCGGCAGCAGTGCCGAAGTGTCAGAACTGGATTATAGATAAGGAGGATGACACCAGGGCAGGCGCGTACTTTTCGTGACGATGTGCTGAATATCGTCAGTCAGATCCCTTGTGGCTATGTCACCACATACGGTTATATCGCTGCTCTTGCAGGCTGGCCCAGCCACTCGAGGATGGTGGGTCGCACTCTGCGCTATACTCCTGGCGCAGAGGCTTTACCCTGTCATCGTGTAGTCAACATGTCAGGCAGAACCGCACCTGGCTGGAGTCGCCAACGCCCCCTGTTAGAATCGGAAGGTGTCACCTTCAAACCCAACGGTCATGTAGATATGCAAAAGCATCTTTGGGAACCACCTCTACCTTGAGAGTAAGCAGTGCATGTATAATCTAAGAACCCGATAACTTGAGCAGAAGCTATAATATGTAAATAAGTAAATAAGTGAAGATTTCGACTTAATATTTGATGATAATATAGAAATTTACTATCTTTGCTCCCATGAAACACCTTGTAATTCGCAATTTGGGGCCACTGAAGGAGGCTGATGTCGAGCTGAAGAGAATCAATGTTATCATTGGTTCGCAGAGTTCGGGTAAGAGTTGTGTGCTCAAGACCGCTTGCTATTGCACGTGGGTGGAGAAGCGTATCGAACTGACTCAGACAGCAGACTTCTTCGCAAAAGACGATAACTTTCTGAAAGAGTTTGAGCGTTTCCATAAGCTACAAGGATACATCAAGGATAATACCTTCATCAGTTACGAGTCAGACTTTATGGTCTTCTCATACGATAATGCCACCAGGACATTCAAGTTTGATTGGAAAGAAGCTCGCTGGAATTACCGTCGATCAAAGGTCACATATATCCCTGCTGAGCGTAATCTGGTTGCTGCCATTCCCAATTGGTTCCAAGTGAAATTCGCCGATGACAACATCCGAGACTTTATGGCTGATTGGGAAACAGCACGACAGGCTACAACCAATGATTTGTCTGTTTTAAATCTTGGAGTATCCTATCATTATGACGCTAATACAAAGTCGGACAAGGTGCAGGTCGCCGATGGTGTAACACTCGACTTTACAAACACTTCAAGTGGTTTGCAGTCAGTGATACCACTATTTGTACATCTAAGTCATATCACAAGTATCAAGCATAACAGTATAGAGAGTTTTGCTAATCTTCAGGAGAACAGTATTCTATTGGCAAAATTAGATGAAGAAGACAAAAAGGACATCTATGCCAACTATGTGCATACTCATCATTGTGATATCTTCCTTGAAGAGCCAGAGGCCAATCTTTTTCCGCCAACTCAGTCCAATCTTGTTGAATGGCTACTTGATATGACGAAAGGCGAGCAACCAAACAATCTCTTTATTGCTACTCATAGTCCATATATACTGAATGCTTTCCTCGAAAAAACAGATATAGACATGAGCCTCTTCTACACGAGAATAGACTCTAAACTTATATCGGTAAAGAGTGCCACAGAAGAAGATATTCAGGACATCTATGATTACGGCGTAGATGCATTCTTCAATATTGAAACTCTGGGATAAGGCATGGATAAGAAAGACTGGCATATTGTCCCTGAGTGCTATATTGACACTAACTTGGCAGAGTATCTGCTTGATTCCCATGGAGTAAATCATCAGAAAGGTTGCAATGCTGTTGCCAAGAAAATGATGGAATCCAACCTGAAAGACCTGTTCTGTATCGGTATTATTGATAATGATAAGCGACAACATTCATACGTGAGCGAGTTCGAGGAGATTGCGCATATGCAGCATGTCGCTTTGCTGAAACACAAAGAGCGTCCTCACTATTTCATAAGGATAAGCCCTGCAATGGATCAATTTATCTTGGATTGTGCCAATGAACAAGGTGTTAATCTCATAGATTACGGTCTGCCTACTGAACTTGAAGAGTTGACTAAGGTGACAAAAGATGTAAAAGCCAAAAACGACACTCGTTTTAAGGAACTTTTTAAGTCGCTAAAAGAATCGGAAGAAATGAAAAAGCTCCGTTCTGTATTAAATTACCTGAACGATAAGCAATATAAATGTGACACTGCAGAACTTCAAAAATTATTTGAATAGCTCAATACAAGTTTAATCAAATAGTTAAGCCAATAGACAGATATTTGAGAGTTTCTCTTAAGCAGCTTAAGGCTAATGGCAAAAGTAATTGCAAAGAATAATCTCTTTTGATTCTTGTTCACGATAGATTATTTAGGGATTCCTACAGCAATTCTTCAAGAACTAATGAAGACTGATATAACCTATTTGTAGTGCTGTAAGAGATAATAATGTAAAGTAATTCAGGGCGGGAAGCCGATGCCGAGGATGTCGGCGCGGCTTCCCGCCCTTTGCGTTAATATTATGTGGGTCATGCTTCCATGCCCTATGATTTACTTGATGATGATTTTTGATGACCTAACTGGTCTCCATTGCCGATATAGAGTGACATTATAAACTCCACCCATCAGGTCATTAATGGAAATGGCATTGCTGCCTTGTTTTGCTGCCAATGCCCTGACAACACTGATTCTGTTATCTGCAGGCTTTCATGTCGTTGCGAAGGGATGATTCAGGAATTCCGAGTTCGATGGCTCGGTTGAAATCGCTGAGTGCAAGGCGTTTGTTGCCCATTTGCTTGTGCAGGTATGCTCGTGCCAGAATGTAGCGGGGATTGTCTGCTTCAAGGCTTATGGCATGGTCAAGGTCGAGCAGGGCAAGGTCTTCTTGGCGGCTTTCCATGTATATGTCTGCCCGGACGGCATAGAGTTCTGTGCTGTCGGGATAGAGTTCCACGAGGTGATTCATACGTTCTATCGCCTCTGTCTTGTGGTCGGTCTGCTGGCAGATAAGAGCCAGTCCAAGAAGGGCTGCGTAATTGGTGGCATCGCTCTCAAGCACTTTGTCATAGTCGGCACGCGATTCTCCGTACAGCCGTATCTGGAAATAGGAATAGGCTCGATGCAGGCGTATGTCTTTGTTTTTCGGTGCAAAGTCGAGGGCTGCACTGAAATCACGTACGGCACGTTCGTAGAGCTGAAGTTTCAGCAGGAAGTCACCTCGTGCTTCAAGCATGGGAACGGCTTCGGGAGTGAGGGAGAGGGCAACGGTATAGGATTCCAGTGCATCGTCGGCAAGTTTCTTGTCGGCAGGGTTTTGCCAGTAGCGTGCCTCCTGCACTCTGCCCAGATTAGTGAAAACGAGAGAGTTGCGGTAGTCGTTGGGCGATTTGCGGAGTGCTTCCTTGAAGCAGGCTTCTGCCACTTCAAGGCTGTCTGCTGCGGCAGCGGCAAGACCGTGTTCTATCAATTGCTCATAGGTCTGTGCGTGGCATATACTGGCACTGCACAGACCTATGATTAAGAGTATTCGTCGGATGCTTGTCATCTTCGTGGTTTATACTGCGTCGTTTTCGGTTCGGGCAATGATTTCGTTCTGGAGCTGTTCGGTCATGTCGTTGAAGTAGTCGCTGTAACCGGCAACGCGGACAAGGAGGTCTTTGTACTGGTCGGGATGCTTCTGTGCATCAAGAAGGGTCTGTGTGTCAACGATATTGAACTGGATGTGATGACCTCCGAACTTGAAATATGTGCGAATCATCGACGCGCATTTCTTGATGTCCTCGTCACGCTTGAACAGCTGTGGTGTGAAGCGCACGTTGAGCAGCGTACCGCCGCTCTTGGTCTGATCGAGTTTGCCGAGCGACTTAATCACTGCCGTTGGTCCGTGGGAGTCGCTGCCGTGAGCAGGTGAGGTGCCGTCGCTGATGGCAAAATGGGCAAAACGTCCGTTTACAGATGCTCCGCAAACCGAACCGAAATAGTTGTGGCAGGTAGTCGAAAGCATATTGAGGTGAGTCTGTCCGCCACGAGTGTTAGGACGTCCTTCGATGGCTTTCACCAGGTCTTCGTAAACACGTACCGCAATGCTGTCGGCATATTCGTCATCGTTGCCGAAGAAAGGTGTATGGTTGCGGATATATTGGCGCAGAACCTCTTCTCCCTCCCAGTTTTTCTCACATGCTTCGAGCAGCTGGTCCATAGTGTAGCGGTGGTCTTCGAAGACATGCTTCTTGAGTGTAGTGAAGCAGTCGGTGATGGTGCCGAGACCTGTACACTGGATATATGTGGTGTTGTAGCGTGCTCCGCCGCTGTAGTAGTCCCTGCCTTTGTCTATGCAGTCGTCGATGTAGAGGCTGAGGAAAGTGGCTGGTGCATAGAGCGAGAACATACGTTCTATGTAGTTGTTGACGGCGAGTTTCAGATTGACGAAATACTCCATCTGCTGCTTCCATGCATCGTATAGCTGTTCAAACGATGTGAATTCGCGCGGGTCGCCGGTCTTGAGTCCGAGTTGCTTCTTGGAGATAGGGTCGAAACCGTTGTGAAGCGTGATTTCAAGGATTTTCGGAGTGTTGAGATAGCCTGTGAGCAGATAAGCCTCCTTGCCGAAGGCTCCCACTTCGATACATCCGCTGCATCCGCCTTCACGGGCATCTTCCAGGGATTTTCCGGCACGTACCATTTCCTGGACGTAGGTGTCGGGGTTGAAGATAGACGGATAGCCGTGTCCTTGACGGATAACCTTCAATCCTGCCTCAAGGAATTCGTCAGGAGTATTCTCTGCGATATGGATGGACAGACCTGGCTGCAACTCATGCAGTTCCTCCTGAATCTCCAGAATCATATAGGATATCTCGTTGGCTCCGCTCTCACCATTTCGCTTCACGCCACCTATATTAATATTGGTAAAGTCGTTGTATGTGCCCGATTCCAATGCAGTGACACCAACCTTTGGAGGGGCAGGCTGGTTGTTGAACTTAATCCACAGACATGAGAGCAGTTCCTTGGCTGCGTCGCGTGTAAGGCTGCCGTCGGCAATGCCCTTGTCGTAGAACGAAATGAGGTGCTGATCGATATGCCCAGGGTTCATGCTGTCCCAACCGTTGAGTTCGGTAACGGTGCCGAGATGCACGAACCAGTACATCTGTATGGCTTCCCACAGGTCGCGAGGTGCATGAGCTGGTACCCAACGGCAAACGCTTGCTATTTTCTCCAATTCCAACTTGCGCTGAGGGTTAGATTCCTTGGCTGCCATCTTCTCTGCCAGTTCGGCATGACGCTCAGCAAAGAGGATTGCTGCATCGCAGGAAATCGACATCGCTTCCAGTTCCTGCTGCTTGTCGGTTGCCTCTGGGTCGTAGATGAAGTCGAGCGATTCGAGTTTCTTCTGAATACGAGCTTTCATGTCGAGCAGACCCTCGCGGTACATACGTCCGTCCATAGCGGTATGTCCAGCGGCGCGTTGCTCCATGAACTCAGTAAACACACCTGCATGGTATGCTTCTTCCCATTCCTTGGACACATGGTTGAAGATGCGTTCACGCTGAGTCTTACCTTTCCAGTAAGGAATCACCTCACGTTCGTAAGTGTCGATATCCGCCTGTGATATATGGTAGGACTGCAACTCACGAGTGTCGAGAGTGTGAAGGTCTTCCACACTGTGACAGGTCAGTTCGGGAAACGTAGGCACAGCCTTTGGCACTGGTCCGCGTTCACCTACAATCAGTTCGTCATCTCCGATATATATGGTCTTCTTCTTGCAGATTTCGTAGAAATTGCGTGCACGGAGCACAGGAGTAGGCATAGTGCCGTAGTTCTCCTTATAGAACGCAGTCTCAATCAAAGCTCGTTCTATAGACAAAGTTGTAGGTGTGTCGAAGTTTTGCTGACGCAGACGCTTGATGCGCTCGTTCATTCCGCCTTCATTGGCAGGATTCTTGATGGAAAAGTTCATGAAAAAATGAAGAATGTAGTTATCGTTGCGATACCTATTAAAGAAAATTAACAAAAGAGCACGCTCACGAAGTGAGAATGTAGAATGAAGAATTCATTAAACTATTGATCCCTTTGATTTCAAAACCCTCTCTCCTTTTGGGTAATTGCGGAATTGGAGCAATTCTTGGGAGCGTTGCCCTAAGCGTCGGCAAGCCGAACGATAAGGTGACCGAAGGGAAGGCGGGCAAAAGTCGGGAGGGGCTTTACTGTTGCAAAAGTAGTTGTTTTATTTTATCGGGCAAAATAATATGCTGGGTTTAAGTGTTTTTAATGATTTTTTGATGATTAGACATCAACAAATTGATGCTTCGCCATAAAATATTTGATGCTTCGCCATCAAAAGTTTGATAGTTAGCCATAAAATATTTGATACTTCGCCATCAAAAGTTTGATGAAACGAAAAATTTTTTCATCAAAATTTGTCGCTGATAATCAGTGATTTGCAATTTTCCTTCTTTTGCCTTTCTGCTCTCTCTTCATGTCTTTACGGCTTTTTGACTTCGTCACCATACCGACGCCAGAGAACACGAGGATGATGGCAAGACCGTGAGTCCATTTCAATATACCGATTCCTGTTGAGATGCTCACTGCAACCGCAACGATTGGCTGCACATAGTTGTACACTGACACCACAGTAGGACGAAGGATTTTCTGTGCCTTGACCACAAGAATGTAACCGATGAAAGTGCCGAATACCACCACGTAAAGTGTTTCGAGAATAACCGTCAAAGACAAGTCGCCGCTGAGTTTCTCAAATGTGTGCGGACCAGCCAGTGGCAAGAGAATGACTGTGGCCCACAGGAACATCCATTTGTTGACTGTCATGATGCTGTAGCGCTTGATGAATCGGTTGAAGAGGGACAGATAGAGCGCATACGAGAATTGTGCGCCGAGGCAAAGCAAATCACCTCGAATGTCGCCGACTTTGTCACTGGAATGAGTGGCAGAGGTGAGAATCAGCATCAGTGCACCGCTGCACCCCATCATCACTCCCAGCACTTTCTTGCTTGTAAGCGGTTCCTTGAGGATAATCGCAGCGAGTATCATGGCGAAGATAGGCATGGATGTGGTGACGATGCTCGCATTGATAGGGGAGGTGAAGGACAGTCCGATGGTGTAGCCGCATTGGTTGCACACAATTCCAAATACTGCCGCACCGGCAAAGATAAAGACATGACGCAATGGCACGGATTCCTTCTTTGTGAACAAAGACGCAATCCAGAACAGTAATGCTCCGCCCGTGACTCGTATCATCACCATTGACGGTCCGTCCAATCCGTTGGTCATGGCGTCCTTGCCCAACGGAGCCATAAGTCCCCAGATGGCGCATGCGGCAAACATCGAAAGATGTGCATATAGTGGTTGTCTATTCTCCATAGTGCTGCAAAGTTACGGAAAAACGAGAGCAGAACAAAATGAATACATTCATTTTTTATGCCGAGTGCGAGTAACTTCGAGCTTCAGCTCAACGTTACAAAAAAAATCAACAAGGTATAGAAATTAAACCCTGTTGATTTGTATTTACTTGAATTTGTGAACTATTTAGTATTCCTCTTCGTTGAAGTTTAAAGCAGGTTCTGTGTAGCAGGGCTTTACATCACACGGGGTTATTATTGTGTTGGTTATTTGGCACTGAAATGAGGCAAAAGTCCAGACACAGCGAACAGGGAATCAGCTATAACCCTTGTAGCAAGAAGTCAAAGATGCCTTTAATGAGGATGCCGTCATCATTATAATGTGAGCGGAAACGGTCGCCTGTGATGATGACTTTCTTAAACCCGTCCGGTACTCGGAGAAGAGAAGCCTGTTCCTGCTCCACCTTTTCCCTGTCGGGCATCATATAGGCTGATTGTATATAGACGCGCTCGTCAATACGGTTCACAACAAAGTCGATTTCCAGATTGCTTCGGCAGAAATGAGTTCTTGAAGATATGATTTGCGTTCAAAATACATTGTTTTATGGAATATTTTTGTAGCAATCTACAGATTTATACCACAAAGGTGGTGCTTTTTATTTAGTTCCACAAATAAAACGACAGAAAAGTCTTCCCTCATTTACTTTTTTTGCGTAAATATGCATTTTTTCGTTAGTAATCTATGCCGATATTTGACGCAGTAATCTGCACAGAATCAAAAAATCGCCTCCCCGCCAAATTGTTGGCAGGGAGGCCCGTCATGTTATCCTAGAATAATACCTATTGTAATCTTACTCAGCATCGCCCTGGCTGACGCCACCCTCATCCAAGGGGATGTTGCCACCGGTGATTTCGATGGTGACAGAGGCAGTCACCTCAGGATTGTCCTTCGATGTGCACGTGATAGTCACAGTGCCGTTCTTCAGCGGTGTGAGCACGCCATCCTCACTGATGGTAGCCATCGATGCGTCGCTGGTGCTCCAGGTCACATCAGTCTCGGTGATGTAGGCAGGAGTGAACACAGCGCTCAGCTGATAGCTGGCACCCACAGCATACTTACCTCCGGCGGTGGTGGGAAGCGTGATGGCCAGGCTGCCGGCTGTGGGGTGCGTAATCACATAGACAGGAGTATAGACCGTCTGGTAAGAACGCTCGTCTTCAGTGTAAATCAGCGACAGGCTCTCCGTCTTGCTGCCGTCGAAACCGCTGGGCGTAGCGGTGATGGTCAGCGTGCCCTTAGTAGCATCGCCGGTGGCGTTGGTGATGGCCATGGCAGCACCGTGCTGACTGACGAAACTCAGGCGACTGAGGTCAGCGGCCAGTGTGGGAGCCAGGTCCTTCGGCTCTACCTCATAGACGAGGGTCGTAGCCTTGGGCTGGTCCACGGTAATCTGGTTCATTCCGTCCTCTGTCTGGAACACCACGGAGTTCAGACGCGAGATGGTCTGGTTATTGTAACTGCGCAGGGAATCGTTCTCGGCGGCCAGCTTGTCGATGTCGTCCTGGTAGTCTGTGCAGGACACTGCGCCCAGCAACAGTGCGGGCATCATCAAAGCATAAAAAATGTTCTTTTTCATATCGTTTTACTTTTTAATTGTTTTTTTTTCTTAGGATTCTATTTTAACAAAAACCTTGAAAACCCCTCTGCTGATGTTTTAGCTCTTCGAGCCCCGTGCTGCTGTCATGGCTTTGTGCCTGTGAGCAAGCTCCCGCACAAGCCCTGACAACATCACTCGTTGCTGCGCAACTAAAAACATCCTCAGAGGAAAAACCGAGAAAACCGGCTGCGCAACCACTCATAACAGCAATGTACTGGAAAGAATGGTTTTTCAGCGAAGCGGGGTTTTTCCACTCGTGATGACCAAGTTTGGGAACCAAACCGTGGTGGGCTTCCACGTTGTGCGAGAGCTCGCTCTCAGGCACAAACGGGGAAGGACAACACGTAAGGTCGAAGACCGGGGTCATCATGAGTGGGGTTTTTATTGTTTTTGTTTTAAACATCAATTTCCGATAGTTTAATTATCATTTCTCTATAGAGATGATTACTGCTGCGCGACTCTCCTTGCGGCTTTCGAAGTCCACTTCGCCCTTGCCCTCGGCGTTGATGCGTGCGGCATCGATGCCGTTGTCGATGAGCCAGCGCTCCACGGTCTTGGCACGACGGTTAGACAGACGCTGATTGTAAGCCAGATGACCGTCGGTAGAGGCATAGCCGCTGACGTATACGTTCCTGTCGGCATACTTCTTCAGGTATTCGACCACAGGCTGCAGCTTCTTGGCCTCGGCGGGTGTCAGCGTATAAGAGCTGGCGGCGAAATATACCTTCACCTCAGGCATATCAGGCACAGGCTCTACCACTGGCTCGAGTTTCTTCTCTTCCACCACAAGCTCTGGCTCAGGCTCAATCACTGGTTCAACCACTGGCTCGATTATGGTCACAGGCTCCTTGATGGTGATGTGCTTGCGGGTCTTGCCCAGCGCAATCTTCACACCCACCAGCAAGTTCTGCTGCCAGTCGAGGTTGTTGCTCTTACCTATCTTCGAATTCCACTTGTCGGGCAGCATGTTGGCGTTATACTCCAGTCCGAGTGCCACGCGCTCCGAGAGTGCATACTCGATGCCTGCACCCAGGCGACCTGCGGGGAACAGCTTCGTGCCGTCCCACAGCTTCTCAAAGCCGCCATTCTGCAGTGGGGGAATACCTGCGCTCTCGTTCGTGGCGGCCAAACGGTTGGCATCGTCATTCTTGAAAGCGATGTTCAAGCCTACGCCAACCAGTCCGTAGACGTTCCACTTGCGGTCGGCATTCCTGCCCCAGATGAGGTTGGTCAGCGACACCGTAGCGTCGAGGTTGGCCTGCACGTAGTTCCATTTATACTCTGCCACGGGGTGAGCCTGCCAGTTGCGAGCCTGCCAGCCCGATGCGCCGAGGCGCAGGCCGAACACAGGCGAGAACTGACGTCCCACACTCAGCTGGGCAGCAGGCGACAGCAGCTTCGAGAACTTGGCCTCGCCCACGTGGTAGCCCACGCCCACCTGTGGCTGGACGAACCAGTGAGGCTTGAAGGCCACCGAGTCCCGAGTCTGTGCCTGCACGCCTGTCAGCGCCATGCAGAGTAGCGCAAGCATTGATAATAATCTTTTTCTCATAATATCTATGTTTTTATGTTTTCTTTTCTTTTGGTCGCCTTCGGCTCAAAATATTAATTGTTGTCTTGGTCGCTTCGCTCAAAATTATAAGAAAATTTATTTCAAAATTATAAGA
>CACYSD010000029.1:0-44280 GCA_902776985.1 uncultured Bacteroidales bacterium
ACCCGAACAATCTTTAACACTTGAAAACAAGGGATTTACGGGCTTATTTTTGCAGATTTTATGTGTTTCTTTGCAATCGGACTATTTTCCCACGCAGAATCTACTTTCCGACGCAGAAGTGGCGGAAGATATTGTTGAGGGTTTCCTGAGGAGTGATGGCGCCACCGGTGATGTCGGCAAGGTCGGAGAGAACCATGCGGAGGTCTTCGGCAATGAGGTCGCCACTAAGGTTTGCCTCCATAGAATCAATTACCCTCGAAAGGTTATCGTGGGCATGAAGCAAAGCCTCATAATGTCGCGCTGAGGTTACAATAACATCTCCCTCAGCGGTTTTTGGGGCTGCGTCAAGGAGTTGCTGGCGCAGTTCATCAAGTCCTACTCCATACTTTGCCTGGAAGGTTTCTGTCTTATTCTCAATACGGATGACTGTCTGGTCATCGCTTACAGGCAATTGAGGATAAGGGACTCCTGGTTCGGTCATCATCAGAATGATACGGGCACGACGGGCTGCGGCAATGGAGCGATCGATGCCAAGCCTTTCAATCTGGTCGTCGGTATGACGTATTCCTGCTGTATCAATAAAACGGAAGGTGATATCGCCAATCTGAATGCAGTCCTCAATTGAATCGCGGGTGGTTCCCTGAATATCGCTGACTATCGCCCTTTCCTCTCCGAGAAGTGCGTTGAGAAGAGTGGATTTACCGACATTGGGTGCACCGACTATAGCAACAGGGATTCCTTGCTTCAGGGCATTTCCAATATGGAACGATTCTGCAAGACTTGTGATACGGTCATCAAGCTTTTTTGCCAAGGCAAGCAACTCGCTGCGATCGGCAAATTCAAGTTCTTCATGGTCGGAGAAATCAAGTTCAAGTTCAAGCAATGAAGTAAGATGCAACAGCTGGTCACGGAGCTGAGAGAGTTCGTTGGAGAAACGACCTCGCAACTGTCCCATAGCCAAGGTGTGGGAAGCACGATTAGTGCTGGCAATGAGATCTGCAACGGCTTCAGCCTGACTGAGATCCATCTTGCCGTTTAGGAAAGCGCGTTGGGTGAACTCTCCTGGTAATGCCTGTCGGCAACCGTTCTTAATGAGAATCTCCAGAATTCTGTTCACGATATAGCGTGAGCCATGACAGGATATCTCAACTGAGTCCTCGCCTGTGTAGGAATGAGGATTGCGGAAAACTGCCACCAGAACTTCATCAATGATGTGTGAATCCTCGTCGACTATCGTTCCGTAATGCACAGTATTGGGCAAAGCCTGCTCTAGGGAGCGGCTGAAGATCCCGGAAACAATGTCAATGGCTTTGTCTCCGGAAACCCGTATCACGGCTATGGCACCTCCTGGCGATGTGGCCAATGCACAAATAGTTGACTGAGAGTTCACCTTAGAGAGATTCTGTTATTTCTTGAATACAAAATATACTGCGAAGATAAGGCAGAGAAATGCTGCCGCATGATTCCAATGGAGATTCTCGTTCTGGAACATTACATGTGCCATCACTGCAAAGACAACAAGGGAGATACATTCCTGAATGACCTTGAGCTGAACAAGGGAGAACGGTCCTCCATTGCCTTCAAAACCAATTCGGTTGGCTGGCACCTGACAGCAATACTCAAAGAAGGCAATCAGCCACGAGAAGGCTATTACTCCTATCAGTGGCCAATTGGAAGATGTGCCGCTTTGCTGTAGTTTCAGGTGACCATACCATGCAAGGGTCATGAAAACGTTGCTAAGCAGCAGTAATAAGACTGTATATAATGAAGACACTAATTGAAAATTATAAATTATTAATTATAAATTGAGAATTCTTCACTGTTACATCACTTCGTTCTGTGATTATTGTCACGACTCAGCAGAGCTTGAACAAGTTCAGCTCTGCCTTCGCTGCTCCAAGAATTCACTTTCAGAGGATTAAATCCTATCAACGACGATTTGGATGAGATTGTCGATAGTATTCTTGTACTCGGTATTCATTTCCTTTGCCCAGCGGTTGGCGATAACCATACAGACGGTGAGGGCACGGTGTCCAAGCAGGGCGGAAAGTCCGGCAATGGCACTCGATTCCATCTCGAAGTTGGTGATGCGATATCCGTTGTACTCAAAGCTTTCGACTTTCTCGTTCTGTGTAGGATCTGCAAGTGGAATGCGAAGTTCGCGTCCCTGTGGTCCATAGAAACCGCCACAAGCGATGGTGACACCCTTTACCATTCCCTTAGATGGGTCATAGATGCGATCAAGCATTTCCTTGGAGTTGTTGATGACGTAGGGTGCACACAGCTGCGGATTCCAGTTCATGTGCTTTGTAAAAGCCTTCTCGAACTCGAGGTCACAAACTTCGTTGCGTCCTGCATAGAAGTTGAGAAGTCCGTCGAAGCCTATTGATTTCTCCGAGCAGATGAATGTGCCGGTAGGTGTGAATGGCTGAAGTCCGCCACATGTGCCTATACGAACTATCTCTAGGCTTGTGAGCTTCTCTTTCTGAGTACGTGTTTCAAAATCGATGTTCTTAAGAGCATCAAGTTCGTTGACTACGATATCGCAGTTGTCGCAACCGATACCTGTGCTGACCACACTGATGCGCTTGCCTTTATATGTGCCGGTAATGGTGTGGAACTCACGGCTGCTTATATCACATTCCTTGGTGTCGAAATGCTGGGCGATGGTATCCACGCGACCAGGGTCGCCACAGAGAATCACTTTGTCTGCCAATTGGTCTGGACGTACATGCAGGTGGAATGCGCTGCCATCTGCATTGATAATAAGTTCTGATGGTGCAAATGTTTTCATTTCAGTTCCTCCATTCTTATTTGTTTTTCTAAATTATGTATTTCCTCATTCAATTTTTCCAAAAGTGTCTCTTTGCCAAGTATCTTATTTCTCATACTGGATTTTTGAGAAGCATTACCTTTGGCATACTCATCACGCAAAGTATCCAAATCGGCTGAAAGCAGAATCAGATCCTTCTGGTCTTTCATCCAGCGGTGACAGAGTTCACGAGCGGAACTGCTCTTGAACTGCGACAGGCTTGTGTAGATAAGGTTATCGTTGATTACAAGGTCGAACTCATGGCTCGCCGCTGTCTGCCGGCTATTGTTGCGCTTGATTTCCTCAACTATCAGAAGAACTGAATCACGCTCTGCAGCATTATCCTCTGTCCATAGTGAAGACAAAGGAAGAAGTGATGCTTTGCGTCGCAGTTCTGAGCGGTTAGTTGTTTCATAATCAAACGCATAGCGGCTTTTGCTTGGAGCAAACGTATAGACGCATACACTGTCCTGCGGCTGATATCTGTCGGAGGCAAACCACCCCACCCCGTTAATTTCATCGATTACGAGCATGTAGTCGTTGGCGTATGAATTATAGGGGAATCCCAGGTTCTCGGCACGGAGGAAACGGTTGTTGTCCTCATCGTAACGAGTGACATAGAGATCGTAGTTTCCGAGTCCAGACTCGCTGCGTGAAGCAAAATAGAATGTCTGTCCGTCAGGCATCATAAACGGATAGTTGAGATCTCCGTCTATACCAATCATCTCCACAGCCCTCGGTGCCTGTCTTACTCCATTGACAACATCTACAGAGTACAGGTCTATCTGGCGTGACGAAGTGGAATCACCCTCGTCAACTATCTGCGACCTGAATATGCGATTGCCTCGCTCTGTCTCGTATTCAGTGGAGCGACCTCCGTCTGTAAGTCTAATTTTACCAACATCATGAGAGAAATGATATGCGCTGAGGAACTCCGACTTTCCAACAACCACTGAATCCACTATCAGGACACGGGCTGTGCCCTTGAGGAAATTAATTCCACGGTTGATTTCAGCCTGCTGGTGTTCGAGTGCTGCGGTTGATTTCTTACGGCGGCGCGCCTGAGAAATCTCCTTTTTCACCGCAGCCAGGGCAGCGTCGTAGTTAAGATGCCATATTTGCTGACCTATAGCTGTAGAGTCAACAAAAAGGCGAGGATAAGTGGTTGCAAGTTCCTGCGCATTAACTACTGCGCAAGAACCCGCAATCCAAAAGAGTAATATGCCAATTAATCTGGTCATTTCTGAAGCATTTCGTGCATATGCTGTGCTGCACGACGTCCGTCACCCATGGCGAGAATAACTGTTGCACCACCACGAACGATGTCGCCACCGGCAAAGATTGTCGGGATATTTGACTGCATCTGTTCGTTGACAGCGATAGTGTTCTTGCGTCCGAGTTCGAGACCTTCAACAGACTTAGGCACCAATGGGTTTGGAGAAACTCCTACTGCCACGATAGCCATGTCGATGTCGCGTGTTTCGATAGCACCCTCTACAGGCACTGGCGAACGGCGTCCGCTGGCATCAGGTTCACCAAGCTCCATCTTCTGGAGTTTAACCTGACAAACGGCACCACGCTCATCAGCGATATATTCGATTGGGTTGTGAAGAGTGAGGAATTCGATACCTTCTTCCTTGGCATGCTTGACTTCCTCAAGACGTGCCGGCATTTCTGCCTCACTACGACGATATGCAATGAAGACATGTTCTGCACCAAGACGCTTAGCTGTGCGGCAAGAGTCCATAGCGGTGTTACCGCCACCGACTACCATCACGCTCTTAGCCTTGTTGATTGGTGTGTCGCTTTCAGGATTGGATGCATCCATGAGGTTGACACGGGTGAGGTATTCATTACTTGACATAATGTTGATGCTGTTCTCACCAGGGATGTTCATAAAGTTTGGAAGACCTGCGCCTGATGCGACAAACACAGCCTTATATCCTTCTTTCTCAAGGTCTTGGATAGTGATTGTTTTACCAATGATGCAATCCTTTACAAAGTTCACGCCCATCTTGCGAAGGTTATTGATTTCAACGTCAACGATTGCGTTTGGCAGACGGAATTCAGGAATACCGTACTTGAGCACACCACCGATTTCATGAAGTGCCTCAAACACTGTAACATCGTATCCGAGCTTAGCCATGTCGCCTGCACATGAAAGTCCTGCAGGACCTGAACCTACGATTGCCACCTTGATACCGTTCTTTGCAGCAACCTCAGGCATAGCAATTTTTCCGCTCTCACGCTCGAAGTCGGCAGCAAAGCGCTCAAGGTTACCAATTGCCACTGGCTTGCCTTTCATCTTAACGTGGATACACTGGCTCTCACACTGCTTCTCCTGAGGACATACACGTCCGCAGACAGCAGGCAGAGAAGAAGTAGACTTCAATACCTTTGCCGCAGCAAGGAACTCGCCGCGTTCGATGTTCTTGATGAATGACGGAATATTGATATTCACCGGACAGCCTTCCATACAAGATGGCTTAGCGCAGTCAAGACAACGCTTTGCCTCAGTGAGAGCCTGTTCCTTGGTAAGACCGATATTAACTTCCTCTGTACGAGTAGTAGCGCGGTATGCTGCGTCAAGCTCACCCATCACACAACGTTCGATGCTTGTGCGATCCTTTGGTTTCATGCTCTTCTGCAGTTCAACACGCCAAGGAGCGTTACGGTCAGTGAGTTCAGACAGAGGAGCGTCGGCAATCATGTTCTGAGCGTCAGCTGCCTTGCTTGCGTCAACCTTGACTTCAGCATCCTGAAGCACGCTCTCCACATGGTTCTCGAGTTTCTTCATCTCCTCAAGCTCAGCAGCCTTGAAAGCCCCCATACGTTTGAACATCTCGTCGAAGTCAACTTCGTGGCCGTCGAACTCTGGTCCGTCAACGCAGACGAACTTGGTCTTGCCTCCCACTGTGATACGGCATGCACCGCACATACCAGTTCCGTCCACCATGATGGTGTTGAGCGAAACATCAGTAGGAACATTGTATTTCTTTGTCAGCAGACAGCAGAACTTCATCATGATTGCAGGACCGATGGCAAATGCCTTGTCCACCTTCTCACGCTGGATCACCTGTTCCATTCCCACTGTCACTACACCCTGCTGGCCATAGCTTCCGTCGTCGGTCATGATGATAACCTCATCGCTGTATTGACGGACTTGGTCCTCAAGTATGATAAGTTCTTTAGTACGTCCTGCAAGCACACTCACAACACGATTGCCAGCCTGCTTCAATGCCTTGATGATTGGAAGCATAGGAGCAACACCTACACCACCTCCGGCACAGAGCACAGTGCCGAACTTCTCAATATGAGTAGCCTGTCCCAGAGGACCTACTACGTCTGTGATGTAGTCACCTGCATTGAGATTACACAGTTTAGTTGAAGAATAGCCCACTTTCTGTACTACCAAAGTGATAGTTCCGCGAGTCACGTCTGAATCGGAAATTGTCAGAGGGATACGCTCTCCCTTCTCGCCTACGCGCACAATCACAAAGTGACCTGCCTTGCGGGATTTAGCAATCAGAGGTGCTTCGACCTCCAGTTTAAACACTTTCTCAGAGAACTGTTCTTTACTTACAATCTTGTTCATTGTTCTTTTGAATTACGTTGTGTTTTATATTTGTGTGTTACTCAAAAATTCTTGTCATCGAGATATTCAAATCCGCAGTATGGAACGAGTACCTTTGGCACACGGATTCCGTCTGGTGTCTGATTATTCTCCATAATTGCGGCTACGATACGTGGCAGAGCCAGAGCCGAGCCGTTAAGAGTGTGACAGAGCACAGTCTTCTTGTCTTCAGCACGACGGTAGCGGCACTTCAGGCGATTTGCCTGATAGCTGTCGAAGTTGCTAACTGACGACACTTCAAGCCAACGCTGCTGAGCCTCTGAGTAAACCTCAAAGTCATAGCAGATGGCACTGGTGAAAGACTGGTCGCCACCACAAAGCAGAAGGATGCGGTAAGGCAGTTCCAGTTTCTGGAGCAAACCTTCAACATGTGCAAGCATTTCCTTGTGGCTCTCTTTAGAGTGCTCTGGAGTATCGATGCGAACAATCTCCACCTTGTCGAATTCGTGCAGGCGGTTAAGTCCGCGTACGTCCTTACCGTATGCTCCGGCTTCGCGGCGGAAGCATGCAGAATAAGCGCAACGCTTGATAGGAAGATCCTTCTCGTCGAGAATCACGTCACGGAAGATATTTGTTACAGGCACCTCAGCTGTTGGAATGAGGTACAAATCGTCAAGGTTGCAGTGGTACATCTGACCTTCCTTGTCGGGCAGCTGTCCTGTTCCATAACCTGAAGCCTGGTTTACAACCAATGGTGGCTGCACCTCGAGGTAACCGCTCTTACGGGCTTCATCAAGGAAGAATGCCTCGATTGCACGCTGGAAACGAGCCATCTTTCCGATATAGAAAGGAAAACCTGCACCAGTTACCTTTGCTCCGAGGTCAAAATCAATTAAGTTATATTTCTTTGCGAGTTCCCAGTGAGGAAGTTTTGCCTCTTTGTTATCAGGAACAGTTGTCCAGTTGCCAACAGTATCTTCTGGAGTACACTCTCTCAGGTTACTCTTAACAACACGGTTGCTCTCTGCAGCTGCACCCTCCGGCACTTCATCGTAAGGGATGTTAGGAATAGTGCAGAGATGGCGGGTCAGTTCGTCTTCTGTATCTTTAAGCTTAGCCTGCAACTGAGTTGTAGTTTCCTTCAGCTTAGCCACCTCAGCCTTTGCAGCTTCGGCTTCAGCCTTCTGGCCTTGTTTCATAAGCGCACCAATCTGTGCAGCGAATTTCTTGCTTTCTGCCAGCGATGCGTCGAGCTGAGTCTGAGTCTCACGACGTACCTTGTCAAGGGCGATAGCATGGTCCACAGCCTCCTGGGCATCGGGGAAATGCTTCTTTTCCAAACCCTTGACTACTCTCTGGGTTTCTTCAGTAATAAGTTTTAGTGTTAACATTTTATTTTTTCGTTTAAACGATTGTAAACATTTCTGTTTGTGCAGGACTATTTTCTTTTCTTCGCAGCAATTCTGCGTTTTCTGCGTTCCTGCAGTTCCGCCTTGTGTTTGGCAGCACCGGATTTGTGGGTACCAGTGTGGTACGATTTCATTCGTGCCTTGGTCTTCACCTTGTCGGAGTCACCTTCTTTCTTTTTCTTGGCTCCGCCAAAGTTGATGCCGTTCATGATAGCGTACATCACTTCCTGTTCTGTTGCCATAGCGATTCTGTTTTGGGGATGGATATTAATGGTGGAAAAGACGTATTCCTGTGAACGCCATTGCTATGCCGTATTTGTCGCAAGTAGCGATGACATGGTCGTCACGCACACTGCCTCCAGCCTGGGCAATAAATTCCACGCCTGACTTGTGGGCACGCTCAATGTTGTCACCGAATGGGAAGAAAGCATCGCTACCGAGGCTCACCTTGGTATTCTTAGCCAACCAAGCCTTCTTCTCCTCACGAGTCAGAGGTTCAGGGCGCTCAGTAAAGAACTGCTGCCATACACCGTCCTGCAGCACATCCTCCCATTCATCACCCATGTACACGTCGATAGTGTTGTCGCGGTCAGCACGGCGAATACCCTCCTTGAATGGCAGGTTCATCACCTTTGGACACTGACGTAGCCACCACAGGTCAGCCTTCTGGCCAGCCAGGCGAGTACAGTGGATACGGCTCTGCTGTCCGGCACCGATTCCGATTGCCTGACCGTCCTTCACGTAGCACACAGAGTTGGACTGAGTGTACTTTAAAGTAATCAGAGCAATTTTGAGGTCACGCTTAGCTTCTTCTGTGAAAGTCTTGTTTGCTGTAGGTATGTTGCTGAACAGATCATCTGTAGAGAGGTCAATCTCATTGCGTCCCTGTTCGAAAGTCACACCGAATACCTGCTTGCGCTCAATTGGTTCAGGACGATAATTCACATCCATTTTCAGCACGTTGTAAGTACCCTTACGCTTGTCCTTGAGTATCTCAAGAGCCTCGTCTGTGTAGTCAGGTGCAATTACACCGTCGCTCACCTCACGCTTGATAAGGAGCGCTGTAGCCTTGTCGCAAGTATCGCTGAGAGCGATGAAATCACCATACGAAGACATACGGTCTGCTCCTCTTGCTCGGGCATAGGCACATGCTATCGGGGAGAGTTCCTCTGTAATGTCATCAACAAAGTAAATCTGTTTGAGAGTATCGCTCAGTGGCAGTCCCACTGCAGCTCCTGCAGGGCTAACGTGTTTGAAAGAAGCAGCTGCAGCCAAACCTGTAGCCAATTTCAGTTCACGCACTAATTGCCATGCATTGAGAGCATCGAGAAGATTGATATAACCTGGGCGTCCGTTAACCACGGTGATTGGCAGCTCGCCCTCAGTCATAAACACTCTCGAAGGTTTCTGGTTGGGGTTACAACCATACTTTAGAGAAAGTTCTGTCATAAAATTTGATATATCAAAAAATAATTTGCGCAAATATGCTGCAAATTTACAACTTTTTCCACAAATACGGCTTACCTGCTATCAATTTACAGCGTTTTTCCTTTATTTTTATTCAATGTGCAAAATTATTTATATTTTTTTCACATTTTCGTATTACTAAAAACACTATCTTTGCAGCCACAAAAAACAAGATATTTTTCAGAGTTAACAAAGTTAACACTAAACTCATAATCATACACTATGTCTACAAAATTAAAATTAGACGATCTAAACAAAGGTAATATCTGGACTGTCTCCGAATCCGAACTCAACCAGATGTTGCAACAAGGCAAAAAGGACGAGAGTTTCGCTGACTATGAGACTCACTACATGAACATTATCAATTCTGTGTTCGACGTAGTCTACTTCAGCCGTTCAGATGAAGAGCGCCTGGCGCAGCTCGAGTCACAGAACTACGACATCTTCTCTATCCCAGAGGAAGGCGACATCAACGCTATTGCAATCCGCAAGCGTCAGATTAACCGCATCAATGACCTCACTCTGGAGAACATCAGCTACATGCAACCAGAGGCTGTTCTGAAACTCATCGAGGAAAACATGGGAACTGGCTGGCAGGGACTCTCTCTCGCCATTCAGGACATCATCGAATCAGCTTTCTATGTAGACTGCTCTGTGCTGCCTGCAGCAGCGATGCACCGTGCTGGAGGTATCATCGACCGTCGCAAGGCTGACGGCTATCTCGCACTCGAAGTAGCACGCGGCAACTGGATTGAAGGTATCTTCATCAAGCCAAAACCAAAGATTGAAAAAATTCACTTCTCATCTCCAAGCATGTCCGACAAGGCTGGCCGTGACATGGACGAGGAAGACAACGATGACGAAATGGATGATGACGACATGGAAGAAGAGGACGACAACCTCAATTCACGTGACGACATCGACCAGGACGATGATGACGAAATGGATGAAAAAGATCCCAACTTCGAAGATTTGGAAAACATCGACGCTGCAGACTTCGAAGAAACAGAGGAAGAAGAGTAAAAAAATAAAGTATGAAGAATAAAAAGCCGGAAGAGTCAACTGATTCTTCCGGTTTTTAATTATCAATTATATCGCTACACTTAATTATATTTTTTGGTCTCGTTCTCTACGATACCGATAAAAATAACTCAACGAGTAGCTTGAGAATCAAGAATTAGAGAATTATTAATTATTCTGGAACAATTTTCGCAAAGCGAAATGAAAAAAACTTGAGAGCGTTGTCCCCCTAAGCTTCTGGTCCAAGAAAAACGTGGATGAAGTTGTCGCTCTTTACTGAAGGGAACTGACTGCGAGGGTCAATATCCTGGCGGTTCTGAAGATGCTCAATCATCTGATTGTAGCAGTCTACTGCAGATTCTGCCTTCACCTTGGCACGGAACGTATTGTCGAAGTACTGGCACTTGCCTGACTCTGGAATGACAACGGCACGCTTGAACATAATCGATGCATCGTACCATCCCTCCTGCTTCTGTTCCAGCTGTTCCATAATCAAACGCTTACGCTCAGCCATCGACATGTGATTAACCTGAGAACGGTTCTGTTCCCACTCCTTGAATTCCTCAAGATTACGAGCCTCTGTCTTCAGGAAAAGAATATAGTTGCTGTAGCTTACTTTCAGACGGAACGGATAGCTGTTATCGCTGTCCATAAATTTTGCTATACGGTCGTAAGCATTGTCATCCATATGGATTTCCTCAATGGTGGAAATGAAATTAACCACATCGTCCATATTGGTTGCCAATGCCTCGTAATTGAAATAACGGATATAAAGATTCATAAGTCTAGGCGGATATACGAATAAAAAATGATTGTCAATTGTGATTGCAAAGGTAAGTGTTTTCTGTGATTTGTGCAAATATATCAGAAAAAGAAAAAGGTGTGCCGGTATTAATGCCGAAGCACTTTACCGCCACACCTCCAATAGAGTTAAGGTTTAGGTTGGTTAATCAGATTATGAGTCTTTAGAATTTGAATCCAAGCGTAGCAAGTATCTGACTACGATTGTTCTTTATTTCTGTTGGTTTGAGATCCTGATCGTCAAAGGCATAGAAGTCGCCCTTCTGGTTCTGGAACTGATAAGCGAGGTCGAAGAAACCACCCTGGAAACGGAAGCCTACACCGAGAGTGTAACGGTTGATTGCCCCCCAGTTGGTATAGTCGGTTTCTGTGAATGGACCATCGTATAAGATTGTGCGGAATGCATCGTCCTTGAAAGGAGAGGATACATAATTATATCCGGCACGGATTGCGAAGTTGTCAGCAGGCTTAAGCTCCAATCCCACCTTGAAGGTGTGCTGTGGTTTGAGAGTTTCCTTTGTGATAGTGTTGATTGCTACGAAATAGGCATCGTTGTCCCAGTCGCGTGAGTCGTACTTTGCGCTGCTTGGGTCAGAGAACTCATATTCAGCACCGAAAGCGACGTTACGGCCGATGGTGTGTCCCATGCTCACTCCAAACTTCCAAGGCGTGCGGAAGCTGTATTCATACGGATCAGTTCCCTTACGGTCAATCAAATTGCCATTGTAGAACAATGATGCTCCGTTCACATCCTCCATCATATACCAAGTAGGAGTATGGATACTGAATCCGAAACGCAGTGGAGAGTTGTCGATTGGGCGGATGATTGCTCCGAGCTTCACATCAAATCCATCACCCTTGGTGTCATAGTAGTTGCTGAAGTTGTAATCGTTTCCGTCTGTTCCCAATTCATAATAGAAAGACTCACGATGATAGTTGATATCATACACTCCTACCGATACACCCCAGAAAAACTTATCGCTAACGTTGAAAGAGAGGTTGAAGTCCACCTGCGATGTACTGCCATAAGTAGCACGCTTGTAAAGAGCTGACTGAGCACCGCATCCTTCATAGTGATCAAGATTGCCGTCATTATCATAGATATCAAACACGATTCCATCCTTGATCATATTACCATGTTCGTCATAGTAAGGAGTTGACATATCCACAGCCATTCCTCCAAAATAGTCATTATCAATAGCCATATTGCCGAGGTCTGCCAACTGGTAAGTCTGTGAGAATATGCCATTGAGGTTCTGCACATCAAGACTGGCATTGCCGAGATGATTGCGACGCTTTGCATAGTTCACACCGAAGTTCACATACTGGAGTCCCTTGCTGCTACGGTTGCCCTGATCCATTACAAAGACCATACCTGCCTGGTCGAGCGAACCGCGAGTGGCATCGTGACCGAGCTGTCCCTTCTCGTCGGTAGTGATTGCACTTAACGACAATGTTGCTTCGCTGCGGCGGAAGAGTCCGATACCTGCAGGGTTGGAACCCATGGTAGAGATATCGCCACCGAGTGCTCCCAGTGCACCACCCATAGCCACATAGCGGGCAGTACCATTAAGGTCAGACTGAGAGAAGTTTGCTGCATCGTAGGCATCCTGCGCCATTGCAGACATTCCTATCATTGATACACCTATTATATATAATAAACGAGCTTTCATATCTATTTCAAATTAAAAATATCAAAATATAAAATATAACCATCCGGATGGTCCGCCGTAGGCTTCCTTTACCTTCTTCCGCCTCCGCGGCTTCCGCCACCGCCTCCGCCACGGCTGCCGCCTCCACCGAAGCTACCACCGCCGCCTCCGCGACTGCCTCCACCAAAGCTGCTTCCGCTGCTGTAGCTGCTGCCTCGAGAAGAACCGCTTGAGTATGTACTTCCAGAATAGTTGCTGTTTCCAGAATAGCTGCTACGGTTGGTCACAGTACGTGTAGAAGAGTTGTTGCTGCTGTTGCTGCGAGAAGAGTAGTTGGAGCCTGTAGTGCGGGTGCTGCTCGGACGATAGCTGCTTGCATTGCTATTGCTTCCGCTGTTGCTGCGTGAACGTGAATAGGATGAAGAGCTGCGTGAGCGTGTGTAGTCAGAATAGAGTCCTGAGTCATTGCCGCTTCTCGAAGCAGTTGCAGTAGAGTTGTTGCGCTGGATGCCAGAGCTGCGTCCACCTCCCAATGCGCTGCGGCCGCCGCCATTCGATGATGTTGTCGATGCATTGGTACGGCTACCTCCGTTGCTGCGGCTGCCACTTACGGCACTTGTGCGGCCACCGAATGTTCCTCGGCTGTTGCTTGCCACTCCGCCGTTAGCCAAAGCGCTGGTGCGGATGCGTTCGCCTCGTCCGAAGCGGTTGTCAGGAGTTCCGCGATAGCTGTAGCGTCCATGGTTGTAACCAGGTCCAGGTCCCCATCCGTGATGGTAAGGATGATGATACCAGCTTGGTCCCCACCCCCAATAGCTCCATGCGTAGGGATGGCTCCATCCCCAAATCGGGCCGTACCAAGTGCTCCATGGTCCCCATGACCATCCGTAGCCCCATCCATAGTGCCAGAAGAATGGATCATAGTAGTAGAAATCATCATAGAGGTAGTCATAGACTCCGTAGCCGTAAACCAGATCCCAGTAGTAAGGGCTGCTGATGGCAATTCCCACGCGTGGGCTGCGAAAACGCAGGATGCGACGACTGTAGTAGTAGTCTTCGTCCTCTGCGTTGTCGTATGCGGAATCCACTGTGTCCACCTCTGCAATGAGAGAATCAGCGTTAGTGCCATACGAACCGCTGTAGTTGCTGTAACGGCGGTTGTACTCGTCAGCACTACGGCTGTTAGTGTTGTACACCTCGATGTCGGAACTGCCAACTCCAGTATAGCGCGAAGTATAAGTTCCTGCATTGCTTACAGAGGTACTTGTACTCTGATTAGTCTTCGTTTCCTTCTTGCGGGGAGCGAAGTACATATCATCGTCGTCCTGCGCCACCATCGTAACAGATGGCAGGAGCATCAATGTGAGTAATACTAATGGTTTCATTGTCTCTGAGGTATTATAGTGAATAATTCTTTTTTCTCGCTGCAAAATTACCACTACTTTAACAAGCAAAAAAAAGGAATTCCCTACTTTGCGGTAGGAAATTCCCTAAAAGAAAAAAAACGGTACTATCACTTCACAACCAACACTTCACCCTTCACCCTTATCACGCTAAAACTGTAGGCAGGCATGATGTAAGTGGTAGTAGTGCCCATAGTCAGGGAAGAAGAGCTATGTTTGGCTTCCTTGTCAGAGGGGTTGCCTGAGATGCAGGTCACAGAGGCTGGCTTAGTGAGCTTCGCTGTCTCAGGGAACGTTATCGTCACAGGAGTATCAAACGGAGTGATGTTTACCAGTTTTATAATCACATCCCCTGTCTTTGTGTCACGCACCACAGAGGAGTTGATGCGTCGGTCAGCATCCTCATTGTATGCTGTCACCTCCTTTCCGTTGTCGTCACGGGTAGCCTCGATGGTGAGGTCGCCATATACATACTGGTCGCCGCTGTTGTTGCCGCACATCTTCTGAACATAGTAGTTTACCGTTGGCGACACAGATGTGTTGTCGAAATAAATCAGGTCGGGATTCCACTGAGTATGATTCTTCTTCGCAAGCAGAGGGGCGTAGGACGACATTACCACAACATCGGCATTGCGTTCAAGGTTGGTGATGTGCAGAGCCTCGGCAAGAGCGTTTTCCATGCGACTGCCCCATGAAGCCCATTCACCGAGATAGACCTTTGTCCCGTTGCGATCATAGCCGTCGTAGAAATCCTGGTTGTTCATGTACCATCCCGGATTGACATAATAGTGTTCGTCAACTATATCCACATGCTGCTCGCGAGCCAGCTGCCAGCCATATTCGTAGTCGCTGCCCTCAAAGAACGGTCCTACTGTTCCCACAACCTTTATGTCAGGGTATTTCTCTTTGATGATGTTGTTGAGATAGATGAATCGTTCGGTGAACACATCACCAATGAGATCTTCATTGCCCACACCTATATATTTAAGGTTGAAAGGCGCAGGATGACCTGCATCGGCACGCATCTTCGCGAGTTTGCTGGTTCGGGCATCACCGTTAGCCCACTCTATCAGATCGAGCAGTTCCTGGGCATAGTCCTTCATCTCATCCATAGGCAGACCGCCCTGCTGTCCGTGACCGCCACGACTGCTGTTCTGGCAAGGAACTCCTGCAGGAAGCACAGGCAGAGGTTCTGCACCAATATCCTCGCAGAACTGGAAATACTCGTAGAAGCCGAGACCCTTCGACTGATGATACCCCCAGATATTGCTTTGATGCTTACGCTCCCACAGCGGACCGATGGTAGTGCGCCAACGATACATATTCTCTATTCCGTTGCCGTGACTTACACAACCGCCGGGGAAACGGATGAATCTCGGTTTCAAGTCGGCAAGAACCTGGGCGAGGTCGGCACGAAGTCCGTTCTTGCGGTTCTTGAAAGTCTTCTGAGGGAAGAGGCTTACGAAGTCCACACCTATCTTTCCTTCGTCGAGCGGAGAGATGCACAGCGAGGCATTATCCACACTCGCTGCTGCCTTGAGTACAGTCTGTAGTCTTGTCCATGCAGCCTTGGCGTTAATCGAGACCACAGTGCAAGCCACCACCTTGTCTGCTGCGATAAGGCTTACTTGCAGTTTGTGAGCCTTTCCGTCAAAACTCTTTGCAAAGAGACTCAAATCATACTTGTCACCAGCCTTGAGCACTATACCGTCGAAGCCTCCGTTCTGCAGCGAAGCACCCTTGGTTGTTGTGGTAAGAACAGCATAGTGAGGATTATTCTCGTGAATGGGATTCTTTTCTGCTATCTCAAACGAAGAGCCTTCACCTTTCAGTTCCCAGAAACTCTTCGCATTCCATTCACCGCGATCCAGGCTATTGTATTCAAAATCCCTGTTCTGAATCAACTCTGCATACAGTCCTCCGTCAGCACTATAGTTGATATCCTCGAAAAATATACCGATAAGGTCCGGGGAGATAGCTTTCGTGTCATTTAGGTTTATCTGCAGACGTGCATTCAGACACTTGATACCACGAAATCGGTTTGCGTCATCGCCGCAATTCTCGTTCTGACTGCGTCCGCGCTGATTGGCGAGGCTCAGTTTTTCAGTCAGTCTTTCCACCGTCTGCGTTGCGACTCGGTGTATTTCGCCCCTCTGCTCTACCCCATTAATAGAAATCGTAACATATCGCTTGACGGACTCAAACGCTGCATCGGTAACAGCCACCGGCTTTTCCCAGTTTCTGAAATCCTTGCTCACCGTGCGTTTTGCACCAGAATTGGACTGGTAATAAAGTTCAAATACACCTTTATTATATACAAGAACGGGATTGCTGAAAGATTCATCCTTCTCAAGGTAAGGATAATCCTGTGGTTTCCACAACCACAAATCCTTGGAACGGGTTGTAGCAAACTGATTGATACTCTCTCCGAGTCCAAACACAGCATACCATTCACCATTGTCGTCCTGGGCAAACGAAGGCGTAAACATATTCTTCAGAACGCCCCATGTTCCGAAATCGCTCTTGAAGAATGAATGATTGCCACCGAGAGCCGTCCAACGATGTTTGTCGTATGAATAGGCAAAGTGTGCCCCATCCTTAGGGTTATTGGTAGCATAGCAGAACAGATACACAGAATCTGTGTGATTTTCGCTGTATGTAGTCCCTGCCTTTGCTGTAAACATAGTAACGCAGAGCAAAACAGCACAAACGATTCGAAGCAAAGAATTACTCATATTATTGATGTTATTTATGATAGAAAAAAATTATTTATTCTTTCGCAAATATACAAAAATCTAGTGAAATAATAAAAAATCTGAAAAAAAATCCCCGATATCCGCACAGGAATATCGAGGAATTAACTGGAACTAGAATGAAAGATTCTGCTTAGTTTGCGTCTGTCACCAAGCGGACTGAGCAACCTATATGCTTATTGGTATTAGAGGGTATGTCGAACCAAGAATAGGTGATTTGATTAAATTGTGCCTGAGCATTCTGAGCATCATTAGAAGGAGTACTTGTCCAGTACCCTAATGCTGTATTAGGGTCACTAGAAAATATCCCTGCAATCCTTGTACCTGCTGCAGGCAGGAATACAGCTCCTGCTGCCTCCATCTTCGCCCATTCCTCGGCGGTGAATTGGTTTGAACTCCAGCTGATACCAGATTTATCATTGATGCCAATAAGTTCTGTAGATATTCCAGTAGGATGAGAGTAAGAGTCTGGGAATAGGATAAGTCCATGTGTCGTTCCAAACAGGTACGCCTTGGCGAATCGAGCATTGGCGACACCATTCACCGTAGATGAATTTCTACAGTTATAACCAGGAATCGGAGTAGTAGAAGAAGGACCTATTACCCATTGCCATTCGCTTGTCGTCATTGTTCGCCAAAGACCAGCATGATTGCTACCATTGCTGATGGCGTTATAAACACCCCAGTCGTAGTTCGTACCGGCAATAGAACCAGACGCATAATACGAATTATCTGTTGTGGTATAATAAGGATATTTACCATCATATCCGCTTGTACCCCATCCGAAGAGGTCACGATCTACGTTTGTTTTACTACTGTTTTGACCAGTTGTCGCACCAAGAGCATCGTATTGGTTGTCTGCGAACTTCCAGTAAGGAGTGGCAGCACTACCGATATACTGGAGGTTTCCTTTCGAGAAGAACACCTTGTCGCCGGTGCTGTTGATGGTGAACAAACTATTGATGGTACCTTCAGGACGCATCTTTACAGTAATTGGATAACATATACCATTGTTGATGGTCACGCCCGATTTCTGGTAGATATACTTCACATCACTGATAGTTGTAGTAAGAGAGATAGCTCCCGAAGCAACGGCAGGGATAGCTACATAGAGCACGTTTGTTGAGCTGGTTGGCGTAACAACGATGTCGTTAGTACCGTCATTCACCGTCAGAGTCGTGGCTGCTGGTACTACAAGATTTGCATCGTTAGCCTTCTTCTTCAATGTGAACTTCACGATAGCCTGCTGGTTCGTAAACATAGCATCCTCTGCGGAAATTTCGTTGCCGCTGATATACAAAACTGTCGTAGTGGTGGTAGCGTAGTCGCAATTGGCGGCTATACCAGCCAGTGTGCCGTCTTGTGCAGCATAGCTGGGACTCTTGTATTCCAGCGTCAAGACGTCGCCAATAGATGGAGCCGTAGTCAACTCGCCAGACAGTTCTGTGGCGTTTCCAGCACCATTAGCCTTGAGCGTACCAATCAGTACGCTACTGGAATTATACACACTCACTTCATCGCCTTTCTCCCACTCGGCATATATTATCGAACCGCTTTCCGTCAACGTGCCGCGGGTATCACCACCCTTCGATGCGTTGATAGTGAGTTTGTAAGTCTTAGCAGCAGGGATTTCCTTCTCAATTTCGTCGTCACTAGAGCATGATACGAACGATACTGATGCGATGAGCAGAGCAGCCAGAGTAAAAATCATTTTCTTCATTGTCGTGTCCTCCTTATTCCCATTCATCTGTGTTTGCTAAACCATAGTCCGAACGAAGGGATGATACACCTGTTGAAAATAGATGTTATTAATTTGACGTGTTTTGTGTCTTAACCTTTATACTTTATCAGAACGCCAAGCAGGCGCGTACATTCCAGTAATTCTCCTTAGGATTGTTCGAGAAGCTGCCATAATTCGAACCGTCGTAAAAGAAGAGCTTGGCATAATCAGCATCCACCGATGTGCTTGTCCAGTAATATGTACCACCTAATACCGTCTTTACCTCCCCGCCAACAGGTGCAGATACAGGATCCTCTATATAATATCCCCACACCATATACTGCCAATCCTTGAAAGAAGGAAGACGCCAAGTGCCACCTGGAACAGGATGATTCGTAGCCCATTTAGAAATTCCGTATTCACCTACAGCCTGGGCGTAAGTCATTTTATAGCTCTCAATATCCTCCAACGCGATGGCCAGTCCGTAGTCGCAGACACCAGCCTGGGTACCCACATACGCAATCATCGCTTCTGCGGTTGTACCTGCGCTTGCAGCTTCACCAGTATTATCGTAGATCTTGCCGTTGGCACCGAAATACTTTCCGACTTCAGCTTTCGACATCTTCATCGTTATCTCGTAGTACTTGCCATTGGTGAAGGTGACACCGCTCTTAGCATAGCCATAAACGTCGCCACCCACCTTCGCAAAGAGTGATACGGTCTTGCTGGCAAAACCAGGGATGGCAACATAGAGCACATCGGTAGCAGGAGAGGCTGTGACAACGTAGCTGTTGGTGCCGTCGCTGAAGGTCAGATGCGAGGCGTCAATATGATCACTACCGCTTCCCCCATCTATCAGCGTGAACTTCACGATGGCTTGCTGGTTCGTGAACCCAGCATCGGTAGCAGTAATGTTATGGTCTTCGATGGTCGCAACCGTGGTAGTGGCGGTAGCGTAGTCACAATTGGCGGCGATACCAGCCAGTGTGCCGTCCTGTGCAGCATAGTTGGGACTCTTGTATTCCAGCGTCAAGACGTCGCCAACAGAGAGAGGAGTAGTCAGTTCGCCCTCCAGTATGGTAGCGTTTCCATTCAACTGAGCCGTAAGCGTACCGATAAAAACATCATTTGCATCATACACGCTCACTTCGTCGCCTGCTGTCCACGAAGCATTGAGCACGTTTTTCTCACCACTGTCATCAATTGTCAGGGCACGGGTATCACCACCCTTCGATGCGTTGATAGAGAGTTTGTAAGTCTTAGCAGCAGGGATTTCCTTCTCAATTTCGTCATCACTAGAGCATGATACGAACAATACTGATGCGATGAGCAGAGCAGTCAGAGTAAAAATCATTTTCTTCATTGTCGTGTCCTCCTTATTCCCATTCATCTGTGTTTGCTAAACCATAGTCCGAACGAAGGGATGATACACCTGTTGCGAGGGTTTCTCATAAATCTTTTTCATTTTGTGTTGTGTTATTACTATAAAACGAGTGCAAAGTTAGTTTTTTATTTCATAAAAAAAGAATCATAATGAAAAAAAAACACTCTGCTTTCAGCAGAAAAATTTCTTAAAAATTATTTTAAAAATCTCACTTACCTTAACTCTTTTCCTAAAAATGTTGACTTCCACGCAATGTGCAAGCAGTTAATTGGTTAATAATTGTTAGCCAATATGAATAATTTTTTAATACTTTATAACGAAAGTACTGTCCAGTGTTAACTTTGTAGTGTAAAAGAAGAAAGTACCTAAGTATTTTCAAAAAATCACCACAGTGAAACCATCAAAAAGACTTAAGTCTGATAAGTTTCACACCACAGTCAAAAAGAATTTACACTACGGTCAAAAAGTCGGACCTCACTCAACCAAATTGTCATTATTTCTGCATCTGACACTCGACAAGGGCGATTACGATGGTGCTTCCCAGGCACGTCAATAAGATGTTTTTTCAAGTCCGGATCAAAATATTTCAATACACATCAAATACACAAAAAACTACTAAATGTGCACTGTTCATAGGAGTGGAGTTTTATTTCCAACTGTTTGATTTTCACCATTAAAGTTTCAAAGAATTTTTCACTCCTACAACTTTTTAGAGAATTTTCTTATACCGAACTCACGTTACCCTTACGAGTGTATCTTTGAAAATCAAACGTTATGTCTATGTCTTTTAAGGTCATAGCAAATGTTGGATTTGATTATATTGAAGGAAGTTCTCGAACTAAATCCTGAATATTACGCTTTTCTTTACAAAGAAAGAAGATTTAAATGATAATGCCATCACTTCGAATGTAGAAAAAACAAAACAAGCACGAAATATCATTTATGCCATCGTCTTTTTAGTTATCGTCCGTGTGGGGCAAAGATAATGCCAATCTTATTCCCGTAAGGCTTTGTCTAAAGCGATTATTTCACCTTCAGCTGTTACAACACCCGAGGACAGAATTCCTACAAATCTATTATTTTTGATAACTGGGTATAATGCCTCTAAAGAATAATCTTTAATTGATATGTACAACTTCTGTAAACCAAGTGCTAGCAACGCGTTTGCAGAAAAGAAAAACAAATCGTGTTTATGTAGAACACTATAAAAGAAATCAGCACGTGGACCAGACGTAGAACCTTTTACAGAAGATGGGAGCAGATCACATTCGCGACCACCAATAACCAAGAACTTAGCTCGCTTAATACCATCATCTAATTGTTCCAACTCTGTTTCGTAGGCAATCATTTGGGATTCATACCTACCTTCAGCCATCATATGATTAAAATCAACTTTTGTTTCGGCAACAAAAAGAAACTTATCTCTTGTATTTAGGAGACTAACATCTATTCTTCCTCCTCTATCTCTTTGATTAATATGTAAACCGACCTCCAAAGAAAGACGTGGTTCAAGCGACGAACTAAGGAATTTCATCGCATTTGCTGTCCAAACGGCAATATTCTTAGTTTCATCGACAGCAGTAAAAGCCTCAAAACTTTTGAATTTCACGTACAATTGACTTATTGGGACTTTCGGCAATTGTATGATTGTTCCTTTAAATAGTTTCGATGCAGTCTGCTCTAATTCTAAAAGCTCTTCTGCAGTGATATCATAACAAAATTTTTTAGGATGGAATCTATTAGATAATAGAATTCTGTTTCCAACACATCCGAAAACGCAAAACATACAGTTAATGCAACACTCATCTTTAACAGAGAACCTACTTATTGAATCTTTACTTTCTTTTAGGCAGCTAACCAATAACGGAATGCTATGGGATGATTTTCCTTTACTATGCTTTTCATCCTCTATAAAATCTGCAAGATATGAGTACTTGTACATCTGTAAAAATGCGCAAGGGGCGTCAAGCCGATTGTCTGCGTATAAACAAAATTTGCCCATCAATAGCTATATTGGTTTAGAAAGTTAATAACATCCTGTGGAGCACCTATCTCCAACTCTTTCAGATTAAGCCCTTTTGTTGGTTGCAGATACAATTTCCCATTCATATATCTTCCTACATATGGAATTCCTGCCATGAATGCAATCTCTATCTCTGTTGAAATGGTTTCTTCCAGGTCTTCTTCTGAAACCACAAATTTGCCTTTATCTTCTTTCATGACATCTATGATATCACTTAATGCAACCGCAGTATTGTTTTGAAAGGCAAGATTCAGAAGGAATAGAATGGCAAATCTACGGTTCTTGATAATTGTTTCATAATACATCGTAGCTTCACGAACAACAGACTGACCATTCTCCCTAAGACAGAAATTCATTTTTGTAAGATTGTCATAATTGAGAGGTCTATCAGTTATCTCTGTATTAGGGAACTCTATTATTTCATACACCTGCCCCATCCGATGTTCACTATTTATATAATCACGGTAAGCAATATGTGGATATGGAGAATCAGAAGGCTTAAAATGAACCGGTTTGATATATCCACCCTGTGTTAGCCAAGCTAGTATGCACGATTTTGTTCTAGTGTTTGAATCCTGAGTAGAACCAGCAGATAATTGTACCATTGAACCATTATATTCCACGAATTCTATAGGTGACGGGTACCCAACATTAATCTCGCTGATATTAAATATATCACCAGGGTTGTATTTAGAAAGTCCGTACATTACACCAACTATTGGACCATAATTCAATACCGCCTTTTTTATGATGGCCTGCATGTCGGCAGTTCCATATTCGGCTTTAGCGAACCTGACGCCAAAAGAAGTTATTCGGACCTTTCTTTCCACTCGCTCAACAAAGCCAAGGGCATGCATCGCATTGATTGTGTTACTTATTTCTTTTGATTTTGTCGTGTCACTAAAGACTCCATTGGTGATAGAGCATCCAGCTTCATCGAGTGGATTTTCTTTGAACCGACAATACTTGCCAACAAGTTCATCTTCTTTGAGCAATGTGCAATACTGATGAATATTGATGGCATTACGGTCATACTTAACATCCTTAAGATTGAATGGTTTTCCGTAAGTGCCAAACTTCTCAACAATTAACTTGGCAAGCGCATGTAAGCACTCTATTCTAGCAGCAGCTGTACGATTGATAAGAAATGCCATAATTACAATATTATCATGAATCCAACATCAAGTTTTAACGAATCTAATGTTTTACGTATACTCTGTTCTTCAATAATGTCTGAATATAAAAGCATACACTTGACTTTCAAATGAGGGAAGGAATCTAAAACACTTTCCTTTAATCGAGATAGGTCAATAGCATTACTGTCTGTTGCAAACTTATTCGATTTCTTATAGAGTGTGATTGTATTGGATTCCTTTGAAACCAAATCTATTCTACGAGCCCTCATCCCATACTCCCATTCATATTTTACCCGAATAAACACAAAACGGTCTTTTGACTCTATATTGCTAGCGAAATAAACTAAGGTATCCAATTCTTTTTTGCACGGCATGTGATAAAAGAATTGTTTTTCCTCACCATCTGACGAATTAGCTACAATAGAAGCAAGTGTACTATTTATATTTCCTCTGTAAATAGGCATTGTTGGGAGATAACAGGGGCTAGTTTGTTCTTTATGAGTTTTACATACTCAGGATTCAACTCAAAGCCTATTGATTTACGTCCAAGCTCTTGGGCAGCCAAAAGAGTTGTTCCCGTTCCTGCAAATGGATCTAATACAGTATCACCCCAAAAACTATACAACTTGATGAGACGCATAGGAAGTTCCTTTGGGAAGGGAGCGGGGTGACCTTCTGCTTTTGCCTTTGCAGGTTGCATCTCCCAAATAGAATTAATGGCCCATTTTTGCCATTCTTCTGTTGTTAACTTTGATTTTTCTTTTATTTCCCTTGAAACAGGTTTCCGCTTTCCCTTTTTTGAGAAAACAGTAATCCACTCATAAGGATATGTGGAAAAAATATTTGGTGGATAGGGATAGCTACCAAAAGAACTGAATCTAGCGATTTTACGTTTATCCCAAATATAAAGTCCAAATTGATACATACAACCCGTTGTATTCATGAATGCTTCTATATCCCCTAACACCAATCGCGTTTCACGTCGATCGAATCGCGCAGCTTTACCCGTTAACAGGAATGGCATAATATTAATACAGATCTTACCATCTGGAGTTAGAACACGAACACATTCTTTCCAAACTTTGTTCAATTCGCTTAGATAATATTCATACGAACTACTTCCTTTGCCTATTTGTCCTTCAACATCATAATCTTTAAGTGTCCAATACGGAGGACTCGTTATAATCAAATGAATACTTTCATCAGGAATCATACTCATGTCACTTGAGTCATGATTGAACACGGTGGCATCCCATAATACTAATTTACTTGTTTTGTCCATATTATAATCTGCTCTTTTCTTTCGGTTTTATTAATGGCATCGAATACTTTTGAACTTGTACCAGAATAGGACCGTTCTACAATAGTATGGCTTTTGAATGGACTGATAGCTTGGAAATATTCAGCTCCGTTAATCACTTTTCCATGTATCTTCTTGTCACCGACTACAAATATGACCTGGCCACCTGGTTTGAGAACTCTATATAGTTTGTCAAGGACAATTTTCATATTTTCTTTATAGTTCTCATAGTTCTGTATAAGTCGTGATCTGATTTGAATTCTTTCGTAGCCTAAGATATCGTAAATAATTCTAGCGTAATAAGCTGTATAGTCTAGGCAGTCGAAATATGGTGGACTAGAAAAAATGAAGTCTATGGAATCGGGGGGAATTATCTTGTCAAGTTCCCTGCTATCTTCGTAATATACCTTGCTTTCATTGGCTATTGGCAAGAAATGCTTTTTCACCTTCAATTGAAGCTTCTCATAAAAAGGAATGTATCTCTTTGGTTCAATATTCTTACCAACTGTACTCGATGTCCATTTGTAATCATTGCAACCTCTTGCTGTCAAGGCAATGGTTCCAAGATAACATGCTTTTACATAATCAGACATCTCATCATAGAAAACAGACAATCTCATAATTTCATTGAGAGATTTCTCATGGAAAAGACTTGTTGGATAATCAGATACTATTGGCACATCTAAAAGATTATTCGCTCTATTGATTAAAGAATTGACTTCGTCTTTAACGTCTTGGTAAGACAAGGGTATGTGTATCTTTCCGTTAGACAAAGTAACAGCGATAGGGTTAGCATCAATACCAATAGTATGCAAGCCATATTTCAGGCCTTCATATACGATTGTTCCGGAACCACAGAAGGGATCAAGAACAGTACTGCCCTTTGGCATTTGAGACAATACCTGCTCTGCATCTAATGCTGCAATCTTTCCACGATATGGATATATCCCATGTATAGAACGTGGATTATTGACTGATTTAAGTTGTTTGATTATAAAATCCATCTACGCATATAGCTTTATAAGCGAATGGACTACCATCGGAGTATGGGTTCAAAAAAAGGACCTGTGGACAGAAAAAGCGCGAACCGGCGCTTATCAATGTCCCCAGGTCCTAGGATAACCCATTCACGAAGATAAGTCCAGCCCACGCTATTGCGTAGGCGCTGGTACTTATTCGTATCGTGAAATGTCAAATGAATTTCCTAGGTTCAGGGACATTCCGAATATAGCACAAACGCTAAATAATAGAATAAAATGTTCCACACCATCACCTCCACTGAGGCTTCATAATGGTGTTCACTGGCAAAGTTACGATTAAGCAAGCGGAAAACAAAATGAAAATCCAAAAAAATTTCATTTTTATTTCAGGCATGAGTAACTAAGAGCGTAGCTCAACGTAAATTATTATTCGCTGAGAATAAACAAAACAAAAAAGAATTTTTCTTGCTTTTTGCCTATTACGCCATCAGAATGGCATGGTTATTATCCGAAAAGACTCATTTTTTCATTTTTGTAAACCATTTATTTTCAGAGAGAAATTTTGATGGAAAATTTTTCCGTTTCATCAAAAGTTTGATAGCACGGCATCAAACTTTTGATGCCGTAGTATCAAATATTTGATGTCGAAGCATCAAATTGTTGATGGCGCAGCATCAAATACTTGATACTGCGCCATCAAAAAAAAGAGGGGATAGATTATAAGAAAAAAAATTATTCGCGGACTGTGAGTGTGGCTGATGCGCTGGTAGGATTACCATAGACGGCACCGCCAGGACCGAGGGAGGTGTACTGCACGCTGGTGGTGCTGACAGTAACGGTATAGACGCCTGCTGTCAATGGTGCACGGAATCCGAATACGGGTTGTTCCTTCTTAGGCTTCAGGATAAGTATTGGGTCACTCTCTATCTCTATTCCGTTGCCACGGATTTTGTAAACATATTTGAAATAGACATTGTTTCCCGGGGTTTTATACTCTACTGTAGCAGTCACCGAGTCATTGGGAGCAACGGTGCTGCTAGGCGCGAATGTTATCTTATCGAAAACGGGGGAGCGTCCATCAGTTGACGGATCATCGCTACACGATGCTACCAGCAACATCGCTGGTAAAAGAAAAAAAAGAAAGGGTTTCATATATTTGAGTTTTTAAGTTCTTGAGTTCTTGAGTTTTTAAGTTTTGGACACAAAATTGTCATAAAATCGTTCACAAAATCCAGATTTTGTGATAAATTTTGCGAAGATTTTGTGTTCCAAACCTCAATCTGGATTGAATTTCTTCATTCTTGCGTCAGCATGCGTGCTCTTTTGATAACTGTTTTTTATAGGGATCGCACGATGATTGAGTTCTTAAGTTCTTAAGTTTTTAAGTTCTTGAGTTCTTGAGTTTTTTCTGCGGGTAAACCGCAGAACTCACCACTTTCTCTGGGATGGTCTATTTTATCATCACTCCTGTGATCATGCGGCCGGATTTGACGCCGAGGCGGCGGGCACTGAAGTAGTGTTCGTAGTCATCGAAGGTGCAGATGCCGGAGTTGTGGATGTTCTCAGCAGGCACACCCATCTGAGTGAGTTGAAGAGTGTTGCAAAGAGGGAGGTTGATATGCCATTTCTCCTTGCGAATACTGAGGGTGTTGTCGGTTACCGCAAACTGACCCTGCGGTCGCATAGCCAGGAGATTCATGTCGAAGCCAGCTCCTTCGAACGCCTCATAGACTTCATCGCCTACTTCGAAGTTCTCGAGAGAGATGCCAGGACCGATGACCGCCTTGCAGTCTGCAGGTTGTGTGCCATAGACACTCATCATCTTCTCCAGAGTGACTTCCACGATGCGGCGAAGCGTGCCTCTCCATCCTGCATGCACACAGGCTATTGCGTGATTCTTCTCGTCATAGATGATGACAGGGATGCAGTCGGCTGTGGATATGCACAGACAATAGCCAGGAAGGTTGGTGATGAGCGCATCAACACCTTCGAGCAGATTCTGGCGTTCGGTCTTGGGCATACTGACGAAATGGGCATTTACTTCGCGAACGAAAGTGGAATGTACCTGATGGGTATAGATAAAATTCTCAAGAGGAATGCCTATTTCGTTGGAAAGTATCTGGCGGTTGGCTACTACGGCTTCTTTCTGGTCTCCGCAAAAGGCGTTGGCATTGAACTCGCCGTAAGCCCCCTTGCTGAAACCTCCTTCACGCATGGTGGAGAAAGCCCTTATACGAGGGTCAATGTTGTATTCGAGTAGTTTCATTCTTCGTATTCAAAATCTTCAAGGTCTTCGATGTCGTCGAAGTCTTCGTTATCGTTATCTTTGTCGTCATCACCCCACCCTTCATCGTCATTGTCGTCGAGGTCAAGCAGTTCGTACTTGAGACGGATGTGGTCTTTGGCATGGTGAACGATGGACTCCTGAGTGGTGATAGCAGCGATTTTGTTGCTTTCGCTGTTCATCTCCTGCCACAGTAGGTCTTTGAGTTGCTGCAAGCCCATATTGCTGACGGCGCTGATAAAGACGGTAGGTACTCCCTCAGGAAGTGTTTCGCTGAGCAGTTCCTTGAGTTCGTCGTCGATGAGGTCGCACTTGGTGATGGCAAGCACACGGCCTTTTTCCAGCAATTCCGGATTGAACGTAGTGAGTTCGTTGAGCAGGATATTGTATTCACGGGCTATGTCGTCAGCATCGGCAGGAACCATGAACAGCAACAGGGAATTACGCTCTATATGGCGCAGGAAACGAAGTCCGAGTCCCTTGCCCTCGCTTGCTCCCTCGATGATTCCAGGTATGTCCGCCATCACGAACGACTGTCCATTGCGGTAAGGCACAATGCCGAGCGACGGTTCGAGTGTAGTGAACGGATAGTTGGCTATCTTGGGCTTTGCTGAGGAAAGCGAAGAGACAAGTGTGGATTTACCTGCATTGGGGAATCCCACAAGACCCACATCGGCAAGCAGTTTGAGTTCGAGAATCACACTCAGTTCCTGCATCGGTTCACCTGGCTGGGCATAGCGCGGAGCCTGATTGGTAGGTGTGCAGAAATTGTAGTTTCCCAAACCTCCGCGACCGCCCTTAAGCAGAACGACTTCCTGCCCGTGCTCTGTCACATCGCAGATGTAATCGCCTGTCTCGGCATTATATACAACAGTGCCGCAGGGAACTTCGATGTATGCATCGGCACCCTGTCGTCCTGTCGATTTATTCTTGCCGCCATTTCCTCCGTGCTCAGCCTTGATGTGGCGATCATAGCGAAGGTGGAGCAAAGTCCAGTAGTTGCGGTTTCCTCGCAGAATCACACTTCCGCCCTTGCCTCCATTACCTCCGTCGGGACCTCCCTTTGGAAGATACTTGGCACGATGCATGTGGGTGCTTCCACGTCCACCCTTACCTGAACGACAATAGATTTTTACGTAGTCAATGAAATTGCTTTCTGCCATTATTTCTCCTTGTCGATTTCAGCGAAAATCTCCTCAAGCATAAGGTCTTTGGAACCTTTCCAAGTAAAGCTGTGACGGATACCTTCCTTCTCGAACCATTTTGAAAGAGGTTCTGTCTGAGAATGATAAACAGCAAAACGCTTCTTGATTGTCTCTTCGTTGTCATCATCACGACCTTCAATCTGGGCACGACGGAGCAGACGAGCCATAAGAGTCTCTTCATCCACTTCGAGTTCGATCATCATACCCATGTCGTGACCACGTTCTGCAAGCATGACCTTGAGAGCCTCTGCCTGAGCGATAGTGCGTGGGAATCCGTCGAAGATAACACCATTGCAGTCATCGAGTGCATCATAGGTCTTTGCAAGGATGTCAATCATAAGGCTGTCAGGAATCAACTGTCCGTTGTCGATGTATGAACGGGCAATTTTTCCCAGTTCTGTACCGTTCTTGATTTCAGCTCTGAGCACATCACCAGTTGAGATGTGTCCCATGTTGTAACGCTGTACAATTTCTTCGCTGTATGTGCCCTTTCCTGAACCTGGGGCACCAAAGATAATGATATTTTTCATATGTTTGAAAATTAAAAGACCCCTTCCCTTACCTCCCCCTGCATGGGGAGGAGTAGTTACCTACTAATAGGTATGAGGTTATTGTTTTTAGTTTTTTGAGTTCTTAAGTTCTTTCATCGGATGAACAGCAGAATACACTACCCATCGGTTGGTATCAAATCACTCCCCGCCCTTGGGAGGGGCAAGGGGGAGGGTCTTATTCTTCCACAACAGTATAGATGTCCCTGTAGTTGCGACCCATGCCGTTGTAGTCAAGACCGTAGCCTACAATGAAGGCGTTTGGAATCTCCATGGCGCAATAATCCACCTTAAGAGGCACGGTAAGACATTCGGGTTTCTGAAGGAATGTACAGATCTTCACAGTCTTGGCACCTTTAGCAAAGAACTGAGGAAGGAGATTGTACATAGTAGTACCTGTGTCGACGATGTCTTCAACAACTATCACGTCGCGAGCCTGGATGTTGGCATTAACACCAATCAGCTCACGCACCTTGCCTGTAGTTGTCATTCCCTCGTAGGAAGAGAACTTGGCAAACAGTACCTCCGGCTGGAATGTAAGTTCGCGAACCAAATCAGCTGCAAACATAAAGGCGCCGTTGAGAATACACACCATAACAGGATTCTTGTCCTGATAATCTTCATTAAGACGAGCTGCAATAGCCTTTACTTTTTCTTGAATGACTTCCTGAGGATAAGACAATTCAAAGTAACGGTCAAGAATTTTAATCATAATTATAATGAATAATAGTGAATGTCGGACAGACCAATAATTGCTTGCGAAGTTACAAAAAAACACTGTAATTAAGTGCCTAACTATTACTTTTTTATTCACAAGCGCATAATTTTAGTTTTTTTAGCATATTCAATTCGTTTGTTTTTACTACTTTTGCAACATCTATGCAACAAACATAAAGTACAACAAAATGAAAATTCTCTCAGCCGGACAAATCAAGGCTCTTGACTCATATACGATACAAGAAGAATCCATTTCTTCTCTCGACCTCATGGAGAATGCCGCAATGGCTTTCTGTGAGAAGTATGCCACCAAATGGAACCAGGACCGCCCTGTCGTGGTTTTCGCAGGACATGGGAACAATGGTGGTGACGCACTTGCCATTGCCAGACTGCTGTCGGGATGGGGCTATAGTGTAGAAGCCTACCTCTTCAACACCTCAAAGGGATTGTCTGCCGACTGCGCAGCAAACTGCAACCGATTGAAAGAAGTGGAGAAAGTGGCATTCCAGGTAATCACGACACAATTCACACCACCCACACTCACCGAGGAGCACGTAGTGATTGACGGTCTCTTCGGAATAGGATTGGCACGACCTCTGACAGGTGGTTTTGCATCGGTGGTGCAATACATCAACGCATCTCCGGCGACTGTGGTTTCTATTGATGTACCTTCAGGTCTGATGACAGAGGACAACACCGGCAACAACATGGTGAATGTGATTCAGGCTGATTACACTTTCACCTTCCACACGCCGAAAATGTCGTTCTTCTTTGCGGAGAACGAGCCCTACGTTGGTGAGTTTGAAGTGCTCGACATAGGTCTTGTTGATCCTGACGATGAAACCTCGCAGACTCACTACCACACCATAGAGGACTCTACGGTCAAGTCGATGCTTAAGCCTCTTTCCAAGTTCGCCCACAAAGGCACAATGGGCACAGCCCTGCTCGTTGCCGGAAGCGAGGGAATGGCAGGAGCAGCCGTGCTTTCAGGAAAAGCCTGCATCCGCAGCGGCGCGGGGAAAGTGATTGCATGCACAAACGAGAAGAATCGTGAAATCCTCCAGATATCCGTTCCCGAACTTATCGTAAGAAACTCTCAGAACCTCACAAACCTCATGGAGAACGTCAACGCCATTGGCGTGGGTCCGGGACTAGGTACCGACCAAGCAGCATTCAACATAGTAAGGACTGTGCTGGAGTCTTGCAAATACCCTCTTGTGGTTGATGCAGACGCACTCAACTGCATTGCTGCGAGCGATTCAGGATTGAGGATTCTGCCCAAGGGAGCAATCATCACCCCCCACCCCAAGGAATTCGAACGCCTCATCCACACATCCGTCAATTCCTACGAAGCGCTGGCAAAGGCTATTGACTTAAGCAAGAAGCTTGACATTATCATAGTATTGAAAGGTGCATACACCCGCATCGTCACTCCGCAGGGAGACGTATATTTCAACACTACCGGCAATCCAGGCATGGCTACAGCCGGCAGCGGCGATGTACTGACAGGAATCATTCTTGCCCTGCTTGCACAGCAATACACGCCCCAACAGGCTGCCGTCATTGGCGTGTACCTGCACGGACTGGCAGGTGACAAAGCAGCGAAAGAACGAAGCCAGAAATCACTAATCGCTTCGGACATAATTGAGAATTTACGCTAAAAAATAATCAGATATGAAGAGTACTTTTTTATCATTTCTATTATTAATCTCTTGCTATAACATAAAGGCGCAAACATCTGTTTCTCAGTTCAATCCTGGTATAACATCCAATGGAGTAACATACGCTTTGCCACGTACTGCTCTCTCCTTTGAATGTAGTGCTATGCGTATCCACTACAAGCCAGGACGCTTTGCAGCCTACGCTAACCGCTACCTCAATCTTCAGAATGTGGAACAGGCAGAACGTACCGATTATCAGCTGACCAACATACAGATGAGAAGCATTGGTGTAGTAGATACGACAAAGCTCTATACTGTGAAGTACAAGAGCAAGACTACAGCACCGATGGTGAATCTTGGAGAAGGCGGAATCATCCTGTCAATCAACAAGAGTGACATGGCCACCAGCAGCGCCAGTTTCAACAGTGCGACCACCACCACTTCACGCAGCAACAACAGGGTTGATCCGTCACAGTATCTGACACCGGAAATACTCTCTGCCACGTCAACTGCAAAGATGGCCGAACTTACCGCAGCGGAAATCTACGACATACGTGAAAGCCGTAATGCCATCATGAGAGGTCAGGTGGAATCGATGCCAAAAGACGGAGAATCGCTCCGTATTATGCTCACGGAACTGGAACGCCATGAGACAGCGCTGATGAGCCTTTTCATCGGAGAGGCAGACACCACCGACATCAGCTACGTTAAGGTGTACGAGCCAACGACAGAAGTGCAGCATAAGGTTCTGTTCAGATTCAGCAAGAAGCTCGGATTCACCGACGATGACGATCTCGCTGGTGAACCATACTACATCAGCATTGCAGACCGCCACACGGTAAGCATACCCACTCCCGAGCAACTTGCCAAGCGCAAAATCACAGGTATCGTCTATAACCTGCCAGGAATGGCTAACGTTGAGATATCCACAGTCAACCGTCAGTTGCTGAAGCAGGACGTTCCTCTTGCACAATTCGGCACGACCGACCAACTTCCAGCCAACCTTTTCAACAAAGAAACACGGACATCTGTAGAGTTCCATCCTGCCACAGGTGCCATCCGTCAACTGCAAAACACGAACAATGAGTAAGGAAGTAACATTCGACCGGTTTGTAAGGTCACTTGGCGTAGTATTGGTATGCGTAGCTATCTATTTCCTGCTACGACGTCTGAGCAGCGTGCTGATACCATTTCTGGTTGCATGGGTTGCAGCATACATGCTCTACCCCATTGTCTGCTTTTTCCAATACAAATGCAGGTTGAAATACAGAATTGTGGCTATCATCGCAACGATTATAACCCTGCTGGCTGTACTGGTACTTATAGGCAAGCTTGTTGTGCCGTCAGTTATAGATGAATGTCACAGGCTTGAAGCAGTAGTGGTGGACTATGTGGAAAACAGCAAACACCACGCTGACTTATCCAAGTTCGTCAACGAGTATATCCGTCCGTATCTTGGCATAGACAACATTTCAAAGTACATAAGCATGGAGGATATGACGCAGTTCCTCAAGCATCGTCTTCCTCAGCTTTTCTCTCTCGTATCAAGTTCCATCGAAGCCATACTGAGTTTCATTGCGTCATTGGTGTCAATCCTCTACATGTTCTTCATACTACTTGACTACGAGAAGCTTAACGACGGATTCATCAAAATGGTGCCACAGCGTCACCGCACCTTCGTTGCAGGTATGCTGCGAGACGTGAAACGAGGTATGAACAGCTACTTCCGCGGACAATCACTCATTGCCCTGTGTGTAGGAATACTCTTCTCCATCGGATTCGTAATCATTGATTTTCCGCTTGCCATACCTCTTGGCTTGTTCATAGGTCTGCTCAACCTGGTACCATATCTTCAGATATTAGGACTTATTCCAACCATCATACTCGCCCTGCTTCAGGCACATGACACAGGAGACAGTTTCTGGACAATAATGGGACTTGCCATAATGGTATTCCTTGTAGTTCAGGCTATACAAGACATGATTCTCACACCCAAGATAATGGGAAATGCCATGGGCATGAACGCTGCGGTAATGCTTCTTTCGCTGTCCATCTGGGGATCATTACTTGGATTCGTAGGACTGATCATAGCCCTGCCTCTCACTACCCTGCTGATTTCCTACTACAAACGATATGTATTGAAGGAAAGCGACATAATTCATAATTAAATTCCCAAAATATCATGCAAAATCTTGTTTTTCTTACTGGTGCCGGGATGTCGGCAGAGAGTGGTATAAGTACGTTCCGTGACAGCGGAGGATTGTGGGAACAATATCCGGTTCAGCAAGTAGCGAGTATTGAGGGATATTGGCAAAACCCCGAACTTGTAATCAACTTCTACAACGAACGCCGTAAGCAGTTACTTGACGTGCAGCCGAATGAGGGTCACAGGCTTGTTGCCTCTCTGGAATCCAAATTCAAGGTAAATGTGATTACTCAGAATGTGGATGATTTGCATGAACGTGCCGGTTCTACGAATGTGACTCATCTGCATGGTGAACTGATGAAAGCCACATCGACCGACAACCCCAACGACCCAACACAGGTGGTTACCATGCCGAAGGACAATCTGACGATTAAGATGGGTGATAAAGCCAAAGACGGAAGTCAGTTGCGTCCCTTCATTGTTTGGTTCGGTGAAGCCGTTCCTATGATAGAACCCGCCATTGACTTAGTTTCGAAAGCAGATATCCTGGTGGTAATTGGCACATCCCTGAATGTATATCCTGCCGCAGGTCTCATTCACTATGCATCCAACACTTGCAAGAAATATCTGATTGACCCACATCCTGCCAACATACCGGCAAGTATGAATGTCCATATTATCGCGAAGGGTGCAAGTGAAGGAATGAAAGAATTGTGTGAAATATTGAACAATTGACACTTTTATTAATATAATAATGTGTATTTGTCAGGAAAAAGAAAAATTTTCACACAAATTGTAAATTTTCCGACAGAAAATTTGGTCAATTATTATCAAAAGTATAACTTTGCCGATGATTTGAAACAAATACGACAAAAACAAATATCACAACTATGATTATTAGCGCAAACTTTTGGTGGTGGCAGACTCAGGATTCCAAACAATCGTGAGAAGATGGCCGCGTACCTATAGAGTTCGCAGAAAAGATACTAAGAAGCCTATCGTTCTTACGGTAGGCTTCTTTTTTTTTACGACTAAATCACAGAACGACTAAACGACAAAAAAATATGGAAAATTATCTTGTTGACGAAAAAGGTTTTTATGGAGAATTCGGAGGAGCATACGTTCCTGAAATCCTCTACAAGTGTGTTCACGACCTGCAGCAGGCTTATCTGCCTATCATCGAATCCGAGGAATTCAAGGCTGAGTACCACGCTCTACTGAAAGACTATGTAGGACGTCCTTCTCCACTCTACTACGCAAGCAGAATGAGCGAGCGCTACGGATGTCAGCTCTACCTGAAGCGTGAAGACCTGAACCACACAGGTGCACATAAAATCAACAACACTATCGGGCAGATTCTCCTTGCCAAGAAGATGGGAAAGACACGCATCATTGCAGAGACCGGCGCAGGACAGCACGGAGTAGCAACCGCAACGGTCTGTGCTTTGATGAATATGGAATGTGAGGTGTTCATGGGAGCAACCGATGTGGAACGCCAGCACACCAATGTTGAGCGTATGAAAATGCTCGGTGCTAAGGTACATCCCGTCCGCACAGGCAACATGACACTGAGCGATGCCTGTTCGGAAGCTATCCGCGACTGGTGCTGCCACCCACAGAACACCTTCTATATTGTCGGTTCAACTATGGGTCCACATCCCTACCCCGACCTCGTAGCCCGTATGCAAAGCGTGATTTCAGAGGAAATCAAATGGCAGCTCGAAGAGAAGATTGGACGCAACTATCCTGACTATCTCATAGCATGTATCGGTGGAGGAAGCAACGCAGCAGGAACAATCTACCACTACGTCAATGATGAAAGAGTGAAAATCGTACTTGCAGAAGCAGGAGGTCACGGATGGCAAACCAACCACACCGCCGCAACCATCCACAAAGGCACAACTGGAATACTCCACGGAGCAAAGATGCTGGTGATGCAAGATGCCGACGGACAAATTGAAGAAGCGTTCACCATCTCAGCAGGACTTGATTACCCAGGCGTAGGACCTATGCATTGTAACATGGCAAAGAAAGGACGCACTAAAGTGCTCAGCATCAACGACGACGAAGCCATCTACGGAGGCTACGAACTGACACGAATGGAGGGAATCATTCCTGCGATAGAGTCTGCACACGCAATAGCAGCACTATCTAAACTCACCTTCAAGAAGGACGACGTCGTAGTCCTCACCGTCAGCGGCCGCGGAGACAAGGATGTAGAAACTTATCTGAACAACAAACAAATGGCTAAGGAATATGGCAACTTTTAAATACATCACTATCAGCAAAAAGATTCTGGCAGACTTCCACACACCTGTCGGAGTTTACCTGAGACTGCGCGACCTCTATCCACAAAGCGCACTGATGGAGAGTTCCGACTACCACGACGCACAGAACTCACGCTCATTCATCGGTATCAATCCAATAGCAAGCGTAGCTATCGGTCACGGCAAAAGCACTGTCACTTTTCCTGACGGAAGTGTTTCAAGAAACGAAATCAGCAGTGAGTACAATGCAGCCAAGGCTATCCATGAACTGATTGACAACATCTGCGTAGATGGAGACGACAAACAGCTTTGCGGTCTGTTCGGTTACACCAGTTTCAACGCTGTAAGATACTTCGAAAACATCAACGTGAAGGATGACACCCAGGAGAAGAACGATGCTCCTGACGTACTATACATATTATATAAGAATGTCATAGTCTTTGACCATCACAACAACACCCTTAAGATTGTGACTCTTACAGCGGACAACGACAAAGAGACTGCGGATAAAGAAATCGAGAAGATTGAAAAGGCGATGAACAAAGCCTATTTCCATTCATATAAATTCCACTCTGTCGGAGAAGTGCAGAGCACCCTCACAGATGAAGAGCATAAGGCAAATATCCGCCGAGGCATACAGCACTGTTTACGTGGAGACGTTTTCCAGATTGTTCTCAGCCGCCGTTTCATTCAGAAATACGAAGGTGACGATTTCAACCTCTACCGTGCTCTGCGCAGCATCAATCCCTCACCCTATCTCTTCTATTTCGACTTCGGAGGATTCCGTATCTTCGGATCCTCACCAGAGACACACTGCCGAATAGACAACGGGAAAGCCTACATTGACCCGATTGCAGGAACGACAAAGCGAACAGGCGACGCCGAAGCCGACCGTCGCGGTGCAGAATATCTGAGAAACGATCCAAAGGAGAATGCAGAGCATGTGATGCTTGTAGATTTGGCACGAAACGATCTCAGTCGCAATTGCCACGATGTAAAGGTGGACTTCTACAAAGACCTTCAGTATTATAGCCACGTCATACATCTCGTATCGAGAGTATCGGGAACACTTGACGAATCGGCAGACCCAATTCAGGCATTCATCGACACCTTTCCTGCAGGCACATTGAGCGGAGCACCAAAGGTACGTGCCATGCAACTGATTTCAGAATATGAACCACACAACCGCGGAGCATACGGAGGATGTATCGGTCTCATCGGTCTTGACGGTTCTCTGAATCAGGCTATCACCATCCGCACCTTCGTCAGCCGTAACGGAGAACTATGGTTCCAGGCTGGCGGTGGGATTGTAGCCCGGAGTGACGAAGAGTACGAACTACAGGAAGTAAACAACAAACTCGGTGCCCTGCGCAAAGCCATCAAGATGGGCGAAGAACTATAAATCGGAAATGTTATGTTGAATATCGTAATCATAGACAACTACGACTCATTTACATACAATCTGAGTCACATGGTCAAACAGTTGGGTGCAAACGTCACCGTACTGCGTAACGACCAATTCAGTTTAGATGCACTTGATCCATTCGACCGCATCATTCTCTCCCCAGGTCCTGGAATTCCCTCCGAAGCAGGTCTTCTGCTTGATGTCATTAAGGAATATGCAGGCAAAAAGCCCATACTCGGAGTTTGCCTCGGCCATCAAGCCATAGCAGAAGCCTTTGGCGGTAAGCTGGAGAATCTCTGCGATGTATTCCACGGAGTGGCAACCCCATGCGAAATACTCAGTAAAGACGATTTGTTCCGTTCCCTTCCCGACAGAATTGAAATCGGGCGCTACCACTCATGGGTGGCATCGAGGGAAAACTTCCCTGAATGTCTGGAAGTGACAGCTGTGAGTGACGAGAATCAGATTATGGCACTTCGCCATCGTTCACTCCCCGTCTATGGCATCCAGTTCCACCCGGAATCAGTATTAACTCCTAATGGTAAAACAATCATCAAAAACTTTCTTGAGCTATGAAGATATTATTGGAAAAACTACTCAACAACGAAGAATTGACTCGTGAAGAAATGAAGTCGGTGCTTATCGGCATCACTCAAAGCAAATTCTCCAACGAACAGATTACAGCCCTTCTCACCGGCCTTCAGATGCGTGGTGTGACAGTTGACGAACTGCTCGGTTTCCGCGACGGGATCCTTGAGACAGGAGTATCAGCAGTCCTTCATTCAGACCGCTACATCGATGTAGTAGGAACTGGCGGCGACCGCAAGAACACATTCAATATCTCCACCACATCTTGTTTCGTTATCGCAGGAGCAGGATACAAGGTGGCTAAACACGGCAACTATGCAGCCACATCAGTCAGCGGTGCATCCAACGTCATACAGCACCACGGCATCAAGTTCACCGACGACCTCGACCGCCTGAACCGCAGTATGGATGAAGCAGGAATTGTATATCTGCATGCACAGCTGTTTGCAAAAGCCATGAAGTTCGTCGGACCTATCCGCAAGGCTCTCCAATTCCCGACTATCTTCAACCTACTCGGTCCGCTTGTCAATCCGTCACAGCCAAAATGCCAGCTTCTCGGTGTAGCCAACCTTGATCAGATGCGGCTCTACAAACAGGTTTACCAACGCCTCGGCATTGACTACGGAATTGTAAACTCCATTGACGGCTACGACGAGATATCACTGACCAGTGATTTCAAGGTGACCACAAACAACTACGAACGCATCTTCAGTCCTCAGTCCCTGGGATTCGACATTGCCAAGCCAGAAGAACTCGTCGGAGGAGCCACAGAGGAAGAGGCAGCAGAGATTTTCGATGCAGTGCTGGAGAACCGTGCTCTTCCTGCACAGAAGAACATCGTGCTTGCAAATGCAGCTTTCGGAATTCAGGTTCTCGAACGTGGAGAAAAGGATATTGAAGAATGTATAGCTATTGCACGCGAAAGCATTGACAGCGGCGCAGCACTCCGCACCTTCAGAAAATTCGCAGAACTGAATAGTTAAGTAAATCACGGCGTTATAACGATATAACGAAATTACGTTATAACAAAAAAAGAAATCATCATGCAAGATATCCTACAGGAAATAGTCGCCCATAAACATCTGGAACTTGAACAGCTTTGCGCAAAGAAACCATCTTTGCGTGAAGCACTACAGAACAGCGATTCAGGCATTATTGCAGAGTTCAAACGCCGTTCACCTTCAAAGGGATGGATCAAGGAAGAAGGGCTTGCAAGCGAGATACCACTCAGTTACCAGCTGAACGGAGCCGCTGCCATCTCCATCCTCACCGATGAGAAGTATTTCGGAGGTTGCGACGAGTTCATCCGCATAGCACGTAAATCAGGCGTAAGCATACCAATTTTGTACAAGAATTTCGTGATTGATGAAGCACAGCTCTATGCAGCAGCCCTCTGCGGAGCATCTGCAGTCCTGCTTATCGCCGCTTGTCTCACTAAGGCTAAGTGCAAACATCTCATGGACAAGGCGCACTCTCTGGGCATGGAAGTGCTGCTCGAAATGCACTCTGAGGAGGAACTGGAATACGCTGAGATGCAACCCGATGTCTGCGGAATCAACAACCGTCATCTCGGTTCCTTTGTCACCGACGTGGAGACATCGTTCCTGCTTGCTGAAAAACTCCCGAAAGATGCAGTCAAAGTTAGCGAAAGCGGAATCTCCGACCCTGCAACAGTAAAGGCGCTGCAAGAGGCAGGATTCAAAGGATTCCTCATTGGAGAGAACTTCATGAAGACTCCCGACCCGGGACAGGCATTAGCGGAATTCATTTCAAAACTTTAAAAAACGCCCCTCTTCTTGGGAGGGGAAGGAGGTAGGCTTAAAATGATAGTCAAGGTTTGCGGCATGCGCGAGGCGGAGAACATCCGCGAGGTGGAACAACTCTTCACTCTTCACTCTTCACTCTTCACTCCCTTTATGGGCTTTATCTTCTGGCAAAAATCCAGTCGATATGTCAGTGAGCGTCCAAGCCATCTGCCCTCAACATGCAAACGGGTCGGAGTGTTCGTTGATGAAGATACGGACGAAGTGCTTCGTCTTGCCGAAGAATTCCGTCTCGACTACATCCAGCTTCACGGACACGAGACTCCAGAATACTTCAGACAACTCAAAGGGAAAAGCCTCATCAAGGCATTCAACATTGCTTCAGCAGAGGACTTCGCAAAAACCATTCCCTACGAAGGTTGTGTGGATTATTTCCTTTTCGACACAAAAGGGAAGTCCGTTGGAGGCAACGGCGTTAAATTCGACTGGAGCGTTCTCACCAGTTACACTGGCAAAACTCCATTCCTTCTCAGCGGAGGAATCGGAAGCGATGACGCACAAGAGATAAAAACACTCCTCCACCCCCTTCTTGCGGGCATAGATCTTAACTCAAAATTTGAAATTGAACCAGGACTCAAAGACATTGAGAAACTCTCATCATTCCTAAAACAATTGAAGTCATGAACAAGATAAACCAACTCTTCCAAAACAATAAAGACAGAAAACTCCTGTCTCTCTATTTCTGCGCAGGCTGTCCTACACTCGAAAGCACAACCGACGTCATCCTCACACTTCAGCGCAGAGGAATCGACATGATCGAAGTGGGAATACCCTTCAGTGACCCGCTTGCCGACGGTCCAGTGATTCAAAGCGCAGCTACACAGGCACTGAAAAACGGGATGACTCTCAAACTGCTTTTTGACCAATTAAAGAGCATTAAGGATAAGGTAAATATTCCCCTTGTACTCATGGGCTACCTCAACCCTATCCTCCACTATGGCATTGAGGAATTCTGCCAGTCATGCGTAGAGGCGGGAGTAAGCGGAGCCATCATCCCCGACCTTCCCTTCGATGACTACCTCAACATCGTTGCTCCAGTTGCAGCACGCTACGACCTACGTATCATCATGCTCATAACTCCAGAGACCGAGGACGAGCGCATACGTTTCATCGATGCCAACACCGACGGATTCATATATATGGTCAGCTCCGCATCCATCACCGGAACACAGAAAGAGTTTGATGAACAGAAGCAGGCATATTTCCAGCGCATCAATCTGATGCAGCTTCGCAACCCAAGAATGATTGGTTTCGGCATTTCCAATGCCCAGACTCTGAAGGCAGCCAACGACAACGCATCAGGAGCAATCATCGGTTCCAAATTCGTCACTCTTTTAAACGAGAGCAAGGGCAATGCAGACATCGCCCTTGACAATCTTTTCCAAGCATTGGAAAAATAAAAAACGCTTCACACTTCACAACAAACACTTCACATAGTACCTCCGGTACTATCACTTCACACTTCACAACAAACACTTCACATAGTCCCTCCGGTACTATCACTTCACCATCCAAATCTTCAGGCAGATAGCACCGTCATTGCCACCGAAACTCGGCTGGCAAACAAAGATAGCATTGTTCAGCCAAGCATACTTGCTGTCTTGCGGTGCTTCAAACTGAGGAGCAGTGCGGAAGTAGAACTGGCGGTTGTTATTCTCATCGACTCCAGTGTATATAAGTCCCTTGTTGCGGATGTGGATATTCACGCCATCGTCGGTGCGGATACTGTAGATAGCCTCTACTTCCGTACGTCCATGAGCATTGTCCTGCAACTGATAGTCGGCACCACCAGGAAGGATGGTTCCTTTCATCTTTGGTCCTTCGAATGTACCTCCGACAATAGGAATCACGAAACGGTTACCGTGTGATGTCTGTCCCACCTGGTAGGCACCTTCGCACTTAACCTTTAACTCAACAACGAACTCCAACTGAGGAGTATCATCCTGCGCCTTCATTACTGCAAACAAAGGCAGCATCAAAAGAATTGCAAATAATCTTTTCATTTTGTGTTTTATTATTGTTAGGATTGTATATTGACTAAAAGATGAGTTTGTTACTGCGGAGCAACAGCAAGGCGAAGCCCAAGGGTGTTGTGGCTGCTCGAAGGCATGTTGCTGGAACGGTATGAAACACGCGCGCCCCACGCATCGCCGCCACAACTGCCACCACGGAGCACGCGGTAAGACGTGTCTTCCGAACTGTTATAGTCATCGCGCCAGTAACTGCCAGTCCACTCCCAAACATTACCAGTCATGTCGTAGATTCCCAACTCATTTGGTTGCTTTGTCTTTACATCATGTGTCTGAACGCCGCTATTGTCATCGTACCATGCAACGGAACCAACATCATTGCTACCGCTGTATTTTGTATGACGGGACTTGTTGCCGCCACGGGCTGCATACTCCCATTCCTCCTCATTTGGCAAGCGGAAGTTCTTACCAGTCAGAGAATTCAGTTTGCTTATAAACGTCTGGCAATCATCCCAACTTACATTCTCTACAGGACGCTGGCTTCCCTTGAATTCAGATGGGTTACTGCCCATCACTGCCTGCCAAAGAGCCTGAGTCACCTCTGTCTCACCTATGTAGAATGTGCCCACACTCACGCTATGGGCAGGTTTCTCGCCATTCCAAGCATCACTGCCCTGCTCACTCGTAGCACCCATAGTATATGTGCCACCCTCGACACGTATCATACTGAATTGTACACCATTAACAGTGAATGACTCTTTATCATTTGTAAGCTCTTCCGGAATGATCGTTTCTCCCGAAGTACTTTTTGTCGTAGCAAAAACAACCACAATTGCAACAATCGCCACAGCTAATATCGTACCAATAATCAAGCCTTTTTTGGAAGATTTATGTTTGGGTTGAGAAGAAGGACGTGATTGAACTTTTGGTTGTTCTGGTGTAAGGACCTTTGTAGCATTAGAAGGTCTTGACGAAGGTGATGTTTTTGGCTGTTCTGGTTTGGCTGTTGATTTTGGTACGTCAACAGGCTTTGGCTGAGGTTGAAATATTTGCGGTGAATTAAGCAGAGCCATGGCATCAGAAGCAGATTGCGGACGCTGACGGTAGTTTATATCCATGCATTTCTGGATAAACTTACGCATCTTTGGAGAAACATTTTCCGTAAACCGGAAAGCGGCATCTCTATCTACAATTATTTCGTCTGACTTGGGTGGGATCTGGTTAGTCAGCATCCTGTAGGCTGTAGCTCCCACACTGTAAATATCACTCCAAGGTCCGATATTGCTCACATTACCTGTTGTTAGTTCCAGCGGGGCATATTCTGGTGTGCAGGCGAAAGCTGATGTCCGGCTTACACCATCGTTGTTGACTGACTGCTGTTTGCTTGCACCGAAGTCGATAATGAAAGCATTGCCATTCTTGTCAATAAGGATATTATCTGGCTTTATATCGAGATGATATAGTCCTGTAGCATGTACATCATTAAGAGCATCAAGCACCTGAGAAAGGATATATATAGTTTCATCTTCACTTAACGGAGCAGATTTTGCCTTAATACGAGCGGCTACGCTCTCACCTTCTATAAAATCCATTACATAGTATGTCGTGCCATTGGCATCAAAAAGGTCGTGTACACGGACAATATGCGAATTGCGGAGTTGACGGATGCGCTGGGCTTCCTTCTTGAACTTTGTCTGCTGTTCCTTAAAGAACAATTCCTGTCCTTGTGTGACACGGATAGAATTCATGTTCTGAGTACGCTCCGACTGTCCACGAAGGAAAAACTCCTTGATAGCTACTCGTTCTCCAAAAGCCATATTCGTGGCAATATAAGTATTGCCGAAACCTCCGGAGGCAAGATAGCTGTCAATTCTATAAGCTCCTTCATGAAGCAAAGTGCCTTGCGGCAACATCTGCCGCACATCAATATTGTTAGCCATAGAAGAATTATTTGGTGTTATTTATCTATCTACAGTGCAAAAATACACAAATAAACCATACACAACAAAAATATTAGAATAATCATGTTTTTTTACAACATCGCACTACGTGCTAAAATTATTAAGATTAATAGGATTAATAAGATTTCTATATAATCATTGTAATCATTTTAATCATTTAATCATAGTGCGCAGCACGTTGTTTTTATTATAACATCGCACTTCGTGCTAAGATTAATAAGATTTATAAGATTTTTTGTAATCATAATAATCATTTTAATCCTTTTAATCA
>CACYSD010000030.1:0-24099 GCA_902776985.1 uncultured Bacteroidales bacterium
ACACTGTGATGTCTTCATCCGTGAGTACGGCAGCCGGCAGGTACCACAAATGCCCAATGGCCAGGACGGCGAAGAACGCTGCCGTCCACCGTCTGAGCCGCACGGGCGACTTCACCTCAGGCGCAATGGCGTTGGCCCGCCGCAGCAACAGGTAGAGGCAAGCCCCCGCCGCCGTCGCCATTCCCACGCCGTAGAGCATGACCAATAATATTATATCGAGAGAAATCTGTCCGAACATTCGCGTATCTGAATCAATATTGTTACAAAAACGCTGTAAAGGTACGGAAAATTTTCCACTCTTATCACATTCCTTATGTATTTTTCCAATTACTTAAGAATCCAGTGAAACGCTCAAAATGTCAGGAAAGTACTCTATGTTCATTGCCTTTGAGTACCTTTTCAACATCAGATTCTCGATAGAGAATTGATGGTTAAGTATCAATTATTTGATGGTTAAGTATCAATTATTTGATGGTTAGACATAAAAAATTTGATGTCGTGACATCAAAAGTTTGATGGAACGAAAAATTTTTTCATCAAAATTTATCGCTGATAATCAATAGTTTATAAATAGCAGTGTTTTAGCACTAAGTGGGGAGCAGAGGAGAAATCCTTGATATTCTTACATATCAGCGGATGAAGTTGGTGCGGAGCGGTGGTTCGGGAACAGGATGTGGATTGGAATCGGCATCGAGACCGCGGAGCATCCAAGCCATGTTGTGAGCGAGGGTGCGCATGGTCTGCATACCTTCTTCGTCCTGCGCTGCCTGACCTGGTGTCTGACCATAAACCATATTCCAATACTGCGAAGCTACGATTGGCATATTGAGGATTGTAAAATACTTGTTCAGACGGTCGAAGGAAGCTGTTGCTCCACCACGACGGCAGACAACCACGCTGGCAGCGGGCTTGAACTGCATAAACCGACCGAGTGAATAGCACACACGATCCATCAGGGCACAGAGCGAACCGTTGGGACCACCATAATATACCGGTGAACCTATGACAAAGCCGTCCACACCGTCACGCATTGCCTGACTTATCTGGTCGTAAACAGAATCATTGTATGTGCAGCGTCCGTTGCGTCCGCACCATCCGCAGGCTATGCAGCCTTGCATGGCACGTTTGCCCAAATCCACAATTATAGTCTCTACGCCCTCTTCGTTGAGTGTCTTTGCCACTTCCTGCAACGCCAGCTTGGTGTTGCCGTTCTCACGAGGACTGCCATTGATTAACAAAACTCTTTTACTCATGATTATTTACTATTGAAACATCGCACTGCGTGCTATGATTAAAATGATTATTATGATTTCATTGTTATTGATTGCAAAAATAAACAAAAAAGTTGAAAAGTGAAAGAGATTGTAAGGAAGAATGATGAATTTATTTAAGATTTGTATCAAAATGCATCAAATTGTAAGTAATACAGAGGGAAAAACATAGAATAATTTTGTTAGTCGGGCAAAAATGTATAAATTTGCAGCTTAATAGCGTTTTTCGTAGCGTTTTTCAAACTTGATTATGGACAAATTATATATTTTTGACACAACACTTCGCGACGGTGAGCAGGTACCAGGCTGCCAGCTCAACACAGTGGAGAAGATACAGGTTGCCAAGCAACTGGAATTGCTCGGCGTTGACGTGATTGAGGCTGGATTCCCTATTTCCAGTCCTGGAGACTTCAACAGTGTGATAGAGATATCAAAGGCTGTGACTTGGCCAACTATCTGCGCCCTTACACGTGCCGTAGAGAAAGATATCGACGTGGCTGTTGAAGCCCTGAAATATGCTAAGCACAAGCGTATTCACACTGGTATCGGAACCAGTGACTCTCACATTAAATATAAATTCAATTCCAACCGTGAGGAAATCATCGAACGTGCTGTTCGTGCAGTGAAGTACGCCCGCCGTTTTGTGGACGATGTGGAATTCTACGCTGAAGACGCTGGTCGCACAGAGAACGAATATCTTGCACGTGTGGTTGAAGCTGTCATCAAGGCTGGTGCTACGGTTGTCAATATCCCTGACACCACAGGTTACTGTCTGCCCGACGAATACGGAGCAAAAATCAAATATCTCTGTGACCACGTAGCAGGCATTGAGAACGCCATTATCTCTACCCACTGCCACAACGACCTCGGTATGGCTACTGCCAACACAATGAGCGGTGTGCTCAACGGTGCTCGTCAGGTGGAGGTAACAGTCAACGGTATCGGTGAGCGTGCCGGAAACACCTCGCTTGAGGAAGTGGCAATGATTCTGAAGTGCCACAAAGGTATTGGCATCGAGACCAATATCAACACTACAAAGATATATCCTACAAGCCGCATGATTTCAAGTCTGATGAACATGCCGGTTCAGCCAAACAAGGCGATTGTAGGCAAGAATGCTTTTGCACACTCCAGCGGTATCCACCAGGACGGTGTGCTCAAGAACGTGCAGACATACGAAATCATGGACCCTCACGATGTGGGAATCGACGACAACGCTATCGTGCTGACAGCCCGCAGCGGACGTGCCGCACTGAAGAGCCGTCTGCACATCCTCGGTGTGGATCTCACTCAGGAGAAGCTCGACGCTGTTTACGAACAATTCCTGCGCCTTGCCGACAAGAAGAAGGACATCAACGATGATGACATCCTCGTTCTTGCTGGTGCAGACCGCACTCAGAACCACCGCATCAAGATGGATTATCTGCAAGTGACAAGCGGTGTGGGTGTACAGTCTGTTGCAAGTCTCGGTCTGAATATCGCAGGCGAGAAATTCGAGGCGTGTGCAAGCGGAAACGGTCCTGTTGATGCTGCCATAAAGGCCTTGAAGAAGATTGTAAACCGTCAGATGACCTTGAAAGAATTCACCATCCAGGCTATTTCCAAGGGAAGCGACGACATGGGTAAGGTTCACATGCAGGTGGAATACGACGGACACATGTACTATGGTTTCGGTGCCAACACCGACATCATCGCCGCCTCCGTCGAAGCTTATATAGATTGTATTAATAAATTTAAAATATAGAAAGAAAGACCCCTCCCCGACCCTCCCCAAGGGGAGGGAGTAGTTACTAAATGGATGAAAGATTACCAAACGGCATTTCCTGACAGATATGAGCTACTCAAAGCATTTGCTCATGAAAACAGGCAGAATGCCACTTTGGCAGAGCAGGTTCTCTGGGAACATATTAGAAAGAAACAATTAGGTGTTCAATTCACGAGGCAACATATAATAGGGGATTATATAGCAGATTTCATGGCTCCAGACATCAGGCTGATTGTAGAAGTTGATGGTGGATACCATGCAGAAAGAGAACAAGCAGAAGATGATGTAATTCGTACACTCAATTTGAACGCAATGGGGTTCAATGTTATTCGGTTTTACAAACGAAGATGTAATGTACGATATCGAAAATGTAGTAGAAGTATTAAAAAAATATATTAACGATTATGTTTGAAAATCAAGGTTCAAATACAAACACTCCCTCCCCTTGGGGAGGGCCGGGGAGGGGTCTGACCCTCTTCGATAAAATTTGGGATTCGCATGTTGTGCAGAATGTTCCTGATGGTCCCACCCAATTGTACATAGACCGTCTGTACTGCCACGAAGTTACAAGTCCTCAGGCTTTTGAAGGTATGCGCCAGCGTGGTCTCAAATGTCTGCGTCCAGACCAGATTGTATGTATGCCCGACCACAATACTCCTACTCATGATCAGGATAAACCGATAGAAGACCCCGTGAGCAAGACTCAGGTGGACACACTTGCCAAGAACGCTGCAGAGTTCGGTCTCACACACTTCGGAATGATGGACAAGCGCAATGGTATCATCCACGTGGTTGGTCCTGAACGCGGTCTTTCTCTCCCTGGCATGACTATCGTCTGCGGTGACTCCCACACCTCCACTCACGGAGCAATGGGTGCGGTAGCATTCGGTATCGGTACCAGCGAAGTGGAGATGGTTCTCGCTTCTCAGTGCATCCTCCAGCAGAAACCAAAGTCCATGCGTATCAACGTGGAAGGACAGCTCGGATGGGGTGTGACAGCAAAGGACATCGCACTCTACCTCATGTCTAAACTCACTACCAGCGGTGCTACAGGTTACTTCGTGGAATATGCAGGAAGTGCTGTGAAGAGCCTCAGCATGGAAGGACGTCTCACACTCTGTAACCTCAGTATCGAGATGGGTGCACGAGGCGGATTCATCGCTCCCGACGAAACCACATTCGCTTACATCAAGGGACGCGAAAACGCTCCAAAGGGCGAAGACTGGGACAAGGCTCTCGAATACTGGAAGACTCTCAAGAGCGATGACGACGCTGTATTTGACAAGGAACTCACCTTCCGTGCCGAAGACATAGAACCTATGGTTACTTATGGAACCAACCCAGGTATGGGCATGGGCATCACACAGACAATTCCTACTCTCGACACAATTGACGAAGCTGGTCAGGCATCCTTTAAGAAGTCGCTCGACTACATGGGATTCCAGCCAGGCGAGAAGCTTTTGGGCAAGAAGATAGACTTTGTATTCCTCGGTGCCTGCACCAACGGACGTATCGAAGACTTCCGCGCCTTCGCATCTCTGGTCAAAGGTCACAAGAAAGCAGAAGACGTGACTGCATGGCTTGTTCCCGGTTCATGGATGGTTAGTCAGCAAATCCACGAAGAAGGCATTGACAAGGTGCTCGAAGCTGCAGGATTTGCAATACGTCAGCCAGGCTGTTCTGCATGTCTCGCCATGAACGACGACAAGATTCCTGCAGGCAAGCTCTCTGTATCGACATCAAACCGCAACTTTGAAGGACGTCAGGGACCAGGTGCACGTACCATCCTCGCAAGTCCGCTCGTAGCAGCGGCTGCCGCAATCACAGGCAAGGTGACAGACCCTCGTGAATTGATGTAATAATCGACGACCGAGGGTTGACAAACAAAAAAATGTTTTTTTAGGTCAAATAAAAGGTAAAAAGAAAAATGATCAAGGCAAAAAAGAGCAAAATGTCACAACTCACTGAGAATCTTGAAATTATCCTTCTATTTCTCATACTTGCAGCATGGACCTTTTTTGGTTTTATAAACAGATAACCAGAAAATGAAACAAAAATTCGATATCATCCAATCCACATGCATTCCCCTTCCGCTGGAGAATGTGGATACAGACCAAATCATACCAGCCCGTTTCCTGAAAGCCACTACTCGCGATGAGCGCTTCTTCGGCGACAACCTCTTCCGCGACTGGCGTTTCGATAAGGAAAACAATCCTAAGGCTGAGTTCGTATTCAACCAGAAAGACTTCAGTGAAGCTCCACGTGAAGGCGTTCACCAGATTCTCGTTGCCGGCAAGAACTTCGGAAGCGGCAGCAGCCGTGAACACGCAGCATGGGCAATCGCCGGCTACGGATTCCGCGTAGTGATTTCGTCGTTCTTCGCAGATATTCACAAGAACAACGAACTCAACAACTTCGTGCTGCCTGTAGTGGTAAGCGGGGAATTCCTTGCTGAACTCTTCGCAAGCATCAAGGCAAATCCAAATACCGAAGTACGTGTGGATGTTCCTAACCAGACAGTGACAAACCTTGCCACAAACCGCAGTGAGCATTTCGACATCAACGGCTACAAGAAATACTGCCTGATGAATGCTCTCGACGACATTGACTTCCTGTTGGAAAACAAGGATAAGATTGAAGCATACGAAAAGAAGTAGACCCTACCCTCCCTATTAAGGAGGGAAATAGTCACTCTCCATCCGGAACAAAGCATTATTAATGAATAAAAACATATCAGATAACGAGGTAACCACTCCCCTCCTTAACGGGAAGGGACAAGGGGGAGGGTCCGCCATTGAGATCATGGACACCACGCTGCGCGATGGTGAGCAGACCAATGGCGTATCGTTCGTTCCCCACGAGAAACTGAGTATTGCACGCATGCTGCTGCAGGAACTCAACGTTGACCGTATCGAAGTGGCATCTGCACGTGTGTCCGACGGCGAGAAGGATGCGGTCAAGAGTATCTGTCGATGGGCACGTCAGGCTGGTAAGCTCAACCGCGTAGAAGTCCTCGGATTCGTTGACGGCAAGACATCAATCGACTGGCTCAACGACTGTGGTTGCCGCACTCTCAACCTCCTCTGCAAAGGCTCTGAACGTCATCTGACATATCAGCTTAAGAAGACCCTCGACGAACATGTTGCCGACATCAGAAGCAGTGTGGAATATGCCACAAGCCTCGGCATCAGCGTAAACATCTATCTTGAGGACTGGAGCAACGGCATGAAAGACTCTCCGGAGTACGTACATGAGTTAGTTGCTCATCTGGCAGCATTACATCTAACTACTCCCCGCCCTAACAGGGAGGGGCAAGGGGGCGGGTCTGTTTGCCGTTTCATGCTGCCAGACACACTCGGTATTCTAAACCCCACACAGGTTTACACTTACGTCAGTCAGATGGTTGAGTGGTTCCCCACCCTGCACTTCGACTTTCACGCCCACAACGACTACGACCTCGCTGTTGCCAATGTACTTGCAGCTGTTCGTGCCGGTGCAAAAGGCATACACACCAGCATCAACGGACTGGGTGAACGTGCAGGAAACGCAGCACTCGCCTCTGTTCAGGCAGCACTCAAGGACCACCTCAATGCAGAGACTTCGATTTGCGAGGACAAGCTCAACGCTGCTGCACGACTGGTGGAGAGTTTCAGCGGTATCGCCGTTCCGCCAAATAAACCCATCGTCGGTGAAAGTGTATTTACTCAGGTTGCAGGCGTACATGCCGACGGCGACAACAAGAACAACCTCTACTGCAACGATCTCCTGCCAGAGCGATTCGGACGCAAGCGCGAATATGCTTTGGGCAAGAACAGCGGTAAGGCAAATATCCTCAACAACCTCAAGGAACTCGGTCTGGAACTGACCGCAGAGCAGACACGCCGCGTCACCGACCGTATCATTGAGCTGGGCGACAAGAAACAGCTCGTAACACAGGAAGATCTCCCTTACATCGTCAACGACGTGCTCAAGCACAACGCCCCCGACGAACGTATCCGTCTGCTCTCCTACATGGTCAGCACAGCCTACGGACTCAAGCCAATGGCGAGTGTAAAACTAGAGGTAAACGGAGATGTGTATGAAGAATCGGCTATGGGAGACGGTATGTACGACGCATTTGTACGTGCAGTTCGCCACATCTATCGTGACCGTTTGCAACGCACATTCCCCTGGCTCACCAACTACGCTGTCAGCATCCCGCCCGGCGGTCGCACCGACGCACTCGTTCAAACCACTATCTCGTGGACTTACAACGAACGTGCGTACCGCACTCACGCCCTCGACGCAGATCAGACAGAGGCTGCAATTAAAGCTACAATCAAAATGCTTAATATCATTGAAAACGAGTAAGATACTCAATTCGTTTTCATTAAAGAAAAAGTCTTCGTTTTCGTTAAATTTTTATGCGAAAGTTCTCTAAGACAATGCTGTTTGCGGTTATGCTAATGTTTGGTATTAGCGTAGCTGCACAGCAATGGGACTGGGAAATGTATCGCAGAATAGAAAGCGAAATCCAGCTGCCCCGCATGGCAGACAGTACGAGTAACGTATATCCGGTCATAGATATACGGACATGCGGAGCCAAGAGCACAATATCAGCCCGGCACAATCAGAAAGCCATACAAAAAGCCATTGACCACTGCTCCAGACGAGGCGGCGGGCGGGTTGTCGTGCCAAAAGGTCAGACATTCCAAACCGGAGCTATCGAGCTGAAAAGCAATGTAGAGCTTCATATAGAGGAAGCGGCGAAGTTGTCTTTCACTTTCGAGCCGCAACTCTACCCTATTGTCGAAACTTCGTGGGAAGGAATGGACTGCTTCAATCTTTCTCCATGCATATATGCCTTTCATGCCCACGACATCTGTATTACAGGAAAAGGCACAATTGACGGAGGAGGCAACACCTCAACATGGTGGCCATGGTGCGGCGCAGCTAAATACGGATGGAAGGAAGGTATCGTCAGTCAGAAACTCGGAGGCAGGGAACGACTGCTGCGCAACGGAGAGGATGGTATTCCGATGCGTGATGCAAAGGGACATCCTTCGCCACAACGGGTGTTCACTGCCGACAACGGCATGCGTCCGCAATTGATTGGCATTAATCAATGCGAGAGGGTGCTGATAGAGGATGTAACGCTGCTTAGTTCCCCGTTCTGGGTTATTCATCCATTGAAATGCACCGACGTGACAGTACGACGTGTACACATCACCAACGACGGTCCTAATGGCGACGGCTGCGACCCGGAATCATGCAACAGGGTTTTGATTGAAGACTGCTTCTTCAATACCGGAGACGACTGCATAGCCATAAAGAGCGGACGCAACAGCGACGGGCGGAAGAGAGCCATGCCCAGTGAGAATATCATAATCCGGCGCTGCATGATGAAGAACGGACACGGAGGTGTGGTGATAGGTTCTGAAATCAGTGGAGGTTGCCGGAACGTTTTTGCACACGACTGCGTGATGGATTCACCTGATCTAGACCGTGTGCTACGTATCAAGACCAATTCCTGTAGAGGAGGAATCATAGAGAACATCAACATGCGCGACATAAAAGTCGGGCAGTGTCGTGAAGCCGTAGTGAAAATCAATCTTGACTACGAGCACAATGAGAATTGCTGCAGAGGTTTTAATCCCACTGTGCGCAACATCAATGTTGAGAATGTAACCTGTGAGAAATCCGAATACGGCGCACTCATCATAGCACTCGACACTGTATGCAATGTCCACGACGTGAACATCCGCAACTGCAGTTTCAGCGGAGTGGCACGAGGCAACAAGATAACGGGAATGACACGTGACATTAATTTCCACAATTGCCTCATCAACGGTTTTCCGTGTATGACAGGACTGCCCTACAGTCACTATTCAGAGTGGATGACCTATTCAGAGATGAAGCGCACGCCTAAGTCATTCCTTCTCGATTTCTCGTCGAAGCCGAAATGGAGCTATGTAATGGGCATAGAACTGGAAGCCATGCTCGACACTTATCTGCGCTATGGAGGTGAGCGGATATGGAACTACTGCCAGGAATATACCGACACCATGATTGACGGCAAAGGCAACATCCGCGGCTATAAACTTGAGGATTACAACCTCGACAACATACGAACAGGTCATTTTGTGGCGCGGATGTACCAGCAACGGCAAGAGCCAAGGTATCTGAGTGCTATGAGGACACTGATGAAGCAGTTGGAGAAGCAGCCTCGCACTACCGTCGACAAAGTCTATTGGCACAAAGCCATCTATGCCTATCAGGTATGGCTCGACGGAATCTTCATGGGCTTGCCGTTCCGTTGCCTCTCCACATTCACCACCAGCAGCAACAAGGAACAGAAACGAGGTGACTGGCTGAAAATCTACTACGATGCGGTTGACCAACTGAAGAAGACTTATCAGCGCACCCTTGACCCGCAGACAGGTCTCAACCGCCATGCCTACGACGAGACACATACGACATTCTGGGCAGACTCTCAGAACGGACTTTCACAACACTGCTGGGGACGTGCCCAAGGATGGTACACCATGGCACTAATAGAGATACTGGATGCCCTTCCTGACTTCTACAACAGGCGTTCCGAAGTTGTGGACCTGCTAATCAAAGACCTCGATGCTATCCTCAAATGGCAGGACAGCGAAACAGGACTCTGGTATCAGGTGATGGACTCCCCCACCCGTTCCGGCAATTACCTTGAAAGCACCTGTTCTGCCATGTTCACATACGCACTGCTCAAAGCCTATCGCAAGGGATATGTAGGTACAGCCTATAGAGATGCGGGAATTAAAGCCTATCAAGGCATTCTAAGGCATTTCATACGGGAAGAAGAAGACAGTACCATCTCTCTGACCAGCTGCTGCTCTGTTGCTGGTCTTGGTCCTGCAGCCACAGACGAAGTCATTGCAGCAATGAAACGTGTGAACCCCAAGGGAACAGTAAAAGAAAACCGCCGCCGAGACGGTTCATTTGAATACTATCTGTCTGAACCTATTCGCGACAACGATCCCAAAGGTGTTGGTCCTTTCATCTGGGCATCATTGGAGATGGAAGCCCTGATGCCTGACTTTAAATAAAAAAACATTGACGTGAATCTAATCACGTCAATTCTTCAACAGTTACACCATCGAACTCAGACATGAGGTCGAGCACACGGTAGCGATAGCGCTTGCGCAGCACCTTAAGGTCTATTGAAACTTCCATGAAGGCATGTCCGCCAGTCTGCTTTTCCTCCATTTTGTAAGATTCGAGTTCCATGCCACGCCGACGCAGTCTGTTGAGTACGTTCTCAACATCTGCTTGTGATTCAGCAGTGAATTTTACAAAGATATTACGAGATCCGAACCTGCCAAGGAAGAAATTCATTGCTTCAAGTCCGAGCAGCACGAGTACCGTTGCCGCAATAGCCATCCAGAACATTCCCGAGCCGCATGCCATACCAATCGCTGCAGCCACCCACACACCTGCGGCAGTGGTCAGTCCGTGCACTGTTCGTTTTTGGAAAATGATTGTTCCAGCACCTATGAAACCGATACCGGAAACCACCTGTGCAGCAATGCGCGATACATCCAGCCTGACATTTGGATTGTCAGCATAATGCTCCATCGTTTCAGCAAATCCATATTGGGAGAGAACCATCAGCAACGCACTTCCAAGCGCAACGAGGAAGTGAGTACGGAAGCCAGCTTCCTTAGCCCTGTATTCCCTCTCCAGTCCGATAGCACCACCCAATAGTGCCGCCACTGCTATACGTAATATATAATCCCAAAGCATGCGTGCTCAATAAAATATTAATTATAAATTATAATTCTCGAATTGTGTTATTGTGAATTATGTCACCGTGCGATACCTATTAAAGAAGGTTATCATAAGAGCACGCTCACAAAGTGAGAATTATAAAAAAGATACTATTTCATTCATATCCTTGCGGTCTTTCTCCTTGCGAGGGCAGTCGACTGCGATGTGTCCGATGGGAACAATGGCTACGGCATCCCAGTTCTCAGGTTGAGGGAAGAGTTCGGCAAGGCGTATCGGGTCGTAATTGCACACCCAGCAGGTGCCGAGTCCACGATCTGTTGCAGCCAGACAGATATGCTCTACAGCTATGCTCACATCAACATCACCATGAAGCTTCCCGTCAATTTTGCGGCGCCAAGCAGTGTCGTTGTCCTTGTAGGCAATGATGTACAGCGGAGCCGTGTTAAACCACTCTCTGCTATAGCATTGGCGTAGGCGAGCCTTAGCCTCTTCGCTTTCCACAACCACGAATTTCCACGGTTGGAAATTTACTGCCGAAGGAGCCATGCGCACACATTCAAGGATATAGTTCAAATCTGTTTCACTAACAGGTTCTTCAGTGAATTTACGTGCCGAAAACCTCTCACGGCACAGAGTTAGAAAGTCTGTCATTGTCGTTCTGTTTTTACAAGTTTCTACAAATATACGTGCTTTTTCCGAATCTTTACCAAATAATCACAGATTTATTTTTCATATTCATTATATATTCTTCATCCTAAATTTTCCATTATCAATTAATTCATTTATCTTTGTAACATAAACATCAACTAACTATCCAGACATGAAAAGACTTTTTACCATTCTGTGTATGGCATTGTTCTCATTATCCGCCATAGCACAGGAAACAGAGACTTATAGCGGTAACATAATCGATGAAGAATCCGCATGGTGTTGGTTTGCCGACCCTCGTGCCATCCATTACGAAAATGAAGCAGGAACTATCAATGCTTCCTATATCGGTTTCATCGATGTACACGGCAACATCAAGGCTGCACAATACGACTGGACAACAGGACATAAGAGCGAGGTGCTCATACGTTCATATTTCCAGCCCGACGACCACAACAATCCTACGTTCCTCGTATTGCCAGACAAGCGTATTCTCATCATATACAGTCGCCATACCGACGAGGCTGCATTCTATTATCGCATATCAAAACAACCAGGAGACATCACAAACCTCGGTGAGGAGAAAAGGCTGGCAACTGCCAACAACACTACCTATCCTTCACCATTCATCCTAAGCGACGACCCTACACACTGGTATCTGTGCTGGCGTGGCATAGGCTGGCATCCTACAATAGCGAGACTTACTCTACCCGATGAAAACGACAATGTAATGTTCGACTTCGGTCCAAAGCAAATCATTCAGAGCACCGGCGCACGTCCTTATGCCAAGTACCAAAGCAACGGCAAGGACAAAATCTACCTGACCTACACTACAGGGCATCCCGACAACGAATATCCCAACTGGCTTTACTTCAATATAATCGACATCAATCACGGCAATGGTCCCATCCTGCGCGACATCAATGGCGCCGAACTGAAGAAGATCAGCGATGGGGTCTTCAACGTGAACAAAACCTCCGACTATGCAAAAAAGTATCCTATGACCATAGTTGACAAGACTGACAACATCCGCAACTGGGTCTGGCAGGTCTCACTCGACAAGGACGAGAATCCCGTCATTGCGTACACACATATCGACAACGCCAAGACCTCACATGTTTATTGGTACGGCAGATGGACGGGATCTGAATGGCGACGTACATGGGTGCAATATGCCGGACACGCCTTCCACCAGAACTGGAACTCTACTGAGCGTTGCTACTCAGGCGGAATGTCCCTCGATCCTGACAACATCAACGATCTCTACCTCTCCATTCCAACCAAAAACGGAGAATACAACAAGGATGGAGTGTATGAGATATGGAAATACACTATCAACGACGAAGGCACAGTTTCCGGAAGTGAGCAAATCACAAGGAACTCAGAGAAGAACAATTCCCGTCCCTTCATTCTTCCTGGTTCCAATAACAGCCCTCTCCGACTGATCTGGATGAACGGCGACTACTATTACTGGATGGTGAAGCAGGGATATCCTCAAGGCTACCCTACCGACACACGAATGGACTATGAGTGGAAGGAAAATATCAATCTCAATGATTACGAACCATCAGGCTCTGAAGCCATCAACCAGACTTGGAACTTCGGTTTCATACTGAATCAGGAAAAATACGAAGGCACGCTATTCACCATCGGCAGCGCAGAAGATTTTACCTATCGTATCAACGCCACCACAAAACGTCCGGAAGTGTACAGCCATGGCAAGGTATATACCAGTCAGAACACCCTCTACACCAGCGACGACTGGGCTAATAAATCCACCGGAACCAACAGCGACAACCATCCTACCCAGCTGAAGAAGGTCGTAATTACAGTGACCTACGACAATCACCGCCTTATCATCTATCGTAACGGTTTGATTGACCAGGTTCTGGAGGACGTTTTCGTCATGGGCAATGCCAAGACAGAAGGGGAAGGATTCAACCACATCTGTGCCAGCCAGACAACTCTCTACAACCACTGTCTTTCACCCTTGGAAGTACTGACCTTGGCAAAACAGACAAAAATCAGCAATCCCAATCTGCCTACCGAACTAAAGAATGGCAATTTTGAAGGTTCATATTCCGTTCAGCAAAACAGCGGAGTGAGCAGCGACCGTGCCATCTATGTGCCGGAAGGCTGGACAGTGGAGCGAAAGGGAGGCAACGAGAACGACCTGACTGCACTCAAGGACGGTGACCTTTATTTCAGCAATTTCTTCAAGTCCCGCCCCTCACCTTCTTCCGACAGCCAGCAGACCTACTGGATTCGCCAGAACTGGGGAACGCCCACGCTCACACTCTCGCAGGAACTGCGACTGCCAGAGGGACGTTACAAACTGGAATGTGATGTATGGAAGTCCGGACTTGGCGGCGATGCTTATCTGAGTGTTGAAATCGAAGACGGGGCAACCGTGATGGCACCAACCGTAGAGAACAAAGAAGCCTGGCAACACATGTCCCTGGAATTTGAGAGCGACGGCACAGCCTCGTCAACCATCCGCCTCACGGCAATGCACAACAGCAACGGCTCTGAGAAAATCATCGGTTTCGACAATGTTGTTATCACCCTTCTGCTCCCCGACGCTATTGAGCGCACCACATCAAACACCACCCGCCAGCATAACGCAGTATATGATTTGGCAGGCCGCCGTGTACACGACACGTCTAAAAAAGGGCTGTATATCATCAATGGCAGAAACGTACTGATTGAATGAAACATCATTTGCCATTTTGCGAACATTTTTAGTCAAAAACTCACTTTTTTGTGTTAATAAAAGTTTATACCTTAACAATTCGGCAAAAAACATATAACTTTGCATCTACATTAAAGCCATCAAGTTAAACCTTTTAACAGATTCGCAATCCTATTAACAACCGAAGTACAAATTATCAAAAAGTTATACAACTATGAAACTTAAGAATTTTCTCGCAATGGCAACAATGGCATTAGTATCCATGCCAGCGTTTGCACAGTACGAAGGTACCGATGTGAGCGACCGCATCGGACATGGCGAAGACAGCCTCAAATGCCGTGAGAACTTAACCCTGTTCGGAGATTATTTCAAGGCTAAGAACTATGAAGAAGCATATCCATGCTGGAAATTCGTGATTGACAAGGCTCCTCTTGCACAGGCAATGATCTACACTCGTGGATGGACACTCCTGTCTGAACTTATCAACCAGTCTGCAGAGAAAGCTGACAAGAAGAAGTATCTCGACGAACTGATGGCTATGCACGACACTCGTATCAAGTGGATCAAGGAACTCAACTCATTCTCTTCTCCAAAGATGCAGAGCAGCAAGGGTGCAATCCTCTGCCGCAAGGCATTCGACTACTCTAAGCATGGTCCTGTAGCATACGACGACTACTCTCTCGACACAGCTTACAATATGTTCTCTGAAGGTATCAACCTCGTTAACGAAGACCCATCTCACGAAGTTGAAGCATACGTGCTCCACACATATATGAATGTGTCTTATGCTAAGTACAAGGCAGATCCTGAGAACTTCCGCGGACAGTTCATCGAAGACTACCTCCTCTGCAAGGAAGTATGTGAGAAGATGCTTGAGCATGCAAACCAGGAGACAGACTCTGTTGCTGCCAAGAAAATCGTAGATCAGTACGACCCGACATACTTTGCAGTTCAGAACCTCTTTGCTGAATCCAACGCAGCAGACCGCGACTGGCTCATCAAGTACTACACTCCAAAGGTTGAAGAGCACAAGAGCGACATCAAGTTCCTGCGTTCTGCTATCAACATTCTTGCAAACAACGACTGCGACGACACAGACGCATACTTCAAGGCATCTAAATATGCTTACACCATCGAGCCAAGCTTTGCTTCTGCTATCGGTGTAGCACAGCAGCTCACTAAGGCTGGCAAGGATGCAGAATCAGTACAGTACTACGACAAGGCAATTGAACTTGCTCCAGACAACAAGACTAAGGCTCGTATTGCAATGAAGGTTGTTTACGCACTTGCAAAGAGCGGACATGGTGCAAGCGCAGAAAGCTATCTGAAGAAAGTTGAAAGCTACGATCCATCAATGGCTGGACGTGCTGACCTCTTCCGCGCTCAGAATGCAGCAGCATCCAAGAACTACACTGCAGCTCTTGCCTTCGCTACTTCAGCAGCATCCAAGGACCCAGCAATCTCAGGTTCTGCAAGCCGTCTGAAGGCTCGTATCACAGAGTTCCAGCGCCGTCAGTCTGAATACGATAAGGCTAACGCTGAATACAAGGCACAGCTCGAAAAGCAGCAGCGTCTTGAGAACTTCTGGAAAGGAAACTAAACTAAAAGCAATAAAAAAACGGCTGTATCGAAATGTTCGATACAGCCGTTTTTTTATTACTTTATCACGTGGGTTCCAAGTGCGAAGGATTTCTCCATATTCCCGGTATTCTCTATATTGTCAGCCTTGGCGGAGAGATTGTCAAGGAGATTAACGAGGATTGCCTCTTGAGTACAAGGCACTACGGGAGAACCATATTCCAACTCACCGTGATGTGAAAGTACTATATGCACAATGCGGTTGATGACATCTGTAGGCACTTCCCTTTTCTGCAACTCTGCCTGCAGTCGGTTGGCAGATATGAATATGTGTCCGAGAAGATACATTGACTCCTGAGTCTCACCGTCGCGTGAATACTCATACACCTTGCCATAGTCATGGAAGAGTATTGCAAGCACACAATACTCCAACTTCACAGCGTATGGAAGCACAGGATAAATACCCTCCAGCAGATGCAACATCTGATAGGTATGATTAAGCAGACCGCCAGGGAAGGCATGGTGAACACTCGTTGCTGCAGGAAACTGCGAATAGGGTTTGAATAGCACATCCCCTACTTCGGCAATCATCCCCTTCAGCTTCTCATCGCTGCACATCTTCGAGAGGTTGCCCAGACATTCATCCCACAACTCACGACTGATAGGACGAGGCAGCAGATTGTAGAAAGGATGATCCTCCTGCACCATTCCCCCTGGATGCATATCCAATTTACGTGCAGATTTCTTACCGTCATTCTCCTGAATATTGAAGAAGCTTACCAACTGACCTAATATCGGTTCGTCGGTAGGCATCACATCCCATACAGCCACAGATGTTTCCCCTTCAAGATTCTTCAGCTTGAGAGTGCAGAAAGGGTCACCGCGGCGTGTTGTGCCGTTCGTTCGGCCTACAACCAAGTATTCCTGATTATTCATAATTATCGATTAAGCTTATTGATATAATTCTCTCGCAAAGATACAATAATAAAATTAATTACGAATTATAAATTAAAAATTCTATCGCATCCCAAATCTTAAAAACTTAAAAACTTAAAAACTCCCCATTAATTTTTTGTATTAGAAATAATTTGTATTTTTGCAGCGTTACAACCCTTAACTTTTCTAACGAACTTTTATTATAATATGAAGAGTTTGATAAAAACCACGTTTGTAGGCTTTAGATGCTTGGCCGGAAAAGATAGATTGTGTTATTAAGCATCCTCTTAGAGAAGAAGATGTTATGTAGTGCAAAGCAAGTTGTTCTCTTGTTGGATTTTTGGTAACACGGCATAAATAGTTTGATGCATCCATCACCAAAAGCATTTAATCGTTTCAATATCCCATACGCGAAGTATCAATGGGTCTCGTTTTCTTATCCTTATATTTACCGATGCGGTAGATCGCGGTCAGCGAGACATTGGGATATTCCATCCACACACGCATAGTATAGTCTTGATTCGACAAATGAGAGTGGGTGATGGCACGACTATTGGTAATATTTTGCCCTGCCACTATGACGCTCCATTTCTTATTATCAGAAGTCCAGCGAAGAGATGCGTTGAGGCGGAACAGTGGGTCAATGTCATAGACCCCCTGAATGGTCTTTGATTGAAATAACGGATTAAAAATGAACTGGATATTTTGCCTTGAGGAGAACCTTATAACAGCCGTGCCGCCAAGAATGGCTGAAAGACAAGTGCGGTTGAAGGGCAGGTCAAAGAAATCAGTACTCTTGTCATGGCGGAAAAGCATGGTGCCCATAACATTACCATTCAGCCACTTGCCGGCACTATATTGTGCTGATACTTGCAGACCGCCACTATTAGAGTAGTCCCAGTTGTCCTCCTTCATGATAACAGCCATACGGTCTGAGGGCTGATAGGCTAACTGTACGAAATAGTCAGGCTTTAATTCTGCAAATGCCAAAAAGGTATACTTATGATTCAACTGCCACATCAAGTTCAATTCATAACTTGGGTGGGGTTTCAAATCGGGATTGCCCCATATTTCACTGTAGGCAGACGAATAGAAGATGCTGCTCATCGTACTCCAATAAGTTGGATATACGGTTTCGGAACTGAGCGTGAAATTGAGCAAGTTGTTTTCATTGATATTCCACATCGCACTAAGTGATGGGTATATACGCCAGTCATTCCACTTTGTAGCATGATAATTTTCTGCAGCCACCGATGCCTCCATACTGAATGCATTGCTGAACTGCTTACTAAAGCCTGTGTAAATGTTTAGGATGCGTTCATTATAGTCAACATGACTTGTAGCATCGGGTAGTTCACTACCGTCAGCATTCAAAGTTGTCTGATAACTGTTATTCTCCGTGAATTGTGTCTCCACACCATAGTTCAGCTCCCAGTCGTTAGGCAGTTCGTGAGTCTGGTCGGCAGTGAAGAGCCACTTACTGATTCGCTGTTTGCTTTCGGCGGTCAGAATACGTGTCTCGTCATAAAGTTTGCTGTTCAAATGCTGTGTTCTCGGGTTCTGATAGTTGGTATACGATACGCTGAGTTGCATACCGAATGGTGATGTGTAGCTGGCATCGACATTGTGCAGGTAGGTATGCGTTTCCGAATTCTGGATAGAGGTTTCAAGACCTGTGCTTGTATTGGTAGCATCGTTAGATGTCCATTTCCCAGTATACGCCACATTCAGGCGGCTATCTTTGGAGAAAGCGTAATCCAAGCCTATTCGGTAGTTGTGGTTGATGTTGCTGCTCGTACGCACAGTCCTATCCGAGTAATCGACTCGTTGATCACCCAAAGGATGATGTGCCTCATGTTCAATCTTGCCATAAGCATCCCCAAAGCCAAAGGCGTAAGATGCATCCAAGCCAAAATTCCCATGTTGATAAATCAAATTGCCCTTAGCCTGTCCGTAGCCATATTTGTTCTGACGATAGAAGCCTTGCAGCTGTCCTTGCAGCTGATTAGTTCCAATATAGTCTTTCGTAATAACGTTGATGACCATACCACGCACATGGTATTTCGCTGGAGCAGAAGGCAGAACCTCTGCTTTTGCCAGTTGAGACGCTGGCATCTGTTTCAGTCGTTCTATAACTTGTTCTGAACTCAGTGTCGTCGGCTTACCATTGATAATGAGCGTCACGGAACGACCAGTAAAGTTCAGTCCGTCACCATTGTCCATCACACCGGGAATGCGCGTCAGAGCTTCGTAGGCATTATCGGCTGGCAGAATCTCCAAGAGTTGTGGGAGGCTATATGTCAAGTGACCATTCTCTGCCTTGACTATTATTCGTTCACCCTTTACCTGTATGCCCTTGATATTATAGGTGTCTGGCTGCATCTGAATGTCGCCAACGCTATCCTTCTGTACTTCTATACACCTTGTTTTATATCCCACGCACGACACTTTCAGCAGACCGTCGTTTTTTTCGGTCTGAATAGTGAAAGTGCCGTCATCCTTCGTCACGGTTCCTTTAATGAAAGTGGAGTCGGTACGGTTGATGAGTACGACATTAGCAAACGACATCGGCTGAAACAGTTCATCAATGACCCGTCCTCTGACACTTTGTGCAGTAGAGGCTATTGCAACCATGGCGAGGAGGATAGTGATGATGGCTTTCTTGTTCATTTTCTTTGTTTTTAATGATTTACTTCTGCGAATTTACAAAAAGGTACACTAATAAAACCTCGGCAATACCTTGAAAAGGTAGCCGAGGGTGTAGGTATTAACCTAAGTTAAGAGTTTAAGGATAATATGGTACCTGTTTCTTTTTTTAGTGGCATTGCAGAACTTCACAGCCCTGCATGCCAATGATGAAGTCTTCATCCTTTTCAACTTATACTAATTTTAATTATCTTTCTTCGCATTTTGTTTGCATGTCACTCCTTCGCCACCTTCCTTGCAGCCAACGTCAGCATATCTCTTATGTACTCATATTTATCGCTGTCAAAACAATTGATGACTTGCCATAGGCGATTTGTCACAACCCTACGCTCGTCGTCATCCAATGATGCATTCTTGCAAAGGTCGAGGATGATGCCTGCGGCAACGACCAAGTCTTCCTTAGATTCCTTATTGGCTTTGTCAATCATCTTCTGTGTCAGTAGCCCGAAAAAACGATGCCAGTCGGTGTCGCTCAGATTGGTCACTCCACGTTGCATGGCCAAAGCCATCCATTTGTCCATATTTCCGTCGAAGGGAATGTTTTCGCGACCAATGTTTAGTGTAAACGCCCTTATCCCTTTATTCCAACTATTCCCTATAAAGAGACTGTCTGGAATAGTTCCATGAAATTGACTTAAGATATTCCCGATATTATTGGTTGACAACTCCATGCCGTTAATCGGCAAGGGCTGAATGGGACTACGACCATAGACATAGACAAGTTTTGCGGTGTAGACATCGGGGTTGTCAGCGTTACTCCACTCGGCTGCATAGCAAGTGCGATAGCCATCATGTTTCTTGTCGTCGAAGTTGGCTATGAAGTAGCTGCTGTTCTTCATACCGCCTATTAGGACAGCCTCGGCTCCATCCCTCCAGATGCTCCACTGGCGACGCATACCGAGATCATGGAAACGGGCTGAGTCTATTGAGTCTATTGAGTCTATTTCGTTTTTCTCGTTACCAGTCTCTTCCTCGTACATATAACTGTTACCACTCTCATTCTTGAAAGCTTTCTTCAGTATTTCGAACACTGCATGTTGAGTGCCCCGTCCCTTCACCTTGATGGTGGTGACGTTGCTCTCGATAGTGATGCCGTTCGCATCAACTTTCGCTGTCTTTTGTTCTCCGATTTTAGTAACATGGTATTCTTCTATTTCCTTAAATGCCTTCTTTATTTGCTTCTGTGCCGAAGCGGTTGGCACGATTACCATCAGGGCGATGGCTGTGATAAAAATACTCTTTGTTTTCATTGCTTCTGAATTTATAACATTATTTTTATTATATCTCAATGATTGTTTTGGTTTCAATCACTTCATAGTCTCCTGATTCGTTGGTCACAAGAACGGCATTGGCAGGTTGTGGCGTAGCTTTGAAGGTAGCTTGTATTATATGGTTGCGCATTTCCTGCTCCTCACGAAGGATGGTTGTCTCGCAATCGTTCAGCATCTGCAAAGCAATAGCCACATTCCGCTCTGAGCGCCAGATGCCGCTGCCAAGTGTATCGGGAATCTCTGTTAACTGAGCCCGATTGACCGATTGGGTATGTGCTGCCCGGTCGGGGGTATTCTGTTGCTCGGTCGGGGGAATTGGGTTGCCCGGTCGGGTACACTCAGTCATTTCATCGTAAGCATTCATTTGCTCATTCATGTGCACATGATTGTCGACTTGAGGGCTTTTAATATCGCCATCGGTTACAGCCGATTGGACAACCGACCGTGTGGAACTATGGAACTCATGGTTTCCCCCTATGCCTATAGCTATCAACAGACAAGCAGCAGCGGCGGCAGACATCCAGCACCACCAATGCTGTCGCCGACTGACAGCAGACTTTGTGTCCATCCGCTCCATCAGGCGGTCGGTGAAACCCACAGGCAGCGGTGGCATGTTGACATATCGGCGTCGTACGGCTTCGCGCAAGTCAGTATCTTTATTTGTTGTCATATATTCTGTAGTTGCTTGTAAAGTTTCTTTCGTAATCTATATAGACGGTTGGCGAGTGCATGAGGACTTGCATCCATGATATATGAACATTCATCCAGCGGACGCTCCTCGAAGTAGTAGAGCATGAGCAGCAGACGTTCGTCGAGTGCCAGATGTTCAATCAACTCTGCCAGTCGGTTGATGCGCTCCTCATTACCCGTTGACAGTTCAGACTCCAGTTGTTCGTCGCTGATGTCCGTCTGCCATACCTCGGAATCTTCTATCGAGACGAACACCTGCCGACGACGTTTAAGGAAATCGAGCGTCAGGCGGTAGGCAATACGACAGAGCCAAGTACCGAGTGATGCGCGTTGCGGGTCGTAGCTGCTCATGCAGCGGAATGCACGTAGGAACGTGTCCTGCGTCAGTTCCTCGGCATCCATCACATTACCTGTAATTCTCACAACTATGCCAAAGATCTTCTGCCCATAGTGACTGACCATCAGATTCAGTCCTTTGCGCTGACCACTCATCACAGCATCCACTATCTGTTTGTCTGTCTTCACTATTGATTAACTTTTCTTCATTTTCACTTGTTATACGACAAAAAACCAGAAATATCTCGTTCCCTCTCTGAATTTTTCATGTTTTTCTTCATTTCAGATGGAACTTCTGCGAATTTACAAAAAGGTACACTAATAAAACCTCGGCAATACCTTGAAAAGGTAGCCGAGGTGTAGGTATTAACCCAGGTTAAGAAATTATGTTAAATATGCTGCTAATCTCTCCCGAAAGTGATTTCTTTGCGTATCTTGCTGATGGTTTTAGGAGTAACATTGAGAAACGAGGCGATGTCCTGCAAGTTGAGCAGCTTAACGATGCCTGAGCAACGTTGCATTAGCAAGTCGTAACGTTCACGGGCTGTAGTGCAATGAAAGTCGAGATAGCGCGAACGGAATTGGAAGAGGATATGCTCAGCGATGATGGCACGCAACTTCATAGTCTCTTTGCTCTGGTCGAAGAACTCCTCCAGTTGCTCACCTGTAACCCTGAACACACGGCTTGACATCATTGCCACGATAGTAGTCTGTGAAGGGCGGCCATAAAGAAACGTCGGATAGTCAACCACGAACTCACCCTCGAACGAAAACCATGTGATGTGTTCCCTGTCATCGCTGATACCATGCGTCACGTACTTGAAGCAACCACTCTCCACAAAGGCAAGCCAGCGCGCAGGATCGCCCTCGCGCTCCAGTTGGTCCCCCTTACGATAAGTGACCGCCTCGCCCTCCCGCTTGCAGAATTCCCGCAGCGTCTCAAGGTCTAAACTGTTGTTGCTGAATTTCTGTTCCATCGTCCTATGGATTTGTGGGTTCAAAGGTAGTGAATTTTCCAAGAAAATTATCCACATTTAGCCCGAAAGTATGTAAAAGATTCCTTTTGATGCTTTTATTCGGATTCTCTAGTCACTATCATCCAAAATGTTTTGAAGATTAAGGTTATATCATAAAGGAAAGATTGCTTCTCAGATGACGATAGTAAGAAAAGATTTCCTGCCTTGCGGTTTGGAGTTCTTTCTCATCATCAATTTCAATTGGCTTTATGTCTTCTTGTTTTGACATCTATTTGTTTCTTATTAGGTCTTAATGCCATTGACATAGTCGAACTTATGCCATCATTTCTATTTGGAAATACTATATCATTTTCTGGATCAACATCTGTGTATTGGCATAGAATGGTATATCTGTTTTGCCAAGGATAGTTGCTGGAAGGGTTGCCATTTCTGCAAGGTTATCCATTGGCACAAGCACATTCTTTGCCCCGTTTTCTGATAGCATAGATACGCGGTCGTTGAAATTCAGAGCACGCTCAATAGCGCCACCGATACTTATATTGCCGATGACACCAAGACCTGATTTTAGATTCCGCCCAAAGACAGATGATACGATGGCTGCAAAAACAGCACCTCCAATACCTTTGTGAACACCTACCCCCAACAGTACGGTCACTTGAACTGTTACATCAAGATGCATCAAAGAATGCTGTTGGAACAGTATGGCCCTTTCATTGGCGCGGATGTAATTATATGTATTCTTTATATCCTCCTTGGCTTCTGTTGAACTACTGCCAGTCACTGTAAGTTTGCCATTGCCAGGCATAGTAATTACCTCTATTTTTATCGCTTGTAGCCGTATAGCAGGTGCCTGGCTGAAGTGGAGCATCTTCAATTAGATTGGTGCCACGCTCCTCTGGAACAGACACGAAAAACTCTTCTTGCGTTTCTTTATCTATATAGGAGAAATTAGTGTCCCAGAACTCCATACCGCCGATACGCTTCAATTGCTCTTTCACACGACGACGCATTTCTATAGCCCAAACCAGATACTTACGCACATCCTCTTTGGTAAAGTTTCCATCTGGATGCATCAGTTTAATCAATCCAGAAACTGTCTTGCGTACCGGCTTCGTGTCGCGCTGCTTCATCTGTACTCCAAGTGTGAAATACTTGTCAATAGCATCTGTATAGGTCATCTTCCGTTGAGAATGCAGGAACTCACTGAAGAAATCTGTACTAAAGCCGAAATGATTAGTGAAGTTAGAGGGTGCAAACTTCATCACCTCCCAGCCGGGGAGGAAGAAACCGATACGATCTAAGAAGGCGGTATCGTTACAGATTTTATCCGAGAATGGGGAGAATAGATGTGATGTCTGTAAGACAGTCTCGACTGGCTGATTGATATTGCCATTCAGGATGATAGAGGCATTTGCCGCTTTCTCACCTGCTTTTCCTGCTCTGGAGAAGCTGCCGCTTTCCATGTAATCCTTCATCA
>CACYSD010000031.1:0-23433 GCA_902776985.1 uncultured Bacteroidales bacterium
TTGTCATTATTTTGCTGCTTGAGTAACTTGTTGTAATTTTGCATAGAATTCTATAATGAATTTTTCATTCTTCATGCTACATTCTTCATTTTCTTATGACATTAGTTGATAGATTTTTAAAATATGTAAGTTTCGATACTCAATCAAGTGAGGAATCGGAAACTACTCCAAGTACCAAGAAGCAATTTGAGTTGGCTAAGTTCTTAAAGTCAGAACTTGAAGAACTGGGTCTTCAAAATGTTGAATTGAATGACAAGTGTTATTTGTATGCTACGTTACCAGGTAATTCAAACAAGACATTGCCAACTGTTGGCTTTATTGCTCATCTTGATACAAGCCCTGATTGTTCCGGAGCTAATGTAAAGCCTCGGATTATTCAGAATTATGATGGGTCAGATATAGAATTGAGTGAAGGAATTCTCTCTTCACCTTCTAAGTTTCCCGAATTACTTAACCATGTTGGTGAAGATTTAATTGTGACTGATGGCCATACATTGCTTGGTGCGGATGATAAAGCTGGTATAGCAGAAATTGTTTCTGCATGTGAATATCTTATCATTCATCCTGAGATAGAGCATGGCGATGTTCATATCGCATTCAACCCTGACGAAGAGATAGGCCAAGGTGCGCATAACTTTGAAGTAAAGAGGTTTGGTTGCGACTTTGCTTACACTATGGATGGTAGTGAGGTCGGTGAGATAGAATTTGAAAATTTCAATGCTGCTTCAGCTAAGGTGAAGATAAACGGTTGCAGTGTGCATCCTGGTTATGCTAAAGGTAAGATGATTAATGCTGGTCGCATTGCTGCTGAACTCGTTGGTTTGATGCCTGAATCAGAAACTCCAGAAAAGACTGAAGGATATGAAGGATTCTTCCACTTAACTTGTATTTCCGGTAATTGTGAAGAAGCATCATTATCGTATATTATTCGTGATCATGACAGAAAGAGGTTCGGAGAACGTAAGTCAACGATTAAGTCTGTCGTTGCATCTTTGAATGAGAAATATGGTGAAGGTGTTGTGGAATTGAATCTTCAAGACCAATATTATAATATGCGTGAAAAGGTAGAGCCGAAGATGTATATTATTGATATTGCCAAAGAAGCTATTGCACGTACAGGCGTTGAACCTCGTGTCCGTGCAATCAGAGGTGGTACAGATGGCGCTCAATTGTCTTTCATGGGTCTTCCTTGTCCCAATATCTTTGCAGGTGGTATCAATTTCCATGGACCTCATGAGTTTTGTCCTTTACAAAGTATGGAAAAAGCTATGATGACGGTAGTTAATATCTGTGAGATAGTAGCTCAGCGTTTTTAGTACAATTAATATGATGGATTATGGCAGAAGCAAGATTAGATAAGTTCCTTTGGGCTGCTCGTATTTTCAAGACTCGCACAATAGCTGCTGACGCTTGTAAGAATGGACGAGTAATGATTGATGGTGTTAAGATGAAACCGTCGCGTATGGTTAAGGAGGGTGATGTGATTCAGGTACGCAAACCGCCAGTAACCTATTCTTTCCGTATTTTAAAGGCAATTCAGAATAGGGTGGGTGCCAAACTGGTTCCAGAAATTATCGAGAATGTCACGACTCCAGATCAGTATGAATTACTGGAAATGAACCGAATTGCAGGATTCGTGAACAGAGCACGTGGAACAGGGCGTCCGACGAAGAAGGAACGTCGTGATTTGGATGAGTTTACCATGCCTGCATTTTATGGAGACTTCGATTTCGATGACGATGACGACGATGATGACGAATACGAAGAAAGCATACCAGAGTAATTCTGATATGCTTTCTTCTTTTTTTTGTTTATCCTTTCGTTATTTGTTATTGAACTGATTCATCGCTGTATTTATACCAGCAAGACAGAAGGTCTTTATAGCATCGGTGGCAACAGTTATTCGTTCATCCATTGTCTTCAAGTCTTCGTCAGTGAATTGTCCCAACACAAAATCAACTTGCCCACCACGAGGAAAATCATTGCCTATACCAAACTTCAGCCTTGCATATTGCTGGCTTCCTACGGTGCTGGCAATGTGTTTGAGTCCGTTGTGCCCGGCATCACTTCCGTTAGGACGAAGCCTGAGTTTACCAAAAGGCAGAGAAAGATCGTCACAGATAATCAGAATACGCTCGAGAGGAATCTTCTCCTGCTGCATCCAGTAACGAACAGCGTTTCCGCTTAGGTTCATATATGTGGATGGTTTGACTATTACAACTTCTGCATTCTTGATTCTTCCTTTCGCCACAAATCCATAGCGCTTGTCGGCAAAGGTGGCATTGATAGACTGTGCAAGTGCATCTACTACACGAAATCCTATGTTGTGACGAGTGCCTACATATTCATCACCAATGTTGCCAAGACCTACAATTAGATATTTCATTGTGTTTTGCGATTCTGTGATTTGTGGTTCTTTTTGAAAAATGCTTAAGAATTTACTTAACAGATTCATGACTTAATGAAGCATTTAAAAAAGTAAGGATTTTAAGGTGATTGGTCTTTAGTTGACTTCTTGCTCCCTTAAAATCCTTTTATTGTGAATTCAATTTAATGCGTTGTGCATTGCTTGAATTGCGAAGAGTCTGTATTATTCTTCAGTTGCCTCTGCTGCTGCACGTGCTGCACGAGTCATACGAACTGCACAAACGACAACTTCCTTAGAAGTGATGATTTCAAGTCCTTCGAAACTGAGTTCAGCAACTTTAAGAGACTTGCCAAGACCGAGGCTTGTAACATCGATGTTGAGTGTGTCTGGGAATGCAGTGTAAGGAGCTTTAACCTTGAGCTTGCGAACGTTGAGAGCGAGCTTACCACCGGCACGTACACCTTCTGCCAAACCATTGAGCTTAACAGGGATCTCCATAACGATAGGAGCGTCTGTGATCTGATAGAAGTCAACGTGTACAGGAATGTCCTTTACGAAATCGTTCTGGAGTTCCTTAAGAATAACCTTGATTTCCTTGCCTTCGATGTTGAGGTTGATGATGTAAACGTTTGGAGTGTAGATGACTTTTGCAAGTTCCTTCTGAGAAACAACGATAGACTGTGCTTTTGGAAGTCCGTTAGCGTCTTTCTCTACGCCATATACTACACATGGAACCATTTCTGCGCGGCGAAGGTCGCGGCTTGCTTTCTTGCCAAGGTCTTTGCGAACCTGAGCGTTAAGTGTAATTTCTTTCATTGTTTTGTAGTTTTGTGTTACTATGAATTAAGTATTTCTGCTTAATCTGCCATCACACGTGGAGACTCGTCCGAAGGCGACTCCTTGGATGCTTCAGATGAAAAGCGGTGCAAAGTTACTACTTTTTCTTGGTTTGAGGAAATATACTCCGAACTATTTTTGTCAACCTTGCATTTCTGCATTGAGAATTACAGCATCGTATAGCATTTCAAGCTGTTTTACGTTCGGATTGCTCTGTGAAGACAGTATTTTCACAGAGTCGATGAATTCTCTTTTATATGTTTGTTCGGCTTTGTCCGTAGTCTGGAACAATTTCCAGCTAAGACACAGGTTATTATATGACTCTTTAAGATTTCCGCTGAGGAATTGTGCCAGTCCGGAATGGGTAAGGGTGGTGTAACGCTGTACTGTATCTGCCGATTCCTGAGTCAGAATCTTATTGAAAAGCTCTATGGATTTTTCTGTATTGCCGGCAAGTAGTTGTACCCAAGCCAATCTGTCGTTTAACGATTCCTCGTCTTTCAGATATACAGCTTTGTATAACAGTGGCAGCTCTTCCTCGTACTTTTTCTGTTGCTCAAGACAGTCGATTTTGCGAATGATATAACGTAGATTGTCCGAGTCGGTTTCGAGCAGCATATCATAGTAGATCTCTGCATTGGAATACTGCTTAAGCTGGTATGCTGCCTGTGCAAGATGCTTAAGTGTCCAGTTTGAATTGGAATTAAGTTGAAAGGCTGTGGTATAGCTGTTGAGTGCCTCCTCTGTCAATCCTGTCTTCTGTTGGCAGAAACCTATCTGCTGCCACAAAATCACATCTGATTCCTGATTCTGCGGATTCTGTTCCATAAACAGATTCAACGCATCTGTATAGAATTCCTTGCGCATCAGAAACTCTGCCAGCTCATGTGTCTTTTCTTTGTGTTGTAGCAGAAGATTCAGCATTTGTATGTTGAGAGGTGTGAACTTCTCCTTGTTCTTGTCAAAAGGATTGTCAAATTGTGTGTGATATGGATATATGGTGAAGAATCTGTAAAGGTCACCTATGTAATTTCTGCTTACGTGTTTGGCTTTGGGTGAAGTGGTTAATTTACTGTTCAAAAGTTCTTCGACATCCTCGTCTTTGATTTGGCTGGCAAGACTGTTGCTGAGCATGTCGCGCCCCACGCTACCGATTTGCTCGGTCATGAAGTAGAAAGAATACTTGTCACTGTCGCAGAAGGGTGACAGACTGACAACCTTGTCGAAGAGAGTCGCGTATGACATGCCATCTGCAGACTTCTCCGTCTCCTGGTTCTTGCTTATGGTGGCAGTCAGAAGGGGATGATCCTTGTAGAAAGGAGTAAACCAGTGGGAGAGGGTATGAAAGAAAGAGTTTCCTTTGAGATGTGCAAACGAACTCATATAGACGTCAGCGCCATCCATTTGCATCTCCGCTATTTCCTGTATCTTGGAGTTTGCTTTATCGTCTTCCTCACGGTGATGCCATTCTGGGTTCTCACCGTTCTGCGTCATATAGTTGTCAATTTCCTCAATGCCGAACTGTGTACGTCGGAACTGTGTGCTTTGCATTATTGCCGGAATAATATCGTTGCGCATCTTGGAATTGATAGTATCCGTGAGGGTGGCGTACTGCAGTTGCATCAATATGCGGAAAGTGTCGTTTATGAAGTTGGGGTCTTCAAGGTATAACGACAGACGGGCTGAAACTTGTGAATATTTCTTGATTTGCTTGTCGTAGCGACGGAGCACGAGAATTATTCCGACAATGGCTCTTTGGTTAAGTCTTACGTCTGTCTGCAAATAAGCGTCAAACAGAAGCATAAGCTTCCGCTGGTCGAATGTCTCCAGTAATGACAATGTTACTGCGCTAATAAAGATGCATTTGTCCTCAATGAAGATGCTGTCGGAATTAATCAGTTCCGTCGCAGTCTCGTAGTCACTTTTGTGCCATACATCACTGGTCCACACATAGTCAAACATTGATGTCAGAGTCTGCTCACGTTCGTTATGGTGTTCCTCCAACACTCTCGTCTGTATGGATTCGCGATCATTGGGATTCTCCTGCAGGTTGCGTAATGCAGAGCAGTGAGTTTGCAGTGAAAGGAGAATCCTGTCGAGTGTTATCCCCGTACGAAGGTATTTCAGAGTAATACAGTATTTTTCGTTGGTCTTGGTTTGTATGCGATTTAATCGCTGAGCACGTTCGCCCAGCACGTAGCTTTGCTCTACAAGTTGGGAATAGAGCTTAGTGGCATTGGGATCGTCTACGCCTTGAACCATATAGCGCAGCAGCGTAACATAGGTGTTGCGCATGTTGGCAAGTTCATTGTTGAGTTCATAGCTGTTGCTTGACTCAACAATTTTCTCGAGGCTTTTCAATATGTCAGCGAGGTTTGACGAACGAAAAATCTTTTCCATAGAGATTGCGTGAACGCATCCATTGTGCGATCTGTGGGTTTAAGGTGTCTGTTGGCTGTTGTGCGTGCCTGAACTCTGGTACGCAGAAAACTGTGTCAGGCAATGATGGTGCCTGAGGAATATATTTAATAAGTCGTGAACGTGACTTTATTTTCTTCTGATTAATGAAATCTACAGCTTTGTTATATGCTTTAACCATTGCATCGATGTCTTTCTTGCGATGCTTCATCACGCTGTCGTTAGCTACAACTGCCAGAATGTATTCGCTACAGTTAAGGCTGTCGCTACCGTTGATGCGGTTCGCACCAAACGAAGTGCAGAATGATGCATAGGGTTCTGGAAGCAATGCTCCGTCGTACTGATTCTGGTTAAGCATTGCAGCCCTAAGCGGAATGTTGTTTATTTGTGGTTTGTTGAGATCCTCTGAAATCATTCCTACTGATTCGAGAATCTTGTCTGTGAGATAGTCAAGAGAAGAATTGCGTGTTATGGCAACAATTTTCTCTTTTACGCTTTTTGTGTGTTTCAGACGTGATGTCGATGACGTTACGAGAAACAGGTGGAGATCGTTCTGGAATACAACGCCTATGCTGTCGCCTCGGCTTCTCCAAACCGAAGCCTTGACCATGTCGGTAACAATAATGTCGTCGTGGCTGAAGAAAAATGCTGTGTCGGCATCCATGGCAGATTCGTAGGTGTGCAGTTTAACACCATCAGGTATATCGTTGAAATAACCTTCTTGCTCAGCGATATAGAATGGCAAACATTCTACAGTCGGGAGCACTCCTATGCACAATGCCGTTGAATCGGAGTCGTCGTTGCTGGTAGCAGAAGAGTCTCCATTGCCACATGACATGAAGAGTAGCACGAACGCACTTGCAATGGTTGCAAATATTTTTCTCATAACATTATTGAACCTATAAAAATAAATCAAGGATTCTAAGGATTCTCGGGATCAGAATTAATCCTATAAATCCTTAAAATCCTTGATGAGGAGTTTTATCAGTGATTAGCCTTTGATTGCAGCTACTCCTGGGAGTACCTTACCTTCGATAGCTTCGAGGAGAGCACCACCACCAGTAGAGATGTAGCTAACTTTGTCTTCGAGACCGAACTTGTGTACGCAAGCTACAGAGTCACCACCACCAACGAGTGAGAATGCTCCGTTTGCAGTTGCTTCTGCTACTGCGTCACCTACTGCACGGCTTCCTGCGCAGAAGTTGTCGAATTCAAATACACCTGCAGGACCATTCCAAAGAATTGTTTTTGCATCACGGATAGCTTTCTTGAAACGCTCCTGAGTTTCAGGACCTACGTCAAGACCTTCCCAACCTTCAGGAATTGCGTTGCTTGGGCAAACCTTCTGGTTAGCGTCGTTGCTGAAGCTGTCAGCGATGATGCTGTCAGAAGCGAGAACGAGTTCTACACCGTTCTTCTTTGCAAGTTCTTCAACGCCAAGAGCTACGTCGAGCTTATCGTCTTCGCAGATAGAGTTACCAACTGTACCTCCGTGAGCCTTCATGAATGTATATGTCATACCACCGCAGAGGATGAGACGGTCAACCTTGCCGAGGAGGTTTTCGATGATACCGATCTTTGTAGATACCTTAGAACCACCCATGATGGCAACGAATGGACGCTGGATGTTGCTGAGGACATTGTCAACTGCAGTAACTTCCTTCTCCATGAGAAGACCGAGCATCTTGTTGTCTGCATCGAAGTAGTCAGCGATGACAGCTGTAGAAGCGTGACGACGGTGAGCTGTACCGAATGCGTCCATTACGTAGCAGTCTGCATAGCTTGCGAGAGTCTTAGCAAATTCCTTCTGGCTTTCTTTCATTGCTTTCTTAGCCTGGTCGTATTCAGGAGTGCCTTTTTCTACGCCTACAGGCTTGCCTTCTTCTTCTGGATAGAAACGGAGGTTCTCGAGGAGAAGAACTTCACCAGCCTTGAGAGCTGCTGCCTGTTCTGCTGCCTTTGCGCAGTCTGGAGCGAACTGAACTGGAGTGCCAAGTGCAGCTGCTACAGCGTCTTTAATCTGTGCGAGGGAAAGTTTAGGATTAACTTTGCCTTTAGGTTTACCCATGTGGCTCATGATAATCAGTGAACCACCTCCTTCAAGGATGAGCTTCAGAGTAGGAAGAGCACCGCGGATACGGGTGTCGTCAGTGATTTTTCCATTCTCGTCAAGAGGCACGTTGAAGTCAACGCGCACGATTGCCTTCTTACCGGCAAATTTGTAATCTTTGATTTCCATGTTGACAATGTTGTATTAAGTTGTGAATAAATAATATGCACTATTCTCTTTCTGTATGCAGATGCTCTGCACTTTAGAATGCAAAGTTAGGAAAAATCTTGATAGAAAAAGGCTTTTCTGCAAAGAAATATCAAAAATTCTTTGAAGAAAAGCCTTTTATGTTAGATAATGGCGTTTGCTGTGTGCATTATATCAGATGCATTCCCGCTTCAAGACATTCCTTGCGCATTTCGTCTGGCCAAATGCTGGCTTGGATTTCTCCGATATGTGCCTTGTGAAGCAGAACCAGACAGAGGCGGCTCTGCCCAATACCTCCACCTATTGCAAGAGGAAGTTCGTCGTTGAGAAGCTTCTGATGGAAATAGAGTGATTTGCGCTCCTGTTTGCCTGTCAGTTCAAGTTGACGAAGCAAGGTCTCCTTGTCAACTCGAATACCCATTGAAGAGAGTTCGATGGCACGGTTAAGCGTTGGGTACCAAACCATGATATCTCCGTTCAGTCCTTTGTAACCGTCTTCGTTTGGAGTAGTCCAGTCGTCATAGTCTGGTGCGCGGAGATCGTGCTCCTCACCATTGCTGAGCTTACCGCCAATACCGATGATGAATACAGCTCCATATTTCTTGCAGATGGCGTTCTCACGTTCCTTGGCACTCATGCCAGGGTACATCTGCAACAGTTCCTCACTGTGTATGAAGTGGATGTCTTCTGGAAGGAAAGGTTGTATCTGTGGATAGTTCTCGCAAACGAGATATTCTGTGCGGCAGATTGCAGCATAGATGCTACGTACGGTCTTCTTCAAAAAAGCCAGATTGCGTTCTTTTTCAGTAATAGTCTGGCACCAGTCCCACTGGTCAACATATAGAGAGTGGATATTGTCCAATTCTTCATCACCTCGGATGGCGTTCATGTCAGTGTAAATACCATAACCTGGCTGGATTTGGTATTCAGCAAGCATCAGTCGCTTCCATTTTGCAAGCGAATGTACAACTTCTGCGACTTTGTCGCCCATGTCCTTGATGGGGAAATTTACGGCACGTTCAACACCGCTAAGATCGTCATTGATGCCAAGTCCTCTAAGAACAAACAACGGCGCAGTCACGCGGCGTAGTCTGAGTGCTGTGGAGAGGTTGGACTGAAAGAAGTCCTTTATTAACTTAATACCCTGCTCTGTCTGTGCAGGACCCAGTAGGGGGGTGTATCCTTCTGGTTTTATCAGTTTTCCCATTATATCGTGTGTAAATCTTTGTATTTGTCTGCAAAGTTATACAATTTTTGTCAAATGTATATAAAAATTGACAGATTTCTTTCAAATAGTAATAAAATTATTTGATTTGCCTTGCAAAATCACACGAAAAAGGGTGTTTTGTTTAGTGATTATTCTACCAAACCAACTTCTTTCCAGTCCTTAAGTAATGTATTGCAGTCGTTCAGTGCAGTCGCTTCATCAATTTCGTAGTTGTCAAGAATGACTTTTACCATGTCTTCAACAGTGAAGTCTGTGCCGATTAATGATTTCCACACTTCTGCAGCAGATTCGTTAAGGCTGATGATTTTTGTGAAGTTGATGTTTTGTACTCCGTGGGAGATGATGATGTTCTCTCCGCATATAGTTCTAAGTTCAAATCCTTCCTTGATTCTCATATATAATATTGTGTTATAAATAATTATTGTTTCTTGTTTTGCTTTGTTTTGTTTCTTGTGAATCTTTGAGGCAGCTCATGTAGCCATAGAAGCCTGTAGAATAGCAGAAGCCAACGGCGCAGTGGCAGCAATGACGGCCAGATGTGTGAATATATTTTCCATCTTTTTGATTCAACGCTCCATGTCTTTCCTTTGCGATCGAAGGTGATGGCTTTTGCTCTCACGTCCTTGAGCAGACAATGTTCCGTACCTTTGACATTGCCGTCTCCACGCAGTGTTACTTTGGAGAGAGGGTTGGTTGCATTGTGCTTGTTTCTGCTTCCGTCTGGTGCGACAATTCGTTCGATGCGATGCAGCACATAATGTCCTTTTGCTATTTCCGCCAACACAACATCACGCTCGCTATAGCTGTCAGCATGTGCAAGACCAATCACGTCTCTTTCGCTCTCAAGAAACGGACGCATGCTGTTGCCTTTGGCACGAATTGACACAGTGTGACCTTCGTTGACCAGTTCGCAGACATGCGGCAGAAATTCGGCGTTAGCTAATTGCAGGGTCTTCATTTGTGTATTGTTTCGTATGATAGTCTTACGGCTGCCTCGTCAGGAAGATTCTCCAGATAGTAAGTAGGTGTTGATTCTATGATTTGACCCACAGTGTCGCAGATGCCACGATAGACACGTGCGTCCCACTTCATTACTGAACAGCTGGTGAGTAATGATGAGAACGCTTCGATAGTGGTCTGACGACGAATCTTATTGTGGGGAGCTTGTTCGAGTTGAACGAATGCGCCAACCGGTGCTTCGGTGTTGCGATAACAAGGTGTCTTGCCACTCCAGGGTGAACCGAACACAATGCATTGTCCGTCAATCATGCGTACTATGGGATTGTCGTCGTTCATGAGGTCTGTTCCCTGAATATATTTCAGCCAGTTGCCGGTGTGTGTGCTCTTGCCTGTGCCACTGACACCGAGAAAGAGATATCCATAGCCATTCTTTCTGATTACCGACGAGTGCATCAAGAGTGTTCCCTGATCAGCGGTCGAGAAGGCATACATCATCATCAGGGCATTGTTAAGACCGAATGTGCGCATTGAGAAATCTCCGTTCAATGCGACTTTACCCTTAGTGAATTCGGCGTTAACCTCCATCAGACAGCAATGGCGGCCTGTATAGTCGGATATTTGAATCTGGTATGAACCGTCTTCGCTACGATACACACCATGGTTGTTGCCGCCGCAGTCAAACTGACCTATCTCTATTCCGTGGTTTGCGGGGCGGAATGTGTCATCTACTTCAAGGGTGAAGATGTCATTGCAGTCGTCTGCGGGCGTTTCAAAAGGTGCTGATGAAGGTATGAGTCTTTCGTCGTTCTTACCTCCGTTGGCAAAGATTATGGTGTATGGGTGTCGTCCTACAATATAGTGTTTCTGCATAGTCTTAATTAAAAATCTTCTTACCCCATTCCGTATTTAAGTAATCGGAGCAGAAGGTACTTGAGTTTTTGTATTTGTCTAATGGTACAAACATCGTAACACCTGAGTATTGTTTCTCGTCCAGGGTAAATATACTTCCGTTACTTGAAGTGACAGGGAATAGGCTGTACCAGGAATTGGTGTGTAGTTGCTTTACCACTGTCGCATCAAGAGTTTCTAACCATTTCTTGTATTCGTCGTTAGACTCATAGTCAGGAATGATGTTCTGGAAAACACCTTTCATGTCGTAGTAGTCAGGAAGGATGTTTCCGCTGGTGTTGTATTCCCATTTGTAATAGTTCTGTACACCGCTGTAGTCTGCTTCCAGCAAGTCTTGTTTGTGAGCCTGAACAATCGATCGTGTGATATTGGCGAGACTGTTCACCTTGTGGCAGTCTATCACGGAAAGCAATGATCCATAAAAACTGCCATAAGCATAACCGTTGTAGTAGGCTTGGGCGATATCACCAACATTGAGGTCGTTGGTGAACATTGTGGGAATGACTTTTTCGTAAGGAGCACCCGTCGCAGGAATTTCTGCTGGCGAACCAATGAGGTATTTGGTGCAGCCTCGCAGTTCATATGCAACTTCTATGCATTGCATGAAACAGGCATCGAAAAGAATGAATTCCATTTCCGGGTACTTTCCCAAAACTGCTGCTATATCCTCGATGTTCATCTGAGGGCCAATGTTAGCACCGGTGCCGCTGATATTCTTTCCGTTATCCACGCCAAATGAACGTCGTGAAGCATTATTCGTGTTGCCGTGATAAGGAATCCATCCTGTGGCATGGGACCAAAATACTATTCCGTACTCATCAGCGGGACAATGCTTAATGGTGTATGACAGAATCTCGTCCAGTGTTTCTGCACTCGCAGAGTTGAAATCCTCTTTGTATGAGTGTGCTGGTTTTAATTCTGCAAAGGTCGTAGCTTTGTTCTTGTTGGTGATTATATATATCCGTGGGTTTAGCACATTGTCGAGGTAAATCACCAACCGGTCGTTGTCGCTAAGACTGCTACTGGCTGACAGCATCTCGTCGATGTCGTAGCCTTCATACGTGGCATAGTCGGAGAGTGTGTTCTCTGCAACCATATAGACAAGGACTGTACGCGCTACCGTTTTGTCTGTAGGGTGCTCGTCTTTATCGTGTTTATGACAGCTGCTTAGGATAATTCCCGCTATTACCATAAACAAGCATTGCAGCATTACACTATTGTGCATTGCTGCAAGTAACTTATGCTTTTCTATGTGGAGTTGTGGGCTATAGTGCCACATTGTCGTAATCAGGTTTCTTGAACTTGAATTCTTCGCTGGTCACAATCTGGATTTTGTAGTTCCCTGAATCGAGATAGCGCTTTTTTAGTTTATAGAGCCTTTTTGATATTGTCTTTCTGCTGGGAGAGAAGAACACACAAGTCATTTCCTGTGTCAGTTTCAATGTCCCTTCCAGATATTCTTTTAGCTGAAGACTGAATTCCGAACGGTAGGGTAGGAACTTGGTCTTCTTTTCCAGCTTGAGATGGGTGATGGGCTGAATGTCAGTGATGTAAATGGTTGTATCGTTGAAGTTTGTGCCACATCCGAAGATATATACAATGTCTTTGTCTGTGGCTGCTTCAGACATCTTTTTCAGACGCTCTTTCTCTGCAAGCCTTTCATTCTTCTTCAGCAGCTTTTCAGCCTCTTTACGCTCCTTCTTGGTTAATGTGGTAGCCGAAGTGGAGTCGTTGGCATTTTGTGCATTGGCTGCTAAGCAGCACAGAAAGCACACTGCTGTTGCTAACAAAAAATGTTTCATTTCTTCCTTCGTTTTATCCAAGATAGCTCTTGAGCAGTTTGCTGCGTGAGCTGATTCTCAAACGGCGAATAGCTTTCTCCTTGATTTGGCGTACACGTTCACGGGTGAGGTTGAATTTGTCTCCAATCTCTTCGAGTGTTTTCTCCTGCTCACCAATGCCAAAGAACATACGGACAATTTCCTTCTCACGTGGAGAGAGTGTGTCGAGGGCACGGTCGATTTCCTTTGACAAAGATTCGTTGACGAGTGTACGGTCTGCCATAGGACTGTCATCGTTTACCAATACGTCAAGCAGTGAGTTGTCTTCACCGTCTACGAATGGTGCGTCCACACTGATGTGGCGGCCTTGTACCTTAAGCGTGTCACTGATTTTGTCTACAGGTATACCGAGTTCGTCTGCAATCTCGTCTGCACTTGGGCGACGTTCGTTCTCCTGCTCGAATTTGGAGAGAGCCTTGCTGATTTTGTTCAATGAACCTACTTGGTTCAAAGGAAGACGTACTATACGGGATTGTTCTGCCAGTGCCTGAAGGATGGATTGACGAATCCACCAAACTGCGTAGCTGATGAACTTGAAACCACGGGTTTCATCAAACTTTTCAGCTGCTTTAATAAGTCCTAAGTTTCCTTCGTTAATCAAGTCGGGCAGACTTAATCCTTGGTTCTGGTATTGTTTTGCCACCGACACTACGAAGCGAAGGTTGGCTTTTGTTAGTTTCTCCAATGCTCTTCGGTCGCCTTTACGTATGCGACCGGCCAGCTCTACCTCTTCTTCAACTGTAATCAACTCTTCACGACCGATTTCCTGTAAGTACTTGTCAAGCGAAGCACTCTCACGGTTCGTGATGCTTTTAGTAATCTTTAATTGTCTCATTATTTGTAGAAATGCATTTTACCTTGCAAAATTACGAAAAACTAATGTAAATCACGAACGTTTGTGGCTAAATCTGATATTTTTTTAAGAATAATTTGCAATAAATATAACTATCGGAAGTGTTATTACGGTTTTTGTTAACTTCCGAAATTAATCTTTATATACAATGATAATGCAGAAAAGTGTTTGAAAATTTCGCTGAACGAAGAATTCTTCGTAACTTTGCAGCCGCTATCACGGGATGGTAGCATGAATTTAATTAAATTTTTTTCTAATCAGGGGATATAGTCGTGTACTTCTTCCCTAAAAACAAAATCATCTAAATGGCAACAAGAATTAGATTGCAGCGTCACGGACGCAAGAACTACGCGTTCTACAGCATCGTGATTGCTGATGCGAGAGCTCCACGCGATGGACGCTTCACAGAAAAAATCGGTACTTACAACCCAAACACCAACCCTTCAACAGTTGATCTCAACTTTGACCGCGCTCTTTACTGGGTGCTCGTTGGTGCTCAACCTACCGACACTGTTCGCAACATCCTTTCTGCTGAAGGCGTTTACCTCAAGAAGCACCTCCTCGGTGGTGTAAAGAAGGGCGCATTCGACGAAGCTACAGCTGAAGCTAAGTTCAATGCTTGGAAGGCTGAGAAGGATAGCAAACTCGCAGCTGCTAAGGAAAAGAAGGCTGCAGCAAAGAAGGCATCTGCTGCTGAGCGCCTGGCTGCCGAAAAGAAGGCTAACGAGGCTCTCGCTGCTAAAATCGCTGAGAAGAAAGCTGCTGCTGTTGCTGCTGCAACTGCATCTGAAGAAGAAGCTGCTCCTGCAGAGGAGGAAACTCCTGCTGAAGCATAATTTCATCAGCAAATTTTCCCTTTGGGGAATAGGAATGGGACATCTTTGTCGCTCATGTAGCGTCAAAGATGTCTCTTTTTTTTATGCATATAGTCAAAAAATGATTTTGAAGACGCTTAGAGTGAAAGTTTATTAGTATCTTTGCAAATTATTGGATAAAACAACAAAAATATATGGAAATCAACGCTGAGAATAATCTTGAACAGAAACACGAATCGGTGAGTTTCGTGGAGGAGATAGTAAGGAAAGACCTCGCTGAGGGTAAGAACGGAGGACGCTTGCAGACCCGCTTCCCGCCTGAACCAAACGGCTACCTGCATATCGGTCATGCCAAGGCAATTGCTCTTGACTTCGGCATTGCTGAGAAGTATGGTGGTGTGTGCAACCTGCGTATGGACGACACCAACCCTCAGAAGGAGGATACAGAATATGTTGAGGCTATCAAGAAGGATATTGAATGGCTCGGATTCAAGTGGGGCAATATCCTCTATGCTTCTGACTATTTCCAGCAACTCTGGGATCTTGCCGTAGAACTTATCAAACGTGGTAGGGCTTATGTTGACGAACAGACGGCTGAACAGATTGCGGCTCAGAAGGGTACTCCGACGACCCCTGGTATTGAGTCACCTTACCGCAACCGTCCTGTAGAGGAGAGTCTTCGCCTGTTTGAGGAGATGAATAGCGGCAACATGGAGCCTGGAAGAATGGTTCTCCGTGCCAAGATTGACATGGCAAGCGATAATATGCATTTCCGTGACCCTATCATGTACCGTGTGCTGAACATGCCTCACTGGCGTACCGGCAACAAGTGGAATGCCTATCCTATGTATGACTTCACTCATGGCCAGTGCGACTACTGGGAAGGGGTGACTCATTCACTCTGCACCTTGGAATTCGTGAGCCATCGTCCGCTCTATGATCTGTTTGTTGATTGGGCAAAGGAATGTGCCGGTGACGACCAGCCGATGGATGACAACCGTCCTCGTCAGACAGAATTCAATAAACTCAACCTCACTCATATTCTCCTTTCCAAGCGTAACCTCCTGATGATGGTTAAGGAAGGTGTGGTGAACGGATGGGACGACCCTCGAATGCCGACTATCTGCGGATTCCGCCGCCGTGGTTACAGCCCTGAAGGCATCAAGGCGTTTATCGACAAAATCGGTTATACTAAGTTTGATGCGCTCAATCAGATGTCGCTCTTCGAGAGTGCTATTCGTGACGACCTCAACAAACGTGCACAGCGTGTAAGTGCAGTTCTCAATCCCGTAAAACTGGTCATCACAAACTTCCCAGAGGACGGAGTGGAGATATACAACGCACAGAACAATCCCGAGAATGAAGCTGACGGTACTCACGAAATTGAGTTTAGCCGTGAGTTGTGGATTGAGCGCGATGACTTCATGGAGGATGCTCCTAAGAAGTTCTTCCGCCTCGGTCCTGGCAAGGAAGTGCGTCTGAAGAACTCCTATATCATCCGTTGTCCGGAGGAAAACTGCTGCAAGAAAGACGCAGACGGTAATATCCTGGAAATCTATGCGGAACTGATTCCTGAGACCAAGACAGGTGAAGCCAATTCAAATATGAAGATTAAGGGAAAGACTATTCACTGGGTTAGTTGCAAGCATTGCCTTGAAGCAGAAGTGCGCAACTACGACCGTCTGTGGATGGTTGAGAATCCTCGCGATGAAGTGTCCAACTATTCCAAGGAACAGGGTAAGGACCGCATCGATATTGATGACATGCGTCAGTTCCTCAATCCAAACAGTCTGGAGATTAAGACTGCCTACGTGGAGAAATGGCTTGCAACACGCAAACCTCTCGACTACTTGCAGTTCCAGCGTATCGGTTACTACAATGTTGATCCTGACTCTACTTCAGACCATCTTGTCTTCAACCGCACAGTGGGATTGAAGGATACATGGGCAAAAGTAAATAAGGATTAGTCTATTCTGAGTTTTAAGAACCAATCTACAATCTTAGCATTGTTTTGTTTTGAGACCGGATCAGTATTACGAATCAGAAGAATTTAAGGAGTTGCTCTCCCGTTACGAATCAGCGCAACGGGATGAGCACTCTTGCTATTTTGACGGAGATGAATTCGTTGATCTTTCTGACTATTTTCTTGACAATGACAATGCACAGGAGGCCCTTAATGTTATTGACCAAGGGCTTTCGCAACATCCCGATGACGAACAGCTCATACTCGTCAGGGCGGGCGTGCTGGTTTTTCTGCGACGTTTTGACGAGGCCCAGCAGATTGTGGACTCACTCAATCCTGAAGCTAACTACGATGTGAAATATCTTCAGGCTCAGTTGTACTATGCCGTTGATTATGACATTGAGAAGGCTGATGCCCTGTTCCATGAGTGGGTGAAGGATGTGGAGAAGGAATGGAACTACAATCCGTCGAACAACAAGCCTGATGCATGGTATGACGATGATGATGAGGACGAACCTGCTGATAAGGACGAGTCCGAGACTCAGATACGCGATGCCTACATTCATGTCATGATGTCCTATGTGGAGTTGGCTGGTATAGACCATGAGAAGGTTTTGCGTCAGTGGATAAACGATTATCTTGACCGGTTCAAACCTCTTGGCGAATATGATAACGACCTTGCTATAGCAGACATCTGCCGCGACGAGAACTACGTGGATCTCGTTGTGGACATTTATACAAAGCTTCTTGACTACGACCCGTATATTTCACGTGGATGGACGGTGTTGGCTGCTGCTCAGTATGTGGAAGGGCAAATTGATGAGGCAATCAATTCTGTGGAGTTCGCCCTTGCCATTGATGCCAATGACGTGGACGCCTTGCTCACTAAGGCAAACTGTATGTACACCAAGGGACAGTTCAAGGATGCTTTGCAGAATTATTTGAAGTACAGGGAACTTACAGAATCCCACACAGAGGACCATTATATTGCCTATTGTTATATTCATCTGGAAATGCTCGAGGAAGCAAAGATGTTCCTCGATTCCGCAATTGAATATAATAAAACACTTGAGGATGCCCCTAACGAACAGAAAGCATGGATTTACTATGAGATTGCTGAAGGATATTCGATTATAAACCTTGCAACAGCGTCAATGGAGACAATCAACATGGCTCTTGCCTTGCAGCCTGACAATGTTGAGTTTCTTCTTCATAAGGGCAGCCTGTATCTGTGGAGGGGTGAAATCCATGAATGTGTTGATACGTTTAGCCGTTGCCTTAGACTTGCCGATGATTCCCCTTCGATACTTGTTGATATAAGTGGACGCTTCCTCGCTTTCGAATACTATGATGCTGCATGTTCGTTGCTGGAGACAGCACTGTCTTATCCTCCCTCAAAAGAGTTTACATGCCGTAACGACATCTATGCTCTCTTGTCCATCTCGAAGTTCCACTTGAACCAGATTGAAGAGGCACAGTCTTATCTGCGAACGGCATGCGATGTGGCTCCTGATTCCGTGAAAATTGTGTTCCGGAAGTATCTTCCACAATACATAGCTGATGAAGATTTGTACGATCATATTATTTCTACATTGGCAATAAAAGGAATGAATGACTGATAAATACAAACTAACTATATAACTAAAACACTAACTAAATGAAAAATCTATTAAAAATTCGTATCTTACTGGGTTTGACCTTGTTATGCATAGCAGTACTCGCAAATGCACAACGACGTGAAATCCTCTTGACTGACAACTGGCGCTTCTCTTATTCCGACAATCCTGGACAGGAGAAGGAGGATTACAAAGACTCCAAATGGCAACTGGTTAAAGTTCCTCACGACTGGGCAATCAGTGGTCCGTTCGACAAGGAAATAGATAAGCAGACTGTTGCTATCGAACAGAATGGTGAGACTGAAGCAACTGAGAAGACGGGACGTAGTGGTTCACTGCCTTGGATTGGAGTAGGGTGGTATCGCACTAAGTTTACAGTGGAGAAAGACTGTGAACGAGCTATCCTCAATTTCGACGGTGCCATGTCCGAACCTAAAGTCTATGTCAACGGAAAGTTGGCTGGGGAATGGAAATATGGTTACACACCATTCAACATTGATATCACACCTTATATATATAAGGATGGCAGGGAGAATACCTTGGCTGTTCGCCTTGAGAACGTAGAGGAAAGTAGCCGCTGGTATCCTGGAGCAGGTCTTTACCGCCCTGTCAAACTGATTACCACAAAGTCCAAGGCTATTCTTGAGTGGGGTATAAATGTCATCACAGAATCCATAAGCGCTGGACAGGATCAGGCTTCCGTTACGTTCCAGGTTTCCTGTACACGTAAGACCGAAGGTATGAAAGTACGCTTCGTTACGCTCAATCAGGACAAGGTTGTGACGATGAAAAACACCTACACTTCCTTGACCTGCTATCTGAACGACATTACTACCTGGTCGCCCGAAAATCCTCAGCTCTATGACCTTACAGTTCAACTGCTCGACAGTGATAAGGTTGTGGATGAAAAGACTGTGAAGTATGGTATTCGCACCATTGCTGTGCAAGAGTTGGGTGGTTTTATACTCAACGGCACTCCTCGCAAGATCAAAGGTGTATGCCTCCATCACGACCTCGGTATGCTTGGTGCTGCAGTCAATAAAGCTGCCCTTCGTCACCAGCTGATGTTGCTGAAGAGCATGGGCTGTGATGCCATCCGCACCAGCCACAATATGCCTTCACAGTGGCAGATGGAACTTTGCGACTCTCTCGGACTGATGGTGATGGCAGAGTCTTTCGACATGTGGGTTTATCCTAAGTGCAAGAATGGATATTCACGATTCTATAAGGATTGGTGGCAACGCGACCTCGAGAATCTTGTCTGCTCCAATTTGCTGCATCCAAGTATCGTAATGTGGAGTATTGGTAACGAGATTCCTGAGCAGGGAATGAAGGAGGGTAATCCGATGACTCGAATGATGCAGGATTTCATTCATGAGATAGACCGCACTCGTCCTGTTACTGCCGGTATGGATCGCATCGATAATGCCTTGGCAACTGGTTATGCACAGATTCTCGACGTTCCTGGCATGAATTACCGCACACAGAAATACCAGATGGCGTATGAGAAACTGCGTCATGGATTCGTTTTGGGTAGTGAGACGGCAAGTACCGTCAGCAGCCGTGGTGTGTATAAGTTCCCTGTGGTTCCTGCCAATAATAAGGCTTGGTCTGACGGACAGTGCAACGGCTACGATGTTGAGGCTTGCTGGTGGAGCAACCTGCCCGAAGCTGACTGGTGTCTGCAGGATGACAAACCTTGGGTTATAGGTGAATTTGTATGGACAGGATTCGATTACCTCGGTGAACCAACTCCATACGATGAATACTGGCCAAGCCGTAGCAGCTATTTCGGAATCTTCGACCTTGCAGGTCTGCCGAAGGACCGCTACTGGCTCTATCGCTCACATTGGAACCAGGATGAAGAGACCATCCATCTTCTGCCTCACTGGACTTGGCCTGGACGTGAAGGTGAAGTCACTCCTGTTTATTGCTACACCAACTATCCTACAGCAGAGTTGTTTGTGAACGGCAAGAGTCAGGGAAAGATTTCCAAGCGCCCCACCACTCAAACTGCAGTTACTGCGGAGAATCAGGAATTGCTCGATCGCTATCGCTTGCGTTGGAACAATGTAGTCTATGAACCAGGTGAGATTAAAGTCGTGGTTTACGATTCAGAAGGTGTTAAACGTGGTGAGAAGGTGGTCAAGACTGCCGGACGTCCTGATCATGTTGAACTGACTTGCAATCCTTTCGGTAATCCCGAGAACCTAACTGCTGATGGCGAAGACATGATGTTTGTCACAGCACGCATTGTGGATAAGGATGGTAATCTCTGTCCTGATGCAGACAATCTTCTCAATGTGAAAGTCTCCGGTGCTGCTTCGTTCAAGGGTATTTGCAATGGTGATGCAACAAGTCTCGAAGTCTTCACCCGCCCATCGATGCATGTATTCAAGGGTGAGCTTATGATAGGTGTTATCTCCAACGGCAAACAAGGTGACGCCTTAGTCACTGTAACCTCTAATGGTCTTAAACCCGCCACTCTGGTAATCAAAGCAAAATAATGACTTCGACCAACGAAAAAGAGTCGCAATCCAATTAGGTTGCGACTCTTTTTTTGTTGTATAGTGGTTTAACGTTCCCAGTTAAACATTACCGTTTTTTTTACTGATTCTTATGCATATTCTTCCAACGGCGCCAGTAGTTCATGGGTTGGTTGCCGTTGTTCATCTGATGTGGAGGAGAGAAACGGCGCAAGGAATACATGTTGAACTTGTACAGTGCTACACGAACCTTGTGAATTTTCTTCCAGGAGAGAACACTGTGGAATTTGGTATAGTACTGAAGTTCTATTTCCTTGTTCTCCTTGTCAAGGGCGATGCTTTGGCTTACTGCGCGTTCGTAGTCAGCTTCCGATGATTTGTCATTGCATTGCATCATAAGCTCACGAGACTTGTCGTTGTTCTTACGCTGCTTCTCCAACATCTCGTGAAGTATGGGAAAGAATTTCTTGGCTTCTTCTTCCGAGAGACATGCGTCCTTGGTTATGAAACATTCCATCTCCGCTTTGTATTGCTCCGGAGAGAAAGGTTTGCGCATCTGCGTCTTCTTTTCCTGTGCCACACTGCTGATGCTTATCAGTGTCAGCATGACAATTAATATATTCCTTTTCATAATATAAATAATTATTAGCTCCCCCTAACTCCCCCAAGGGGGGATGATTTCCATCCGGTTGGTAAGTTCTCCACCCTTTGGGGAAGTTAGAGGTGGCTCTATTTTAATATCCTCCTTCCAAGTAGCAGTATATTTCTGCGTTGTCTACCATTGTGTAGTTGAGGGCGTCTTCATCGTATTCGTATGAATCGTAATCCTCGCTGGTTATACTTGCCATAGGCAATTGCTCCTGCTCAGTCAGTCCCTTGTCGGTGCTGATAGCGGTGATATAGACAACTGCGGCTAAACATGCAGCGGCAGCAAGTGAAGCAAATAGATAGAGTCGGCTGGTGTGCTTCTTCTTCACAGGTGCAGCCTCAGGTATCTGAGCCATGATCCTGTCGGTAAGGTTGTCAAAGTACCCCTCTGGTACTGTGAAAGGGTTCTGACGCTTATGGGTTTCCAGATTGAACTGCATATCTTTATAGTTATTGTTTAATGTTATGACTTGTTATGTTTGTAATGGTTTAATCGTGACTATTAAAATAATCTTCAATCTTTTTCACTGCTATGTGATATGAGGCTTTCAGTGCACCAACAGTAGTGGAGGTGATAGCTGCAATATCTTCATAGCGCATTTCCTGGTAATACTTCATTATGAATACCGCCCGTTGTTTTTCCGGCAGTGAAGCTATTGCTGCTTGCAGCTGGGCTTCAGTTGCGTCGCCGTCGAAATAGGGATCGCTTTGCAGGGTATTTGCAAGGGTAAGGGCAGAGTCGTCATCGTCTGTGGCGTTTAGGCTCTCGTCAAGTGAGACGGTGCTTCGCTGGTTGTTGATAAACGTGATAGTCTCGTTGTAGGCGATGCGATGGAGCCATGTGGCGAGTTTGCTGTCACCACGAAACGACTGGATGTTACTCCAAGCCTTGATGAAAGTGTTTTGGAGGATGTCATCCGCATCGTCATGGCTTTGCACCATACGTCTTATCTGCCAATATAGAGTCTGTCCGTAAGCGTCCACTATTTGTGTGAAGGCGGCTCTGACAGTATCAGGATTGTGTATTTGCTTGATTATATGTTGTTCGTCAAGTTGCTTCATTTATGCTTTGACTCTGTTCGCGTCAATTAGTTTAATTGGATATGAAAAAAGGTGACAATTGTGTCACCTTTTTGTTATAGACCCCCTCCCGTGCCTCCCCCTGTGTATGGAGAGGAGTATTTTCCTACTGCGGCTTATAGGGATTAAGAGTTAAATTTCAAGAGAATAATGAATTCTTCATTCTTCGCTTTTTTATCTCAGATAAACTTTTCTTGCAACCTTGCCAACCTTAACGATGTAGCAGCCTTTTGCGAATTGGTTGAGGTCAATGGCTTTGTTGTTGCTATCAATGCGGTAGGTGACCACTTTCACTCCTGCCATGTTGTAGATTTCCACAACCTTGTTTTCTGCATTCTTGATGTGAAGTGTAGCATTGTTCAGGCTGATTGCTACCTCTTCAAACTCCTGCTGTGGCTGCTGCTCAATTGTGGTAGCATTGCGCTGCACGTCTTGAGCATTCACCTCCTGTACTCCAGCAAAGAGGAACAATGCAATGATATATGTAAGTATACGTTTAGTCATACGCGTAATAATTTATGTGTTCTATAATCCTGTTTCCGGTCCAGTGCATTATATTTTTAATCCACACTATACACCTTTCCAACTGCAAAATTATATTTTGTAATTTAAAGTGCAAAATTTTTCTGCTTTTTTTTTACTATTTTGCACAATTTTTCTCATTTTACTGCGTTGACAGGGGCTTTCCGCCCCTTTTTCCTCCTCTCAATCATGCTTTTCTTCTTCCAACATCGCACTTCGTGCTAAGATTAATATGATTAATAAGATTAATAAGATTTTTTCTAATCATTTTAATCCTTTAATCATAGTGCGCAGCACGCTGTTTTTATTATTCACATCGCACTTCGTGCTAAGATTAATATGATTAATAAGATTAATAAGATTTTTTCTAATCATTTTAATCCTTTAATCATAGTGCGCAGCACGTTGTTTTTATTATTCACATCGCACTTCGTGCTAAGATTATTAAGATTAATATGATTTAAACGATTATTTAAACCAAAACCGAGAAAAACCCCTGCCGATGGTATTAGTCTTATCAGACTTTTGAAGTACTTTTAATTATATGTCCTATGTAAACAAGTTTCCAAGTCCATATACTTAAAACTCCTGCTCCTTCCTGCGTCAGGTTATACCATCGGCAGGAAAAACCT
>CACYSD010000032.1:0-22826 GCA_902776985.1 uncultured Bacteroidales bacterium
ATGTATCGATGGCAAAAATACAAAGTATTTTGCTATAATGCTTTACCTTTCTCCTTAAACTTTGTTAAACGAAAGAATTGGTATTAAATACTATGCCAAACGACAGGTCCTGACATGAGATTGAAATAAATAATATTTCCTCGATATTCATTGGATGTCGGGGATTTTTTGTATCTTCGCAAAGTGGATGAGAATAGCAATTTGTAACAGATTATAATTATGTGTAATATGAAGAAGATTTATGAGTACAAGGGTCTGAAGGCAAAGGCTGCCCACGTGCTCCTGAAGAAGCTCAGCAAGAGCGTGGAGAAGGACAGCGACATCCTATGGAACTTTACCAATTTCCTAATCTCCAAAGACGGTGAGACTATCAAGTGTTATGCTCCCACCACAGAACCTAAGGATTTCCAAAAAAACATAGATGCTATGTTATAATAGAAAGATTATCATGTATTTTACAGGAATCATCATAGCTGTGTGCACTTTCCTGACGATAGGCATTTGGCATCCTATTGTCATAAAGACAGAGTATTATTGGGGCACACGCCCTTGGATTGTGTATCTGGTAATAGGCTTAGCCGCTATTGTGGCAGCTCTGTTTATTGAGAATTCCATTATCTCTGCGATTGTGGGTGTTTTCGGAGCCTCAGCTCTCTGGGGTATAGGCGAACTGTTCGAGCAGAAGAAGCGAGTAGAAAAAGGGTGGTTTCCCAAGAACCCTAAGAGGAAATAGCTGATAAGATGAACAAGATATTGTTTCTGCACGGATTCTTTGCGAGTGGTCAATGCGTTCCGGCATTGGCTCTAAGGGATGCTCTAGGAGATACGATTCAGGTACTGACACCCGACCTGCCGACTCATCCTCGCCAGGCATTGGAGCTGATAAGGGATGTGTGCGACCGTGAGAAACCGAATCTGCTGGTAGGCAACAGCTGCGGTTCATTCTATGCACAGATGGTCGCACCCATTATCGGTGTTCCTGCATTGCTGGGGAATCCGCATTTTCGGATGACGGAGTTTCTTAAGCAGCGTATTGGTGAACATGAGTACAAGTCACCACGCAAGGATGGTAACCAGAAATTCGTCATCGATGAAGTCTTGATACAGGAATTCGCAGAGCTGGAAGCCATACAGTTCAACTATTGCAATCCGTATTACAACGACCGCATTTGGGGATTGTTTGGAGAGCATGACACACTGGCTCATTTCGAACCGCTGTTCTTGGAACATTACAGCAGGAGTTACCACTTCCCTGGCGCTCACACACCTACAGCCGATGAAGTCCGTACTTGGTACGTGCCGCTGATAGAGAAGATGCTGACAGAATTTCCTCTATCTTCCGACGGCGTTCGCTACTTCCAACATTTCAAGGGAAACAGGTATCGTTTCATACAAACAGCCTTTGACAGCGAGACTCAAGAACGGATAGTGATATACCAGGCCTTGTATGGCGAAGGGAAAACGTGGGTTCGTCCTGAGAAGATGTTCTTCGAGAAGATAACAAGAGACGGCAGAACTTTCAACCGATTCACGGAAACAGATAAATGCTTATGAAAGAGCTGTCCATCCTACAGATAGTTTGCTTGTATCTTGTTGTCATCAACGTGGTGACGTTTTTCGTTTATGGGATAGACAAGTGGAGGGCAAAGAAGTCGAAATGGAGAATCCCTGAATCTACTCTCTTGTGGCTGGCGGTCTGCGGCGGAAGCATAGGTGCGTGGCTGGGCATGAAAACATGGCACCACAAAACGCTGCACAAGAAGTTCAAGTATGGTGTGCCAGCCATAATCATTTTTCAACTCGCTCTAACTGGCTATATTCTCTACAATTATTGATATATGAATAATTCCTCGATATTCATTGGATGTCGGGGATTTTTTGTATCTTCGCAAAGTGGATGAGAATAGCAATTTGCAGATGATGATTGAAAGATAATCAATCAAAAACTTCGCGGAGGACTTCAAGCGAGCGAAGCTGTGGAAAGGAAGGAATGTGGAGACGATAGTAGGTGTTGAAAGCCGAAAGGATGCGCTGACGCTCATTGCGTGAGAAACCATAAAGATGCATTGTGCGCAGGGACATGCGCATAAGCAAGGGAAGAAAAACGGCTTCTGCAGGAGCAATAAAGTGCGGATGGACGGGCTGACTATAGCAGAACGAACCGGCCTGCATATCGAAATAGAGATTTGCCCCACCCCGTACGCGCCAGGCATCTGCATCACGCTGCTCCATATTTGGCTCAATTCCCACAAAACGGGTAAGGCGCAAGAGGAAATAGATATGGAAATTGGCATATCCTTCATTGGCGGCATCAAGCCAGAGAAGCGAGGTCTCTATATAATTATATAATGTATTGTCGGAAGAGCTTTCATGAAGCACATGAATGAGGCACTCCGCAAGAAACATAGTCTGTGCCGACTTCACATGATTGAAAGGAATGTCAAAGTAGCTGGCATATACAGAGGCATTGTGCAAACGAGGCATTCCCTTGCTGGAACCCAGTTCTGCCGAAAACTCCACCAGATTCATCGGACGCCACAGAGCCATACCGCTCGATCCGCGTTTGCGACCGCCACCAACACCTGTGATAAAAGAAACACGACCACGCTCTGCGGTGAAGCAATCCACCACAAGACCCGAGTCACCATATTTCACGGTGCGAAGTACTATAGCTTTGAGACGTTCCATAAAAAGTGAAGAGTGAAGGGTGAAGTGTGAAGAGTGAAATGTGAAGAGTGAAGGGTGAAGTGATGGAATAGTGAAGTGATATAACTTTGCAAAAGTACGAAAATTGAGGCAAATGAGAAAAAAAGCAGAAAAAAATTTGTCAGATAGAAAAAAGTACGTAACTTTGCAACCGCAAATGCGAAAACGCACTTGCTAAGCGTGGAAAATCCACCAAGGCTGGCCCGTTCGTCTATCGGCTAGGACGAGAGATTTTCATTCTCTAAAGAGGAGTTCGACTCTCCTACGGGCTACCAATCAGAGGAAGATGGGTGCGAGGTCACAAGCCATACCACATCGTACTTCCTTTTTTTATGTTTAACACCAAAAACTTTTTAAGAAATGGCAAATCACAAATCAGCACTCAAGCGCATCCGCCAGAACGAGAAGCGCCGTCTGCACAACCGCTACTACGCAAAGTCAATGCGTACAGCACTCCGTAAGTTCCGTGCTACTACTGACAAAGCAGAAGCAGAAGCACAATTCCCACGTCTCCAGAAAATGCTCGATAAGCTGGCTAAGCGCAACATCATCCACTGGAAGAAAGCTGCTAACCTCAAGTCGGGTGCAGCAAAGCTTATCAACAAACTCGGATAAGTTTTATACACATCAAGTCATAGCTTTAACACAAGCGTCCTGAAAACAAATCGGGACGCTTGTTGCTTTTATATATTATTAACCTATCCCCATACACAAACATGTACCAAACACGAAAAACATTAAAAAAAGCGCAAAATTTGACTTCCAAACATTTTCATATATCAAAAATAAATCGTAACTTTGTAACGTTAAAACACGAATATAAATGGAAGAACTAAATGACAAGACTCTCGGCGAATTTGCCGAATCAACAGAAGTAAATTCATCTGACTACTCCGCCAGTAACATCCAGGTACTGGAAGGACTTGAAGCCGTGCGCAAACGTCCTGCAATGTACATTGGTGACATCAGCGAGAAAGGTCTCCATCACCTCGTATATGAGGTTGTGGACAACTCTATAGACGAAGCTCTCGCAGGCTTCTGTACACACATCGAAGTTACCATCAACCCAGACAACTCTATTACCGTACAGGACAACGGTCGAGGAATCCCTGTTGATATGCACGAGAAAGAGCACCGCTCTGCCCTCGAAGTTGTTATGACCGTACTCCACGCCGGTGGTAAGTTCGACAAGGGTTCATACAAAGTCAGCGGTGGTCTCCACGGTGTCGGTGTGAGCTGTGTCAATGGTCTTTCAACAAAAATGATATCACAAGTCTACCGTGACGGAAAGATCTATCAGCAGGAATACCGCAAGGGTAAGCCACAATACGACGTCAAAGTAGTCGGCGAGACTGAACTGCGAGGAACAAGACAGCAGTTCTGGCCCGACGGAAGCATCTTCATCACAACAACATACAAATACGATATCCTCGCAAACCGTATGCGCGAACTTGCATTCCTCAACGCAGGAATCACCATTACGCTCACAGACCTCCGTCTTGACGTAAACGCACAGTCTGGCATCGACGGAGTGCGCAAGGACGTATTCTACAGCGAAGGCGGTCTGCGCGACTTCGTACGCTACCTCGACTCGACACGTACTCACCTCTTCGACGATGTGATCTACCTCAACACCGAGAAGGGAAGCACTCCTATCGAAGTGGCAATCATGTACAACACTTCATATTCGGAGAATCTGCACTCATACGTGAACAATATCAACACTATTGAAGGTGGTACACACCTCGCAGGTTTCCGTTCTGCACTCACACGTGTACTGAAGAAATACGCTGACGACAATAAAATCACCGAAAAACTAGAGAAACAGCATATCGAAATCTCAGGCGAAGACTTCCGCGAAGGACTTACAGCCGTGATTTCAGTCAAGGTGGCAGAACCTCAGTTTGAAGGACAGACAAAGACCAAGCTCGGCAACTCAGAAGTAGCCGGAAGCGTAAGTTCAGCTGTTTACGAGGCAATGACCAACTACCTCGAGGAACATCCGAAGGAAGCTAAGCTCATCGTCGACAAAGTAGTACTTGCAGCTACAGCCCGTGTAGCAGCACGCAAGGCACGTGAAAGCGTTCAGCGCAAGAACCCTATGACAGGCGGAGGACTTCCAGGCAAACTTGCAGACTGCTCTGACCGCGATCCGGCAAACTGCGAGATGTTCATCGTCGAGGGAGACTCAGCAGGTGGTTCTGCAAAGCAGGGACGCGACCGTCACTTCCAGGCAATCCTGCCTATCCGCGGTAAAATCTTCAACGTAGAGCGCGTGATGTGGCACAAGGCATTTGAACACGAGGAAGTAAACAATATCATCCAGGCTCTCGGCGTTCGTTTCGGACTTAACCCAGATGACAACAAGGAGGCAAACTACGAAAAGCTTCGCTACTACAAGACCATCATCATGGCCGATGCCGATGTGGACGGTGCTCACATCGCCACACTTATCATGACTCTCTTCTTCCGCTATATGCCTCAGCTTATACACGACGGAAGACTGTTTATTGCCAATCCGCCACTCTACAAGTGCACAAAGGGCAAAATCAGCGAATACTGCTACGACGACGCTGCAAAGCAGCAATTCCTTGACCAGTACGGAGACGGTACAGAAACAGGCGCAGGAGTCCATATTCAGCGCTACAAAGGTCTTGGTGAGATGAACCCGGAACAGCTTTGGGAAACTACCATGAACCCAGAGACACGTCTCCTCACTCAGGTAACCATTGACGATGCTGCAGAAGCAGACTACACATTCTCAATGCTGATGGGTGAAGATGTAGCACCACGCCGCGAGTTCATTGAGCGCAACGCAACTTACGCAAACATCGACGCATAAGGACAAAAAAAATACTCACAACAAAGGGGAAATGCCGTTGAGCATTTCCCCTTTGTTGTGAGTATAGCAATAATAAATGTTTATGAAAGGAGTTGCTTTACACAGGCAGAGATGGCACGTCCCTCGGCAAGTCCTGCAAGGCGCTTGGTAGCAACGCCCATCACCTTGCCCATCTCCTGAGGTGTGGAAGCACCCACTTCTGCGATGATTTCACGCAGACGAGCTTCGAGTTCCTCTGCAGACAACTGCTTAGGCAGGTATTCCTCTATCACAGCAACCTGAGCCATTTCTGCGTCTGCAAGGTCTGCACGTCCCTGCTGATTGAAGATTTCGGCGGACTCACGTCCCTGCTTAGCCAACTTCTGCAGAATCTTAAGGGCTGCATCGTCGCTCAGTTCATCGTTTGCTCCAGGAGCAGTCTTTGCCTCAAGGAAATACTTCTTTACATTGCGCAATGTGTCGCGACGTACAGCATCCTTGGCCTTCATTGCCTGAATAATATCTTGACTAATCTGATCGAAAAGCATAGTATATAAGTTTTTGAAGACCCTCCCCTTCCCTCCCTGGCTGGGAGGGAGTAGTCGGATAGGGTTCTTATGTTCTAATTAAACATTATTGCGGAACCGGCTGTAATGGTTTTTTCAACGTCCTTCGGGGTACGGAACTTCTCTGTCACGCCCTTACGACGCTTGTATGTAGGTGATGATTCCACATTGCTGATGATATCGTCGTTGTCGAGTTCATCATCATGGAAAATGAAACTGTAGATTGGGCGACGAATGCTGTCACCGTCCTTGTCAGGACCATAGTAATTGTCGCGACGTTCCTTCATTTCCATTTTATGTTCAGCTTCCTCTTCCTGCTGTTTACGCTTTTCCTCATCCTGCTTCAAGATGCGGGTATCCATCTCAGCAGAGTGGATATCCTTGATGCCGAAGCCTGTTGCAAGGATAGTGACCTTCACACGGTCCTTAAGAGAAGGATCTGCGCTATAGCCCCACTTTGTCTCAACGTCATCAGTCTGAATACGCTCCATGAAGTCGTTGATCTCATTCATCTCATCCATCATCAGTGGGCAAGCATTCTCACCTTCGCTTCCTGAGTGGATGATATGCAGCAGTACCTTCTTGGAATTGTAGATATCGTTGTCATTGAGCAGAGGTGAATTGAGGGCATCATCAATAGCCTTGGTGACACGTCCTTCACCGCTACCGTAACCAGTGCTCATAATTGCAACACCACCATCCTTGAGCACAGTAGTCACATCCTGGAAGTCGAGGTTAATCTTTCCGTGCATGGTGATGATCTCACTGATACTCTTTGCAGCGTTACAAAGGGTGTCGTCAGCCTTGGCAAAGGCATTGTCAACAGTATAGTCCTGATAGATCTGACGCAGACGCTCGTTGTTTACAACAAGCAGAGCATCCACATTCTTGCTGATTTCCTCTACACCGTCGAGTGCCTGGTCAATCTTACGAGTACCTTCCCACTTGAACGGGATAGTAACGATACCAACGGTAAGAAGACCCATATCCTTCGCCAATTTAGCGATTACAGGTGCTGCACCGGTTCCTGTACCACCTCCCATACCAGCGGTGATGAAAACCATCTTAGTGCCATCCTGAAGCATGGATTTCACGTCGGACATGCTCTCCACTGTCGCCTCACGGGCTTTCTCAGGTTTATTACCGGCACCAAGTCCATCCTTACCCAACTGTATCTTTGATGGTACGGGCGAATCCTGCAATGCCTTCTTATCAGTATTGCAGACTACGAATGTAACATCATGAATACCTTCGTTGTACATGTGGTTGACAGCGTTTCCGCCACCGCCACCTACACCAATCACTTTTATTATGCTTTGATTTGTCTGCGGGAAATTGAACGCAGCAAAATTATCATTTAATTCTGGCATATCTTATATTGGAGTTTAATTAGAAATAAATTGAGGATTGATAGTTCTTTCGAATTAGTTATTAATCCTCACCATTTACGACGGTTTCAAGGGTACGTTTGAACTTACCCCAGATGTTATTCTTCTTTTGCGCGTTATCGATTTCTTTCTGAAGTGCGTTGATGGCATTCTTCAACTGTTCTTCAAGATCCTTTGCCTCACGAATGGTTTGTCTGTTCTTGTCTTTTAATCCAAGATTAGTAACCAATGTGGTGTACTCAGGAGAAATAATCTCCTCTGCCTCACTGGCGAAGTCTATTGCTGCTTTGCGAAGCTTCTTATTTGAATCATCATTGGCGACTTCGTCCTTCTTACTGTTCAGGCGAACGATGGTTGTGCGCATCTTGTCCTTGAATTCCTCAAGATGTCGCAAATCCTCCTCTTCCTTTGCCAAAGCACGCTGCTCTTCAGCACGACGCTGAGCTGCTTCCTTCTCACTCTGGGCTTTGTCGAACATATTTGGAACATCGCTTTGCAGTTTCTCTCCAACACAGTTGATGTTTCCGGATGCAAGCAATGCCAGGATGCTGGTATATTTGACACTCTCGGTTGTAAAGTTGAGCACGTTGCTGTTTTTGATTACAGAGAGATTAATCTGGTCTGCAATACGAACTTTCTCAACCTTGAGTTGTTCCTGTACAAGTTTGTCGATATTTGGAATCGCCGCACCGCCACCTGTCAATACAACGCCACCTAAAAGCTGTTGATTGTCGGCATAATTGGATACTGATATCTGGTATTCAACATTAGCAATTATCTCGGTGAGACGAGCATCGATGATGGTCTTTATTTCAGAGACTTTGATCTTCTGTCCAAGTGCTGAGGTGTAGAACTGAACCGGAGAATCGGCATTCTCTTCCTCACTGTTCTGAAGCCTTGCAGCACCATACTGCAACTTAATGGTCTCAGCCTCTTTCTCGTCGAGCTGAAGAGTCATGAGATCCTGAGTAATGTTGCCGCAACCAATCGGGAGTGTCACGAGATGGCGTACGATATTGTTCTTGTATACAACAACCGTAGTGGTTCCAGCACCGAAGTTCACCAGTACGCAACCTGCACGCTTCTCCTGATCCGTAAGGACATATTCGGCAAGTTCATAGGCAGCAAGAGGTTTTTCGGCAATCTGTACGTCTGTGTTAGAGAAGCAAGTCTCTATATTTGCCACAAGTGCCTTTCGAGCCACGATATTAAGATATTCCCCGTCCACGTTGGTACCGATGACACCAACCGGGTCTTCCACAAGATGGGTATCGACACTATAGCTCTGTGGGAAGTTCTCAACAAGTTCATGATCAGGTTCCTCAAGCAACTTGCTCTCATCGCACATTGCATCGATATGATCAGATGATATCTTTGTCTGAGTCATCATATTGTGAGAAACACGACGGTGTGTGCATCTCACACTCTGACCGCCAATTCCAACATAAACCTGAGATATTGACTGACGAAGAGAACTCTCAAGTTTGCTAATTACATTGCGGATGCACACTGTAGTTTTCTCTATGTTGTACACAAGTCCGCGTTTAATGCATTGAGCTGTGGTTGGCTCCTCTGCGTAGGCAAGTACTTGCAAGCTTCCGTCTTTGCGTTTACCTGCAACACCCGACACTCTTGATGTCCCGAGTTCGATTGCCACAATAATGGTGTCTTTACTTTCTAATGGTGCCATACGTATGTAGTGTATAAAATGATTGTCGTTTTCTTCAAGTTATTATCGTTTTGTGCAAACCACCTGATTGGCAAATTCCACACTTATTACCTTGTATTTGTTCCAGCCTACCTGCGAAAGGCCTTTCTCATAGAAAATCTCCATCCTCCGTAGTTTGGTTTCATAATTCTCAAGAGAGCCAAGCTGAATGACATGGTCTCCTACTCTGGGGATGAGCGATACAACAGGTTCGTTGCGTAGATTCCTATCTACATATACCTGCTCTATCTGATCGTTCCAGAACTTATTGTCGTTGACATATTCTGCAAAGGGAGCAAGTTGCTCAACTGCAAATTTCTTGTCAATCTTACCAGTCGCCACAAGCAGATTGGTATTGTAGAGTGTATTGCGCAGCACAGTGCCTTGCGTATCCACATAGTATCCTGGTTGGTTGTCAGGCAGAACATAAATTACGGGGGTGCGCTGCCACACCTTGATGCACACCTTGCCCTCGCCAACAGGCATACCGTTATTTGTTTTGTAACATTCTATCTGACTGATAAACTGATTCGACTTGAGCGAATTCTCAATTGCACTCACGTCAATGTCACGCATGAGTTTGCCTTCAGGATAGAGGCTGTCCTTAAGAAGTTTTTCTTCTACACCCTCGCGACTGACGAATGAAGCCTGCTCACCCTCTTCAACGGTAAGCTCCACCCTGGTACAACGTTCGTTAGGATCACCATCCGTCATCTTTGTGAAGCTATAGCCTAAATAGACTATAACTACAAAGAAGAGGATGACAAACATCCATACTTTGAACATTTTATTGAGATGCATCGGCTTTGCTGTCGATTGGTTTATAGTAATTATCAGTTTTAGTCTCTTCGGCTATCAGTCGCTGTTTTTCCTATCGCTTTGACAGAATTTCTGTGATTTGCGGCACATAGTTGTCTATGTCACCGGCTCCAAGCGAAATGAGTACGTCAAAGTCACCATGGCTCACATAATCCACCACCTGTTCCTTGCGAATGAGATATTTCTCCATGTCGCTGCGGAGATTATTGAAGATCAATTCACTTGTTACGCCCGGGATTGGCTTCTCGCGCGCAGGATAGATATCACAAAGGTATACTTCATCGAGCAACGAGAGAGCTTCAGCAAATTCCTGATAGAAATCTCGTGTACGTGTATAGAGGTGCGGCTGGAATACAGCTGCGATTTTCTTGTCGGGATAGATTTCCCTGATGCTCTTAATGCTTTGCTCCACTTCACGGGGATGATGACCATAGTCGCTCAGGAAAACCACATGTTCATTCTTCAACTTAAAGTCAAAACGGCGGTCAACTCCTCTGAAAGTGCGCATTCCCTCACGTAGCTCTTCATCGGTAGCACCTGCAAGCTGGGCAAGTGCCATAGCTGCAATCGAGTTCTCTATATTGATACTTACAGGAACGCCAAGTTCTATGTCTTTTACCACACCTTTGGGATGTACAAAGTCGAAAACGATTGTTCCGTTTCCGATTCTCACATTGCTTGCATGGAAATCACCGGCATTGCGTGAGTACTGATAAATCTTGACTCCTGGCTGTACCTGAGGCTTCAATTCAAGTCCTGTATGAATAATCAGCACACCTTCAGGCTGAATCAGCGATGTGTAGTGTGCAAAACTTTCCAGATAAGCTTCCTTGGTTCCGTAAATATCAAGATGGTCTGCATCAACAGCCGTAATAACTGTTGCATAAGGTGTAAGATGATGGAACGAACGGTCGAATTCATCTGCCTCAATTACAACATAGTCACTTTTATCGGAAAGAAGGTAGTTTGTCTCATAGTTCTTTGAGATACCTCCAAGGAAAGCGTTACAGTCCACATGTGACTGATGGAGCAGATGTGCTGCCATCGTCGAAGTCGTAGTCTTGCCATGAGTACCGGCAACACAGAGCGCCTTATGGCGGCGTGTGAGAAAACCGAGCACCTGAGCACGCTTCTGCACTGTGAATCCGTTTGTAAGGAAGTATTGCAGTTCTGTATGGTCTGAAGGTATTGCCGGTGTATAGACAACGAGTGTATTGTCGGGATTACGGAACACTTCGTCTATCAATTCCACATTGTCCTCAAAGTGAAGCTTTGCTCCCTCCTCCTGCAACTGGGCTGTAAGTGGAGTAGGAGTTTTGTCGTAGCCACCCACTGCATAGCCCTGGTGAAGGAAATAGCGAACCAGAGCACTCATGCCAATGCCTCCTGCTCCGACGAAATAAACTGCCTGCCATTGCTGTTCTGCAGTTTGTTCTGTAGACTGTATGTTGTTTGTTTCTGTCATTCTAATTGTTTCGTTTATTATTCACCCACCAACATCAGCACTTCCTCTGCTATGGTTTGTGCAGAATTGTGATATGCCAGTTTTTCCACGTTCACGGAAAGATCTTTGAGCTTAGCATCGTCACTTACAGTATCCATTGCAAGGGTTATAAGCGTATTAGGCGCTTCGCTGTCCTTAACAAGGATTGCTGCCGAGCGTGTTGACAGGGCAAGTGCATTCTTTGTCTGGTGGTCTTCTGCCACATTAGGTGACGGAACCAGAATACATGGTTTGCCAAGCAGACAAAGTTCGCTGATGCTGCTTGCTCCCGCTCTTGAGATAACCAGGTCGGCTGCGGCATAAGCCTTGTCCATATCGCTTACAAAATCTGTAACAAAGAGGTTTTCTACAGAATCTTCCTTGGCAAGTGCCTCACTGATCTGCTGGCTATAGTATTTACCTGTTTGCCAAATAAACTGAACCTGCTGATTGCGGCGGATATCTTCAAGATGCTGCAGCACGCTTTCGTTCATGGTTCTTGCTCCGAGACTTCCACCGATAATAAGGATGGTGCGGCGCTTTGGATCAAGTCCGAAATGTGCTATGGCTTCGTCTCTTGAAACTTTATTGTCGAGAAGATTCTGGCGAACTGGGTTGCCTGTCTTGATGATCTTTTCAGCAGGAAAGAAACGTTCCATTCCATCGTAAGCCACACAAATGCGACGTGCAGACTTTGCGAGAAGTTTGTTGGTGACTCCCGCATAGGAATTCTGCTCCTGCAATAATGTAGGAATGCCCATCTTGGCGGCAACCTTGAGTGTAGGTCCGCTGGCATAGCCTCCTACTCCGACAACAACCTGAGGTTTGAAGTCACGGATTATCTTTTTAGCCAGACGCTGGCTCTTGAAGATTTTGAGCAGTACGCTAAAGTTCTTAAACAGATTTTTGCGGTTAAAGCCAGCAATAGGTAGTCCTTCTATGCGGTAGCCTGCAGCAGGCACGCGCTGCATTTCCATGCGTCCAAGCGCTCCGACAAAAAGAATATCAGCATCGGGACGTATATCACGTATGGCATTTGCTATTGAGATAGCAGGAAAAATGTGACCACCTGTGCCACCTCCGCTTACAATCACTCGTAAAGGATTTTTCTCTTCTTTTCCCATATAAATGCCCTTTCAATTATTTAATTCCCTATAATCTGCAAAGATACGATTTTTATTGATTTAGCGCATAATTTTTTATGCGTTTTTTCAACAAAAAAATCATATTGTTTTCAAGCAATACCTTCGGTGCTGTAATATTCACTTGTTTCGTTGTCTGCTGCTAATTCAGCAGGAGCGTTTTGTGTCTCACCCACCTTCTCTGCATATCGGCTAACACTCAGTATCATACCGATGTTGAAACTAGTGATAAGAATAGATGTTCCACCATGACTGATGAGAGGAAGCGTCTGTCCTGTAACAGGTGCCCATCCAACTGCCACAGCCATATTGACGAGAGCCTGCAGAACCATCATGGTTCCCAATCCTATGACAAGGAACGCCGGGAAGAACCGGTCGCATTTCTGGGCTATACGCCCCACTCGTACAAGAAGCGCTATATACAGCAGGATTACAACAAGCCCACCTATAAATCCCGTCTCCTCAACTATAATGGAATAGATAAAGTCGCTCTCTGCATGCGGAAGGAAATCTCGTTCTATACTGTTTCCCACTCCAAGTCCAATGAATCCGCTGTTGGCAATAGCAATATGTGAAGTATAGACCTGTCGGTTCTGGTCCATCACATAAGTGGATTTAGTGTCTTCCGCCTGATTTTTATGGAGTTTTTTCTCCAAACGGTGCTTCCACGTAAGTGCACGGCGAAAACCTCCGAGTTTCTCGTCTGGAGTAGATAACAACACTGCACCTAACAGCACTGCTCCTGCTACCAAGCCCAAAAAGCCCTTCACCATTAGGTCTATCGGAACGTTGCCAATAAACATCATAATCATGATAACAAAGAAGAGCATTGCAGCTGTAGAGAAATTCTCAGGGGCAATAAGTCCACAAACAAACATTGCCAGCAACGAAACCGTCTTGAAGGCTTTTGTGCGTCCACCCTTGGTAGCACGTATCACCCTGCGTTTTCCTCTTCGAGTGGTTATAGTTTCCTCCTTCTGCATCTTCGAAAGAATTACAGCCACTGTGAGTATAAGGAAAGTCTTTGCCAATTCCGAAGGTTGGAATGACATACCGAACAAACTTATCCATCTAGACGCATCGTTCACCCCTTTCTGAGCAACCAGGACATAAAGCAACATGAGCACAGTGACAGGAAGACCAATTATCGGCAAGAGCTTGAAATACTTACAAGGGATGCGTATGATTGTCAGAATAACCACAAAACCCATAATGAGGAACATCGCCTGATTGACCACAGGATCCCAGTGATGCCCCACCTTAAAGGTCATGTTGCTTGACGCACTGTATATGCTGACAAGCGATATCATGCACAGCAGGAAGTATATCATCCAAATGCCTTTGTCGCCTTTGAAGATATTAAGTTGCAGATAGTCGGATAGTTTCTTTCCCATATAGTTGATAGTGTTGTATTCCGGAATAGCCGGGATATCACATATTTACAGATTCTTCACACATTCCTTGAATTGTTCACCGCGATCCTCCATGTTCTTGAAGAGGTCGAAACTTGCGCAGCATGGACTAAGCAGCACACATGAACCAGGTTTAGCCATTCGATAACATGCATCCACACAGTCCTTCATGCTTTTTACGTCAACGATTGGAAGACCAAAGTTGTCAAAATTAGCATGGAGTTTGGTGTTGTCCACTCCAAGGAAGACAAGTCCAATACATTTTTCCCTGACAAGGTCGTATATCTCACTGTAGTCATTGCCTTTGTCCAAACCGCCAAGAATAAGTACTGTGGGTTGTTTCATGCTTTCGAGAGCATACCAGCAGGCATTGACATTAGTAGCCTTGGAGTCGTTGACAAAGTCTACTCCACGAACCCTGCCAGCTTTCTCAAGTCTGTGTTCCACACCTGCAAAGCTCTGAAGTCCGCGACGTATGTCATCTTTTGACACACCTGCGATATCCGCAGTGATTCCGGCTGCAAGGGAGTTATAGAGATTATGCTTGCCTGTGAGTGCCAGTTCTTCCTGTTCCATATTGAACGGAGTAGGCTTTTCAATCACATATTCCTGTTCCTCCACGTACGCTATCGCATCGCTCTCATGGAACTCAGAGAAAGGATAGAGCTGAGCCTTGAGGTTATATTTATCCAGTTCACGACGTACTATCGGATCATCGTTCCAGAAAATAAACGCATCCTTCTCTGTCTGGTTGCGAGTGATACGCATCTTAGAATCCACATAGTTCTGCATCTTGAAATCGTAGCGGTCAAGGTGATCAGGAGTGATGTTCATCAGCACAGCTATGTCGGCACGGAAGTCATACATGTTGTCAAGCTGGAAGCTGGAGAGTTCTATGACATAGTATTCATGAGGATCCTCTGCCACCTGAAGTGCAAGACTGTTTCCGATATTTCCCGCCAGACCCACATCATAGTTTGCCTGCTTCAGAATATGATAGATGAGCGAGGTTGTTGTTGTCTTACCATTGGAACCGGTAATACATATCATCTTGGAATTGGTGTAGCGACCGGCAAACTCTATCTCACTCACAATGGGAATTCCTTTTACCTTCACCTTCTGCACCATTGGAGCCTTATCTGGAATACCAGGGCTTTTGATTATCTCGTCAGCCGAAAGAATCAGTTCCTCGGTGTGATGTCCTTCCTCCCAAGGAATATCATGCTCGTCGAGCATTTTCTTGTATTTGTCCTTGATGGCAGAAAGGTCAGAAACAAAGACATCAAAACCCTTCTTCTTAGCCAACACCGCAGCTCCGGCTCCACTTTCCGCTGCTCCTAAAATCACTATACGCTTCATACGCCTACACTTATCTTATCTTTAATGTTATTATAGTCACTGCTGCAAGCAGAATGCTCACAATCCAGAATCGCAATGTAATCATATTCTCATGAAGGAGTGACGTAGGTTTCTTGAAAAAATACTTTGCGTCCGGCAATAAGTCACTCTGGGCAGTGCGGAAATGGTCGTGGATAGGAGTACGTTTGAATACACGCAGTTTCTTACCATGACGTGTTCCCCACTTCGCTGTACTCACCTGGATAATCACAGACAAACTCTCCACAAAGAAGATTCCACAAAGTATCGGCAGAAGCAGCTCCTTGTGTATAATCACTGCAGTTACGGCTATCACACCGCCAATCGCCAAACTACCAGTATCGCCCATAAACACCTTGGCAGGATAAGTGTTGTACCACAGGAAACCAATCAAAGCTCCTATAAAAGCACAGAGGAACACCACTATTTCCTCACTTCCCGGAATATACATCACATTGAGGTAACTTGCGAACTTAATATGGCCCGACACATAGGCAAGTATGCCAAGGGCCGTTCCTATGATTGCCGCATTACCGGCACACATTCCGTCCATGCCGTCGTTAAGATTGGCACCGTTGGAAACAGCCATAATCACGAACGTAGTAACCAGTACAAACAGAATCCACCCGAGCGCTCGTTGTGTTTTGCCGTCACCAACCCAACTGAATGCTTCATAATAGTCGAGGTTGTTATTCTTGGCAAATGGCACAGTAGTCACGGTAGACTTTCTCGCCTCACTCTTCTCATAAACAATCTGTCCAGCCTCAACCTTCTGGCTAACCTGCTCACTGACCACAGCCTGGGGACTTTGCCAGAGAGTTACACCGATGACAATTCCCAAGGCAAACTGTCCAAGCAGCTTGTAACGCGGTTTCATACCATCCTTGTTGCCATGCAGTTTGATTCTGTCGTCCAAGAAGCCAAGGAGACCGAACCATAGCACTGTAGCTATAAGCAGAATCATATACACATTCGTCAGTTTGCCCAACAACAGTGCAGGTATGACCACAGCACCGACAATGACGATACCACCCATCGATGGCACTCCGATTTTCTTTACGCCAAACGGATCAATTTCTGCGCTACGGGCCTTTTCGATATGGCGTTTACGCTTCATATATGTTATGAACGCCTTGCCTGTCCACATCGAGATGATAAGCGAGAACATCAGCGCAAGAAGTGAACGGAACGAAACATAGCTCCACATACCTGCACCAGGTATGTTTAATTCGTCAAGAAATTGTGATAGATGGTATAGCATATATTATTCCTCCATTGCTTCGCGCAGCACTTCCTTATCGTCGAAATGGTGCTTTACGCCTTTGATTTCCTGATAATCTTCGTGACCCTTGCCTGCAACCAGGATTACATCACCTTTCTCTGCCATCATACATGCAGTACGGATGGCTTCGCGACGATCAACAATCGACAGAACTTTCTTCATCTGTTTTGCATCCAGACCTGCGAGCATGTCGTTGATGATGTCTTGTGGTTCCTCGAAACGAGGGTTATCACTAGTAATAATAACTTTGTCACTCTGTTTTACAGCCTCCTGAGCCATGAGCGGACGCTTTCCCTTATCGCGGTTTCCACCTGCTCCGCAAACTGTAATCAACTTGCCTTTTCCGCAAAGCACACCATGAATTGCACGAAGCACATTTTCAAGTGCGTCTGGCGTATGAGCATAATCCACAATTGCAGTATATCCCTGCGGAGAACGGATTGACTCAAGACGTCCGCTTACAGGCTTCATTGCACTCATTGCCACAAGCACATTCATAGGCTTTTCACCCAGCATGACTGCTGCGCCGTACACCGCAAGCAGATTCGACACATTGAATTTACCCACGAACTGAACTCCGACTTCCTGCCCGTTGATTTCCAGATACATTCCCTCGAAGTGACACTCCAGAATCTTGGCCTTGAAATCCGCTTCCTGCTGCACTGAATAGGTGCGAACAGTTGCCTTGGTATTCTGAACCATAACCATACCGTTCTTGTCATCTGCATTCGTAATTGCAAATGCAGTTTTCGGCAGTTGGTCGAAGAACTGCTTCTTTGCATGAAGATAGTTCTCAAATGTCTTATGATAGTCCAAGTGGTCACGGGTCAGGTTTGTAAAGAGGCCACCAACAAACTTCAGTCCGCCTATACGGTTCTGAACAACAGAGTGTGAGCTGACTTCCATGAACACATATTCACAACCTGCCTCAACCATCTGCGCCAGCAACTCGTTAAGAGTGATAGGATCGGGAGTGGTATGATCAGTGTGCAAAGCCGTTCCGTCAATATAGTTACAAACCGTGGACAGAAGTCCGCATTTGTATCCCAACGCACGGAACAGGTTATAAAGTGTAGTGGCAATCGTGGTCTTTCCGTTTGTACCGGTAACACCTACGAGTTTCACTTTCTCAGAAGGACGTCCGAAGAATGTTGTGGCTATTTCGCCTACAACCTGTTCGGAGTTGTCAACTTGCACAAATGTCACATTTTCAGGAGCAGATTCTGGTATCTGTTCACAAACCACAGCCGATGCACCGGCTTCGATTGCACGGCCGATATAGTTGTGACCGTCTGCCTGAGTGCCTCGCACAGCGATAAACAAATGGTCCGATTGCACTTTACGCGAATCGATATCCACACCCAATACGTTAACATCTGCATTACCTTGAATCTTCAAGGGTTTCAGTCTTTGTACAAGTTCTGAGAGTTTCATATTTGTCTTATTAATTTAGTTCTATTACTATAGTTCTTCCAGGTTTTATCTTTGTTCCTGCAGCAATGCTTTGAGAATGAACCTTGCCCTTACCGTGAACCTTGGCTTTCATGCCTCTGCTTTCGATTGCGAAAATTGCATCACGCGCACCCATTCCCTCCAAATTAGGGACTGTAGATGAGTCAGTGTGGAGCGTTGTGAATACTACAGAGTTGTCAGAGCGTGCAGCAGTCGCGAACTTTGATTTCAGCGACGAAGAATTATTAGGAACTTGAAGGAAGTCAAGCACACCCTTCGCTGCATCCACATTTCCAGTCTTCACGTTCGGAACGAGCACAGAAGTGGAGTCTCGTGCCGTACTTACATCAGCAGTCACGACTTTGGAGTAAACCCTGTCTGCAATTTCGCTAAATACAGGTCCGCAGAATCCACCACCCGATGCACCGCCAATACGTGTCTGTATATTGACTATACAAGTATACTTAGGCTGGTCAGATGGGAAATAGCCACAGAATGACACGAAGTGCATACCTCCGCGATAGCTTCCGTTCACCACCACCTGCGCAGTTCCCGTCTTGCCAGATACGCTGAAGAACTTACTACGGGCTTTCTTTCCTGTGCCACGAGGGTCGTTAACCACTTGCTTGAGGATATTCTGAATCTGTTCCAACGTTTTTGGCTTACAGATTTGTTCTTTTATAACTTCAACAGGGAATTCCTCAACCATCTCTCCATTTCTGGAAATACCTTTTGCAAAACGAGGACGTACCATTTTTCCACCGTTGGCAATGGCATTATAGAATGTACATGTCTGAATTGGCGGAATCAATGCACCATAGCCAATCGACATCCACGGAATTGACGGACCTGCCCAGTGTTTGTTTTCCTTTGGTCCGAGGATCAGAGGATTACGCACACCACGAAGAGGGATGCCAAGCGGTGTACCAATACCCACACGCTTCAGTCCTGCAATAAATTTCTCTGGTTGATTATGATAGTGAGCATCGATCAGTTTACTAACTCCAACGTTAGAAGAGTGTATCATGGCGTGCGCCACGTCAATCACTCCATAACCTCCGTAGGTATTCCAACCAGAGTCTTTCATGTACAATCCGTACATCTTGCAAACTCCATTGCCCGTATCTACTACATCGTTGATATCTATTTCTCCGTCATCAAGAGCCACCATTATCGATGCCGTCTTGAATGTAGAACCAGGTTCCATTGCCGCACCCATTGCGTAGTCTGAACGCTCGTAGTACGAAGTTCTTTCCGCAGAGTCACGCTCAAGGTTCACCATTGCCTTAACGTCTCCTGTTGCGGTTTCCATAAGGATAACCACACCGAATTCAGCATCGGTTTCAATCAGGCGTTTACGCAATGCACTCTCACAGGCATCCTGCAACGACACGTCAATAGTAGAAACGAGGTCATATCCGTTAACAGGCTCACGGTCTACGATTTCAATGTTTCTTCCGCGAATACGTCTGCGTCTTACGAGACCATTCTCTCCTCTAAGCAGAGAATCATATGCACGCTCAAGGCCATAGATAGGTTCACCGGTCTGTCCGCTCAGTCTTCCCAGCACTTTACTTGCAAGAGAGCCGAATGGTCTCTTGCGGTTGTGACGGATTGAATCCACAAGACCGCTCTGGTATTTGTTCTTCATATTGAATATCGGCAGTTGCTTGAGCTGCTGGAACTGCACATAATTTAATATATAGCCAGGGCAGATGTCGAAGTAACGTGCTCTCTTCTGCATTCCTTTGAGAATGTGTTCGCGATATCCTTTGGCATCAAGTGCGGGACAGATGTCTGCCAGTCCCGTAGATATGGTGTCAAGATTGGCGAGAATCATAGAATCGCGCATCTGAATAAGCGAATCACGCTGATGATGGAGCTTGGGATCAGATGTGTCTTTCGGGATTCCTGCCATAAAATCGAAATGCACCTTATAATTAGGCAGGCTGCTTGCCATCAGTTCTCCATTGGCAGAAAGGATATTTCCGCGCATTGGGGGTTTAGGCACGCTGTCTCTTTCACCGTTATAGTTCTCAAAGCGCTCCTTCATCCATTTCTCACGATCAACAGTCATAGTTTTCAGCATGAAATAGAGTATTCCGATTGCGGCAAGGATTGCAAGCGCAACTATAAACGGGAACTTCCCTGATATGTATTTCTTATCGAATTTCACTCGAGAAAATGTTTATTATCATTTTTACTTTTTTATCATCTCTTATCGGGTTACCATCACTCTTCCTTGGTGACATCTGAGGGGCTTTCGCTTTTTATCTCAAATGGAGGAGTATGTGATGAGAACAGCGTTGTATCACCCATTTCGAGGAGTTGTTCCTCAACTTTTGACTGACGAGTAGCGTTGGTTAGTTCACTCGATTGAGTGAGGACCTTATAGCGCTCTTCCTGCAACTGCAGTTCCAGCGAGTCTATGGTTATGATGTCCTGCTGACTTGCATAACGATTTCCGGTATAAAGAAGCAGAAGAATCACCACAAAGAAGATGAAAGCAATCTGCTTAAGGAAAAAGCGGCTTTGGAATATATCACCTCCAATGATTGAGCGAAGGGAAACATGTCCGAATTTATCCTCTTTCAGATCCTCATCATCAGTGTACTTCTCTATCGTTTCCTTTATTTCCTTTTCATGCTGATCTTTTTTCGTACGAGCCTTTCTCTCTTTCTTTTCCTCTTTGTCTTCCTTCTCTTTCTCCTTTACCTCTTCTTCTATCACCTCATTTTCCTCTTCTTCGGCATTTTCTTCATCATCCTCTTCTTCCTCATCGTCATCGGGCACGACAGCATCATCGACGTCTTCTGATTCATAATCTTCCAATGCACGACGTTTCATTTCGTCAAAGGAATCTGTATTTTGTAGTTCTTTTTTAGCCATATACGCAATTATTTAATCTTCTCATATACGCTCTGCGACTCTCAGTTTCGCACTGCGGCTACGAGGATTATTTGTCTGCTCTTCTGCAGAAGGAATAATCACTTTATTGTTCACCAAGCGCAAGGGGACACTGATTCTTCCGAAGAAATCTTTCTGTTCCTGTCCGTCACAGTTGCCTGTACGCATCATATTCTTTACGATTCTGTCCTCAAGCGAATGGTATGTAATCACTACCAGACGGCCACCTGGACGCAACATCTCCACTGCCTGGTTTAGCATATCTCGCAATGCATCCATCTCATGGTTCACTTCTATGCGCAATGCCTGAAACACTCTTGCGAGATCTTTCTTCTGCTGGCCTTCGTTGCTCATTCCTGGCAAGATATCTATAAACTGTCCGACTGTCTGCAAAGGGTTTTTCTGACGAGCCTTGACTATTGCTGAAGCCAACTTGCGGCTCTGACGTAGTTCTCCATAGAGGTAGAGTACCTGAGCCAGCTGCTCTTCGCTATAGGTGTTTACCACATCAGCTGCTGTGAGTCGTGCGCTCTGATTCATGCGCATATCCAGTTTGGAGTCGAAGCGAAATGAAAAGCCGCGTTCGCTGTCATCGAAATGATGAGATGAAACACCCAGGTCTGCAAGCAGGCCGTCTATCTGCTCTTCACCGTAATAACGCAGGAAATTCTTCAAGTAGCGGAAATTGCTTCTCACGAATGTGAAACAGGAATCCGAATCCATCATTTCCGCATTGTCTGCTGCATCAGCATCCTGATCAAATGAATAGAGATGTCCGCTACCAGCCTTATGGATACGGCTCAGAATCTCTTTCGAGTGTCCGCCTCCGCCAAATGTGACGTCAACATACACTCCTCCTGCCTTGATATCCAATCCATCGACGCTTTCATTAAGCATCACAGGCACATGGTATACAATCTCCCGCTCCAAAAGAAAAAGACTAATTAAAAATTAAAAATTATTCTTCACTCCCTTTTCCCATCAGTTCCTGCAGGTTGTCACCCAGAGAATCAGATGTAGCGAGGTGAGCTTCCAGTTGGTCTTTAGCCCATACTTCAATATGGTCGTCAACTGCAAGGAATCGCACATCCTGATCAATCTTCGCATATTGCAACTTGCGTTTGTTAATCAGGAAACGACCATTGCTGTCGAGTTCCACAATCTCAGCTTCAGCCACAAACTGACGCATCATTGTCTGATGCTGACCATTCCAGCGGTTAAGACGCATGCGCATTTCGTCGAGCATCTCTTCCCACAAGCTCTCAGGATAGAGAACCAGACACTGCTGGAACAAATCCGCACGAAGAACCAGACGCTCCTCTCCTGCCGCACTGAGCATCTTGCGCAATGCAGCCGGCAGGAACACGCGTCCTTTGGCATCGGTCTTTGCTGGATAGTCACCTATGAATCTCATTTCCTTTGAACTTTAGTCGTATCTAAACGGTTTTTGTCTCCACAACGCACCATCATTTTGTGCAATGCAGAGAGTTTTTGCATCAAATTTTTGCAAATGTACAAAAATTCCCCACATTTCCCCACAAAAATTATAAAAAATTTTGAAAAAAGTTTTCAACACCATGTTTAAAACTCTTTTTCCTCTCAAAATCAACAGTTTTCATTTTTACATAAAAGTGGGGCGTTTCTCAGCAAAAGCATAAAAAAAGAGAGGGTGTGTCAAAATAGGCACATCCTCTTTTTTTACGCAAAGCCCCGACTTTCTCAAGCCAGGGCTTTGTTATGTCGTAAAGTTTTTGTACCTTTAC
>CACYSD010000033.1:0-27525 GCA_902776985.1 uncultured Bacteroidales bacterium
CGGTTACAATGCTCGCATTGCGCTCTCAAAAGCTGACAAAAGTCCACTTACATAAAATCAAAAATCGTCTCGACATAATTTATAGAACCTACCTTAAATTACAGAAGCTCATAACTAATTTGGAGAAGAGCGAAGGAATTCAGTTAATTTACCTTAATATTTGCACAGATGGGGAGAAATTGTGTGGAAACTTTTTTGACAAATAAAGTTTTCTTGGTAACTTTGCACCCGTTTTGAGAACCAATAGTAATTATGAGCAACAATCAGCAACAACTTCGTCAGCGTATTCTTGACTACAGCATGGAGCAATTCATTAGCCAGGGAGTGAAGAATGTGAAAGTCGATGACATTGCAGCAGCTCTGACTATTTCCAAACGAACTCTGTATGCGATGTTTAGTGACAAGGAGCAACTTCTTCTGGAGTCCATAAAAGCACAGATGGCTCGTTCGAACAAGAAAATGGAGAAAGTGATTGCAGAAGCAGCCAATCCTTTGGAAGGCTACATGAAGGTACTGAACCTGAAATTACAGGAACTTCAGAATGTGAATCCTGTGTTTTACAAGGAAATCGGGAAATACGAGAGTTGCATCAAACTGTTCGAAAGCGAAAGAGTACGTCGTCAGGCACATGCCTTGGAGTTCATAGAGAAATGTGTGGCAGAGGGGTTGTTTCTTCCTGACATAAACTACAAGCTCATTACGCAAATGACTGACATTATCGGAACAGCTCTGAACGAAAACTGTTTATACGAGAAATATCCGCTTGAGGATATCATTCATTCGATTCATCTTTCCCTGATTAGGGGAATTAGCACCGCAAAGGGACTGGAGGTAATCAACGCAATCTATCACAAATAAAAGACCCCCTCACCCACCTTTCGCTGCGCTTCACCAATCGCTTGAACGCGAACGCGCGATTGCCCAAGGGGGAGGAGGAAAGCGCAATCTATCACAAATAAAAGACCCCCTCTAACTCCCCCAAGGGGGAGGAGGAAAGCGCAATCTATCACAAATAGTTGCAGAATATCCCAGAAAGTTGGCGGTGAAGGAGCAATGCCGTAACTTTGCAGCGAAAAAATACAAAGAACTTAAAAACTCAAGAACTTAAGAACTTAAAAACTTAAGAACTTAAAAACTCAAAAACTCAAAAACTCAAAAACTCAAAAACTTAAGAACTCAAAAACTTAATATATGAGAAAGAACACAAGATGGGCTTTGATGACAATGCTTTTGGCATTTGCATTAAACGCAGACGCACAGAACACAGACAGTGATGAAGCTGTACTCTCGATAGACCTGCCACGGGCTATTGAGATTGCACTGGCTGAGAACCCTACAATCCGCGTAGCAGACAAAGATGTAGAACTGAAGCGCATTGCCGACCGCGAGGCTTGGCAGTCTTTGCTTCCCGAAGTGACAGCAACCGCAAATCTGTCGCACACTCTCCTCGCTGCGGAAATGAAACTCAACACCGCAGCCGGTGTGCAGAAATTCAAGATGGGTCGCGACGACACTAATACTGCAGCAGGTAGCATCACCATGACCATGCCGCTGTTTGCACCAGCCGTGTACCAGAACATGAAACTGACCAAGGAGGATATCCTTCTGGCTCAGGAGAAGGCTCGCGGCAGCCGCCTCGACCTTATAAAGGAAGTGACCAAAGCTTACTATCAGACTCTTTTGGCTCAGGACAGCTACAAGGTGATGAAGGAGAGCTACGACATCTCTAAGGAGAACTACGACGTGGTCAGCAAGAAGTTTGAGCAGGGCCGTGTCAGCGAATACGATTTGATTTCAGCCGAGGTGCAGATGCGCAACATGAATTCTAGTATGGTTTCGGCACAGACAGGTCTCACCCTTGCCGCCCTCCAGTTGAAGGTGCTCATGGGAGTGACAGCCGACGTGACTATCAATATCGAAGATGACCTGGAGAACTACCAGAACTCTCTCATCCTTCCTTCGCTCGACGGCAACGACGACCTCTCTGCCAACACCACCATGCGTCAGTTTGACCTCAACCGTTCTCTGCTCGAACGCACACTCAAGCTGAAACGTACCAACTTCATGCCGACAGTGGCATTCCAGATGACTGGTCAGTATCAGTCGCTCTACAATACTGACTGGAACGTATTCGGATATGAATACGCACCAAGTGCATCGTTCGCGATTTCAATCAACATTCCTATATTCAAGGCTTCAAACTGGTCAGGACTGAAGAAAACCAAACTGCAGCTTGCACAGTTGGAGGACAGCCGCGACAACACTGTCCGCCAGCTCGGAATGGCAACTCGCAGCTATCGCAGCAACATGGCTTCGACCATTGCACAGGTTCACAGTAACCACGAGGCTGTGCTGAAAGCGAACAAGGCGGTGACTATCTCACAGAAGCGCTACGACGTGGGACGCGGCACCATCCTCGAAGTGAATCAGAGCCAGGTACAACTCACTCAGTCGAAACTGACCTACAACCAGTCAATCTACGACTACCTCATCAACAAGGCAGACCTCGACTATACTCTGGGAAATGAAACGTATCTAAAAAAGTAGATGGCCGGGGATGGGTCTTAGAACACAAAAAAACTTAATATATGAAGAAGACTACAACAATCATCATGCTGGCGGCTGCAGCCTTGCTCACCACAGCATGCGGAGGTTCAAGCGACAAGAAAGCTGACAGCCAGGCTGCTGCAGCAGACGCTAAACCTCAAGTAAAACTGGCTACCGCTGGCAGCCAGAGCATTCCACAGACAGAGACCTATACAGGTACTGTGGAAAGCGATGTGAAGAACAACATCTCACCTAATACTCCTCTCCGCATTGAGAAGATCTATGCAGATGTAGGCGACGTGGTTCGCAAGGGACAGGTGCTTGTTCAGCTCGACGCTTCCAACCTGCGTCAGCTCAAGTTCCAGATCGACAACCTCCAGCTGGAATTCAACCGCACCAGCGCTCTCTACGAAGCAGGCGGTGCATCGAAGACTGAGTACGACAATGCCAAACTTCAGCTCGACCTGCTGCAGACTCAGTATCGTCAGCTGGCACAGAACACGCAGCTCGTTGCCCCAATCTCTGGAGTGGTTACTGCCCGCAACTACGACGACGGTGACATGTACAGCGCTCAGCCTGTGCTCACCATCGAGCAGACCAACCCTGTGAAGCTCATCATCAATGTCAGCGAGACTCGCTACAAGGAGATGAGCAAGGGCATGTCGGTCGACATCACTCTCGATGCCTACGTAGATGAAGTGTTCACTGGCAAGGTGACTACCGTCTACCCTACCGTAGATGCAACAACCCACACCTTCCCTGTTGAAATCACCATCAACAACCAGGCACAGAAAGTACGTCCGGGAATGTTTGCCCGCGTCACAGTGAACTACGGTGACCAACAGCACGTTGTTGTTCCTGACGCAGCTGTAGTCAAGCAGATTGGTGCAGGCGACCGATACGTATATGTTTACAAGAACGGCAAGGTAAGCTACAACAAAGTAGAAATCGGACGCCACATCGATACAACCTACGAAATCCTCTCCGGTGTCAACGAAGGCGACCAAGTCGTAATCGCAGGCCAAACCAAACTCGCCAACGGCAAGGAAGTGGAAGTGATTAAATAAGGGACCCCCTCTAACTCCCCCATGGGGGAGGATAAAGCCTAACGGCTGAAGTGGTTACCCTTTATAACATAACAAACATAGTAGAATAACCTCCCATACAAATCATTCTACTCCCTCCCCTTGGGGAGGGCAAAGGGAGGGGTCTTTTTTTATATGTCATTATATGAAGGAGCGGTCAAACGACCGATTATGACAAGCCTCTGCTTCCTTGCAGTAATCATCTTCGGCTTGTTCTCGTTGCTGAAACTCCCTATCGACCTGTATCCAGATATCGAGACCAACACCCTTATGATATTCACGTATTATAACGGTGCATCAGCAAACGATATAGAAAACAACGTGACGCGTCCACTCGAGAACACTCTCAACTCGGTGGAGCACCTAAAGCATATCACGTCGAACTCACGTGAGAACGTCAGTGTCATCACCATGCAGTTTGAGTATGGCTACGACATCGACGACCTCACTAATGACGTGCGTGACAAACTCGACATGGTGAGCAACTCGTTGCCTAACGACGCCAACACACCGATTATCTTCAAGTTCTCCACCGACATGATTCCTATCGTGATGCTGTCGGTGCAGGCAGAGGAGAGCCAGAAGGCACTCTACAAGATTCTCGACGAGAACGTCGTCAACCCCCTGGCACGTATCGACGGAGTCGGTACAGTGTCCATCGCCGGTTCGCCTAAGCGTGAAATCAATGTCTACATGAATCCTCAGAAGATGGAAGCCTACGGACTGAGTGTTGCAAAGGTCAGTGCTGCCATCGCTGCTGAGAACCGCAACATCACAAACGGATCTGTAGATATCGGTACCACCACATATACTGTGCGTGTGGAAGGAGAATTCACCGATCCACAGCAGATGAACAATGTGGTCGTAGGCAGCCACAACGGTGCCAACGTATATCTTCGCGATGTGGCACGCATAGTGGACAATGTGGAGGAACGTTCACAGTCCACCTACACCAATGGCAAGCAGGGTGCTATCGTCATCATCCAGAAGCAGAGCGGTGCCAACTCAGTAGCCATCTCGGAGAAAGTCCTGAAGATGCTGCCTGACCTGCGCAAGAGCCTGCCGTCAGATGTCAACCTGGATGTGATGATCAACACCTCCGACAACATCCTCCAGACCATCGACACACTGACCGAGACCATCACCTTCGCACTTCTGTTCGTCGTGATTGTCGTGTTTGTGTTCCTCGGACGCTGGAGAGCCACGGTCATCATCTCCATCACCATCCCTATGTCGCTTATCGCCTCGTTCATCTACCTCTACGCTACAGGCGGTTCGCTCAACATGATCTCACTCTCATGTCTCACCATCGCCATCGGTAACGTTGTGGACGACGCCATAGTGGTGCTGGAGAACGTAACGACACATATCGAACGAGGGTCGAATCCTAAGCAGGCTGCCATCCACGCAACCAATGAGGTGGCAATCTCCGTAATCGCCTCTACCCTCACCATGATTGCGGTGTTCTTCCCTCTGACCATGGTGACAGGTATGTCGGGTGTCCTCTTCAAGCAGCTCGGATGGATGATGTGTATCATCATGACCATCTCTACTACTTCCGCACTCTCGTTCACACCTATGCTCTGTTCTCAGATGCTGCGTCTGCAGAAGAAGCAAAGCAAGACATTCAAGAAGGTCTATGGACCAGTTCAACGCAGTCTTGACAAACTCGACGACGCCTACGAGCGCCTCATCAACTGGTCGGTTCGCCACCGCTGGACTATCATCCTCGCTTCACTCAGCTTCTTCGTTCTCTCTATCGTCACAGTGAACATCACTGGTTTGAAGACCGAGTTCTTCCCAGCCAACGACTCAGGTCGTGTGGGTGTGACACTTCAGACACCTATCGGCACACGCAAGGAAGTGACACAGCAGATAGCACAGCAGCTTGCCAACAAGTGGATGCAGCGCTATGGAAAGGACATGCAAGTCTGCAACTTCACCGTTGGTCAGGCAGGCGACGACAACACATGGGCTTCGTTCTCAGACAACGGAACTCACATAGCATCGTTCAACATCCAGTTTGTTCCTTCCAACAAACGCTCCATCGGACTTGTTGCTATCTGCGACCAGATGCGCGAAGACTGTAAGGAAGTGCCCGAACTCGCTAAGTTCCAGGTAATGCTCGGTGGACGACAGGGAGCATCCATGGGCGGACAGTCCACTGCCACCTTCGAAATATACGGCTACGACATGGAAGCCACAGGAGCAGTGGCAAATGAACTTGCCGAAAAACTTGCCGAAAGCGAGATGGTTGGTCAGACCAACATCTCCCGTCAGGACTTCCAGCCGGAACTCGTAGTTGACTTCAACCGTGAGAAGCTTGCGGAACTCGGCATCGGACTTTACGATGCATCAACAGCAGTCCGCAACGTCATCAACGGTTCACTCCTCTCCTACTACCGCGAGGACGGAGACGAATACGACATCAAGGTGCGCTATGAACCTGATTCACGTACCAGTCTGGATGACATTCTCAACATGCTCATCCCAACCACCCACGGTCACGTAAAGGTACGCGATGTCGCAACCATCTACGAAAGTGACATTCCACCTACAATCGAGCGTAAGGACCGTCAGCGCATTGTCACTGTCAGCGCCGTACTCAAGGACGGCTATGCACTCAGCGACGGTGTTGCTCTCGGACGTGAGATCTACGAGAACATGGAACTTCCAAGCGGAGTATCTGTCCAGGTTGCAGGTTCATACGAAGACCAGCAGGACTCTAACCGTGACCTCGGTGTGCTCGGCATCCTCATCATCCTGCTCGTGTTCATAGTCATGGCAGCCCAATTCGAGTCACTCACCTACCCGTTCATCATCATGATTACAGTGCCGTTTGCCTTCGCCGGAATCCTCTTCGCACTGGTATTTACGAACACCAACCTCAACATCATGTCAATGCTTGGAGGTATCATGCTTATCGGTATTGTGGTGAAGAACGGTATCGTGCTCATCGACTACACCCAGCTGCTGCGTGAACGCGGTTACGGACTTATCCGTGCAGCTGTGGCAGCAGCCCGCAGCCGTCTGCGTCCTATTCTCATGACCTCCCTCACCACCATCCTCGGTATGGTGCCAATGGCAATGAGCCAAGGAGTCGGAGCCGAGATGTGGCGCCCGATGGGTGTAGCCATCATCGGTGGTCTTACAGCATCTACGTTGCTCACCCTTATCTACACCCCAGCTATGTTCTGTATGTTCGGAGCCAACGGTGTGAAGCGCACCCGTCGCAAGATGCGCAAACAGCGTGAACTCAACGCATACTGGAAGGAGCATGCAAAGGAAGAACTCAACTTTATTGCAGAAGAATAGGGACCCCCTCTAACTCCCCCTCATCGCTTAGCGCTTCGGGCAACGCTCCGAAGAACGGGGAGGATAAAGCCTAACGGCTGAAGTAGTTACCCTTTATAACATAACAAACATAGTAGAATAACCTCCCATACAAATCATTCTACTCCCTCCCCTTGGGGAGGGCAAAGGGAGGGGTCTTTTTTATATGAAATCAATATTTATAGCATACGACCAGGCACAGTCGGAGACAGTGCAGGCCATTCTCAGCCGCTCCAACGCACGCGGTTTCACCATGTGGGAACAAGCCCAGGGATGTGGCAGCAAGACAGGTGATCCTCACCTCGGCAGCCATGCGTGGCCTACCATGAATTCTGCCATCCTCACCGTAGTAGATGACTCTCAGGTAGCTCCAATCCTTGAGCGTCTGCGCGAAGCCGACGAGGACAACCCTATGCTCGGCATCCGCGCCTTCGTCTGGAACATAGAGCAAAGTCTCTGAACCAACTCAAATAATACTATATAATCAGAGTGCAGAATCGGTTTACTGTTTAGGTAGGTTCTAAAAATTCTGTTTTTAGTTTCCCTACCCAATGTATTTGAGTTTTATCGGCCGCTTTTAGTTTTCTGTGGTGTCTTTTTGCCATCTTTAAAATCGTCTCGACATAATTTATAGAACCTACCTTTACAGCAAACTGATTCTGCACTCTTCGTATGAGATGCCTATCGCCGGACGGTTTCCGAATTCTAAGAATTACGAGAAGAGACCGAAGAGTTTGGCGTCAATCATGTCGGTGACTTGCTGGAAGTGTTCGGGATTCTCTCCGAACTTGATGTTGTCGCCGTCGACAATGATGAGGGGACCCTTGTAGGTCTCTATCCATGACTCGTAGAGGTCGCTGAGTCCCTTGAGGTAGTCGATGCGGATGGTCTGTTCGTACTCGCGTCCGCGTTTCTGGATCTGCGCCACGAGTGTGGGGATGGACGAACGGATATAAATCATGAGATCGGGAAGCTTGACAAGCGAGAGCATGAGGTCGAAGAGTTCCTCATAGGTCTGGAAGTCGCGGTCTGACATCATGCCCTGGTTGTGAAGGTTCTTGGCAAAGATACGTGCATCCTCAAAGATAGTGCGGTCCTGGATAATGACCTTATCGGTCTGCGCTATCTCTACCACTTCCTTGAAACGCTTGTTAAGGAAGTAAATCTGAAGATTGTATGCCCAACGGTTCATGTCGGCATAGAAGTCTGCCAGATAGGGATTGTTGTCTACTGGTTCAAAACGTGGCTCCCATCCGTAACGGTTTGCCAACATTCGTGTAAGTGTGGTCTTGCCACATCCGATATTTCCTGCTACTGCTATATGCATAATGAAAGTGAAAAAAGACCCTCCCCCGTCCACCTCCCTGTAATGGAGGGGAGTAATTACCTACTGCGGGGGCTATAGTTTAAAAGTTTAAGAAATATAATTGCTTAATAGTTGAATTCCTCTCTTCCGGATGGTACTCCTCCCCTATACGGGGGAGGTCGGGAGGGGGCTTGTGGGTCTTCTTCAGAACAATCCGAATAGGAGGGAGTCGATACGATTGATTATTGATGCAAAGTCTTCAGGACGGTGTTCGTAGTCGAGATTATCGACATCGATGGTAAGGACTCGTCCCTTGTACTTCTTGTATATGAATTCCTCGTAAAGGTTATTAAGGTTCTCGAGATATTCGAGTTTCATGCTCTGCTCATACTCACGTCCACGTTTCTGGATGTTGCCGACGAGGTGTGGGACACTGGCACGGAGGTAAATCATGAGGTCGGGCATGCGTGCTACCATCATCATGGATTCAAAGAGATCCATGTAGGTCTGGAAGTCACGGTCGGAGAGGTTACCCATGCGACGGTTGTTCTCGGTGAACACGTACACACCCTCGAAGATGGTGCGGTCCTGAATGAAGGTCTGCTGGGAATTGGATATCTTGAGCAGGTCCTGGAAGCGGTGCTTGAGGAAGAACACCTCAAGGCAGAACGACCATCGCTTGATATCGGAGTAATAGTCTTCGATATATGGATTGTCGTCCACTGCTTCAAAGAAAGGCGTCCACCCGTAATGCTTAGCCAGCATCTGTGTCAGAGTGGTCTTTCCGCTTCCTATATTTCCTGCTATTCCTATGTGCATAATGAAAAAGACCCTCCCCCGTCCACCTTTCGCTGCGCTTCACCTTATCGTTCGGCTTGACCGACGCTTGGGGCAACGCTCCCAAGAATCGCTTGAGCGACTATTCTTCGGAGCTTTGCCCGAAGCGACTAAGGTCGATTACGCGCGATTGCCCCTCCCAAGGGAGGGGAGTAATTACCTACTGTGGGGTATGGGGGTTAAGATTATTATTGAGGAACGCATACCACCGTCTTTTTTTTAAATAATACAAATCAGACTCATGTGCATAGGCTTCGCGTTCGAAGCGGATGTTGCGGTAAGCCTTCCAACGGTTTCTGTATATTATAATATTGTATAGGTATTCGAGAATGTACCAGAGGTAGAATCCCAGCCAGAGCAATTCCCGCTGCTGACGCGTGTGGATATGTTCGTGCCTTAGGAGGACGGGGGTGATTGCAACGCCTTTGCGCACAAAGATTATCCCGAACAGATTGATTGCGCTGAATCCTCGCACTGGCAGCCATCGGTTGACAACTATCATACCACAATATATAAATTATAAATTAAAAATTATAAATTATAAGAGAGCGGGCCGAGACCTATCATAACATAATTTTGTTCATTAGGTTTTGCAAAGATAACCATTTTCTAAAGACTGGGGAAAAACTTATGAAAATTTTCTGTATATTTTGCATTATCTTCGAACTATATTTATTATATTTGCAAGTCACATTGCTTTTGCATTATTCACATTAAACAATTTATATTATACTATTACTATGGGATTCTTAACTAACGACAAACTTGTTATTGTTGGAGCCGGTGGTGCTATCGGTTCAACTATGGTGCAGTTGGCTCTCACTATGAAGCTGACTCCAAACGTATGTCTTTATGACGTTTACGCTCCTGGTATGGAAGGTGTGATGGAAGAAATGTTCCACTGCGGCTACGACGGAGTGAACCTCACAGCTACTACAGACGTGGCTGAGGCATTCAAGGACGCTAAATACATCATCTCCAGCGGTGGTGCTCCACGTAAGGCCGGCATGACCCGTGAAGACCTGCTCGCTGGCAACTGCAAAATCGCTGAGGAACTGGGTAAGAACATCAAGACTTACTGCCCAGACGTGAAGCACGTAACTGTTATCTTCAACCCAGCCGACCTGACTGGTCTGGTTACCCTGCTCTACTCTGGTCTGAAACCAGGTCAGGTAACTACTCTCGCAGCTCTCGACTCTACTCGTCTGCAGTCTGCCCTCGCCAAGAAATTCGGTGTTAAGCAGTACGAAGTTACCGGTTGCGCTACATACGGCGGGCACGGTGAACAGATGGCTGTATTCGGCAGCGCAGTGAAGGTGGCAGGCAAGCCTCTGAACGAACTCATCGGTACTCCTGAATTCCCAGAAGAGGAATGGGAAGCTCTGAAGGTTGCAGTTACCAAGGGTGGTGCGAAGATCATCGAACTCCGCGGACGCTCTTCATGGCAAAGCCCTGCTTACTGTTCAGTAGAAATGATCCGTTCGGTTATGGGCGGTGAAAAGTTCCGCTGGCCAGCAGGTACATACGTTTGCAACGAGAAGTACAACCACATCATGATGGCAATGGACACTACCCTCGACACCAACGGCTGCACTTACAAGATGCCAACCGGCACTGCTGAGGAACTTGCCAAGCTTGACGCTTCATACGAGCACCTCTGCAAGATGCGCGACGAACTCGTAACTCTCGGCATCATCCCATCAATCGACAAGTGGAAAGAGATCAATCCAAATCTCTAATCTCAAACAAAAAAAACTCAGGCACGAACCGATGTTCGTGCCTGAGTTTTTTTTAATCCTGCCTTTGCCTTACTGCTTCGTAGAGGAGGACGGCGGTGCTGACGGAGACATTGAGCGAATCAACACGGCCGAGCATAGGGATGCGGATATGGGCATTGGCTGCATGACGCCATGGTTCGGTGAGACCAGTGGACTCCGTTCCCATGACAAGTGCGGTAGCGCGAGTCATGTCGCAATCATAATAGTATTCTGAATCCTGCAACTGAGCAGTGAGAATCTGCACTCCTTCATCTTGCAGGTAGTCTATGCACTCCTCTGAACTGCATGCCAGACAAGGCACGCTAAACACAGCTCCCAAGGAAGCACGGATGAGATTGGGATTGTAAAGATCTGCACGTGCATCGCAGAGAATCACGGCATCAGCACCTGCTGCATCGGCAGAACGCAGCACAGCACCCACATTGCCGGGTTTCTCCACACCTTCCAACACCACAACCAAGGCATCATCGCCCAGATGCAGGTCTTCAAGTCTGCGCTTTGGCTCATGAACCACCGCAATAATGCCTTCAGTCGTTGCCCTGTAAGCAATTTTGGAATATACAGGCTGCGACACTTCGAACTTCAGCACTGTAGGCGGCAGAAGCGACATGACATCCTTGCCGTCAACCTGCTGCATGAGCGAAGGACAGAAAAAAACACATTCCACAGTTAGTCCGGCATCGATGCACTGACGCAACTCACGCTGTCCCTCAACCACGAATTTGTGCTGGTGACGGCGTTCTGACGATTTCTGCTGGAGCTGCGCCAACAGTTTTACTCGTGCATTATGCACACTTGTTATTATCTGTTCCATAGATTTAAGGTGAAAAATCACCGCAAAAATACAAAAAAATTGAGAAATAATTGATTTTCGGAAAAAAGTATGTATATTTGCCCTTAGAGAATCAATTAAAACTAATTATTAACCCTCAAAACCAAAACAGCCATGCAAAAATACGTATGTGAAGTATGTGGTTGGGAATATGATCCCGAAGTAGGTGTTCCTGAAGCAGGAATCGCTCCTGGCACTCCATTCGAGGAACTTCCCGATGACTTTGAATGTCCTCTCTGCAGCGTAGGCAAAGACCAGTTTGCTCCAGCAGAATAACAAGCATTACGGACGGCAATCACTAAGCATTGTGGTTGCCGTCTGTGCTTTTTAAAGCAAAAAACCGGCAAATTATTTTGCCCATTGAAGCAAATAGTGTAATTTTGCTAACCCGAAACAACTACTATCATAACATAACAATAATTAGAACTATGAAACCAACTCTTTTTCTCCTCGCAGCAGGAATGGGAAGCCGCTATGGCGGTCTGAAACAACTCGACGGTCTTGGACCAAACGGTGAAACCATCATGGACTACAGTATTTACGATGCCATACAAGCCGGCTTCGGCAAAATCGTATGGGTAATCCGTAAGGACTTTGAAGAGCAGTTCCGCACACAGATTCTGTCTAAATACGAAGGTACAGTGCCTTGCGAACTTTGCTTCCAGAGCATCGACGCACTTCCTGCAGGATTCACTTGTCCTGAAGGCAGAGTTAAGCCTTGGGGTACCAACCACGCAGTACTCATGGGTAAGGACGTAATCAAGGAGCCATTCTGCGTTATCAACTGCGACGACTTCTACGGACGCGACGCATTCCAGACTATCGGCAAGTTCCTGAACAATCTGCCAGAGGGTTCAAAGAACACCTACGCAATGGTAGGATTCCGCTGCTGCAACACTCTCAGCGAGAACGGATCTGTAGCACGTGGTGTATGCGTTTACAACGACAAGCATCACCTTACAGACGTGGTAGAGCGTACCGAAATCATGCGCGTGCCAGCTGACGGACCAATCTGCTACAAAGACGAAAACGGTGAATGGGTTGCAGTTGACGACAACGTTCCTGTATCCATGAACATGTGGGGCTTCACTCCTGACTACTTTGAGCACTCAGAAGCTTACTTCCGTGAGTTCCTCAGCGACCCAAAGAACATGGAGAACCTCAAAGCTGAGTTCTTTATTCCTCTGATGGTGAACAAACTCATCAACGACGGAACAAGCACCGTTGAAGTACTCGACACAACCAGCAAGTGGTTCGGTGTGACCTACGCTGCCGACCGCGAGGCAACTGTAGAACGCATTGCCCAGCTCGTTAAGGACGGCGTTTACCCCGAAAAACTTTGGTAGAAACATAAACCGGGCGAACGGCATACCATTCACAAACATCTCCCAGAAGGAGAAGGCGTGCGTTAGTAACCCGGAATCTGTTTCCAATAAGGAAACGCAAGTTTTTTCGAGGGGTTACATTCTGCGATAGAATGTAACCCCATTTCTTTAAAGCAACAACTATGACATCAAATCTATTTCACCGCATCATCACCTGCACAATCATAATGCTCATGTCACTGTCAGGCCACAGCCAAACTTCGATTCTCTTCACGGACAATTCCGCTGAAGATCCCCTGCTTATAGAGTCTCTTAGCAAAGAAGCGGGTGTTCATCTTTCTGCCGACAAATGCATAAAAGTGGGCATAGAATCGACAGTCTCCGTTGGCAATGGAATCGAGAATTATCTACGGAAGAACCCTTCGGACGATGTATCGGTGGTGCTTCTGCAAATCGGTTGCAACGGCTCCGGCCTCAACAAACTGCATCCTTGCATATCCGCAGAGCAAACCCTTTTCCATTTTCCTTTTGCCTATGTATGCAATCTGAAAGGCGAGCGGCATCAGCATAAACGCATGGCGGTGTCACGAAAGGAAGTGACAAACAATGATGTAGTCGGTGTGTTTTACAATGCTATATCTGCTGTACGCAAACTGCTGCCACAGGCACGGATATTCATCCTTTCGCCCATTATACAAACTGGCAGAAGCTCTTCCTCTGTACTTTCCAGCAAGTTCGACGGTCAGCTGGCAGCTGCAGCACAGTTGTTCTGCATTCCCTATGTGACGGATATCTGCAAAGACCTCGCTCCGTTCCAGTTTATTTGGAATAAAAATGTGTGTCCGTCTGCAGCATGCAACATTCTCATCCTTGGAGACAGCTACAGCGAGCAGCACTTATGGACAGACCATCTTCAGAGAATCACCGGCTACAATATCGTTAACCTGGCTGTAGGCAGCGCCACACTGCGTGACCGTTTCGACTTCCACACCCATCCCTACTCGGCTCATCCCGTGAAGACTGACAATGCAGGCAATCACAACACTCTCGCCTGTCAGATAGAAAAGCTGAAACGTCTGCAACGCGGTGAGACTGATTCACTTGAGCAGGCTCTGCCACTAAATTACAGCCCCGACATCATCCTTATAGAAGGAGGAACGAACGACAATGCCGATTCTGATGCCACAGAGAAACTGTATCATCAGTCATCAGTACAAGCAGACCGCACCACGTTTGTCGGGTCAATTGCATATCTCTCATCGGCACTTAAGAGTATTTATCCTAATGCCAAAATCTTTGTGGTTACGCCTAGCGGACTCTACTACGGACACACCGACGCACCTTTTGCCTATATAGACAAAGCCCGTCAGATACGCAAAGCGTCAAAGATTTTGGGATTAAGCACCATAGACTGGGACCGCAATGGCCGTCTGTCGTTTGTGTTCAACAACTCCCACGCTGCCGGCAAGGGCACCAAACGTCAGCCTTACCGCTACGATGTTCCGACACAAGAGACCAAGGATTTGCTTCACCCCAACGAACACGGTGCCTTGTTCCTGGCTGAAGCTGTTGCAGCAGTCCTCTTTTCACAGCAATAAACAAAAAAAAACAGTTCCTCTCGATTGAGAAGAACTGTTTTTCTTTTAGTGTTTACTTACATGTACATGCTCCGTAGGCGGCAGTTCCATGTTGCGTTTGTCAACCTGAGTAACAACTCGTGCAGCCAATCCCATCATGGCGATGCCTGCAGGTGAAGCAGGGTCAAGGACAGCGGGAACTCCAGAATCACCGCTCTCACACACATCCTGAATCAGAGGAATCTGTGCAAGAAGAGGCACGTTAAGGCTGTCTGCCAGATTCTTCACTCCATCACGTCCGAAGATGTAATAGCGCTCATCAGGATGCTGAGCTGGAGTGAACCACGACATATTCTCAACGAGTCCGAGAATAGGAACATTCACCTTGTCATTCATATACATATTAATACCCTTGCGAGCATCAGCAAGAGCCACTTCCTGTGGGGTTGAGACAATGACAGCCCCTGTAATGTCGATATTCTGCAAGAGAGTCAGATGAATGTCACTTGTGCCTGGAGGTGTGTCGAGAATAAAATAATCAAGGTCTCCCCAAAGTGTGTCGCTGAGAAGCTGCTTGAGTGCGTTAGACGCCATACCTCCGCGCCAGAGCGTTGCCTGGTCCGGACTAACGAAGAAGCCTATGGAGAGCAGTTTTACTCCATATTTCTCCATCGGAACTATAAAGTCGCGTCCGTCCACATTCTGGGAATATACTCTTTCTTCCTCCACCTGAAACATCTTTGGCATGGAAGGTCCGAAAATATCTGTATCCAGAAGACCCACACGGTAGCCGAGCTTTGCAAGTCCGATAGCAAGGTTTGCCGTCACCGTGCTCTTTCCTACTCCACCCTTTCCGCTTGACACAGCGATAATGTTCTTCACACCCGAAAGCAGTTTTTCGGGTTCTGGTGGCAATTCTGTCCTGGATTTGGTATTAATAATCACTTCCACGTCGGGGCTGACGCAGGTATGAATAGCTGATTCCACAGCTTTGACTAAAGAACGGCGGAACGGATCGGTTGGTTTGTCGAACAACAGAGAGAACGACACACGCATTCCGTCAATGCGTATGTCGTCTTCAAGCATGTCGTTCTCAATCAAGTTCTTTCCGTTGCCGGGATAGCGCACTGTTGCAAGTGCATCCTTGATGAGATTGGGATAAAGTGTCATTTACTTAACAATTACTTTTCTTCCCTTGACTACATAAATTGCAGCTGGGAGATTCTTAATATCAGCAATGCGGATGTTTGCAGCAATACGCTGTCCGGAGAGGTTGTACACTTCAACTTTCTCGCTTGCACGACCGATTTCGCTGATTGCAGTTACTTCGCCTGCTGCAAGGTGACGAGTGTAGAGTTGAGAGATATTGCCATTCGACAGACGCACACCGCAGCGGGTAGCATAGAATCCGCCTTTCACATCATCAGTATTTACGAACTGAGCCTCTGCATTGTCCTTAACCAAAACGCCATAAGCACCTGCAGCATCTTGTTTGAGATTCGCTCCAAACATAGTCACAGTAACACCACCTGCAACAAACGAGAGGTCGTTCTGTGCCTTGGATATGAGAGCGGTCTTCTTCAAGTTTTTGCTTGCAGATTCACCTGAGTAGTAGAGAATGTAAGGTACTCCGGCGCTCATGCCTTCAGACTTGCAGTCCATAAAGTTAAGAGTGATACCTCCGGCAGTCTGTTCTGCACCAACGAGGCGTTCCAGACGGCAGTCAGAGCCAAAAGCCTCATTCAGTTCTGATTCACTTACTGCAAATGGAAGTACCAGTGTATTCCATCCAGTGAACACATAGCGTGAGATTGACACCACACATTCCTGATTGTCATACTTTTCCAAATTGGTTCCTGAATAAGAGTTAAGGAACACTCTCTGCTGAGCATTTGCAAATGTTGCAGCCAGCATCATAATTGCCACTAAGTAGATTTTTTTCATAATAATGAATGGTATTATAGTTAGTAAAACGATTAATTATCTCACTGATGGATGCAAAATTACATAAAAAACAACAATATATCAACAAAAAAACGTCAAAAATATTTCCTTCTGTCACGAAGACTCAATTATTGATTCTTGTCATTCTGCAATTTCTACAGCAAAGTTACTCTATGCTTGCACTGATGATGCGTATGTCGCGCAAAGGCTTGTCGTTGCGGTCTGTACGGGTTTTCTCTATATCGGAAACGACTTTCATGCCTTCAATTACCTCACCGAAAATGGTGTATTCACCGTCAAGCCAAGGTGCGCCGCCGCGAGAGCGGTAGAGACGACGCTGCTCCTTGCTGATGCGTGCCGGTGGATTGTTGTCAACGGAATCCTGAGCCTGGTCACGCAGTCTGCTGAGAGCGTCTTCGTATTTTGTAGTCTGACGCAGACGCAGGAAATTCTCCAATTCTGCAGCATGCTGTTTAAGGAGCTTATCATAAATCACAGCCACAGCAGTCTGCTCACGTGTATATTCTAATTCAGAAAGTTGCTCGTCGGTCTGGAACTTGCCAGTAACTATGTAGAACTGATATTTGCTCGATCGCTTGTCAGGATTGATGTCATCGCCCTCACGAGCTGCTGCAACCACACCCTTCTGATGGATGTAACGAGGAAAGAGAATCTCACCCTCAATCGACGGACCAAGTTCATTGCTGTCAGTCGGTTCCACTTTCGGGAAATTTCCCTGCCGAGTGTCAGGGTCACCAGTCTGAATCATGAAGTTACGAATCACACGGTGGAAGGTAACGTCATTGTACATTCCGTCTTTCACGTTCTTGATGAAGTTATCACGATGGATAGGAGTATCGTTATAGAGCGCAATACGGATGTCACCAGCAGTAGTATGGAGAAGGACTATCGTTTGATTGTCGTTCTGTCCGTTGCAGCTTGTAGCGAGCATCGAACAGAAGATAAGCGTGGCAAAAAGAAAACTTTTCATAAGTCAATAGTTATTTCGATATTCAGATGTGGCAAAATTAGTAATAAAAAACATAACTTTGCACAACTTTTATATAAAAAAAAAGTTATGCAGCCTCTTGACCGCAAAATTCTACATATTGCACTACCAGCCATTGCAAGCAATATCACCGTTCCATTGCTTGGCATCATCGACCTTGCCATCGTAGGACATCTTGGTTCTGCAGCCTACATTGGAGCCATTGCTGTAGGAAGCATGGTGTTCAATGTGATGTACTGGTTGTTTGCCTTTTTACGGATGGGGACGAGTGGCATGACAAGTCAGTCGCTTGGTGCCCACCGTCTTGACGAGAGCATGCGCATGTTGGTTCGCTCGCTATCCATTGCCACAGCTATTGCCCTGCTGCTCATCGCATTACAAGTACCGCTGTTTAGTCTTGCAATGAAAATAATGCAACCGACTCCTGAGGTCTCAGAGCTATCACATACATATTTCAACATCTGTATTTGGGGAGCACCGGCAGTATTGTGTATGTACGGCATCAACGGGTGGTTCATCGGTATGCAAAACTCACGAACGCCAATGACGGTGGCGATAACTCAGAACCTAGTAAATATCGCGGCAAGCCTTCTATTTGTCTACGGTTTAGGAATGAAGGTGGAAGGAGTGGCTTTAGGAACATTGGTTGCACAATATGCAGGTTTGCTGATTTCGCTGGTTTTGTGGCACCGCTACTACTATCGTCTGCGCAAATGGTTTTCGAGAAAAGGATTATTCCAGCACCAGGCAATGCACCGTTTCTTCAGCGTCAACCGCGACATCTTTCTCCGCACATTCTTCCTCATTGCCGTTAATTTCTTCATCACCAGTGCAGGAGCATGGCAGGGCGATGACATCCTTGCCACAAACGCCCTGCTTATGCAGTTTTTCCTAATTTTCTCATATTTTGCCGACGGGTTTGCCTATGCTGGCGAAGCACTCTGCGGCAAAGCCTACGGAGGGAAAAACTGGCAGTTGCTGAACAAAGCCAAGAATCGCATTTTCCGCATGGGAATTGTGATTTCCGCAGCATTCGTGCTCTTATTTATTACAGCAGACACCACACTTGCTTCGCTTCTCACCGACGACTGCCATATACTTGAGCTATCACACACCTATATGCCATGGCTGCGACTTGTTCCCATCGCAGGAATCGCGGCTTTCATCTGGGACGGAATTTTCATCGGATGCACCGCAACACGACAGATGCTCCTTACCACTTTTATCGGTGCCGTGACCTTCTTCGGCATATATTATTCCTTACCTCTATTTTGCTCAATACCAACCAATCACATCCTTTGGCTCGCCTTTATTTGCTATCTCTTCATGCGTGGTGTGACACAAACCATTATTTATCATCGATTTGCAAAGAGAACTATTCATGCTTTAACATATAAAGGCTAAAAAGTTCTTTAAAATGTGAAATAAAACTAAAAGGCCATTAAGATTTATGGTCAAATGAAAAGTTTTTCCTAACTTTGTACCGATTTTGTGGCGAACGAAAATAAAATCAGTATTAGATCATAGAGAACGGACGTCTAAACCGTTCTTTTCACATAAACAAAAAAACATGGAGAAAACCCTCGTCATACTCAAGCCATGCGCAGTACAACGCGCCATCGTAGGACAAGTGACCGCACGCTTTGAACGCAAAGGATTGCGCCTGGCAGGAATGAAAATGATGCAACTGACAGACGAACTGCTCAACGAGCACTATGCACACCTCGCATCAAAGCCTTTCTTCCAACGCATCAAGAATTCCATGATGGCTGCTCCAGTAATCTGTTGCTGTTACGAAGGAGTAGACGCAGTAGAAACCGTTCGTGCTATGACGGGCGTCACCAACGCACGTAAAGCTGCTCCAGGAACTATTCGTGGTGACTTCGGTATGAGCTTCCAGGAAAACATCATCCACACCAGCGACTCACCGGAAAATGCTGAAGTAGAACTTGCAAGATTCTTCAAGTCTGAAGAAATCTTCGACTACAACCAGGCTCCATTCCAGTTCCTCTACGCAAACGACGAATACTAATTCTTAAACTAATAAACACCAGATAATCGTGATTTTTTCAAAGTTAACAAAAACCCTCAGCGTTGCTATCCTTTCAGCAGTAGCAGTCAGTGCAACAGCACAAGACCTCATAGCACGCCAGGCCCCAATCGACCGCAGACTCAAAGACGTAACAAACATTTATATTTCCAGCACCATGGCTTCAACAGCCATGAATGCCAACCTCAACAACCCAGCTGCTGACATCTACACAGACTGGAACAGCAAGGGTGTCAAGAACGCTTCAGGTTATGCACCTGCACGCACTAAGATTGACCTCCGCGGCTTTGCGATGCCAACTCCAAGCCGTAAGGTAACATCACCATTCGGACATCGTTGGGGACGCCTCCACGCAGGACTCGACATTAAAGTCTATGTAGGCGATACCATCCGCGCTGCATTCGACGGCAAGGTTCGTATCGTTGACTTCAACGGAAACGGCTACGGAAACTACGTCGTAATTCGTCACCCAAACGGACTTGAGACCCTCTACGGACACATGAGCAAGCACCTCGTTAAGGAGAACCAGATTGTCCGCGCAGGAGAGCCTATCGGACTTGGTGGAAACACAGGTCGTTCATTCGGTTCTCACCTCCACTTCGAGACTCGCATCTGCGGCACTCCAATCAATCCTGCTCTCATGTTCGACTTCCCACATCAGGACGTTACAGCAGACTTCTTCACAACCACTGCTTCTTACGGTACTCACAGCGCAGTTGCAGCAACAACACACCGCATGACAAGCGAGATGAATGTTGAGGAAGAGGATGACAACACAGCAGAAACTGCAGTTTTGGCTTCTAACACTGCAACAGAGACAGCAAGCACTTCAACAGTTGTCACTCCTGTCAAGAAGCAGTCAACACGTAGCAGCCGCAACAGCACACGTTCAACACGCCAGCAGCGCAGCCGCTCATACGTAGTTCGTTCCGGTGACAACCTCACAACTATTGCTCGTCGCAACGGAACAACAGTAGACGCTCTCTGCCGTGCAAACGGAATCAAGTCAACTGCTACTATCCGTGAGGGTCAGAAACTCAAACTGTAATTCATCGATAAATAGTGCTCCGCACATAAACAATACAGGGGACACAGAGAACATACGCTACTCTGTATCCCTTTTTCTTTAAAAATATGTATAAACGATTAGTGGAATGTGTTCCCAATTTCAGTGAGGGACGCAACAAGGAAGTTCTGGCGCAGATTGCAAAAGCAATCAAGAGTGTCGAAAATGTAAGCCTGCTCAACATAGATCCAGGTGAAGCTGCAAACCGTACTGTTTACACGTTTGTTGGCGAAGCCGAGGCTGTTGTCGAGGCTGCATTTCGTGCGGTCAAGACTGCTGGTGAGCTTATAGACATGAGCCAGCACCACGGGACTCACCCACGTATCGGAGCTACAGACGTACTTCCACTCATTCCAATCAGCGGCATCACATTGGAAGAATGTGCAGAATTGGCACGCGGACTCTCAAAACGCATTGCCGAAGAACTGCAGATTCCTGTGTATTGTTACGAGGCTGCTGCATTCAAACCAGAAAGAAAGAACCTTGCTGTGTGTCGTGCAGGAGAATATGAAGGACTTACTTCCAAGCTCATCAGCGACACCAAGAAACCGGATTTTGGTGCACGTGCAATGGATGAACGCATCGCCAAGACAGGAGCCAGCGTTGTAGGAGCACGCGATATCCTCATTGCGGTAAATTTCAACCTCAACACAACAGACACACAAGTTGCGACAGAGTTAGCCTGCGATGTTCGTGAGAAAGGACGTCCTCTGCGTGAGGGAGATCCTGTTACAGGAAACATCATCGTGGGAGACAACGGCAAACCGCTGATGAAGCCAGGCACATTGAAAGCAGTCAAGGCTATTGGTTGGTATATTGACGAATACGGCATTGCCCAGGTTTCCATGAACATCACCAATATGCATGTAACACCGCTCCACATCGCCTACGAAGAAGTCTGTCGGGCTGCCGAAGCACGCGGAGTGCAGGTGACAGGAACCGAAATCATCGGTCTTGTTCCCAAGAAGGCACTCTATGATGCAGGAACATATTTTCTGAATAAGCAGAAAAAATCCACCGACATATCCGAAGCTGACATTATTGATGTGGCAATCAAAAGCATGGTGCTTGACGATTTACGTCCGTTCAACCCCAGAGAGAAAGTCATAGAATATCAGATGGAAGACAAAGCTTCGTAAATGAATAATCATTTTATGCGCCTACTTTGTTTCATAATAGCATTAATCACCAGCATTCTTAGTCATGCACAGACTCCGTCGGATTCTGTGCAGCGCAATGGTTTTAGCATAAGTATAAACCCATGCGTGCAAATTGCGATGGACCGTAGAATCAAGAAGATTATGGACAATGCCTCGGCTTTCTCCATGACTGCAGACTGGAACCACGTGACTCTCCCCTCCGACAGCGATGCTTATGCAGCAGACTTCGCCTACCCTACTTTCTCGGCATCGCTGCGCTACACCTTCAACGACAATGTTCGTATGCACCGTTACAGCGATCCTGAATGGGGACTGCTGCAGCCGGTGGATTATGACTCGCCTCTTGGCAACACACTTTCCGCATACGCCACTTTCAGTCGTCCGTTCTCCCGCAACAAGCACTGGGAAACAGACTATTCTCTCAGCATCGGTTTGGGTTACAGTCATATGAAATACAACACCCATAATGACATCGACAACGAGCTTATCGGTGCACATCTGTTAATATATTTCGGTGCGGGACTGCACCTCACCTGGCACCCCGTTCCCGAATGGGGAATCCGTGCAGGTTTGGATTTCTTCCACCACAGCAACGGTGCGCTCCATCGTCCTAACAAAGGCAGCAACACATTCGGTCCTTCCTTGGCAGTAGTTTATACACCTTACTACGAGACTCTAAGCAGTACTCGCACTCAACGCCAGCCATTTACAGAGAAGAAATGGTTCATGAACTTCAGCGTGGGAGCAGGAGCCAAGGCTCTCCACGAAGACTGGATAATTACTCAGTTCTATACCGATCCGGAGGCACCCGACTACCGCACTTCTCATTTCAAGCTCTATGCAGCATACTCGCTGCAAGCCGATGTAATGCGTCGCTATGCCCGCCGCTGGGCTTCGGGTGCAGGCTTAGACCTATTCTACGGCACATACTACAAGCGTTCAAAGGAAATCGACAAGTTCTACGGGCACAAGGAATCTACCTATTCGCCTGTGTCGGTTGGTTTTGCCCTCAAGCACAATGTATATTACCGCAACTGGTCGGCAAACATGGCATTGGGATTCTACCTCTATCGTCACATGGGAAAGGAGATGCGCAGCAACGAAACTCCTTATTATGAACGCATAGGTATCCACTATCACATTCCCAAGTTAAACGGATTGACAATAGGTGCTAACGTGCATGCTCATTTGGGCAAAGCCAACTTCACCGAATTCGTTATCGGAATGCCGGTTGATATATAACAAGATATTAAAAATACAAATTATAAATTATAAGTGGAGGATGTCTCCTATCTGACAATGAAACACCTAACTAAAATTTTCCTTATTCTTACTCTGGCTATTGGGGCTTCTGAAGCCAAGTCACAGACAGCAGTTTATCAGGACGTAACAAAACCTGTCGAGGAGCGAATTGAAGATGCACTCAAGCGAATGACTCTTGAGGAGAAAGTAAGTATCTGCCATGCCCATGGCAAATTCTACAGCGGTGGCGTTCCACGTTTGGGAATTCCCGGGCTGTGGATGAGCGACGGTCCTCATGGAGTTCGTGCAGAAATGGACTGGAATACCTGGCGCGATGCAGGTTGGAGCATCGACCGCTGTACTGCATTCCCTGCACTCACATGTCTGGCTGCAACCTGGAATCCGTCGTTGGCAGAGAAATACGGACGTGCCATCGGTGAGGAAGCTGCCTATAGAGGCAAGAATGTGCTGCTTGGCCCAGGTGTGAACATCTGCCGCACCCCTCTTTGCGGACGTAATTTCGAATACATGGGCGAAGATCCTCTGCTCAGCTCAAAGATGTGTGTTCCCTATATCCAAGGTCTGCAGTCCAATGGAGTGGCCGCCTGTGTCAAGCACTATGCGCTCAACAATCAGGAAGTAGGTCGTTGGAGCATCGATGTGGAATGTAGCGAACGTGCCTTGCGCGAAATCTACCTTCCAGCTTTCCACGCTGCAGTTACCGAAGGTGGAGCATGGAGTCTGATGGGTTCTTACAACAAGATTCGTGGTACTCACGCCAGCCACAACAGCTACACCCTCCAGACTATCCTCAAGAATGAATGGAGCTGGGACGGAGCCGTTGTCAGCGACTGGGACGCGACTCACAATGCCCGTGAAGCCGCTCTCAATGGTCTTGACATAGAGATGGGTACAAGCCACCGCCCCGACAAGAGAATCGGCGGTAATCAGTTCAAGTGGAGCGACTGCTATCTGGGCGACGACCTTCTTGAAGCAGTTCGCAGTGGAGCTGTTGCAGAATCAGTTGTTGACGAGAAGGCACGCCGTGTGCTTCGCCTCATTTTCCGCACAGCCTATAGCGGCAATACCCGTCATGGAAACATGGACTATGCAGCCCACTCTGCAATTGCACATGAGATAGGCAGTGAAGGTGTGGTTCTTCTGAAGAACAGCAAGGCAAAAGGCAGTCCGCTGCTGCCTCTTGGCAACATGAAAGGCAAGAAGATTCTGGTTGTTGGCGACAATGCCATTCGCCGTCTCACCGAAGGCGGTGGTTCGTCTGAACTGAAAGTTGACCACGAAACCTCTGTTCTCGAAGCCTTGAGAACAACCTTCGGTGCAGACAACATCACCTTTGCCCAGGGTTATCTCCCTGGCAGAACAGACTATAGTGTTGAGCATAAAGTTGACCAAAGCGTGATTGACTCCCTGCGCAACGAAGCAGCAGAAGCAGCCAGCCGTGCAGATTTGGTAATCTTTGTAGGTGGTCTGAACAAAAACAAACATCAGGATTGCGAAGACAGCGACCGCACTACCTACGACCTGTCGTTTGGTCAGCCGGAACTAATTGAGGCTCTGGCAAAAGCCAACCCACGACTCGTCTGCATCCTCATCAGCGGAAACGCTGTGGCAATGCCATGGGCAGACAAAGTGCCTGCAATCCTCTTCACCTCATATTTGGGAAGCGAAAGCGGAACCGTTCTCTGCGACATCCTTACTGGCAACGTAAATCCAAGCGGCCGTCTGCCCTTCTCCATTCCTATGCAGCTAAGCGACAACGGCGCACACAGTTTCGGAGAAAGCTCTTACCCTGGAGTAGATGGCAAGGAGACATATCAGGAGGACATCCTTGTCGGCTATCGTTGGCTCGACACAAAGCACATCCGTCCGCGCTACGCTTTCGGCTATGGTCTCAGCTACACCACTTTCCAATATGGAAAAATGTCTGTGAGCCAGCCTGCGAAGGACAAAGTCATCGTCACCGTTCCTGTTAAGAACACCGGCAAGACTGCAGGCAGTGAAGTCGTTCAGCTCTATATTGGTGAAGACCATCCGTCAGTCATTCGTCCTGTCAAGGAACTGAAAGCATTCCGCAAGATTCATCTCCAGAGCGGTGAGGAAGCAGTCGTCACCTTCGAGCTTCAACCATCCACTCAGTTCGCTTTCTATGACGAAGCCTCCAAATCCTGGCGCACCAACCCAGGCACCTACACCCTCTCCATCGGTTCCTCCTCAGCCAACATCCATCAGAAACAAAAGGTAAAACTCTGATATCTTTTCATCCGAGCCGCTTGCGGTTCGGATGTATCGACCATACCTGAGCATATCGTGAAATTCCTGATGAAAAGATTGAAGAATTAAAAGGCTGAGCTCTCTTTAGATGGGAGGGAAAGACTCTTCCTTTACACCAACAGTTCCCGCCACGCCTCCTAACAATGCGTACTAAAAATCGTAGTTACCCCGATGGCCGTTACGCTCTATGTTGATGGTCAGGAGATGACCGTTGCCCGTCCAGCCCACTAAACTCGCCCCCCGCACCACCCTCTTCGGCAAGTTCGGCAAGCAGTTCGATTATGAGTTTCCATCCATGTCATTCACCATCATGCGGGTAAAAGTCAACAAATAAATATATAAATATAGAAAGTTATGAAAAAAACCATCCTCTTACTGCTGCTTTCACTGCCACTGACAGGCAGTGCGCAGCTCTTCGACAGTTCCACCGCAGCCACAAAAGCCACAACGAAATACGGACAAGTGGCAGGCTACATCGAGCGTGGCGTCTATACATACAAGGGTATCCCCTATGCCCAAGCCGAACGCTTCATGCCAGCACAACCACCCAAGCCATGGGATGGAGTGCGCTCTTCACGCCATTGGGGACCCGTCTGTCCACAAGCCCCCAACCGCGGATGGCGTAATGACGAAGGGGCTTTCTTCTACCAATGGAACGATGGCTATCAAAGTGAAGACTGCCTACGCCTGAACATCTGGACAAAAGGAGTCAACGATGGCAAGAAACGACCTGTCCTCTTCTGGTTGCACGGTGGAGGATACACCTCAGGAAACGGACAAGAGCATCCTGGCTACGATGGTCGTAATCTGGCTGAGAAAGGCGACGTGGTGGTGGTGACCATCAACCACCGCCTGAACGTGCTTGGTTTTCTTGACCTCTCTTCTTTTGGTGATAAATACAAAGAATCAGCTAATGTCGGAATGACAGACATTGTGGCTGCCTTACGATGGGTGAAAGATAATATCTCTTATTTCGGCGGCAATCCCGATTGTGTCACAATTTTTGGTCAGTCAGGAGGTGGCGGGAAGGTCTCAACATTGCTTTGCATGCCTTCTGCTAAAGGATTGTTCCATCGTGCCATGGTGATGAGCGGCTCTTTTCTCGGCAGCACTCCGCAGGCTGAAGCCCGCGAAGTAGGTCAGCTCACAGCTTCACACCTGGGATTGACAGCAGAAAATATCGACAGCATCAAGCATGTGCCATACGACCGCCTGTTGGAAGCATCCAACAAGGCATTCAGGGATGTGAGCAACCGGCATCGCGACAGAAAGAGTGGTCATGGCATCCGACTCGGTTGGGGACCTGTAAATGACGGTGATATCATGCCTGGCATTTTTGAGAATGGCAGCGAACTCATCTCAAATGACATTCCACTACTTATCGGCTCAACACTCAACGAATTTTCTACACCAAAAGAAGACTTAATGGTACGACCAGCTGTCATACAGCAAGCCACCATCCGCTGTAAGGACGGAGGCGCTCCCGTCTATGTCTATCTATCAGCCTACCAGACACCGACGCTCGATGGTCGCAATCATGCCTGCCACAACAGCGATATCCCTTTCTTCTTCAACAATGTCGTGAAAAGCGCCCAGATGACTGGAGCCACCAAGGAAGGAATCGCGCTGGGTGAGAAAATGAGCAGTGCCTTATTGAACTTCGCCCGTACAGGCAACCCCAACTCGAAAGGCTTACCCCAATGGCCTGCGTTCACGCCAGAAACCGAAGCAACCATGCGCTTCGATGCACCGAAATGTGTTATCACTTATAAAGAAAGATAATAAAAATAGACAGGCTTTTATCTGGCTTTATTATGTAAAAACCATCAACTATGAATACGAGAATACTGCTGACGGTATGTCTGCTATTTCAGACTATCCTGGTTGGTGCACAGAACACCAACGATTTTATTAAGGGTGCCGACGTGGGATTCCTTATAGGTCAGGAACGACGTGGACAGAAATTCCATGATGTCAACGGTAATGAGCGTGAGTGTCCAGGGCCGACGCAATCAATGATAAATGCTTCATTGTTTTGTATTTGATTAAATTGTTATCTGGGAATATCCCCATTCCATATAACGAAAAAGCCTCCCCTACAGTCTGCACTGCGGGGAGGCCCGTTCATGTTACCCAGAAAAT
>CACYSD010000034.1:0-19516 GCA_902776985.1 uncultured Bacteroidales bacterium
AGGAAAATACTGCTTTATCTTCGTGTTCCAGAGACTATCATTGCCATCAATAAATGCTGTCACACGCTTTTGAAGAGGCTGAGTCTCATCATAAAGAAGACGATGCAAAGAACGGTACTCTTCGGGTTCATACTTCAGGAAATTCTGCACTGCAGTACGTTGATTGCCCGAATACCACAAATTCAGAAAATTCATCTCTGATATATTCTTTGCAAAGTCCGAGCTATCAGCGTTAAGACTATTATGATACTTTGAAATGATTTGCCACTTATACAGCTCTTGCTGAGAGGGGTCTCCGTTCAATCCATATTGCTTCAGATGATCGGCAAAGTTATTTATAAGTTCATTTATCGTCATATTTATATTAGATCTTTTCTATAGTTCTTTCAGTATATTAGAAACAGGCTCTTTGATTCAGTGTAGTATTCGTCTTTCTTTAATCTTCCAAATCTCAGGTATTATTTATTCTTTATTGCAAAAATACGAATATTTTTTATTGCGAGTTGTCTTTCATGTTTTTTTTTTGAAATAGTTTTTAAAAGAATACAAATTACCACAAATCTCCCATAAATTATTTAAGAAAAAAACAGAAAAAACTCCTTCGTTTAGGTTTAGGCTTCGCCTTATGATGCTGTATCTGCATGCTTCTACTTATGAACAAACTCATAGTAACAGCATTCAAATTCACCATCAATCTTTTCAAGGAAGCAACCTATACGAAGGCAAAACCGAGCAAACACCGAGAGCAGAGGTTCATGTTCACATGGAAGCTATGCCGAGTCGAGAGCGAGGAAGACAATGTCAAACAACGGCTTTTCAAGCCTAAAAAATACAGGAGCCTCACCCCCTACCCCCCTCCCCTAAAAGGTAGGGGAAGCCTACGGCGGTTGCCATCCGGTACTATCATTATTCGTTTAATTTGTTTAATTGCACCGCAGGTGCATGTTTAATCATATAAAATCATTGTAATCATAGTGCGAAGCACGGTGTTGGAAAGAAAACTGTGTTGATTCTTATTTAGAATCATTATAAATAATGGATTAAGGTTTTTTAACTCGAAATGCCATCTCTGAATGGCAAAGGGAGAAATGGGGCTGTGCATAAATATTCACGAGATGAAGAATGGTGTATATTTATGCGTTTTGTCGTTGTGTTCGGTGTTTACGTGTTTTGCTTGCAAAAAGAGAGGTGTTTTATGCAAAATAAAGCAAAGTGTCAAAACCTCCTTACTTCAATTTTGAGAAAAGTTAAGTTTTTCTGAATTTAAACTTAACTTTGGTTGCAACAGAAGTTAACTTTGACATTTTGAAAAGTTAACTTCCGTGGAAACAAATGTTCGGCAGAGTTTTTAAAACGGCGAACTACCGTTTTGTCAAAATGCATAAAAAAAATGGATGCATAACCGCTGCTGGTTGTGCATCCATTTTTGCTAATGCAAAGATAATACATTTTTGGTCGAAATGCAAATTCCGAAAGCCGAATTAACAATTACGTCAGATTTATGTCAAAATCGTTATCGCTTGATTTTCAGTTAAATAAAAAGTACTTTAAATCAATGGGCAAAGCACGGGATTATTCTGGAGAGTTGGTTTTGACAACCAACTTGTTACCACTCAAGTCCACTTCGAACAGATGAGGTGTGCGGATGGTGCGACCGCGGGCATCCTTCTGATGCAGGTGAACGGACATCATCCATTGACCGTCGAAGCGTTGGAAGAGCATCGAATGGCCGTAGCCTGGCGGTGTGACAGGTTCTGGTTCCTGTAGCCAAGGACCATCGAGCGTTCCGCTTTCAGAGTATGCCACACCTTGTGTATAGACACCGAAGACCCATGAAGTCCAAAGCATTCCGAGCCGTCCTGTCGCAGTGCGGAAAAGCCAGGGACCATCGGTAACTTTATTCCAGGTTATCTCTCCTTTTTCATTTTTTTCACGGCTCCAGGGCGAGTCACTGGCTCTGAATAGCACTTTTGGTTCGCCAATGGTACCGCTGAGATCTGATTTCAGTTCAATCTTCTCGATTGTGCCGTTCCAGTTCTGAAGCCATTCGCCACAGAAAACCATATATGGCTTGCCGTCATTGTCGCGCCAGAAAGTGCCGTCGAGTGTAGGACGGTCGGCAGGCAGGTAGGCTGCGTCTCCAAAAGCGCGATACGGCCCCATGGGATTGTCAGCTCGCAACACCTGAGAAGCTCGACGTTCGATGACATTTCCTCGCACCGTGTCTATCTTCACGGCCTGATTGGTGAACGTTGCGAAGTAGTAATACCACTTATCGTCTGTCTGATGCAGTTCCGCAGCCCAGATCATCGGACGAGGTCCCATCCATGAATCAGCATCAAACTCGGTAACGCGAAAGGGTCCTTCCCACAGCTGCAGGTCAGCGCTACGCCACATCATGCCGCCCGTACCCGTCATGTAGTACATCTGCGAGGCCTTGTCTGCCAATATCGCCGGATCGCTCAAACGGATGGAATCGAGAGGTACATTCTTGCGCACCTGCCAGCCAGGCTGGGCAAAAGCAGTCACCATGCTGACCGTCAGCATAAGGATTATAGGTGTTATTTTTCTAAACATTATGACAAAATGGATTGTTCAATATATCAGGCGAATGGGCAAAGTTAATTATTCGTTGGGAAATGAGCAAGAGAAAGGGTATAAAAAAAGAGGGTGTGCCTATTTTGACACACCCTCTTATTATTTTATAAAACGATAGCCAAGTACTATCACAGAGTTCTTGGGAGCGTTCAATGGTCTTTACACCCCCTTCGCAGCACCTTCCCTACGGTCACCAATTGCTACGATTCCGCAATTGCCCCCGTCATCGGGGGACAGAAACCCCAAGCGTCGGCAAGCCGAACGATAACACTCTTCACTCTTACACCAAGTGACGGATGATTTCTTCACGGTCGCCCGGAAGCATGTCGATGACTGGGAGTTCAACCATAGTGTAGGCACCTGGCTGCTGACGCAGGGAGGCACGAGCTACATTTACAAGAACCTGAGCAGTGAGAGCTGGGTTGTTGATCTTCATATTGAACTCAAAGAGCTGGTTGTGGGTTGTGCCGCTGACACCCTTTCGAACGAGGTTTACACCGTGACCTACGTCGTTGAGTGCATCTACGCTCTCAACCTGCTGCACGTGAGTCTCATCGTTTACAAAGTAAGGATCGCTCTTGATAGCGGCTTCAATGGTCTTAAAATCATAGCCTGGCTCCAGTTCTACGTAAACCATACGGCGGTGGATGCCTGTACCTAATGGAATGGTTGCAGAATAAGCGTCTTTAACACCTTCTATAGAACGAACGGCAACGCTGTGTCCCATGCTGCGTCCAGGACCAAAGTTTGTGTATGTGATGCCTTTAGGAGCAAGACTCTCCATGAGTGTGCGGACAATGGAGTCGCTTCCCGGATCCCAGCCTGCAGAGATGATGCTTACCGCACCTGCTGCCTTGGCTGCTGCATCGAGCGAACGGCGCAAATCCACGATTTTGGTGTGGATATCGAATGAGTCAACTGTATTGATTCCGAGTGCGAGACATTCCTTAGCGTATATCTCAACGCTACGGGTTGGTGTGGCAAGTATTGCTACCTGTACGTCCTTCAGTTCCTTAATGCTTTTAACGATTGTATAGGATGCAAGTTCGGCTGGGCAGTTTTCTGCTCCCTTGCGACGAACAACTCCTACGCACTCCATGTCGGGTGCAGCCTCAACTGCTTGCAGTGCATACTTACCTATGTTGCCATATCCAACGATGGCTACTCTGATTTTGTCCATGTCCGTTTGTTGTGTTAAGATGGGTTTTACTTTATTCCGAGTGCAAAGTTAAGCATAATTTGACAAATCAAAAGCTTTTGATAGCAAAAATTATGTTTTTATTACCAAAAAGTTAGATTTTTATAACAATTAGTAGAAAATAGTAATGTGATATGGTGATATTTTTAAAACAAATAAACCGGTGCCTGAACTAACAGACACCGGTTTTATGGTTTGCACAATAATTGTGCTGAGGAGTGTTACAAGATTATTTCTTCACTTCTGTTGCCTCTTCTTCAACGTCAACTTCCTTGATCTTACGACCCATAACGAGGTAAGCTGTAGGAGCAGCGATGAAGATAGAAGAGCATGTACCGAAGATTACTCCGAGAATCATTGCGAATGCGAATGAACGGATTGCTTCTCCACCGAAGATGAAGATGGCGAGCAACACGATGAGTGTAGACACAGATGTGTTGATTGTACGTGCCAAAGTAGAGTTGAGCGATTCGTTGAACAGACGCTGGTTGTCGCGCTTAGGATAGAGCTTGAAGTTCTCACGGATACGGTCGAAGATGACCACCTTGTCGTTGATAGAGTAACCGATAGCGGTGAGGATTGCACCAATGAAGGTCTGGTCTATGTCGAGTGAGAAACCAATCCATCCGTAGCAGATTGAGTACATACCGATGATGAGGAATGTATCGATTGTCAATGCAATGATAGAACCTACAGAGTAAGCCACATTGCGGAAACGCAACAGGATGTAGAGGAAGATTGCGATAAGCGCGAGGATGACGCTGATGATTGCACCACGAGTGATGTCGCTTGCAATGGCAGCACCCACCTTCTGAGAACTGATGATTGAACCAGCCTTACGGATGTCGCGGTTAACAAACTCCTCAAGTGTTACCTGATTCTTGTCGAGCATACCCATTTCGCAGAACTTCTCATAGAGGATTGCTTCGATTTCTTGGTCAACATCCTCTTCTGTGTCGTTGTAGCGGTAGTTGGTAGATACACGGAGCTGCTTGCCTTCTGTACCGATAGCGATAACGCTGGTAGTCACGTTCTCATCAGACTTGTTGAGCTTCTCGAATGTAGAACGGAGTTCTGCACGAGCCTGTTCTGGTTCAACCTGCTGAGCGAACTCTACCTGGTAGTTGCGACCACCGGTGAAGTCGATAGATGGGCTGAGACCGCGCATAACGAGTGATGTTACGAACACGATGATCAGAATAGCGAAGAATGTGTATGAACGCTTGTAGATACCCATGAAGTTGTACTTAGTACCCTGCATGAGGTTCTTTGAAATCTTGGTAGTGAAGGTGAGGTTTGTCCATTTCTCACGGTTGAGGAAGTGTTCGTAAACGATACGAGTCAACCAAACAGCTGTGAAGAATGAACAGACGATACCGATGATGAGGGTAGTTGCGAATCCGCGGATAGGTCCTGTACCGAAGTAGTAGAGGATGATACCGGTGATGATTGATGTGAGGTTGGAGTCGAAGATAGCGCTGAATGCGTTGTTGTAACCAGCAGCTACTGCCGACTTGATGTTCTTACCTGCGCGCATTTCCTCTTTGGTACGCTCGTAGATGAGCACGTTGGCATCGACTGCCATACCAAGGGTGAGCACCATACCTGCGATACCTGACATTGTGAGGGCTGCCTGGAATGATGTGAGAATACCGATAGTGAAGAAGAAGTTGAGGATGAGTGCGAGGTTGGCAACCATACCAGCCTTCATACCGTACATCAGGCACATGTAGATCATCAGCACGAAGAATGCGATGATGAACGAAGTGAGACCTGCGTTGATTGACTGCTGACCGAGAGTAGGACCTACGGTTTCGTCGCTAATCAGTTTTGCAGGAGCTGGCATACGACCTGAAGAAAGTACGTTGGCAAGGTCCTTGGTTTCGGTGAGTGTGAAGTTACCACTGATTTCAGTGCTTCCACCGTCGATTTTACCCTTAACGTTTGGTGCGCTGTAAACCTGTCCGTCGAGAACTACTGCAACACAGTGGTTGACGTTAGCTTCGGTGAGTGCTGCCCAGATGCGGCTTCCGTCTGGATTCATCTTCATGGTAACAACAGGGTTGCCATGCTGGTCAAAGTCAGCCTTAGACTCTGTTACGACATCACCTTCGAGTGGTGCGTGACCGTTCTGGCCGCTTGACAGGTTGATTGCGTACAGCTCATAGATGTAACCGTCGCGTGGTCTGTCACCGAACTGGAGCTTAGCCTGTGGAATACGGCTGGTGAGCGAGTCCATCTCAGCTTTTGAGATGCCTTTCTGTCCCCAGAGGAGAGCAACGTCGGAAGGAAGGATCTGCTGTGCTTCAGGCAAACGCAGGAGTGAATCCACGCGTGCTGTGTCTGTAACTGCAGCATAACCAACCAAGCATCCGCTCTGGTATGGGTTTGGCATGAGAACTGAGAAGAGAGGATTTACGTTCTTCTCAACCTTTTCCTCTGCATCCTTGTTTGAAGCCTGCTTGAGGAGGTCAGACTTAGTATCTGTAGTTTCCTCTGCCTTGCTTTCCTCTTCGGTAGCCTCAGCTTCGTTTTCGGCTGTAGCTTCCTCTGATTCGTCAGCTTCTTCTGCTTCAGCTGCACCAGCGAGCTGGTTGTTGAGCTGGCTGAGGAGAGGTATGATTTCTACTGCATCGTAAGTTGTCCAGAACTGGAGGTTTGCACTACCAGAGAGGAGTTTCTTAGCGCGGTCAGCTTCCTTGATACCAGGAAGTTCAACGAGGATACGTCCACCCTGACCTTCAATCTTCTGAATGTTTGGCTGAACGACACCGAAGCGGTCGATACGTGTGCGGAGCACGCGGATGGTGTTGTCAACAGCAGCAGAAAGCTCTTCCTGAAGAACATCGATTACTTCGTTGTCGCTGGAGTTGGTGTTGACACGTCCGCTCAGTTTCTGAGTCGCAAAGAACTGTGCAAGGCGTCCGTTTGGAGAAATGCGCTTGAATTCGCTTGCGAAAGCAGCGATGAAGTCTGCTTCGTTGGTTTTACGTGCGGCTGCAATAGCCTCTTTGAATGTTGGGTCTTGTGCGTTTGTTCCTGCGAGAGTTTCGAGCACGTCTGGTGCTGACACTTCGAGGATAGCATTCATACCGCCCTTGAGGTCCAGACCAAGACCGATAGCGGTTTCGCGGCATTCTTTGAGATTGTAGCCGAGGTAGAATCCTTCTGAATTGAGGGAGTCTTCGTAAGCCTGTGCTGCAATTGGGTCAACAGCTCTCATTTCTTCCAACTTGCTGTCCACACGACTGGTAACAATCGAGAAGGACAGGTAGAAGAGGCAGATGAGCGTGAGCGCTACCGCAAGAAATTTTACAAATCCTTTGTTTTGCATTTTTTTGTGAATTATTATTTAGTTTATTTATTATTTTTTTCCGTGCTTGTCTGTATTGAATTCTGCACTTTATTTATTGTTTCTTAGCTTGTTGGCGTTTTGTTTACACCACAAATTCTACGCCCAAAATGTAGGTCTTTTTGGGTGCAGACATTATTTCAAGTTTGCAAAATTAGTGTTTTTTTATGAAAGTGCCATAAAATCGCGAAAAAATCCGCCTATTATACACATAAATTTAAAAAAGGACAGGGAAAAACCTTAAAAAAGTAAGGTCTTTACTTCAAAACAAGGTGGGAGACAATTGGATAATGGTCGCTCGTCTTAATATCCGAATCGACATAGGTGTGATACGATTCAATGTTGGGCGAGCAGAGAATATTGTCGATGCGGAAGTACATACCTGAGCGGTTGTAAGAGATACCCGCACCGTTGCCCGAACGGGTGAAGCAGTCGTTCAGCTGCCGTGTGAGACGATAGTGGGTATAAGAAATGCTCGGATCGTTGAAATCACCGCAAACTATGATGTATTTGTATATAGACTCCTCTACGAATTTTGCCACTTTGTCCACCTGGGTTCCGCGTATCACATTAGCCGCTATTAGTTTGGAAGTGAGAGTCTTGACGCTGTGAGTGGAATCGATGTCGTCCAGCTCAGTCAGCAGTTTCTTATACTCCTCACGGTCGTCGTTCTGCAACTTGTACGACTCGAAATGGTTATTGACAACCAGAACGGTGTCCTTCCCCACCTGTATGGTGTAGTAGAGCGAGCCGTTGCCTGACGACGGATAAGGGATGGAGTCGGTACTGAGAATCGGGTATTTGCTCAGGAAGCAATAGGCACCGCCTTTGTGCTTGTTGTAGGCATGATAAGGGTAAATGGAGTCAAGCACAGCATAGATTTCAGCGCGGTCTATGTTGGCAGCCTCCTGGCAGCACACGATATCGGCGTCGGCTGTTGCCAGATAGTCAATAATTGGAGTGTCCTGAAACGGAGTGCCTAACTCATGCCAGTTTTGTCCGTTGGGAGCATGCCCCAGAGAATTGAGATTATAGGAAATGACCTTCAGCGCACCCTCTGGCGGCGTGGACGGGAAGTTTATCGGAAAATAAGTGCGGATGCTGGAAATGCACAGCAGTAATCCTCCTGTGGAGATAAGTGCCAGTTTGCGGTTCTTGAACAGCCAGAAGAGAAGAAAAAGCAGCGTTGGAACCAGAAAAGCAGGAAAAGCCAGCCCCCAGTAACTGATGCTCGGATGATTCTGAGGCGGAATCTTCGACACATAGGTACAGACAATCAACCCTACCACGCTGATGATATTGAGCGTTAGGGTAATATAGAAGATTATCTTGCGTAAGTATTTCTTAGTCACAGCCGTATGTCCTATTTCTTGCTTGCGTCAAAAAGGCGGTTCTTTTCCTCGTTCGTAAGACTGTTGTATCCGCCTTTGCGTATTTTATCAAGTATGCGGTCTATCTCTTCGTTCTCCGACTGTTTCCGTGCATTGTACTGATGGTCAGGGTTGGAATCGGGGTAGGTAATTGTCACCTTGACCTTCTCCTTGCCGCCGCCAGCCTTCTGCTTCATCCGCGTCCAGAACGAATCACCGCCGCGATCATAATTGCTACTGCTTGTAGTGTATGTAAATCCCGTCTGGCTCTTCTTACGTTTCTTCATAACTCGCCAAATGATAATATAGACAAGGCCGAACACCAATCCACCAAGGTGGGCATAGTGGGCAATCTGGTCAGAAGAGCGTCCGCCCTCAAACAATTCGATGAGAGCGTATATCAGGATAAAGTATTTCGCTTTGATGGGGAATGGGAAAGGGATGATGAACAGACGTTCGTTGGGGAACGTGGCGGCAAAAGCCATCATCACTCCGAACACAGCTCCCGATGCACCTATTGTGCTCGCCAGAGGATGAAGTGCCCCTGTCATCTGGCAAATCTCCTGAACAAGACCGGCACCGATGCCGCAAACCATATAGTAAATAAGAAACTGCTTGCTACCCCAAGCCAGTTCCACCACCCTGCCGAACATCCACAAGGCAAACATATTGAAAAATATGTGCGTGAAGTCAGCATGCAGGAACATGTATGTCACAAGCTGGTGGGGATAGAACATAGGAGTTCCCCAGTAATAAAGAGCGCAAGTAGAATTAATATTTATATGTTGTGCCTCCAGCATTATGCCAAGCACAAAAACAGCGAGATTGGCAATAAGCAGATATTTGACTACGGGTGGAAGTTTCATTTGCTAAAAAGCTTGATAAATGATGAATTTTGCTGCAAAATTACGCTATTTTGTTGAAAAATCGGCAAAAACCGCTAAAATAGTAAGTTTTTTTACATAAAAGTTGAAATTTTTAAGAAAAATATTTGCAGGTTGAATTGAAAAGCCTAACTTTGTCCGCAAAGTGGCTGAAAATAATGTCATTGACGACTATAATCAACCTTTTATCAATTAGTATTAACTTTAAATTCTAAATTTAATTATGAACAAAAGTGAACTCGTAAGCGCAATTGCTGCAAAGGCAGGATTGAGCAAAGTAGACGCAAAGAAAGCTCTTGACGCAACTGTAGAAGCTATTTCTGAAGCATTGAAGGCAGGCGATAAGGTTGCCCTCGTAGGTTTTGGTACATTCGCTGTTTCTGAGCGTGGCGCTCGTCAGGGTATCAATCCTCTTACTAAAGCTCCTATCACTATTGCAGCAAAGAAGACTGCTAAATTCAAGGGTGGTGCTGAACTTACTGCAGCTCTCAACTAATCTTGAATCACAGACAAGTTCAATTACAGGAAGAAGGCCTCGGTCTTTTTCCTGTAATTTTTTTATCCTCTCCCCACCATTTTTTGTCTACCTCCCCTCCCCGTTATTTTCATCATCCATCAAGGATTTTAGTTCTTCTGCAATTTAATTTCATTGACTTTCCTCATTTCATTGACTTTCCTCACGCTCGGCATAAATCATGCGAGCATAGCTCTGCTCTCGCTTAATCGGAAAGTTCTGCGGGACATTTACCTGTGAACCTATTAAATCGCGGATTTTAACGTGGATTGAGAAATTTGTAAGGGAAAATCTTGTGGAGGTCAGAAAGTTTGCATATTTTTGTAAAATTTTACACACATTATTACTTGTTCGACTTGTTTTGATGGATTTATTAACTCTAAATATCTAAATAAACATGGCTTCAGAAACACAATTGTTCAATGCAAACCAAGGTGGTGATAATCCTCAGGGTAATGCACAGCCTCAACAGCCAAATGCCGCTCAACAGGCACAGAATGCTCAACAACCTGGTCAACCTTATCAACCACAAGGTCAACAGCCTTACCAGCAGCAGGGATACCAGCAGCCTAACTATGGTCAGCAGCAGTACTACGGTCAGCAGCAGGGTTATCAACAGAACTACCAGCAAGGCTACCAACAACCTAATTATGGTCAGCAACAGGGATTTCAGCAGGGTTACCAGCAACCTAACTATGGCCAGCAAGGTTTCCAGCAGGGCTACCAACAGCCTAACTATGGTCAGCAGGGTTATCAGCAAGGCTATCAGCAGCAGTACTATGGTCCACAGATGGGTTATGGAAATCCTAACTTCTCAGTGAACCCAATGCCTGGTATGGGAACTGCCATCAAGATGTTCTTCAGCCGCTATTTTGATTTCTCCGGACGTAGCCGTCGCAGCGAATTCTGGTGGGTTGCATTGTTTAACGTGATCATAGGTATGCTCTATGTGCTGTTTGCATGGATTTTAGTAGCAAACACTGTTGAATCGTATTACTATTCTTATGGATACTCTGCATCCGGCCTTAAAGGAATGACAACAGGAATGCTTGTTGTCAGCATCATATTCGGTCTCTATGGCCTTATATGCCTGATTCCAAGTATTGCCCTTTCCGTACGTCGTGTTCACGATGTAGGATTCAGCGGATGGACTGTTGCTGTTTACTACATCCTCATTATATGCGTGTTTGTGTTCACATTCAGCGGAGCGCTCAAAGTAGCAAGCATGCTTTCCGTTATTCAAATGATTTACGGAATTGTCTTGCTGGTGTTCTTCTGCCTCGACTCGAAGATGCAGACTAACAAATGGGGCAAATCGCCTAAATACAATGTAGGATAAAAAAGGGGCATACTTCTCGACAATCATATACATACTAACAAACATACAAAACCAACTAACTATTTATTAACAATTCATTATGAAAAGAAACGCATTTATAGTATTGGCAACAGGGCTGTTTCTGACAGGTGCGGGGAATGCATTTGCAGATAACAGCAAGACTACCTATACATATACTATTGAGCGTTGTGCCGACGAGAAGGAGCCTTCACTATGCCCTGTTTACACCGGTCCTCTGTCGGGACTGCTGCAGGTGGAGAATGTCAATTCCGCATTGGCAAACGGAAAGGTGAATTTCTATGGTATCCAGGGATCTTCCGGTAAATACTATGGTTCTTCCACCCTATCTACTTACGGACACTATTTCAATGCAAACGGTATTGTAGTGCCCGCCACAAACACCAAACGTGTGTGGTCGTCACAATACAATACCGTAAATGCTTTTACTCTTAACTATGTTGGCGATGTCGCTCTCACTAAGGACTATTATTCGCTGGGACAGGCTTTTGTCAACACTACGACGAACGACACGGTTGAATTCCGATTCAACATCACCATTGGTACACGTCACACTGTAAGCACCGACCAGCCTAAGTATGTCCATCGCAAGGACATAACTGAATCATGGCTTGCTCTGCCGTTTGTGCAAAAGAACGAGCAAGGCGGACTGACACAGAATTTCATCCAGGTGAACGCTGGCGACAACGTGACCTTTGGTCTGCGTCCACGCAACGAAGGCGACGTGGTCAAATTCAGTGTCAAGAATCCTGCAGGAAAATCTGTACGCTCCACTCAAGAGGCGGATTTCCTTCTCTCAAGCATAGAGCCAGCGGATGCAGGCGCATATACCATTACAGCCCAAGTAACTCCTGCCGGAGGAACAAGGAAGGTTCAGACATACACCTTCTACCTCGATGTTCAGACTAAACAGGGCGAGAACTTCGACTGGGACAAGGAGACTCCTTACTGGAGCTATGACTTCCGTGATGAGTATCCCGACGGATTCCCCCAGCCTACCAAGACTTTCACCTTCAAGCAGCACAACGGCAAGGATGCCTATGCCATGCATGGTGAATGGTGGAGTGTATTCTGGGGCGACAACCTCAACACCGAGGTTTGGGACGGAAAGAGCGGAGAGACTGTCGATGGTGACCGCAAACACGCCATGACGAATATCCTGAAGAAATTCGATGAAGACTATGCTTATATCCGCGACGAGATGGGATGGCCACCAGACCTTGCTGCGCGTAGCGGCTACAAGTCTTTCATCTATGTCTTCGGCTCAGGTATCAACAATGACAACACTTCCAACACGGAAAAGGGCGGATACCAAGGCTACACCCGACCCAGCAATGCTAATCGCAGCTATGCCTGTGTGTATGCTTCATACTATCCTATGAGCCGTTTCCGCGATGATGCAGATTCGAAATGGAGCGACGGTGACTATCAGCGTGAGGCTATGATTCACGAAGGTATTCATGCAATCTTCGCCGACTATCCAGGATGTAAGAAATCTGCATGGTTCCAGGAAGCAGGAAACGTTTGGCTACAAGGAGCCATGAATGCAAAACGCGGACTTGGTGCGCAGGTCAGCGGATGGCTCGGTGTGGGCAACCTCATCTGTCCGTTCATGCCTATAGAATGTTATTCTGGTTGGCTGCAGGACGGCTCGTTCGGAGGACCCGCTGCAGAAGGTGTGGATATGTATAACGGAAGCCAGCAGGTTTGTACATGGAGAAACCTTATCGGAGGTGTGCAATACGGCGAGACTTTCCCAATCTTCCTCGGACTTAACGTAGGTTACGGTTCTGTGCCATGGATTTGGCGCTACTGCAACGACTATGTTCTGAAGGGTATTGCTGAAGGAAAACCTTCGGAAGGTATAGAGGGAATCGGTGACGAAGGCATGCGTAAGCTTATCCTGCACTATCGCGCAAAGCTCGCCACTATGGACTTCAAGGAGAGCAGCAACGGAATGCGTAGTTTGCTTGACGGAAGTTTCGGCACAGTCGTAAAACCGGAATGGGAACCTTACTGGATAGACTGTGAGCCATTTACACTTACTCCATACCAGACTCTTACTCAAAACGACGACGAAGGATGGATGGCTCCTGATACTATTACCAATCCTGGATGGAGCGGTGGAAACATCATCCCAATTCATGTCGATGGCAACGGATGTGAGGTCACCTTCCGCCCGGAAGACAGTCAGATGCGTGCCCAACTGTGCTACCGCACCAAAGACGGACGCTGCTTCTACAGCCAGCCTGTGCTTTGCGGAGAAATGGTGCTGAACTGGGACGAGAGCAATGCTCCAGCCAACGGAGTGGTTTTTATTGTGGTATGTAATACAGACTATATCTATACCGGTGATGCTCAGCGCAAACACCACTGGGACTACCGCATCAAGTTCGGAGACGGAGTGCTTGGCACAGCTTCCATCAGAAAGAGATGGTATTTCTACGAGCGAGATATTGTTGACGAGGACTTCGTTACTGGTATAAAAGTCACCAAAAACGATGTCAAGGAAGCAACCAATTCTTCAGAACTCCCGTTCCTGCTTATGAGCACCGTAATGCGTAGCGGAGCACAAGTGAAAGTGGATCTGTGCGGAACACCTGCAAGTGATGTAACTGCACACCTTATCGGTGCATCCGGCATAATGATAGAGTCTCAGAAAGTGCTTGACGGCGGCTATATCCAATTGCCTGCCAACCTCCCAAGGGGAATGTACTTCCTGTCCCTGGAATACGAAGGACGTATAAAGACATTCAAGACTTTCTGTCGATAAAGCTTCTTAAACAGATTAAAAATTATAATTTATAAAAAACCGTTTGGATGGTACCCTCCATTACGGGAGGGGTGCCTGAAAGGCGGGGTGGGTCTTAAAAAACAGAATAACAATGACAAACAAGACTACAGAGTTGAAACTGCGATTGACCGCGCTCAACTTTCTTGAATTCGCCGTTTGGGGCGCTTACCTCACATCCATGGGTACATACCTGGGAAGTGTAGGAATGGGCGAGAATATCGGCTGGTTCTATTCAGTACAAGGCATTGTAAGTATTTTCATGCCTGCGCTGATGGGTATTGTTGCCGACCGTTGGATTGAAGGTCAGCGAGTACTGAGTATTTGCCACGTGCTGGCAGGTTTGTTTATGATAGGCGCCTCGGTTTATGCATATAGGGCTGGGGACATGGTGGAATTCACACCGTTGTTTGTGCTATATACGCTTTCTGTCGCATTCTTCATGCCTACCATTGCCCTTAACTACAGTGTTGCCTACGCTGCACTGGAAGGAGCAGGACTTGACTCTGTGAAGGCCTTCCCGCCAATCCGCGTTTGGGGAACCGTTGGTTTCATCGTGCTGATGTGGGTGGTAGACCTTTGTGGACTTCAGGCTACTCCAGGTCAGTGGACTGTGAGTGGCGGACTGAGCATCATGATGGCCGTTTATTCACTTACCATGCCACGTATGCGCATCAAGAAAGGTGAGACAAAGAAGTCGTTTGCCGAAGCTCTCGGTCTTAACGCATTCAAACTGTTCGTAAATCCTCGTATGGCGATGTTCTTCATCTTCGCCATGCTGCTTGGTGTGTGCTTGCAGATCACTAACGGATTTGCTAATCCATTCATTACTTCGTTTGGAGGTGTAGAGGAATATGCCGGGACATTCGGTGTAGAGCATGCCAACATCCTGATTTCGCTTTCACAGATAAGTGAAACACTGTGTATTCTGCTCATTCCATTCTTCCTCTCACGTTTCGGAATCAAGAAAGTGGTGCTGATTGCACTTGGTGCATGGGTTCTGCGTTTCGGACTATTCGGACTTGGAAATCCAGGCGGTGGAGTATGGTTGTTCATCCTCTCGATGATTGTTTACGGAGTTGCATTCGACTTCTTCAATATCAGCGGTTCACTCTTCGTAAACCAGGAAACAGATACAACAATGCGCTCCAGTGCCCAGGGATTGTTCATGATGATGACTAACGGACTTGGAGCATTTATCGGAACAGTTATTGCCCAGCAGATTATCAACAACTACGTCTACTTCCCAGAGAAAGCAGGTGCTTCTCCTGAAGAACTGATTAACGGCTGGCAGACTTGCTGGTACATCTTTGCGGCATACGCATTTGTTGTGATGGTGCTCTTCGCCATTCTATTCAGATATAAGCATCAGAGAAAATGAAAAATAAAAGTTTGACCATATCAGCTGTTTTGCTCTTGTTATTGCTTGCAGTTGGTACGTCCCTCGTCTCTTGTAACGGATGCAGGGGAGAGAGTAATGTTGAGAAGCCTCAACAGGACACCATGCAGGTGATTACACTGGATGAGATTCCCGCTATCAATCAGGTAGAGGGAACAGTAGGCGACGAAACGACTATGCATGTTCTGGAGCTGATTACCGATGCAGGTGACACTCTCTTTATGGAGCACTCCGACCTGCCTATTGTCGGAGGTGCAAAGGTAGGCGACAGAGTTTATGTTATTTACAACATGATTGGTGACGAAGCGATTATTTCCGTTGCCACTAATATCAGTTCGTTGGAACATCTGTGGTCTCAACGTGCTGCCGACGGCCATAAGCAGAGCCTCGAACTCTCTGCCGGAGGACATGCCACAACATACAATATGGCATCCGTGGACTATGACGGCTGGGAACTGCGCGACGGTCAGCTTCTCCTCCATTCCTCACGCAATGCAGCAAAGGAAAACGCTGCACTCACCGACACTTTCGACATTCTGATGTTAACTACAGACACTCTTGTGCTTAGCAACCGCAACCTTAACACGGTGTTCTGGCGCGACAATTGATAATAATTAAAACCATAGAAGATTATGAAAAAAATCCTCATCCTCACTATTGCTCTTGTAATGCCTGTAATGGTATTTGCAGGAAAGAAGCCAAAGCCTGAAAAATCCGATCGTGAAGTCTGGGTGGACATCATGTATCAGATGGCAGAGCCAGTACTGAAAAATATGGCTGAAGGTAAACTTCAGAAGGTGATGACTCTTGAAACAGGAGGACTGGAACTCTCTCCTACTTGGGACAATCGCGACAAGAAAGTGAGTTACATGGAGTGTTTTGCACGCCTTATGGCAGGACTTGCACCATGGCTCTCTCTCCCCGATGACGACACCGCTGAAGGTCTGAAGCGCAAGCAACTGCGTGAATGGGCACTGAAGGCATACGCAAATGCTGTTGACCCAGAATCGCCAGACTATCTCGGCTGGGGAAGCGGTGGTCAGACTCTCGTCGATGCAGCTTACCTGGTTGAAAGCCTCTATCGTGGATACGATGCTCTTTGGAAACCTCTCGACGAAGTTACAAAGCAACGCTACATCAAGGAGATTCAGGGACTTCGCCGCTACGACCCTCCTTACACCAACTGGGTGCTGTTTGTAGGTATGGAAGAAGCATTCCTCATGTATGTAGGTGCAAGCTATGACGCTTACCGTATCAAGATGGCAGTTAGCAAGGCAGAGGAATGGTATATCGGCGACGGACTCTACAGCGACGGTCCTTCGTTCGCTTTCGACTACTACAATGCCTTTGTCATTCAGCCCATGTACACAGAGATTCTCGAGATGGTTGCAGCACGTCAGCCCAACAACACATATCTTATACGTAGTCATGGTGACAAGCGCAATGGTGCAAAGAGCCGTCTTGACGAAGTGGTTAAGCGTATGCAGAAGTACAGTGTCATTCTCGAACGCTTCATCTCGCCCGAAGGTACTTTCCCTGTAGTTGGACGAAGCATACCTTATCGTATGGCAGTGTTCCAACCGCTTGCACAACTTGCATGGCGCAAGCAGTTGCCAGGCGAACTCAGCAACGGACAGGTACGCGCAGGCATCACCGCCGTGGCTAAGAATATGTTTGGCAAGGCAAACAACTTCAATTCACAGGGCTTCCTCACCATCGGATTCATGGGTAATCATCCCAATGTGGCAGACTGGTACACCAACAACGGTTCGCTTTACATGACCTCGCTGGCGTTCCTGCCTCTCGGACTGCCTGCCAACGATGCATTCTGGACTGATCCTGCTGAGAAATGGACATCAAAGAAAGCCTGGGAAGGCGATGATTTCCCAAAAGATCACAAATGGAATATAAACCGACAAATATTATATTGGGAATAAAACATGCAGAAAATCATTATTCTTGACTTTGGTTCTCAAACCACACAACTTATTGGACGCAGAGTACGCGAACTCGACACATTCTGCGAAATCATGCCATATAACAAATTTCCTGAGAATGATCCGGATGTAATCGGAGTGATTCTGAGCGGAAGCCCGCTTTCAGTCTATGCTCCCGATGCATTCCATCTAAATTTGGATACGATTATCGGTAAATATCCTGTCCTCGGTATCTGCTACGGTGCACAGCTTATGGCACACACCTTAGGCGGTAAAGTCGAACCGGAAGGAACACGCGAGTATGGACGCGCAAACCTGGAATGGATGGAAACCAACAATCCTCTGTTGAAAAACTTCGCTCCTAACAGCCAGGTATGGATGAGCCATGGCGACACCATCACCAAACTGCCCGAGGGATTCCGTTGCATCGCTTCCACAGCTACTGTGAAGTATGCTGCCTATGCTGCCGACAATGAGCGTATTTGGGGTGTGCAGTATCATCCAGAGGTATTCCATTCAATCGACGGCACACTTTTACTGAAAAACTTTGTAGTCGATATCTGCGGAAGCCGTCAGGACTGGTCTGCGGCGTCGTTTGTTGACCAGACCGTAGCCGAACTTCGACAGCAGCTTGGCAACGACAAGGTGATTCTCGGACTCTCCGGAGGTGTGGATTCATCGGTTGCCGCGGTATTGCTCAACCGTGCCATCGGCCGAAACCTCACCTGTATCTTTGTCAACAACGGACTGCTTCGCAAGAACGAATTCACCGATGTATTGCGCGACTACGAATGTCTTGGACTTAATGTCGTTGGAGTTGATGCATCGGATAAGTTCTATAAAGACCTGGATGGAGTTTGTGAACCGGAAAAGAAACGTAAGATAATTGGACGCGACTTCATCGAAGTGTTTGAAGCCGAAGCTAAGAAGATAGAAGGTGCAAGATGGCTTGCACAGGGAACCATCTATCCGGACCGCATCGAGAGCCTGAACATAACAGGCAAGGTTATCAAGAGCCACCACAATGTCGGCGGACTGCCTGAGAAGATGGGTCTTAAGCTTTGTGAGCCTCTGAAATGGCTTTTCAAAGATGAAGTAAGACGTGTAGGACGACAACTGCAGATGCCAGAGCACCTTATCACACGTCATCCGTTCCCAGGTCCCGGACTTGCTGTCAGAATCCTCGGTGCCATCACTCCTGAGAAGGTTCGTATTCTTCAGGATGCAGACGATATCTTCATTCGTGGACTTCGCAACTGGAAGGTTAAGCTCTCCGGCGAAGAGGCACGTAAGGTGCTGGCTGCTGGCGTTCCTGCCAACATGAAGGACGGAGAGATTGAAGTATCGCTCTACGACCAGATATGGCAGGCAGGAGCAATCCTATTGTCAGATGTCAAGTCTGTCGGAGTAATGGGCGACGAGCGTACTTACGAGATGCCTATCGCACTGCGTGCGGTCACCTCTGCCGACGCCATGACAGCCGACTGGGCAAAGCTCCCCTACGACTTCCTGGCAGAAGTTAGCAATCAGATCATCCGCAACGTCCGTGGAGTCAATCGCGTATGCTACGATGTATCCTCAAAACCACCAGCAACAATCGAGTGGGAATAATAGGTAGAGGGAAATCGAGAAGTCTGCCCTAGACGGGCAATATCCTCAAAAAGCCCACAACTCAATCATTATAAAATACTTAGAGCCGCAAAGTGTCAGATTGTGGATGCAATTGAGAAAAGTTGACACTGTTTTTTGACACTGCTTGACACTGTTTTTTGACACGTTTTTACTGTCACATGTTGAGTCAATAAAATAGTGTTTAATTATGGCGTTAAGAATTAAATTCAATTTGAAAGAACCTCAAAAAAAGGAATAATTTGTTTTCTAAGAATGTTATTTATTACTTTCGCGAAATAAAAAAGCAATATTTACCATATCATTTAGTATAATTGGTGCAATGAAAAGAATCTACTCGCTTATTATTATCTTTTTCATCTCCCTGATGGTCAGAGCCATCAATGTTGAGATTGACGGAATCATGTATAATATTAATGTAAAAACTGGCCTTACAGAAGTAGCCGCCAATACTTCCCACCAGTACACGGGAGATATCGTGATACCA
>CACYSD010000035.1:0-30855 GCA_902776985.1 uncultured Bacteroidales bacterium
GAAATCTATTGCATCTGACACCTATGGTGTTCGTGCCATTCCAGAAACAGTTATCATAGACCCCAACGGAAAGATTGTATCCACAGGACTGCGCGACAAAGACTTGAAGGCGAAGCTTGCAGAGATATTTTCCGAATAATGAATAATTACGCTTCATTATTTGCTTTTATCACAAATAATGCTTACCTTTACAATATCTAAACAACGAACTAAGTTAGTCTCTATGGGCATGGAGATGCCCATAGAGACTGGAAAGAGTTCTCTCAAATGCAAAAAAATGCGATTATAATGATATTATTCAGGAAAATGTAGTATCTTTGCACTAGGAAAAACACAAATTACTTTTATTCTTTAACTTTTATAATAATTACGACCATGAAAAAAGAAGATTTTGGGAATATGCCCAAAGGGTTTATCCGTTGTTACAAAACCGATTGCAAATGCCGCGAAACATGTCTGCGAGCACAAGCCACATTGTACACCAAGTCGCAGTGGGAAACCATTACTGTGATTAATCCAGACCTTGCTACAGGTGACACCGACTGCAATGGATTCCTGAGTACAGAACCTGTCCACACAGCATGGGGAATGAGGAAACTCTTAGACTGCATACCACACGGCAATGCAGGCAAACTACGCAGCCAGCTTATAAAAGCCTATGGCTACTACCATTTCTACCGTATGCGCAGGGGAGAAGACCCCATTTATCCTGAAGAACAAGAAAACATCATCAAACTCGTCAGGCGCAATGGCGGCACCGATTTGCCGGAATTTGAACGCTACACCGACGATATTCGTTGGGTTTAATCTTAAGACAAGAACTTACAATGACAAAACTGGAACTAAAAATGACCAAACAACAATCCATGGCGAAAAAATACATAATTTACAAACCACTGATTATCAATGAGAAAAATTGATGTATTTTTACCCTCTCTCATCAAAAGTTTGATGTCGTGCCATAAAACTTTTTATGTCGAGCCATCAAATAATTGATGTCGCGCCATCAATTTCTTGATGTCGAATCATCAATTTCCTGATATCAAACAATCAAACTCCCTCCTGCTCAGTACGTCAAAACTGAACGGGAGGGAGTTTTTCCTTTTTACATAGTAATTTGGGGATGATTAAGGTTTATGATAGTTGTTAATTTTGAATTTTGTCAACCTAATTCAACCTATAATTAATTGGCATTGTTAATTTAACACGAACAGGTTTGCCACCTTGTGTACCGGGTATCCACTTCGGCATACCTCTAATAACACGCAAAGCTTCTCTATCAAGAGAAGGATCCACAGACTTAGTTACATGAGCATCAACAACAGATCCATCCTTGTTTATTATAAAAGTAACTAATACATTTCCTTGAATATTGTTTTCGACAGCAATCGCTGGATATTGAATATTCTTGCCTAGCCAAGATTTGAGGACTGCAACTCCACCAGGGAAACATGGCATATTCTCAGCAATCTCATAGATTTCATTCTCCTCTACATTTTCTTCTGCCTGTACTTCTGGGGAAGAAAAAGATGTGGAATTTGCATTATTATTCTGAGACGAAGGTTTTACAGGCTGATCTTGGTTAGTACCGTTGTTCAGATTCTCCTTCTCTGGTTTTACAATCTCCGCAGATACTTCCTCACCCTGTTTTGTTCCATCGGCATTATACCATATACCTTTTTTATTCTTTAAGTTTCCGACAAAATATGTTCTGTCTTTCTTGGTATAGCGCCCTTCTACAGGAAGATACTGTTTGTCGAGCGTTCCCTTGAACATATCGCCATTGGCATATATACGAAATCCCGACTTACATACAAGCCCATAAAAGTCACCTTCAACCCTATCTCCGTTCTTAAAAGTAAGATTTCCATATCCGGAAGCTTTACCATCAACAAAGCTACAAACCAAAGTGTTTCCATTTAGGAATGTAGCCTGTCCATGACCATTTGGCAAACCTTCATCGTTTGTCTCGCCTGTGTAGGTGTATTCACCTCCCATCTCAGCAATATTGAATACTACATCTTCATAATAGTTAGAATATGTCGAATCTAAACGAGTGGTATCGTTTTCCACATAACCATCACTGGATTTCCCTGAAGACAATAACTGAACTAAAACAATTCCCAAGATCAGTATTACTATAAATGCCAAACCTATCCAAATCCATCTATTTGACTTAATGTTGTTGGTACTTGTCGGTTTGGAAATTGAGTTGGGAACAGGCTTGGATTGAGGAGTTGATGCTTTGGGTAATACTTGAGTCTCTTTCTTTTCAGAAACAACAGGTTTCGGTTCTTGAGGTATGATAACAGGTCTTGGATTCCCAAACAAAAACATCTCAATATCTTCCACACACCGAGGACGTCTGTTCATGTCCATATTCATGCACCAGAGGATAAGGTTGCACATCTTATCACTCATTTGGCGGTTGAATTCGTATGCAGAAACACCTCGAACTGCAATTTCCGATGGAGTAGGAGGATTCTTACGGGTGAGCAAATTATATATTGTAGCACCGAGAGCATAAAAATCCGTCCAAGGTCCCATCATGTTTGTATTTACATCTACTTGTTCAAGCGGTGCAAATCCTGGAGTATAACACATTGCTGTAGTTGTAGTCATACCACCTTCGGAAGAAATCTGCTTGCTGGCACCAAAGTCGATAAGGAAGACATTGCCTGAACGATCAACAAGCAAATTGGCAGGCTTAATATCAAGGTGGAGAAGTGGTAGAGAATCCGCATCATGACTATAATGTACTGTGCGTAAAGCGTCCAACACACCTGGAAGAATCACCATAACTTCTGATTCACTCAATGGCTTTTGAGTTCGTTTCATCTTCTCCGAAAGAGATTCACCATCAATAAAGTCCATCACGTAATAGCAAGTGCCATTCTCGTCAAAGAGATCATGAACACGTACGATATGTGGGTTATTCAAACGACGCAAGCGTTGAGCCTCTTTTTTGAACTTCTGAAGTTGACTGTCGAACAACTGAGTATTAGACTGACTAACACTCACAAAACCTGTCTGGTTATCTCGTTCCGAAGCCCCTTTTAAGAAAAATTCCTTGATAGCTACAACTTCGTTGAAAGAAGTATTTGTAGCCACGTAGGTATTACCAAATCCGCCCGAAGAAAGGTAGCGATCTATGCGGTAAGTGTTTCGTAACATATAACCGCAAGGTAACATCTGTTGGTTATTGATCTCTTGTGCCATTGTATGATGATTAGGTGTTTTGGTAAATGCGGTATTATGGCATAATAGTTAGACTGTGCAGGTACACAGAATGTTATAATACTATAATATGCAAAGAAAAGCAAAATAATCTGAACTTACAAGATTTGAAATAATTTTTTGCTTGTTTCATCATCGTTGCTATTCTATTATTTATGTTGTTATGCCCCCCGATAAACAAAAAAAATCCAAACTACCAGCAATCAGTAGTCTGGATTTCTTGCATGATGATATAAACATAATCTATCTTATCATAAAAGTATAATCATAGCCAAACAATATGGTTTGCCAATTCCAGGAAATAATCATTCGACCAAATGTCGAGTTCGTGAGGGTCATTGCGGAGGAAGGGGCGTACATCCTTCTTTACATCTTCGATATTCGTGGTAGATAAGCGCTCATTTAAGACCGCTTTGAATTCGTCTTTTGACATTTCCACACCATTAAATTCGCTGATGCGCTCCTGTAAATGTTTGAAGTCAAGAGGAATACGCCAGCGCACATACCACTCAAAGTCGTACCAGTCGCGGCCCTTAACACGCGTTTTCCAATTACGGAACACTAAAGCATGCATCTTGCCTGCATAAAGGTCCGGCAATTGGAAACAACGGACCATAAAGGTGTAAGGAATTGTTAGCGGCTTTTGCTCTGTAGCGAATAAAAGAGGAGGCTGCGTATCAACCTCTATCTTAACCTTCACCATCTTCTCTGTTTGGAACGCAATATTGTAGACATCTGTATTATCCTTTAGAAATGCCGAGTCAACCCTTCCAAATGTTTTCTTATCCTTCTTCTTGATTTCAACCTTGCGACCGAGGCTGTCAAATTCGTCAATGATAGGCTGAAAATAGTTCTCGAACTTAAAATCCTCATCGGGCGACAATAGTGAGAAGTCCATATCCTCAGAGAAACGTGGTAACTGATGGAACAATCGAAGACAGGTGCCACCGTAAAAAGCAGCACGGTCAAAGAATCCTCCGCGATGCAAACCAGCAAGAACCACTTGCTGAGTTATCTCATAGATAGCATTCTGCTTGTCGGTAACATTATTAATCGGATAACGCTTAAGTGCATTTTCGAAGAACTGATTCATCTTTCTAAAATTTTAATGATATTGTTGATGGCTTGCTGCTTCTTGCTTACGGCTGCGCATTGGCGGAATATGTCGATGTTCATATTCTGAAACTCATCCATATCCAGTCGCAGGTCTTCTTCCAAGAAAGCAAATGTGTCCTTTAGGAATCGCAACGGCAGTCTTGGGGTTGAGATAATATAGTCGCACAAGGCCTTCTCGGGGGTGGCAATCAGATAATGCACACCTTCCTCCTCTCGTTGCGTAATACCTATTGAATAATAATCCTTAGCGCAATGACGATACTCAAAACTGCCAGCATCGTTTAGGAAAGAAACAGTCAAATGGGTTGTCATTGACTGTACAACGTCAACTCTCTCGGGTATCAGTCCGTACTCTCGCAGAGCCGTTAGCATGGATACATACGAAGGACCATAAAGCACATTGCCTATAAGATTCAATGACAGCAGTATACCACTCTCCTGTGGCGACACCACGTAGAGGCCACGCTTTAAGCGTATGATCCTCCCCGTCTTCTCAAGATTAGCCACCTTTCTGTTTGCCGACTTTACACTGGGATAAAGTGATGCTATGGCAGCGGTATTTACGGGTATGTTCTTTAAGACTGCTAACTCGTTCATAATGGATTTTTTATCTTCTCGGCGACAAAAATAGTAACTTTTTCAATAGAAAACAACATTATTTGTAATTATCTATCAAAAAAATTACTATTCACACTACAATTTGAGTATTATGGCATAATAGTTAGACTGTGCAGGCACACAGAATGTTAACAGTAAAAAATCCAAACTACCAGCAATCAGTAGTCTGGATTTCTTGCATGATGAAATAAACTGCAATTTTATTGCAACGGTGTTAACGGATACACGATGTTGACGATGAGGATGTTTGCAGCAAGGATGATGATGTTCATCAGCACTCCGATGCGCAAGAAGTCGCTGAAGCGGTAGCCGCCGGGACCATAGACGAGCATGTGAGTAGGCGAGCCGATTGGTGTGGCGAAACTGCTGCTCACACTGATCATCAGGGCGATGAGGAAAGGATAAGGCTCATAGCCTAACTTCTCTGCAGCCTCGTACATGATTGGAAAGAACATGGCTCCAGCTGCTGTGTTCGAGATGAATTCGGTGATAAACGTGCCGACTAAGCATATAGCTGTCATCACAACAATGGGGTTAGTGCCGCAGATATCAAGGATACCAAATGCCATACGCTCGGCAATGCCCGTCTTCTGGATGGCAAGTCCCAGCACGACTGATCCGGCAAACACCATGAGGATGTCCCAGTTGATGGCCTTCATTGCCTGGTCTGGCGTACAGCAGCGGAAAATGAGCATGGCTGCAGCAGCTATGAAAGCACACTGTAACAGAGGCATGACACCTAAGGCTGAGAGTACCACCATCGCTATCATGATGAACGAGGAAATGGCGGTGCCGCGTCCTACGTTGACAACCTCGTCGCCAAGAATTAGTCCGTGTTCTTTGGAGAAATCAATGATTGACTTGGTCTTGCCTGCATAGAGCAGATGATCACCTCCCATCAAAATCTCATTCTCATCAATAGGAACCGGAGCATCATCGAAATGGCGCCATTTCAGAAGGCGACAGTCCTCGACATCAAACATGCCAGCCTTGCCAATAGTCTTGGCAATAAACTTATGTGTCGAGGGGACAATCAGTTCTACTGTATATTCTACCGTATCTTCCGAGTCGGATTCAGGTGCCTTACGGTCAGGCAACAGACGACGCATGACGATGATGGAGAGTACGCCGATGAATAGGCAGAACAGACCGGGAATCGTGGTTGCCAACACATTCATGGTGTGGCCGGTGTTGTCTGAGTATAGTCCCGAGATAATCAGGTTTGGAGGTGTACCAATCAGCGTACACACTCCACCCATGCCCGAGGCGTAGCTCAACGGAATCAGAAGTTTGGAGGGTGAGATATTCAGCTTCTTCGACCACATCTTGACGATGTTCACGAAGAGTGCCACTACCGTCGTGTTGCTCAGGAAAGAACTGAGTGCAGCCACAGGAAGCATCAGGCGAACAACGGTCTTGGAGTACGTCTTCGGTTGCCCTAACAGATTTTTCACAATCCATTGCAGTACACCCGTATGCGTCAATCCTGCCACAACCACGAACAAGACACCAATAACTACAACTGATGTACTGCTGAAACCCGAGAAAGCCTCTTGGGGACCGAGCACCCCTGTTACGAAGAGTACAGCCATCGCCCCAAGGAATACTAGGTCGGAACGCAGTTTCGTGAACAGCAGAATGGTGAACATCCCAAGCACTGTCACGATGGTTATCCATGCATGGAGGCTAAAACCCAAGAAAGTAAAAGTATCCATCTTTTATTCTTTTTGAATTATAGTCGTACACCTATGGATGTATTTATGAACCAGTCGTTCAGATAGCCATTGCTGGATTTGTGATGGTAGCGGATATTGTTGAATTGCCCGAAAACATTAAGAAAGTACCGCCCAAAGTTGTAGGTCAGAGACACTCGACCATCGAAACCTATGCTCGCACTACTGTTAAATGTCTCGCTGCCCAGGTATTTGATCTTCACGTTTTTATAGTACCACTCATCATACTCATCATAGCCGATTTCGTAGTTCACGAATTTCAAGAACGTGGGGTCTTCCATCATTTCAGGTATGTTGGTTTCATAGGCGTAGGCCTTAAGCTTGTTCACGAAAGTCAGCATAGGCATCGCCATGACGTTGACGAGCAGTCCTTTGCACGGTACCCAGTTGTATGCATAACCCAGGCCCAAGCTACCCTGCCATAGTTTTACACGGCCAAGCCCGTGCATGAGAAATATCAGGTCACCGTTGGAGTCTGCGGCATAGTTGATATTCGTATAGTTGAACATAGCCCCTGCCATTAGCGAACCAGCCGAGCGTTTCTGTATCACCGACTGCTTGTAGGCTGCAGCATAGGAGAACTTCCTGCTGTTGAACAGGAAATAGCCGTCAGCCAGGATGGTGTTCACCTTGATGGGATCGATGAGCACTACTTTTTTCATCTCCTCCATGTCCTCCTCATCAAAAAGGTCGCTTTTCATATCAAGGTCAGGATGCGTGTTCTCAAACGAGTGGAAACGCACATTGAGGCTATACGCATTTCCGGTAGCGCCAAAGGTCAGACGGCGGCTCTTGTCGCCACCAACATTGATCATGTACCCGAATCCACAGCCTCTGTAGCCTACCTTTATGCCAATCTTCTGCGTCGGTCGTGTAATCAGTCGCGTATCATTGTCATAATCTTCGTTTAGTACGCTACCATTGGTTTTCATACTGACTATAGTCTGGCTTACATTGCCTCTTAGCATAATCTGCCAGGGTTGATTTGGAATGTCAATATATCGGCGGTCCACACCCTTGACCACCATAGAGTCCTTTATGGTGGTAACTTTGGTAAACAGTTTATTTATACCGGTTTGTGCCATAACCGGACCACAGAAGACAAGTATTACAAGAAAGAACAGAGATTTTCTCATATTGAATGTAGAGCCAGGCCTTATTTGTTTTGATTACTGTACCTTAGTGCACTACAATTCATATATCATGCTCATCTCGAAGGTGGCGGTGTAGGTAGAGCCGTCTTCACGCATACGCAAGGCTTTCCACTTCATCACGCCGTTCTTGATGCTCTCAATCTCCCACCACTCGCGCAGTTCCTCACTGTCGGCAGTCTTCTTCCAGCGGGTGCAGAGCAGAGTGCCGTCGACGAAATAATCCGCTAAGACATCGGAACCAGCCTTCCACACGCCGTTCTCCTGACTATAATAATCGTAGGTGCCGTTGGCATTGTACTTCCAGCGGTGCAGCTCTCCGTCAGTATGCTCATCATCCTCACTGGTCACCTTGCCCTCCCATAAGCCGATGATGGCATCCTTGTAGTCTTTGGTTATGCGCTCATAGCGTTCCTTTTCATAAACCTCATGCTGAACAGAGTTGCCGTTCACATAGACATTCCAGTCGGAACTCATCAGCATTTCTTTGTTGTTTAATGACAGAATGGTGCAGTCCAGCACATTCTTAGTGTTGCCGTCCTCACTCACAACGCTCGCTTTGTTACCGTTGATAGTGACATCGGCCAGTACACGCTCGTTCCACGACAAACTGAAGAAATCAGACAAACTGCCGTAGGCTTTTGTGGACGACTCGAAAGTAAGCACAGTCTTCCAGTTGGTTGGGCACGGCTGGCCGTCCAGTTCTGACACCATCCACTTGCCTACAATCTTCTCGGAGACATTTTTGGTGTTGAGAGATTCATCATCGTCGTCCGAACATGCAGTGAACACACTTGCGCCGCAAACGAGGGTAGCGGCTAGTACCCAATTCATAATCTTTTTCATAATTGCGTTGTTAAATTAGAGTTATTGTTATTATATGATAAGTTTCACACGGAAGCCTCGCTTGGTGGGTTCCTCCACTATCTTCTGACATTGCCCGGAGAGTTCGGCGCGATGTGCGTCTGTTAGCGGCGTGGCGGTCATCTTTTCCACCATGAAGTCCAAGGCGGTGACGGCCGACTGTTCGCTGTGGGTGATGCGGACGGTGATGGGACGATATTGGGCCATCACACCGTCGAGCATCTGGTCCGTCAGCCGCTCTGCCTTCTCTAATTTTTCGGAAATGCCGTACTTGTGGCAGAAGGCACTCATGGCAGAGTGCATGCCGAGGAAGTCGAAGTCTGGGCCGTCGATCTCGAACACCTCCTTGCGGATACGCTGGATGAAGGCCTTGGTGGCACTGTGTACCGGATTCTCGAAAATCTGCTCGGGCGAGCCGTCCTCGTGGATATAGCCGTCGTACATGAAGAAGATGCGGGTCGATACGTCGTGGGCGAACTTCATCTCGTGGGTGACGATGAGCATGGTCATACCCTCCTTGGCCAACTGGCGGATGACGCTGAGCACCTCGCCCACCATCGTGGGGTCGAGGGCCGACGTGGGCTCGTCGAAGAGGATGACGTCGGGCTTCATGGCCAGGGCGCGGGCGATGGCCACACGTTGTTTCTGACCGCCGGAGAGACTGGACGGATAGACGTCGGCCTTTTCTGCCAGTCCCACCTTGCGCAGAAGTGCCATTGCTTCTGTTTCGGCTTCAGTGCGTGAAAGTCCGAGCAGCTTCATCGGCGCGAAGGTGACATTGTCGAGGATATTAAGATGTTCGAAGAGGTTGAACGACTGGAACACCATGCCCATCTTCTGGCGCAGCCTATTGACAGGATAGCCCTTGGCAAGAATGTCCTCGCCATCGACAACGATGCTACCGCCAGTTGGCGGGTCGAGCAGGTTGAGCGCGCGCAGGAACGTACTCTTGCCTGTGCCCGAAGGACCGATGATGGAGATAACCTCGCCGCGATGCACTTCAGTAGTGATGTCGCGCAAGACATTGAAGTCGCCGTAGCTCTTCTGAAGGTGGAAGATACCCAGCAGACCCTCCCCCTGCCCCTCCCTGTGAGGGAGGAGAGTAGAATGTGATGCAATAGTGCGCTTGCGATGTATGAAGAGCCATGCACAACCTATTATTATAATAAAGAGAGCCACACCCCACCAGAGGTATCTACTCCCCTCCCTCACAGGGAGGGGCCGGTGGTGGGTCTGTTGGGTCTGCCCTGTGAGTATGGCGGCCTCGCCCTTTCGCGTCATCAGCACGATGTGCGAATCGATATAGCCGTCGGAGAAGAGCACCTGCTTCTGTCGCTCCTCGGTGATGCTGATAGCTCCCATGGCCATGTCGGCCTTGCCCGTCTGCACGGCAGGAATCTGCGCGGCGAAGTCCATAATGAGGTACTCCAGTTGCCAGTTGCGCCGGTTGGCCCATTCCGTCAGCAGTTCCGGTTCCAGACCCGAAGGTTTCCCGGAATTGATGAAATTGAACGGAGGCATGGCCGGATAGGTGGCTACGCGCAGGGTTCGCCCTGTGCCGCGTTGTTGGGGAATGGCCATGGCAGAGGGGTCGTCGGCATTGCTCCAGCGGTCCAGAATCTGCTTGTAGGTGCCGTCACGGCGGATTTCATCCAGGAAACGGTTGAAGTCTTGCTGCAATTCGGCATTGTCAAGTCGGTAACAGGCTCCTATCGGAATCGGTGTAAGCCCTGCGCCCACTGAGTCAACTTTTTCAAGCAACTCCTTGTTGAACATCAGTGTCAGGCTTTCACCGCCTGCCGCATCTACCTTGCCGCTCTCTAAAGCTGCCAGCAGGTCGGTCTGACTGGTCATGCGCAGGATGTTGGCATCGGGAGCCATGTCGGTAACAGCAATGTCCTGTATACTGCCGATGATGACGGCCACTTTCTTGCCGTTAAGCGCCTGGAAGACGGAAGACCCTCCCCCCCCCTGTGAGTTAGGAGAGTAGATACCTTCGTGCTGGGGAAAGAATGATGGAAGGTAGCACACCGTTCCTCCAATTAGGAGTGCTACAGCCGCTGCAATAGCCTTCACGCGCTTGCGCTGAACGAGACTCTGGAGCAGCAGCCCGATGAGCCAAGCCATGAGGAAATAGATGATAGCCGTCACGATGAGGGGGAAGAAGGCGTCGAATGTACGCGAGCGTATCAGGTCGGAAGCGCGCGTCATGTCGGCTACTGCAATGTAGCCTACAATACTCGTGCCCTTCAGCAGACTCACCACCTCGCCCTGATAGACGGGCATCACTGCCTTGACCACCTGTGGCAGCACAATCTTTAAGAACGTCTGCCGCTGTGTGAAACCTAAGGCCAGTCCTGCTTCTGTCTGTCCGCGGTCTATACCCTGGATGGTGGTACGCAGCATCTCGCTGACGTAGGCAGCCGTGCTCATGGCAAACGTGACGATAGCCACCACGATGCCCGTAGCATCCAGCGGTGCCATCACCACATAATACATCAGCATAAGCAGTACCAGCACAGGCGTGCCGCGCATCAGTTCGATATACACCTTGGCCACTTGCTGTAACCACTTGCGTCGGCTCATGCGCATCCAGCACACCAGTCCGCCCAGCAGCGTACCCAGCAAGGCAGCGAAGAACGTAATGAGCAGCGTAACCTGCAAACCGTCGAGAATCATCCTGTAGCGATCCTCGGCTATCAGGTTGTCGTAAAAACTCTCAGTTAAGGAACCTATCAAACTCTGTGCTATCATCTTATTTGTTTCTTAGTATTATTTATGGTATCATTATCGCATAAAAGGGAATGTCTGGGCCTGCTCCATCATCATATCTGCCACGATACCATTGGCATCACTTTCTCCATTGATGAGGTCGTAGAGCGACTTCAGACCAGCGCGCCCGCCATCGTGCTTCAGCACATATACCAGACAGAGATACTGGAGGGCTGTGTTCGACGAGAGAATGTCGAGGTCGGTGATTGCGAGTTGCGAGAGAGCCAACTGGTAGGCATCGTCGCTGTTCTCGTCGATGAATTGCTGTACGTCGCCGAGGCTTTCCATTCCGAAGGATTCGAGCACGGGCAGATATGACATAACCGATACGGGCCATATCTCGGCCTGGTTGACGGCAGCTATACGCTTATTGAGACGGTCAAACGGATGCAGTTCGAGATAGCTGCGGAACGTGTCACGCGAGAGAGGTACATCATCAAGTTTACCGTTCTTTACCAGTGCCAGTGTCTGGCGGCGATAGTCGGTTATGACTGTTCGCAGGCGGCTGAACTCGTCGTCAATCAGTTCCATCATACCTGCCAGACGGCTGAATTGCCTTTTGTACTCGCGGGGAATCTTCACATCACCTTTGTATCCAGTATCGTGCTCAATGGTGGACCACACATGCTGCAGGGCTGTACGCATCTGCAGTTCGAAGCGTGGACCTCCGGTTTTTAAGCGGCAGATATAGTGCAGCGAGTTGTAGCCAAATGAATCCAACTGGTGTAGCTTGCGCTTATCTACACTTTCCTTCCAGTCTATGTCGAACACACGTTTGGCAATGGCAGCCACCTTGTCCACCTCGTCGGTATAGAAAGTGATGATGCGCAGACCCACGAGGTCGGTGATGTCGTCAATACTCTTGTACTTCGCACCCTTCAGCTCCAGTTTGCCCGTGAGCGACTTCTCGGTCTTTACTCGGTGCTCCATGGCGGTGATGTATATTCCCTGTTCGCACAGAGCATTGCGCAACATGTTGCAGGCCTCATCTGCCAACTGCTGTAGCGTAGGACGCTGTTCGCGGTATTGCTGCAGCAGCATCTCACCATGTGGATCTAGATTCATATACTATTTATGATTAGTTTCTACTACGGTATCAAATTACTTAAATTCAAAGATATTGCTGAAGCCCGTGATGGTGAAGACAGCACGGACACTATCATTGATGCCTGTGATATAGACATGTCCGCCTTTGGCCTGGGCGTTCTGCAGGATGCCCAGGAAGATGCGCAGACCAGCTGAAGAGATATATGCAAGGTCTGTGCAGTCAATGATAATGTCCTTGCCTTCCACGTCATTGAGTGGACTCATTGCCTTTTCGGTTTCTGCGGCAGCAGCTGTGTCGAGACTGCCCTTCAGAATGGCAACCATGTTGCCGTCTTGTTCTTCAATTCTTACGTTCATGATGATATCTTTATTATAATGTTTAGAGGTTAAGAATTAGCGGTTTGCGGTTCATGCTCCTCCTTCTGGGGAGATTGCGAGGGGACTTTCTTCCTTAGCGTCAGCACATTGAGGTTATCTATACGCTCGTAGTTGATAGAATCCATGTTCTGACGAATAATGTGGATGCCCAGTCCACCAATCTTCCGCTCCTTGGCCGAGAGCGTGGTATCAACTTCCGACTGCACGGTGGGGTCGAAAGGCTTGCCGCAGTCGATAATGGTGAACTTCAAATGTAAGTCATTGGATGCGGCCTCAATGGTCACATCGCGCTGCTGTCCTGGCGGATAAGCGTATTTCATTACGTTGACGACTGCCTCCTCGACAGCAACCTTGATACTCATAGTTGTGAGTTCGTCGAAGCCCACACTCTGGCAGACCTCTTCGACAAAGGCATTCAGCCGCGGCACCTCTTGCAGGTCGCAGGGCAAGACAAGGCTCTTGCGCATCCTGACGTCGCTCTGCTGCTTGATGTATTGTATGGCCATCATGGTCAAATCGTCGCTCTGTTCGGCATCACCTACAAACTCATGGACAGCCTCGGTCATCCGTGCGATGAGTTTGTTGGGATCCTGTTGTTGCTGGGAGAGAGCCTGGAAGGCCACGTCGTTGACATGCTCCATCTGGAACTGATTGTTGTTGGCATCCATTGCCTCTGTCAGTCCGTCGGTGAAGAGGAAGATAGTAGTGCCTGTGAAAATCTGTGCTTCCTGCAGCGAGTATTTCCAAGATGGCATGAAGCCTACGGGGATGTTCGAGTCGCAAGACAGCTCGCCTAAACCTGCACCAATGAGCAGCGGAGCATCGTGGCCGGCGTTGCAGTAGCGCAGACGACCTGTGGGCAGGTCGAGCACACCGACGAAGAGTGTCACGAACATATGGTTCTTGTTCATGTCAGCAATCGTCTTGTTCATAATGGTCACAATACGGTCCGGCATCGACTCGTGAGCCGATACGGTTCGGAAGGTAGAGCGGGTAACTGCCATGAAGAGCGAGGCAGGCACGCCTTTTCCTGATACGTCGCCGATGCAGAAGAAGAGCTTCTCGTCACGGAAATAGAAGTCGAACAGATCACCGCCCACCTCCTTGGCTGGGGTCAGCGATGCAAACAGCTGCACGTCATCGCGGTCGTCCCTGGTCGGGAACTTCTCGGGCAGCATGCCCATCTGTATGCCGCTGGCTATGCGAAGATCACTCTCTATCGAGGCTTTTTGGGCTGTGGTGTTCTTCAATTCGTCTATGTATTTTACCAACGACTGTTGCATATTCCCGAACGAGTGGCTCAACTGACCAATCTCGTCGATGCGCTGGAAGTCTGGCAACACAGCATCGAATTGTCCAGATGCGATGGTCTCAGCCTCCTTAGCCAGCCGACGCAAGGGTTTCAACTCGCGGGTAATGATACGGATGAACAGATAAAGCATCAGCAGCAGGCCAACGGCGACGATGGTCATGATTGTGCGGCGCAGCCGGTCGAATCCGCTGAAGATGTCGTTCTCTGGACAGACAATGGCCATAGAGCAGCCCGTCTGACCCAGAGGTTTGTAGAAGACATAGCTGTCTGTGCCGTTGATGTTCATGTGTTTCATGCCCTCCTCGCCATGCTGCATAGCATAGCCCAAAGCGGTCATGGCTGTGTCGGGCTGCTCCAGCGTCTGTGTGAAGATAGTCTGGTGAGTGATTTTCGTAGTATCGGGATGAACGAAGTAGGTGCCACCACGTCCAATCATTATGCTGTAGGAATTAGGATAGGGCTTAACGGCAGAGATGGTCTGCGATAGCCAGTTCAGTGAGAGACTGATGTTAATGACACCTATCACCTGTCCCTGCCTGTCCATGAGGGTCTGACAGTAACTTGTCACCATCTCGCTGGTGTTCGTAGCCACGTCGAGGTCCATATACGGTTCAGTCCAGCACGGTTTTTCCAGCAACTGGGGCATAAGATACCAGTCGGCAAAGAAGTATTGATAGCTGTCGCTGCCTCCCTGTATGGTGCGGATTGAGTCGCCGACATGCTTGGTATAAGCGGAGAAGTAGCGACCTTTGTCATTAAAGTAGTAAGGTTCAAACGCGATGGAACAGTTGTAGAAGTCGGGATTGTTCAGCAGCAAGCCTCGGCTATAGACGAACATAGAATCTGCCTTGTCGGGGTGTCGCTCAACGAGCCACTTGGTCATGTTCGATGCCACCTCCACACGGTTCAGGATGCTATCCACACGCAGCGAGGTCTTATCGAGTATCTGCGTGGCGCGGTTAACAGCTTCCTGACGCACGGTCTCACGGGCCTGATAAAACAGGAAGCCGAGGGCTACATTGAAGATGATGGCTGCAAAAAACACGACCCAAAGGCTTACCCTGACGGAGAGTTTGCGACGGATATATGCAACGATTTTTTTCATTCGATATTACGTTATTTCATTATTACGTCATTCCGATATTTCGTCATAACTCACTTCACGGCTTAGCATCTTGTTCTCCACCATCAGGCGGCTGGCCAGTTGCACCATGTCGGGGCGCAGCCTGAACTCGCGCTTCTTCGATTCGCGATCCACCTGCAGACGCAGCACTTCCTTGAGCATCAGCCTTTGCATAATGCGGTTGGTAGCAATGTGGTTTTTATCAACATACTGCATTACTATGTCGAGAGTCTCATCCGGATGCTCTGCTGCCCATTCCCACCCCTTTCGGCTGGCTTCGGCGAAGCGCCTCGCCTGTTCCTTATGCTCGGCATAATAGTCACGGGTCATATATACACCATCTTCCTGCACGTTGTAGCCATGGTCGCAGAAGCGATATACATTCTTGTCTGTTATCTTTACACCTGCCTGCAACAGCTGGTAGTACTCGTTGTAGCTCATGGCAAGCGTGGCATCAAAGGCACCGGCCACGAACAGATTGACATTTTGGGCAAAGCGTACCCATTTGTAGTCCAGATGATCCTTGATACTCATACAGATGGCCAACTGTCCAAAGCCTACGCTCCAGATGCCGACACGGGCACCTTTCTGTGTCAGCGGGTCTTTGTCTCGGGCTGAGACGATGACCATTGCGTTGTTCATTGACGTCTGCAGGATGTTTACTAAAGGGATTCCTTCATCAATAATCTCCAACGCCTGACAGAGCTGTAGCGTCGTGGCCTGACACTCGTTACTACGCAAACGGCTCATGGCGGGTTGTGTGGCAGACGGATGTTCTATCTTCACCTTTACTCCAGCTTTGCGGTAAAAGCCCTTTGCTTCAGCCACATAGTAGCCGGCAAACTGGGCCTGTGCAGTCCATTGGGGAGTGAACACGATGGTCTCGTCTTGCGCCGTCGCAACCTGCGATATTGCCACCATTGAAATAAATAATAATATGTATAAAGTCTGTTTCATTCTCCGAACACTTGATTGATGAGTTTTTCAAACTCCTTGTATGCGAAGGTGTCGTGGAGTTCACTGAGCGCATCTGCCAATCCTCTGTAGTGCCACTCGTGATCTTTGGGATTCTTGGAGTGGAAAAGATTCCAGAGCCGGTCGCCCTGCTGGACATAGTCGCGGGCGATGGCTCTCATATTCGAGAGCTTGTCGCCGAGAGCCACAATTTTGGCATCGTGCGAGGCACGGGCAATACGATCAATGGCGGCCTGCTTGCGGGCATGCCAGTTTTCTACACAGTCTCGGCTCTGATGAGGCTCATCGCTCTCTGCAGCGACAAACGATGCTACACGTTCGCCGAACTCAGAACGTATCTGTTCTATCGTAACGTCGGTATCCTCCACCGTATCATGCAGGGCTGCGGCAGCCAGCATTTCCTGGTCAGCAGTCATAGTGGCGACTATTTCCACCGCCTCCATGGGGTGAACGATATAAGGGAAACCCTTGCCTCGGCGCTCTGTACCGGCATGGGCGCGGACAGCAAAGATGATGGCGCGGTCTAGTAATGTAGTGTCTAAGGGTTTGTTTGTCATTGGTTATTACAAATAATATGTTTCATCAGTTTATTTATGCCGGTTTGTGCCGAAGCATGCTCACAGAAAAGAAGTGTTACAAGAAACTTTTTATTGCGCCACAGCCAGGTCACTAATGCCATCATACGAGAGGTAGAACATGTAGAGGACTACAGTCTTAGTGCCCCTGTTCTCGCCATGGTGTAGAGTGCCTACCATCTCCACGACTGGTTCACCTTCATTTACTACATACTCTTTGCCCTCCTCGCTGATAATGGTCAGCTCGCCTTGAACCAGAATACCGAAGTTCATCACGGGATGGTAGTGAATTCCCAATTTCTGGCCTGCGGGAATAACATATTTCTTCGCCACAATTTCAGGCTTGCCTTCGGGATAGTTAGGCAAATCCGCACCGTCCCAGCTCTTCGACGTGCGAATCAGTTCTGTAGCTACAACTTTATCCGGGTCTTCCTCCTGTGCATTAGCCTTGTCGCAAGAAACCAGTGATACACTAACTGTCATTGCGCCGCAGATTGTCAGGATGGCGGCCATCATCCATACATACATTTTCTTCATAATAGTGTTATTATTGTTTTTGTTTTATTAATAATGATTTTTGTTTGCTTTGCGTATCTTCTCCAGCATTTGCGCTGCCCACTCTTCGGAGCCAGACAGCTGGTAGCGGCAGTTACCCGTGGCAGAGAGAGTGAAGATAGTCTCAGCCTGGTCGGTGAGGGTCACAGTGCCACGTTCAGAGAGAGAGAACAGACTATCGCCCTCCACTGCCTGAATGACGGGCATAACATCCCACATGCGCTGGCCGGTGTTGCAGTCGCATTGCATATATACCTGCTTGATAGGATGTGCGTCGGTCCACGAGACATCGGCGATGACCTGCTCAGGCGTATATTCCACGTCCTGTCCTGCCTCCATCGGCGAGAATACCATATCGACCTCCTGCGGCCATTTCTGGAAGAAGGTCTTGGCGAACGTGAGGCTCTGGGCAAAGTTGAAATCGGGTTCCTCGGCCTCACCGAACACACCGCCCTGAAGATAGATACATTTCACTTTCTGGCGCACAAGTTCCACGCCTGACAGCAATGAATACTTGTCGGCACCGGATGCCAGCAACTGTGCCAGACAGGTGACGAAGCCTACACTCACGATGCTCACCGTGTGGTCGGGCTGCGCGGCCAGCAGACGGCGGTAGAGCCGCCAGCCGTCGGGCAACGCCGAATAGTCGGCTATGGAGCGGCTGAACATCTGATATCCCTCGCCATCTTTCGTATCAGCCACGTGAGCATAGTCAATCCACACCTTCGGATCCTTGATGCCATTGCGGATAAGTCCGACTGGCACGTCGCTATGGTCGAAGTACGTATTCATCACGTCGGCAAAGGCAGCATTCCCTTCGCCCTCTCTGTCAACCATTACACCGAGCAGGCGGCAACGTCCCTCGTCCTCGTAGCGATAGAGCATTTCCAAGGCGAAGAGGTCGTCGGCCGACGAGCCGATGTCGGTGTCGAAGATGATGACGATGTCAATGCGGTCATCGTGCCGCAAACGAGGATGGCGGCCAGCTTCCATAGTTTCGTTCTTTGCATCATCGTTGATGTTTTGATGTTATTCTTTGTTTTGTTGGTGACCAGTGTGGGAAAATTCCGAGCAAGCTCGCCTTTCGCACCCACACTGGCCTGTAGCTTATGGATTTACTTTACTTTGGTCATCTCGAAGGTGGCGGTATAGGTGGTGCCGTCCTCTCGCTGGCGAAGGGCCTTCCACTTCATCACGCCGTTCTGGATGCTCTCAATCTCCCACCACTCGCGGTTCTCCTTCTGGCCTTCGCCAACGTTCTGCCAGCGGGTGCAGAGCAGATTGCCATCAACGAAATAGTCGTGAAGGACGTCGTCGCTGAGCTGCCATAGGCCGTCCACTTTGTGGTAATAGCGGAAAGTGCCGTCGGCCAGGTACTCCCAACAATGGTTCTCGCCATCGTCGAACTCCGAGCCCTCAGCACCAGTGCTGCGACCCTCCCACATGCCGAGGATGGCCTGGTTGTAGTCATCGGTAATACGTATCAAAGTCTCCTTCGATTCCATCTTGATCTGTTCTACACCATCAATAGATATGGTGTTAGAAAAATCCTCATCCATCTTATTGGCATCGATAGCATTAACCTTAACTATTGTATTGACAAATGTATGCTCATCAAGCTGGTTTGCACAAGTAATGACGTTACCATCTATCGTGTAGTCTAACAGGTCATTACGATGCCAGAAGTTCATATACGACAGGCTAATACTCACCTTGTTGGCCGACTTGAAATCAATAACCATCTTTTGATTGGTGAGTGCCGGTTTACCATCTTTTTCGTCAATTATCCACTTGCCGATAACCTTCTCAGGCAGGTTGAGGTCATCCTTTGCGGAATTGTCATCGTCCTTGCTGCACGATGTCAGCACTGTTGCGCCGCAGAAAGTCAGGATGGCGGCTAGCATCCAATTCATCTTCGTTTTCATAATTGTTTAGTTTTTAGATATTATTATAATAATTCGTTATTTCCTTTGTGTTTTGTCCCGCAGATATTGCAGAAACCGCTGAAATTATAATTTTGAATAATTTTCCTCACGCTCGGAAAAGCTCATACAAGCATGGCTCTACTCTCGCTTAATTGGAAAATTCTGCGGGACAATTCTATCTCTTCAAGTTTTTTTGTTTTGATAATTTGATAATTATTAGGTTGATTATTTGTTTCAAAAATTCGATTTTTCACGTTTTCAAAGTCTATAGACTTTAAATTGCACGCTAAAAATATACATTTCCTTCCAAAAAACCATAACTTTACACTCCCCTACTGCATTTTTTTACGATTTTGAGACTATTTTGTAAATTTTGAAAGTCTAACTCTCGTGAATGTTACAAAATTGAAAGAAATTTCATTTTTCTAAAATTATATTTAAAGCTCTTTTTAAAAACAAAAACCATCAAAACCCTTGTTTGCACTGTCTGCTTTTTGACCATTTTTCTGTACAACCAAGTATAAAGTCAGGGAAACGTAAGTTAAAAGTTGAAATACTGATACGATTTATGAAAATACTGATACGATTTTTATAAATCGTGTCAGTATTTTAAGAATTTTCTATAGTGTTTTTATGTTTTTACCGAACTTCGGATAAGTTTGAACTATACTTCCGACAAGTTGCTAAAGCAACAATGGAACAATTTATTTTGGGTCGCTACGCGAGAAATTATAAAAAAATTAATTCAAAAAATGATAAAAAATATCATCGCGCTGAAGCGCTGGGATTAGTCACCATTTGTGTTGTGCATCCATGCAGTTACGCTCATGCCAGTGCGCTGCTTGAAAGCGAGGCTGAAGGTGCTGTAGCTGCGGTAGCCGCTTTCGCTTGCCAACAGTTGGGCTACGACGGGGTGTCCGGATGCAAGTATCTCGTGGTAGCGGCTGATGAAGTAGTTGATGCGCAGGTTGTTGATATAGGTGTTGTAGGTAATGCTCTGACGGGAGAAATACTGGCTGAGATACGAGCGGTTGGTACCAATCACTTGGGCCAGCTGCAGGAGGGTAAGGTCGTTCTGCAGGTAAAGCTTAGTGGCGACGCAGTGCTGATGTAGCAGCCCGCTGATGTAGTCGACGTCGAGATACCCACTCGCTGACCAGTCCTCCTTATCTTCGGTCTCTAAATGCTCCGATTCCTGAGATAGGGGCTGGAGGTAAGCCTCCAAGTTTGGCAGTGTCTCCACACGCCACAGCAGAAGACCGACAAGCACAAGTTCGATGATATGTATAATCCAGATAAAGAGCATGTCGTTAGCAAGAACATAGATGACAAACAGCAGCATGCAGACGAGCGACGCCGTCTGGATCAGCCACACCTTCTTGTTCTCAAGGTCGGCATAGTTATCGTTCAGCCAGCGTCCGTACTGCCTTGAAGCGAATATCATATATCCGGTAAAGACCAGGCATAGCAAAACGAGGTAAGCCACAGCAATCTGCCCGAGAAGAAGTCTGGGCCAAGCCATATAGACTCCCCAAAGCACCATAAACGGTATCATCGCCACCAGGAATGGCCACACGTGTCGACGGCGGTCCTGAAGCATGGCAAGCAGCATGCCGGCAAAGGTAGCGAAAAGCAACACGCAGTCGAGCATGCCAAGCACCATAAAGGCCATAGAACTCAGGTCGCCTGAGTAGAGGTAGAACAGCAGCCACCAAACATGAGCCAGTGACGCTACTGCAAAGAACGATGCAGTCCAACGGCGCAGCCTGACCGGAGATGTAACGCCTGCTGCAATGGCATTGCCTTGGCGAAACAGCAAGTACAAGGCTGCAATGAGGGGTGTCACTCCCGTTACGCCGTAGAAGATGAAAAACAGTAACTGTTCAGAGGGTATTTTTTCGTATATCATCGTCTCAAAATCTATTTGGTTGCTTTATCGGTGCAAAAATACAAAATTTTTCAACACAGAATAAACAATGGGAAAATAATCAAGGTTAACGCAAAGCTACGACTGTTGCAAATAAAAAGAAGGCGCAGATACACGTGGGTGTGCATCTGCGCCTTCTTGATATATGGTATGAAGATTGTGGAAAAGCGTTACATGGCGTGACGGATGACCGTCTGGGCAATGAGGGTTGCCTGCTGAGTGAGAGATTCCTCGCGGGCAAGGTACTCATGGACGTCGATGATGCGCTGGTTGCTGCTGCCACGGAAATCAAGGTAGGGTGAATAGAGTTCCTTCACGAATCGTCCTTCAACCAGTGTGTCGATATACCGGAGCAATGCCTTGAGCTGGGGACGTTCCATGATTTCCTCAATGGTGTAGCCTGTGTAGCACCAGATATTCAAGCCTGTCTCCCATTTCAGCATTTTCAGCAGTTTGAGCGTATCGGTAGGGTTGAAGAAGGGATCTCCGCCACTGATAGTGATGCCGTCGAGCAGGATGTTGGAATTGATTTCACTGATTATCTCCTGCAGACGTTCTGCTGTGAGTCTCTCACCTGCGTTCGGATTCCACGACTCGGGATTGTGACACCCCGGGCAATGGTGCGAACAACCAGCAAGGTAGATGGAGTAGCGAATGCCGTCTCCATCTACGATAGTTTCTGGTATGGTGTTAATGAGGTTCATGCCTCACCCTCCGACTTTTTGCATTGACTGTGCTTAACGCGGTCGCGTTCCTCGGCACGTTTTGCTGAATTCCATGTTGAGAGGTCTCCTGTGAGGTAGCCTGTGATACGGCGCATGCGCAGGATGTTGTCGCTTCCGCAGATAGGACATTCTCCATAGATTACACCCTTGTAGCCGCAGGTGTGGCAGGTATCTACGGGGTGGTTGATGCTTCCGTAGCCGATGTTCTCGTCGTGCATAACCTTGACAATCTTGGCAATTGCACGTACGTTCTTCTTGGCTTCACCGTCGAGTTCCACGTATGTAATGTGTCCACCGAGGGTGATGGCATGGAATGGAGCTTCCTTCTTGATTTTATCAACAATACTCATCTCCTCCTTCACGTCGATGTGGAATGAATTGACATAGTAGTCGCGGTCGTTCACACCAGGGATGATGCCGAAACGGCGCTTGTCCATCTTGGTGAAACGTCCTGACAGACCTTCTGCCGGAGTTGCGAGCACTGCATAGTTGAGCTGACGCTCTTCCTTGTTGCGACGAACTACTTCGTTCATGCGCTGAACTGCCTCGTAGAGAGTGTTCCATGCTTTCTGGCTGTGTCCATGACCTTCGCCATAGAGTGCCATCATGGCGTTGTGACCGCCGATGAATCCGATACCGAGTGTACCATGCAACAGGATGTCGCCTACTGGTTCGTTTGGCATGAGCTTTCCACCACCCTTCCATACGTCGTTGCTGAGCATGAACGGGAACTGCTGTGCGAGTGCGGTACGCTGATACTGATAGCGTTCATAGAGCTGGTCGGCAATGAGCTGAGCCATATTCTCCACCTTGTTGAGGAAGATGTTCTTTGCCTCTGCCTCAATGATATCCTTTGCTGTATTCTCAGGCAGTGCATTCTCTGCTTCAATACGAGCTTCAATGGCCAGACGAGGCATGTTCATTGTTGTGAACGACAGGTTACCACGACCGATGGATGTCTTCTCGCCCCACAGGTCATCGTAAACGCGTGTACGGCATCCCATGGTCGCCAGTTCGTACTTGTAACGCATCGGATCGTCAGCATGCCACTTCTCGTTAACATTGAAAGGAGTGTCAAGGAACATAAAGTTAGGGAACAGAGCCTTTGCTGTAGTCTTACATGCCTTGATGAGGAGGTCAAGGTTAGGTGTCTTCAGCTTATGTGTACCGTTGATTACTCCGTCGATGTCATTAAGAGCTTCCTCAAATTCCTTCTCATCGTAGTTCACGCCGTCCTTAACCTTGAATATCTGGATTGGGAATACTGGTACATCACCCTTTGGTCCGAGACCTTCGATGGTGGTATTCATCAGTTCCTTCATAACCAGACGACCTTCAGCACTTGTGTCTGTTCCGTAGTTGATTGAAGAGAACACAACCTGGTTACCACCACGGGAGTGCATAGTGTTGAGGTTATGGATGAATCCTTCCATAGCCTGGTGTGTGTCACGGCGAGTCTGCTCGTATGCCTTGTCAACGACCAGTTTGAAATCCTTGTCTGAGAACTTAACACCTACACCGGCAAGACGCTCGATGATTGTAGCTTTCTCCTGTTCATCAGGTTCGATGGTTGTTACAACCTCGTTGATAAGGTCTGTAAGGGTCTTATCGTCAGACTGTTCATTTTCGAGCGATGCGGCGAATGCGATGTAGTTCTCAAGATTCTTGCGATAGCTCTTGAGTACACCAGGAGCCATGAAGAAGTCGAACGCAGGAATTGACTGTCCTCCGTGCTGCTCGTTCTGGTTGGTCTGGAACACAATCGTTGCCAGTGTAGCATAGCTCTGGATAGACTGTGGCGGACGGATAGAACCGTTCTTGGTATGGAATCCACGAGTGAAGAGGTCTGCAAGGTCGTACTGGATGCAGGTCGTAGTCTTTGTTGGATAGTAATCGAGGTCGTGAATGTGGATGTCACCCTGCTGGTGAGCTTCTGCAAAGCGTTTTGGCAGAAGGTAACGATAGGTGTAGTCCTTTGTTACTTCAGAAGCGAATGTCATCATCTGGCCGGCAGGAGTATGGCTCGACATATTGGCGTTGGAGAGGTTCACGTCGTTCTTGTCGATAGCGACAATACCGTCCATCTCAAGTTTCATCTTGGATTTACGGTTACGTTCAGTGGTACGCCATTCGCGGTAGATGATATACTTCTTTGCCACGTCGGGATACTGACTCATCAGAGTCTGTTCAACAATATCTTGAATCTGTTCCACAGAGATATTGCACTCCTCAAAGTGACTGATGACCTTCATAGTGAGGTCAGCCAGAATGTGGTCATCTACTTCACGGTTGGTAGCCATAAATGCCTTTGCAATGGCATTCTTTATTTTACTGATGGAGAAATCCTCATGTTTCCCATCACGCTTGATAATTGAAATCTCAGCAAAATTCATGGCGGAGGTGTTATAATTTGTGTTAAATATTTATTGGTTGATTATTAGTTATAAAGTTATTAAGTTTATAAGTTCTTGAGTTCTTAAGTTTCTGAGTTTTTTGTTCAAACCCGAAAACGGTTACAAATTTAGAAAAATTTCAAAATACTGCATAAGAAAATCCCCAAAAAATCAATTTTAAAACAAAAAAAACTTCAAAAGTTTTCCAAAACGGGAAACTTTTGAAGTTTCCAAAAATTTTATTTCGCTGATTATCTGCTATTTAGTTATTTAAAACGGAAAACTTTATTAAAACAGCCACTTGTAAAGTTTTCATTTCTATCAGTTTATGGTGATTCTTTTAAAAAAGAAAGATTAAGGCTATAGAAAATTAGAAATACAATGAAATGCTATATGAACCGCCGCAAACCATATTATAAAACTGCATATAACTATTTCCATTAATTTGACCTGAATGAGGAGACTCACCATCCATGTTAAAATGATATTCTCGCTTAACTCCAGGGTCATCGTTGAAATACTGAGTAGCATTGATACTGCTGTTAGCAACTTCATATTCCTTATAAGAAGGCACATCCGGTCCCCACACTATATCAAAAGATATATCAAACACCACATATCCGTCAGAAGTTACCTTATTCCCCAAATAAGAAACATGCAGACTGTTTTCATTCAGCAATGACACAATAGGTTCTTTTTCAAAAATATGAAAAAAACTTTAAGCCAAATCCTCTTTTGTGGAAAAAATTATAAAACAGAGTTTTCAATTAGGTGTTCATCACTCAGTCTTAGGGTTTCTTATGTAAGTCTGGGAAATTAGGATGGAACTCACGAAAAGACTCCAGGCTTGTTACTTTTCCGTTTTGAAAAACAATGGTTACGACATCGTAGTCACCATCGACGAGTTTTGTGCGGTATTCCCATACTTCATTATCATGGTCAAATCTGCGATAATCGGCTCTGCCCATCACACTCCGCACTTCGTCGGTTGTCATGTTCTGATGAACCTTATCTGCTTTCTCTGCTACTGAAGACAGCAAGCTGCCGCAGGAAACCAATGAAGCGGCAAGCAAAACGGCTATAAAAAACTTTTTCATTGTATTCATTTTTAATTATTACTCTTGATCGGTTCCATGTGGAGAGTGACATGGGTTTCCCTGCCAAAACGTTCCTTAAGTTTTTGTTCAATGGTTGTTGCACGTTCATGCACGATTTCCAGAGGGAGACTTCCGTCCATTCTCACATGTGCCTCAATTGCTATGCGGCTCCCGATGCGGCGAGTACGAAGATTGTGTGGTTCCTGTACATCGTCAAACGACTGGATGATTGTCATTATTTCCTGTTCGGTCTCTGCTGATAGTGAGCACTCCGTCAGTTCACCAATGCTTGTCTTAAGCAGTTCCCATGCCACCTTCACCAACATCAGTCCTACAACGATAGAGGCTAGCGGATCGAGCACAGTCCAGCGCTGTCCCAGCCAGATGGCTCCACCGATTCCTACTGCGGTACCGATTGACGAAAAGGCGTCACTGCGATGATGCCAGGCATTGGCAATTACCACCTGAGAGTTATACTTTCTCCCTTTCCGGACAGTATACTGGTAAAGCAATTCCTTAATCAATATCGACAACAGGGCTGCCCATAATGCAATCCACCCTGGCGCTGCTAAGTCATCACCACCCCACCATGCAACCAGTTTCAGCACGCCCGACACGATAATGCCTGTTGCAGCAGCAACCAATGCCAGACCTATAAGGAACGAAGCAATTGTTTCAAATTTACCATGACCGTAATCATGCGATTTGTCTTGAGGTTTTGCGCTGATGCTCACAAACACCAGCACTACAACATCTGTTATAAAATCCGACAAAGAGTGCACTGCATCCGCAATCATGGCGGAACTGTGGCCCAGTATGCCGGCGATAAACTTGAAGGTAAGCAATGCCACATTGCCGACACTGCCTACCAGCGTTACCTTATATATTTCTTTCTCGCGACTCATATATTATTATATGTGTATCTATGCATCAGCGAAAATCTTTCCGTCGTCAAGTGAAATCTGAAGTTTGGTGTATTCGCAGTGGAAATCATTCTGAAGACGGCCGAGATAGCGTGCACTCTCCCACTTACACATAGGAAGGTCGTGAAGCAGATAGTTTCCACAAGCCTCGGGACGAGTGGCAGGTACTTCCGTCTGAGAAAGAATCCACTGCAGACATGCGATAGTCAGACGACGCATATCCTCTACTGTGTATGTTCCCGTCATAATGATATACATACCTGTAAGACATCCCATAGGACCCACGTAGACGACATCTTCCTTGGCTTCGGAATTGCGGAACCATGTCGCCATCAGATGTTCCAGACTATGAATGGATGCTGGAGCCATAGCCGGTTCCTTGTTGGGTTCGGTGATGCGCAAATCGAAAGTTGTGAAACCTTTGTCCACACGCGAAACGTAAATTCCTGGCTTCAGATTTGTATGATCAATAGTAAAACTCTGTATTACTTCCATAATAATATAATATATGTGTAAATTGCAAAGAGATTGTATCGCACTAAATTTTCTTCAGACGGATGACACGACTGGCGAACTGACGACCGAGAGAGGCATCAAGTCCTGTTTCCATAAGGAATTTTCCGCTGAAAGTCTTTCCCTCAAAGAAGTGACTGCGCTCTGCACACTCAAATTCATTGAGAATATATGTAGCGTCGGGATCAAGTCCTGCCATGTGCCAGCGAGGAGTTTCCAATCCTATATAGTTTTCGAATTTATAGCAGAAGAACACTGCCTCCGACTTATCCTCAGTGACAAACATTTCACTACAGAAACCATTTCCTTCATACGGAGACAGCAGACGATACTGGTCGCCCAGCTGAACGATTGGACGAATCTCCTTGTAGAAAGCCACGGCTTTCTTTGCATATTCACGTTCCTTGTCGTTGAGATCGCTTGGTTTCATTTCCATTCCGAGACGTCCGGTCATAGCCACATCGAAGCGAAATTTCAGTGGTATCACGCGTCCTGTCTGGTGATTTGGCGATGCGCTAACATGCTGAGCCATAGCCATGGTAGGGAAGAAATGGCTGGTACCCCATTGGATAAACAGACGTTGCTGGGCATCTGTGTCGTCGCTTACCCAGAACTCGTCAAAGTAAGGCAATGCGCCCCAGTTCACACGACCGCCGCCACTTGAGCAGAGCTGAATTACAAGGTCAGGATGAGCCTTTCGGATACGCTCCAAAGCATTACGAAGGCCTAAGTGATAGTCCACAAACAGATGACTTTGTTTGTCGGAAGAAAGATAACTGCTACCAAAGTTCTGCATTGACATATTGCAGTCCCATTTTATGTAATGGAGATGTGGATTCTCCTTAACCAAGTTATCCACTATACCCACTACAAAATCCTGAACTTTAGGGTTGGAGAGGTCGAGAACCAGCTGTGTACCACCGCGGCCTTTAGAGAGTTCACGTGTAGGATGAGCCACAACCCAATCAGGATGTGCCTCATAGAGTTCACTCTGAGAGTTGGTCATCTCCGGTTCGATCCAGATACCGAACTTCAAACCACGATCCTCAGCAGCCTTCAGCAGGGCAGGCACTCCATTGGGTAGTTTTACTGTGTCGGTCACCCAATCGCCTAAGGCCTTGTCATCGTAGGTACGGCGATACTTTCGTCCGAACCAGCCGTCATCAACAACAAAGAGTTCGCCGCCCAAGTCCTTGAGACCATCCATCATCTGCTCACACACTTCCTGGTTAACGTCCATATAGACGCCCTCCCATGAGTTCAGCAGAATCTCGCGCAAGGCTTTGCCATTGTGCAACTGTCCGTTACGTCCCCAACGGTGGAAAGCACGGCTCACCCCACCCTTTCCTTCTTCACTGTAAGTAAGTGCCAGAACAGGTGTGGTGAAAGACTCGCCTGATTTCAGAGTATAGGCGGTGTGCAGGTCATCTATACCAGCCAAGAGAGTATGGCGATACTTGCCACGTGTTTCAATACGCAGTTTATAATTACCTGTCCAACAGAGGGCTGCACCTAAAACACGTCCACTGTTCTCCTGAGGTTTGCCGTCGAGTGATATCATCACCTCTGCACGATCGTCCATGGCTGTGCGAACTCCGTCATGGTTTACTATCACTTTAAGACCAGCCTTCAATGGCTCTTCCGTCATTCCTGCTTCTTGACCCCAGGCTCCATGGAAATGTGTGATCCATGCACCTTCTTGACGCAGCGTCATCACTCCACTGGCATACTGCTCCAGTTTCACAGCTTTTTTTTCGCCGTTACGGATTACCGTCCACGTTTCAATTACATCGCTCTTGTCATTGGATTTATAATAGAGATCCACAAAAAACTCATATTTTTTGTCCTTTAGAGAGATAATTGTCTTGTCACCGTCAGTTCTGCATCCTGTCACAACCAGTTCGGTAGACATATTTCCATCTGCATGAGTAACGCTCAAGGCAGTCTCATCAAAACTGTTGCGTCCAAATGCTGGATAAGCATCGTAGTTGATACTCATAGCGTCATAAACCTCATGTGCCTGATCAGTACGAAGGCGTGAGCCATAATAATGAATACGTGGAGACTGCCCCTCGTTTACAGCAAGCATTAATGTTGTATTAGGTGTGTTAATAAACACATCCTTGGCATCGGCTGTGTGACAAAGTGTCAACGCAATAATTGCAAGAATCAGGTGTTTCATTTTTCTTTCTTTAGTTATTATGATGTTATTCTTTTATTAAAACCGAAAAACTATTTGCAAAGTTAATGATAATGGGGAAATATTGGTAAATTTGTAGCAGATTATCGGGTTTTTCTGATAAAAATATAAAGAAACTATGATTCAGCAAGTAGAAATCACCCTTCAACCCAAGTCTCGCGGCTTCCATCTTGTAACTGGCGAAATCATGCGTCAGTTGCCTAAACTACCAAAGGTTGGTATCATCAATATATTCTGCAAGCACACGAGTTGTGGACTGAGCATCAACGAGAACGCCGACCCTGATGTACGTGTAGACATGGAAACCATCTTCAATCGGCTTGTCCCTGAGAACAGACCTGAGTATGAACACACGTTAGAAGGTGCCGATGATATGCCAGCTCATGCAAAATCCACACTTAGTGGTGTCAGCCTTACCATTCCCATTACTGACGGGCATCTCAATTTGGGAACATGGCAGGGCATATATTTCTGTGAATATCGCAATTACGGCGGCTCAAGAAAGTTGGTTGTTACAATTATCGGATAATGATTATGAATTACTTCGGCGAACTCATTTCCATAGGTGTTGCTTTTTCATGGACAGCCACAGCGTTGCTAAGTGAATTTGGCAGCAAGCGACTTGGCAACCTAACCCTGAATGTGCTCCGCATGGGGTTAGCACTTCTGTTTTCCGTAATACTCTTCCTGGTTACGATTGGCAAGCCCCTTCCACCTGTCGGTTCTTTTGAAGCCTGCGGATGGATGATGCTTTCAGGAGTGGTCGGTTATGTCATAGGTGACTTCTGCCTCTTTCAGTGCTATATCATCATCGGTTCTCGCTATGGGCAGCTGTTCATGACTCTGGCTCCGCTCGCAGCAGCCTTGATGGCATGGATTACGCTTAATCAAGAGATGACACTTATGAGCATAATAGCTATGTTCATTACACTCTTCGGAATCGGAATCTCTGTATTAGGACGTGGTGAACATCATAAGGTTTCGCTCAAACTCCCTCTCAACGGTGTGCTATATGCCGTTGGTGCTGCTCTATGCCAAGGTATCGGACTGGTATTGAGCAAGATTGGCATGGATCATTACGACACAGAGGCTTTACCTGCTTGGCTCGTTCCCTTCAGTGCAAACTTCCTGCGTTGCATAGCTGGTATCATAGGTTTCAGCCTGTTGCTCTATTTCCGTAGCGGTCTGCGACCACTTCGCAGAGCCATTTACGACATCAAGGGAATGACCGTTGCCACAGCAACCACCATCTTCGGTCCATTTGTAGGAGTGGGGCTCTCACTGATGGCTGTGCAGTACACCAGCGCAGGCATAGCATCCACTCTGATGGCACTGACACCAATAATTATTATTCTACCTTCTTATTGGCTATTTCATCAGAAGATAACCTGGCGTGCCGTTATCGGTGCCGTCATTTCCGTCCTCGGTGTCACCCTTTTCTTCCTCGGTTAAAATTCAGCTTGAACATTTCTTTCATTTCAAGCAATTCTTGATTCTATAGAAAACCACACTATTTATTCTCCTCCCCTTGGGGAGGTCGGGAGTGGTCAAAAAAAAGGAAGTCCCCAGGGCATTTCTGCCATGAGGACTTCCTCGTAAAAAAACGGCGGCGACCTACTCTCCCGCATTGCGGTGCAGTACCATCGGCGCGCACGGGCTTAACTTCTCTGTTCGGGATGGGAAGAGGTGGAACCCC
>CACYSD010000036.1:0-44339 GCA_902776985.1 uncultured Bacteroidales bacterium
GACATACCATGCAAAAAACACAAAAATGGCAGCATAGAACTCTATGCCACCATTGCGAATACAGAAAAGAGGATGTGCCTATTTTGACACACCCTCTTTTGTCCCACTGCACCGTGGGAATAATAAGGGTGTAGTTTAACGATTTTGGTTGACAACTTTCAGCCTTATTTGTAATATGGGTTGACTTTGGTTTATACTTATTTTTAATCTCAGTTGTCAACTATTGTTGCTTATTTATGATATCAGTTGACATAATATAATTATGAATTAACAGAAATTGCACAGACTTGATTGCCTGTGCGATTTCTGTTTTTATTTATTCCCGAATTCGTTGTAGGAGACGTTTTCGGGTTTCCATTTGTCTTTAGGAGCGGGTTGCTCTGCAGGATGACCGATGACAATGACGCAGAGGGGAACGATTGTCTCAGGCAGCTTGACTGCAGAGGATACTGCTGCCACCCGTTCGTCCATAGGATATACTCCTGTCCAGACTGCACCAAGACCCAGTGCGTGGGCAGCCAAAAGGATGTTCTCAGTAGCTGCCGAGCAGTCTTGTATCCAGTATGCCTGTCCTTTGTCCGGCAGGGTTTTTGTCATGTCGCCGCAGACTACAATTGCAAGGGCGCATTGCTCCAACATACGTCCACGACCTCCAGACAATTCCTTCAACTTTGCCTTGTCGGTTACGGCAACGAAGTGCCAAGGCTGTTTGTTTACTGCAGTGGGGGCTGCCATGCCTGCACGGAGGAGGGTCTCGATGTCGGCAGCGGATACTGGCTGGTCGGTGAACTGACGAACGCTGGTGCGTGTCATGATGTTCTTGATGGCTTCATTTTCTGTCTGGGCAGAGAGGGTGAGGGCTGAAGCGCTGAGAACAAGGAATAATACAAATAGCTTTTTCATAATTTAAGTTTTTAAGTTCTTGAGTTCTTAAGTTTTGGACACAAAATCGCCATGAATTGCCCATATAATTACCATGATTTTTTTCTAATAAACAAAAACCGAGAAAACCCTCGCTATTCCCGCTGACGCGCCGACCCGTAGCCTTTCGCTGAAAACCGTTTAACGATAACCTTAACGGTAACTAATCATTGCGGGAGGGGAGGCGTAGGAGGTAGGTGTCGATAAAGGATTGGACGATGGGCCATTGGATTTCGGGAAGCTGGCAGTGGCCGTGACCACCGACGATGCTCCAGTTCATGCGGTCGCCTATGCCGAAGCGTTCCCATACTTTCTTTGCTGCCTGAGCGGAAACGAGCATGGACTCGTTGGCAAGCCATTCGTAGTCGGGATTGCCTAAGAGGAGCAAGGCTCGGGGACAAATCATGGCACAGAGTTCGTGCTGGTCGTAGGGCAGGCGATAGACGCTGTCGCCATGGAAATATTCTTTCTGGCTTTCGAGAAACCAATGGTAATCGGTCTTGTCGAGACTTTCCACATTCTTCTTTGACTCATGGGATGCGCGCCATGCGGCTGCACCGCCTCCGCCTGGCTCCTGGGCAATGGTCAGGGCGATGCGCTCGTCGAAAGCTCCGCAATAGAGTGCCATCTTGCCTGCATAGGAGCAACCGGTCACTCCGATGCGGTTGATGTCGATATGGGTGATTTCGGGACCGAGCAGTTGGAGTCCGTCGATGAGGCGGCTCAGTCCCCATGCCCATTCGCTGTAGGCTCCGTTGGCAGTCAGGTGGGGATAGAGGCGGTCGAAGTTGTGCTCGCCTCGTTCATGGTGTTTGCCCCACTGTCCGTAGTCGTTTACCTGCTTCTCGTGGAAGACCATAGTGGCTATGGGACGGTCAGCAAAAAGATTGGTGGGCAGGGCTATGCCGCTCGTTCCTATCATCAGCGCATAGTGCTCTCCATCGGCGGGGGTGGTCTCAGGATATTTTATTTCCGAAGTAAGCGTGAGCGTCTGTCCGTTCACTGTTACTTCCACAGTGAGCACATTCTCGCTCAGGGTGGCACTCAGTTGCTCGGGCTGCACCTCGGGCTTGACGCCGATTCCGTAGTGCTGGATCTGCGCGCCAATGACGTTGCGACGGCGTTCCCAGTCGGCGAAGGTGCTGACTCCCTCGAGGGCGTCAGGGAGTTCACGGATAATGGGTAGCTGATTGGGATGGGGCATCACGGGGCGCTCGAAATGCCTGCCGGTATTCTCCTGGTTGTACACAAAGGGAATCTGCGCCTTTGCTGAAACGCAGGCGAAAAGGAGGATGAGGGAAAGGAGGGGACGGAACATAAATAATTATGAATTATGAATTTTATTAAGTGTTTCCAGCGCGGCTTGGACAGTGGGGATGGAATAGACGATGATGGAGCGTCTCTCTCCGTCGCGGAGCTGACACTGACGGGGATGGGTGGCTGCATAGTTGATGATGCTGCCAAAGATGTCGCTCTGATAGTAGGGGCTGTCGTTCTGGCTGATGAGGTAGCAGATCATGCGACCCTGCTTGAGGATGAGACGCTCGATGCCTAACTGGCTGGCTACCCATTTCACCTGGATGATGCGCATGAGTTCCTCTGCCTCGGTGGGCGGTGTGCCGAAACGGTCGATGAGACGGTCACGGTAGTCGGCAAGCTGCCGCTCGTAGGTGAAGGAGTCGAGTTCGCGATAGAGGCTCATGCGTTCGCTGCTCGAGGGCACAAAGGTCTCGGGGAAGAATGCAGGGATGTCGGACTCGACTTCGGGGAACTGGCCTCCCTCTAACTCCCCTAAAGGGGAGGAATTTACCCATCCGGATGGTGATTCTTCATTCTTCATTCTTAATTCTTCATTTATTGATGGGGGGGCTGGGGTTTGGTTTCTAAGTTCCTGCATGGCTTCGGCAAGTACCTTCTGGTATGTCTCGTAGCCGAGGTCGGCAATGAAGCCGCTCTGCTCTGCTCCGAGGAGGTTGCCGGCTCCACGGATGTCGAGGTCCTGCATGGCGATATGGAGTCCGCTGCCAAGGTCGCTGAAGTTGGAAATGGCGATGAGACGGCGGCGTGAGTCGTCGGGGAGGGAAGCGAGGGGCGGTGCAAGCAGGTAGCAGAAGGCTTTGCGGTTGCTGCGTCCCACACGTCCACGCATCTGGTGGAGGTCGCTGAGTCCGTACTGGTGTGCAGAATTAATGATGATGGTGTTGGCATTGGGCACGTCGATGCCGTTTTCCACTATGGTGGTAGAGAGCATGACATCGTAGTCGTGGTTCATGAAGTCGAACACGTGCTGCTCGAGTTCCTTGGGATCCATGCGCCCATGACCGATACATACACGGGCATCGGGAACGGTGCGGTGGATGATGTCGGCCAGTTCGGTGAGGTTGCTGATTTTATTGTTTACAAAGAATACCTGACCGTTGCGCGAGAGTTCGAAGTTGATGGCTTCGGCAATGATGTCGGGCGAGAATGTATGGATTTCGGTCTGGATAGGATAGCGGTTGGGTGGGGGAGTGGATATAACACTCATGTCCCTTGCTCCCATGAGTGAGAACTGCAGTGTGCGGGGAATAGGAGTTGCGGTCATGGTGAGTGTGTCCACATTGACTTTCATCTGACGCAGTTTCTCCTTGACGCTGACTCCGAACTTCTGCTCCTCATCGATGACGAGCAGACCGAGATCCTTGAACTTCACGGCTTTGCCAATGAGCTTGTGGGTGCCGATGATTATGTCAATCTTGCCTGAAGCGAGGTCGGCAAGGAGTTCGCTCTGCTCCTTGGCGGTACGTGCACGGCTGAGATAGTCCACTCGAACTGGCATATCCTTGAGTCGGGAAGAGAAGGTCTGATAGTGCTGATAGGCAAGCACGGTGGTGGGCACGAGTACGGCTACCTGCTTGCCGTCGGTGGCTGCCTTGAAGGCTGCGCGTACCGCAACTTCAGTCTTGCCAAATCCTACGTCTCCGCATACCAGACGGTCCATGGGCTGAGGACGCTCCATGTCTGCCTTGACGTCGGCAGTGGCGCGGAGCTGGTCGGGTGTGTCTTCGTATATGAACGATGCTTCAAGCTCCTGCTGCATATATCCGTCGGGTGAGAAGGCAAATCCTTTCTCCTGCATTCGTTGTGAATAGAGACGAATGAGGTCCTTGGCAATGTCCTTGACCTTGGTCTTCACACGCTCCTTCATGCGCTCCCATGCTCCTGTGCCGAGTTTGTTGATGCGTGGCGGCTGTCCCTCACGCCCCTTGTACTTGGATATCTTGTGGAGAGCATGAATGGATACATACACTGTGTCTTCGTTCTGGTATGTAATCTTTATCATCTCCTGATAGCTGCCAGACTCCCCTCCATTACGGGATGGACCGGTGGTGGGTCGGTTGACCGGAACGCGGACAAGTCCTCCGAAACGTCCTACACCGTGGTCAATATGAACGATGTAGTCGCCGATGGCAAACTGCTGTATTTCCTTAAGCGTAAGAGCCACCTTGCCCTGACGTGCCTTGTCGCTCTTGAGGTTGTATTTGTGGAAGCGGTCGAATATCTGATGGTCGGTGAAGAGGCACAGATGCAGGGTGTGGTCGATGAATCCTGCATGGATGGTGCGGTTAACGGCTTCGAAGGACAGTCCCTGACCGGAGTTGAATGTGGAGAAGATGTCACGAAGTCGCTCAATCTGCTTGCCGCTGTCGGAGAGGATGATGAGCTGGTAGCCTTCACCCACAAGACGCTCGCACTCCGTCTCCACTATCTCGAAATTCTTGTGGAACAACGGCTGGATGCTGGTGGAGAAGGTGTCATCGGCTCCGAAGACTATCTGCTTGCGCAGGGAGACTGAGGCACGGAAATGTGACGGCTCGACAATGCGCCGGAGAAAATCGGTGCCGGAGAGGGCGTCGCTCTCGTATTCGGGAACGGCGTTGTTCTCCATAAGTGCCTGACGTGCTATGCCGTCGTTGTATATCTGCTCAACGCGGTCGCAGACAAAGCCCATGTTCTTGGCAATGAGGAAGATGTCGTTGGAAAAGAAGTCGAGAACGGATATGTAGTCGTTGCCTGAGTCCGACATCTCGGGCACCACGGTGACTTGCTTAAGACGTGAGTCGCTGAGCTGCGACTGAATGTCGAAGGTGCGGATGGACTCAATCTCGTCGCCGAAGAAGTCGATGCGGTAGGGCAGTTCGCTGGCAAAGGAATAGATATCGACAATGCTGCCTCGAAGTGCGAACTGACCTGGTTCATATACATAATCGGTGCGCAGGAATCCCAATTCCTCAAGGCGGTTCTCCAGCCACTCGAAATCAACCGACGCCCCCACGCTGAGACTGACAGAACTCTCGGTCAGTTCCTTCTTGGAAACGACCTTCTCTGCGAGTGCTTCGGGGTAGGTGACTATGAAGAGGGGAGTGTCGGGAACAACCTGCTTGACTCTGGTGAGAACCTGGGTGCGTAGGATTTCGTTGCCTGCATCTTTCTGATTGTACTTTATGGCACGCCGGTAGCTCGAGGGGAAGAAAAGTACACGCTCCTCGTCGAGCATCTGCACGAGGTCGTGATAGAAATAGCCTGCCTCGTCGCTGTCGTCGAGAATGAACAGGAGAGGTGCGAAATTGCATTTGCGCTCGGTGAGCGAAGCAAAATAAAGAGGAAAGGATGAACCGCTAAGTCCACCCAAAAGCAACGGTCCCTTGCGGCCACGACGCAAGAAATCGACTATCCGCTCAACCTGGGGGTGCCGGGACAAGCGGCGAAGTAAATCAGAAGTGTTCAAAACAGACGGCACAAATCAATATGCGCGGGCAAACATCCGGACAAAAAACAAAGCATCGGCACTTGCGTGCAAACTCTCTTTGATATTAACTACTTGATGCTTTACGCTTTGCTTGGCTGAGCGAACAATGTCTTTCTTGGGAGTAAAGTTTGTCATAGGCAGGTCTCTTTCTTTGATATCTACATTGTTAATAACGAGCAATGTGGAAGAAAATTGTATAAGTTTTTGAGTTTTTGAGTTTTTGAGTTTTTAAGTTCTTTTATTATTCGGTACTATCGTTAAACATTAAACGATAAACATTAAACGAGTCTTTGAGTTTTGCTTCAAAAAAAATATTAAAAAACTGCGGGGATTATAAGAAGTATGAAAAAAAATGATTAACTTCGCATAAATAATACGTTCAACCGCCTAAAAGACATGAATACAAGCGACAGCATCGTAATCATTCCAACATATAATGAAAAGGAAAATGTGGAAAAAATAATCAGGGCGGTCTTTGCCCTCGATAAGGTTTTCCACATTCTTATTATCGACGATGGCTCTCCCGACGGGACTGCAGCCATCGTGAAACGTCTGATGCAGGAGGAGTTCGCCGACCGCCTGTTTATTGTGGAACGAAGTGGAAAGCTGGGTCTCGGTACTGCATATATCTGCGGATTCAAGTGGAGCCTTGAGCATGGATACGACTACATCTTCGAGATGGATGCCGACTTCTCGCACAATCCTGCTGACCTGCCACGCCTCTACAGCGCCTGTGCGGATGAAGGCTATGACCTCGCCATCGGCTCACGCTATATCACAGGAGTGAATGTGGTGAACTGGCCTATGGGACGAGTGCTGATGTCGTACTTCGCCTCCAAGTATGTGAGATTGGTTACAGGATTCAGCGTGAAGGACACTACAGCCGGATTCAAATGCTACAAGCGAAGAGTGCTCGAGACAATAGAGCTTGAAAAGGTTCGTTTCAAAGGCTATGCTTTCCAGATAGAGATGAAATTCACCACATACAAGTGCGGCTTCAAGATAAAGGAAGTGCCAGTGGTGTTTGTGAACAGAGTGGAAGGCACATCGAAGATGAGCGGCGGCATCTTTTCAGAGGCTTTCTGGGGAGTGATGCGACTGCGCTGGGACGGATGGTTCAGAAAATATCCAAAATACATAGAACATGCTGACAATGAACATGCTGACAATAATAAATAACGCTACAATCGTCAATGAATCGGAACAATGGCTCGGTGCCGTAGTCATTGACGGAGAATTTATATCCGAGGTGCTGAAGCAGCCTGTGGCAGACACGTCGAAGTACGACAACGTGATTGATGCAACAGGACTTTTCCTCATGCCTGGCGTGATTGACGATCATGTGCATTTCCGTGAGCCAGGACTGACACACAAGGCTGATATCGCAACCGAAAGCCGTACGGCGGCTGCAGGCGGTGTGACTTCGTTCATGGACATGCCAAACACTGTGCCGCAGACCACGACGATAGAGGCTCTTGAGGAGAAATTCCGTCTTGGCGCAGAAAAGAGCAGGGTGAACTACTCCTTCCATTTCGGTGCGACCAACGACAACTCAGACCTGCTTCCACAGCTTGACCCGACGAGGGTACCGGCTGTTAAGGTGTTTATGGGCAGCAGCACAGGCAATATGCTCGTGGACGGAGATCCGACTCTCCACCGTATCTTCAGCACATCACCGCTGATGATTATGACTCACTGCGAGGATTCTGCGATTATTGAGCAGAACATAGAGCAGTTCCGCAAACGCTATAAAGGCCAGAACGACTTCCCGGTTCGCTATCACAGCCGCATACGCAGTGCCGAGGCATGCTATTCCTCATCGCTGCGTGCTGTAAAGATGGCTCAGCTGACCGGGGCGCGACTGCATATAGCCCATGTGTCCACAGCAAAAGAACTGGAGCTGTTTGACGACAACATGGATGTGACACAGAAGCGAATCACAGCTGAAGTGGCAATTCCTCACCTCATGTTCACCAGCGAAGACTATGACCACCTCGGCGCTAAGATAAAATGCAATCCTTCGGTCAAGACCATCGAAGACCGTGAGGCACTGCGTGACGCCCTGATGACAGGACAGATTGATGTCATAGCTACCGACCACGCCCCACACCTGCTGCGTGAGAAGGTAGGCGGAGCGCTCAGGGCAATGTCGGGTATGCCAATGATACAGTTCTCGTTGATATCAATGCTCGAACTGAGCGACCAAGGCTACCTGCCCGTAGAACGAGTAGTGCAGCTCATGAGCCACAATCCGGCTCTGCTGTATAAAATCGACCGCCGCGGATTCATCCGTAAGGGTTACTATGCTGACCTCGTGCTTGTAGATCCGGAAGCTAACTGGAGAGTGCAGTCAGGACAATACTACACCAAGTGCGGATGGACACCGATGGACGAGCGCCTCTTCAAATGGAGAGTGACGCGTACCATCGTCAACGGAACCACTGCCTATGCCGATGGAATCGTGGTGGACGGCGTGAGAGGAAAGGAACTGCGCTTCAATGCGGGCTGATAATCCTGCAACCTAAAGACACTCTCTCATGCGCCTGAACTACAAAATCACAGACATTGTTGACTATATCAACTGGGCATATTTCTTCCATGCGTGGGGACTGCCTGCAAGGATGGCCGACATAGTGAAAGTACACGGCTGCGATGCCTGCCGCAATCAGTGGATTGCAACATTCCCGCTAGAGGAACGTGAAAAGGCGAGAGAGGCAGTGCAACTATACACCGAAACCCGCCGATGGCTCGGCCTGCTAAGCACTAGGCTGAGCATGAAGGCAGTGGTGGAAATCCTTCCTGCCTGCAGCGATGGCGACGACATAGTGGTGCTGTACAACGACAAGGAAGTGCGGCTGCCGATGCTGCGCCAACAGATTCCTGGAACAGACGGCTATTGCCGCTGTCTTGCAGACTTCATACATCCACGGGGCAACGGCATGGAAGACCGAATCGGAATCTTTGCCACTTCGGTTAGCTCTCCTGTCAATGAAGGCGATGACTATCACAAACTGCTCACGCAAACGCTTGCCGACAGACTGGCAGAGGCTGCCGCAGAATGTCTGCACGAGCAAGTGAGAAAACGAATATGGGGCTATGCTGCGGCAGAAGACCTCACTATAGAACAAATGCACAGCGAACAGTTCGTCGGAACACGTCCCGCAGTAGGTTATCCTTCAATGCCCGACATGTCGATGAATTTCCTGCTGGACAAAATACTCAACTTCCGACAGATTGGAGTTTCCCTTACCGAACACGGTATGATGCAACCCCATGCAAGCGTAAGCGGACTGATGATCTCCCATCCGCAGTCATGCTACTTCGACGTGGGCAGCATAACGGAAGAACAACTTCTGGACTATGCCCGCCGACGCGAACTACCTGCCGAACAACTCCGGGGGTATGTGAAGGAAGTGGGGAATTGATAATTATGTTATTCCGAATCCTCATATTACTAATAGTGTTGCTTGTCGTTCCTGACGTGTACATGTATTATGCGTATGTCAGACGTTGGACATCGCGCTGGTATCTGCGCCTGCTAACGTTCCTGCCATCCATACTGCTGTTAGTATATATGCTGCTCGTACTGCGCATGGATGACATGACGGCAGAACATCAGGTGACAGTAGGAAGGTTCATGATCATCTTCCTGCTCGTGACCGTGCCACGATTCCTGTTCACGGTCTTCGACCTGATTGCAATGATAGGCAAAGGACTTTACCGCCGCATAGTACGCATATTCGCTATGACCATCGCTCTATTCTCGGTGATAGTCCTTCTCTATGGCTACTTCATCGGACGCAGCCATTACATAGTGAAAGAGCAGACACTGGTATTCGACAATCTTCCCAAAGCCTTCGACGGCTACCGCATACTGCAGTTCTCCGACATGCATCTCGGAACTTATGGTGATAATCACCAGCAGGACGTGGAAGCGATTGTCGACCTCATAAACAGCCAGAAATGCGATGCCATAGTGTTTACAGGTGATTTGGTGAACTATCAGGCACGTGAAACCGACGGCTATCGACGCAACCTCTCTAAGCTGCAAGCCCCCGACGGAGTATTTGCGATAATGGGCAATCACGACTACAGCATGTACATCAAGACACTGACACCGGAGATGGTGCGTGCCGACATTGCAGAACTGCAGAGACGTGAGCGCAGCTACGGATGGCAACTGCTCCTGAACGAAAACAGAGTGCTGCATAGAGGGAATGACTCAATAGCGATAATCGGTGTGGAAAATGATGGTGAATTCCCGTTCCCGTCATTAGGAGATTTGCCAAAAGCCTGCAAAGGACTTCAAGGAGTGATGCGCAATAAGAATGCTAAAACTCCTGCCGGTCACACTTTCTCCATTCTACTGACTCATGACCCTACACACTGGAGACGCAATGTGTTGCCTGAGACGCGCATTGACCTCTCACTCGCAGGACACACTCATGCAGGTCAGTTCAAGGTCTTTGGATGGTCACCCGTCGCTCTCAGATACAAAGAATGGAGCGGAATATACACTGAATGTTCACAAGTGCTGAATGTCAATGAGGGTATAGGTGGAGTGATGTTCCCCTTCCGCTTTGGCGCATGGCCCGAATTGACTGTGATAACCCTGAGAAAAGGTAATAGATAATAATTGTAAATCGTAAAAATGTAATAATCCCATGTTGTGGTTCCTGTATAAACTATATTCCTTTGTTATAGCATTGCCGCTATTCTTGGTATCAACAATTCTGACATCGCTTACGGTAAGTCTTGCTGCACTGTTTGGTGATAAGGACGTGGTTGACTATTACGCCTGCAAGTGTTGGGGACGGTTTACATGTTTCATATTCCTTCTTCCTGTTCATGTTGAAGGAAGAGAGAAACTCGACAAGAATCAGTCCTATGTGTTTCTTGCCAACCATCAGGGATATTTAGACATATTCATCATCTATGGCTATCTGGGACATAATTTCAAGTGGATGATGAAGGAATATCTTCGCAAGATGCCATTCATTGGCTTTGCTTGTGCATGTACCAATCAGATATTCGTAGGTGATTCGCGTTCCGCTATTCAGAAGGCAGTCGAACAGTCGAGACAAACTCTTAAGGGAGGAATGTCTATGGTGATTTTCCCCGAAGGCACACGTACCTACGATGGAAAGATGGGTGAATTCAAACGTGGAGCATTTATGCTTGCCAACGAAATTGCACTGCCGATAGTTCCGATAACCATCAACGGCTCGTTTGACTGTTTTTCCCGTAAGGCACGAAGCATGAGTTTCGGAAAACTGTCATTGTGCGTTCACGACCCTATTACTGCAGAGGAATATCAAAATAAGCCTACCAAGGTTGTGATGAAAGAAGTGTTTGATACAATCAATGCAGGCGTGGAGCCGAAATACGGAATAAGCAATTCACAGGATGAATAACGAAGAACTGCGAAAACGATTCAATCCTGATGGTTCACTCCTTCGCCGTCAGCAGATGCGGATGCTGGAGATTCTGATTGAGGTCGATAGAATCTGCCGTAAGCACCACATTAATTATTGGCTAAGCAGCGGTACGCTTATAGGTGCTGTAAGGCATGGAGGTTTTATTCCTTGGGACGACGACCTGGATATAGAGATGCTTCGCAAGGACTATCTCAAATTGATGAAAATACTGCCTGCTGAACTTCCTGATTGGCTTGCTCTCCAGAACAGTGAAACCGATCCCAATTATTTCTTTTTCTATGCCAAGATACGAGACCGCCGCTCACGCATGAGGGAGGAAACCAATTATGACCGCATGTGGAAGGAGCAGGGAATCTATATTGATATATTCCCTATGGAACGTCATCCGCTATGGTTGCATAAACTGACTGAAACCACGGTTGGACATATGTATAAGATATGGCGGACAAGCACAGATGACCAGAGAAGTATAAAGGCTGTACGACGCATATTCAAATTCAACAATAATTTTGTTTTTCCATGCCTGAGATTCATATGCAGACTTTTGCCTGCAAAGGTTATTACATCAGGTATGGGCATCCCTTTCCATAATCCCCGCTATGCCAGCGAGATTTTTCCTCTGGCTAAACATAAATTTGAAGGACACGAATTTCCCGTGCCCTTCAACTATGATGCTCATCTCCGTCACATCTACGGAGACTATATGCAACTGCCCGATCTTTCCCGTCTCGCTCCGCATGTAAGCAAATTAGAGTTTGACGAATGATCCTGAATAATTCTTCTTGCTTTATTTAACTATTACTTTCTGCCCTTTGGTAATATAGAGTCCTTTGGTGGCATGGTTCACTTTTCTGCCAGACAGGTCGTAGATTTCTGCAGTCTCTACATGCATATCCTTTAAGAAGGTTCCTTGTATAGCAGTGGGTTCTGGTATTTCCACCTTACGGTAAGAGATATATGGAGCAAGGTTTTTGTTCACTGTTATACCGTTGATAGTACCTGAACGGTTATAGTTCTTCATGTGCAGCTCAACACGATCCGGATAGACATATACCATGAGTGCCTGAACGATGTTTGGAGTTTCTACAGGCATATCACCTGGGTCAATGGTGTTGTAGTAGTAACGCATCGATCCCATGAAAGCAGAGAAGAAACTTGGATCGCCTTCAGTCTCTGTCTTGGCAACTTGTAATTTCCAAAGAGCATTGGTCTGACTTGCACTGATTGTGATTATTCCATCAACTGGCTCTACCAGCAAACCCACCAGTCGGTTGCTGTTGGTTGCGGGATAACCTTCATTTGTTAGGGCATAGAGTTTGGTGCGGTCCTTGGCATTCTCAGCGACAATCAGATATGACTCGCCTTCTTTCAGCTCGTCAGTCTTTATTGCTGTGATGCTTGTGTCTGTTCGTTCTGTAACCTTATAGAAATAGGTTGGGTAGTTGTTGGTGTTTGCAGAGAAACGTCCGTTGGAACTGGAGATTACATAGTTGCCGTTAGCCTCAGAAGCGCTCCCGCTCACTTTTAAGGCAAAAGCATAATTATCAGCGTTGGTTACCTCTATTGTAACTAATGTCGGGTCTGCTATCATTCCCAAGTTAACGGAATTAAATCCAAGATATTCACCTGAAGCCTCACTGTGAATGTTCCAGTTGATATTCTTCTTGTCAGACTCATCCTCATCTTCTACTCCTTCAGGCATGACATCTACATGAGTGTCGTCGGTTGTTGCGATTACCTGTCCAGTGGTGTTGTAGCGAGTCACACGCTGCGAAGTCTTGACACGGGTATAGGCCTTATCTCCTCCGTGGTCGTGACCGTAGAGCATAATGAGGTTAGGATATTTGCATAATGTCTGCTTCAGGAGTTTTTCGCCTGGAGAAGAAGCCATTCCTTTAGATGGCTCACGAATGCTGTTGGAGTCCGCAAAAGGAACGTGGAGCGCAAAGAAAACTACTTTATTCGGATGCCCGTCGTATATCTCCGCCAGTTTGTCAGCAACCCATTTCACTGATTCTTCTGAATAGACGTAGTTCCATGCGTTTTGGAAGAAATTCTTGCCGCAGTTAAGAATAACGAAGTCAAAACCGTTGATTACATAGTGGTAGGCAGCCAAGAGAGTCATGGTGCCCAGTTCTCCATTGTCTGCATCTTCATAGAAAGCTTCACTTTCTGCCAGTTCCCCGATGTCCTGCTTCATAGGGTAAGAATAATAATCACCTGCGTTGTATGGCTTGGGTATATTGTCCCAATTAGCTACTTCGTAGTCGTGATTACCTGTCACATATAGCACAGGAGTGGATGTTGTTGATGGAAAGGCCAGACGTGAACGTTTGGCAATCAGCGTACGCACCTTTTCCCAGTTGGCGTAGGGAATAGTGGCATCGCTGGTGCAGTCGCCTCCAAGAAGCATTGCATCGATTTTCTCATCGCGCTTAATAATGCTGATAGTTCTGGTGAACGAACCGCGCAGGGCAATATCATCGATATTCTCGATAAGTGAGCGCTCTGTGTGAATGTCAGATATACATGCCAGCGTCAAAAGAGGCTTGTCCTTATCCTCATTCTGTGCATTGCTCATTCCTGCCCAGGAAAGGAATGCAACGATAAGCAGTAGAAGTCTAGTTCTCATGGTTGAAGAGTGTTAATTGTTATTCTTTTCCGTTTTATCCATTCTCAAGAACAGCCCTGCCAGGATTGTTCCGCTGATACTGTGCCATGCACAAGATATGGCGCAAGGCAATACTGCCAAAGGCTGGGCTGCGAAGAATGTACCTGCCAGAACTGTGGCAAGTCCGGCATTCTGCATTCCGACTTCAATGGAAATCGTACGTTTCTTTGCCGTGTTGAACTTTGCGAGCCAACCAGCCATCCAACCAAGAATATATCCCAGTGTGTTGTGGCAGAATACCACCGCAAAGGTCCAGAGGAAGAGTGTCAGGCCACGTGCAACAAGGTCGTCGTGCACTGTTGAAATCACACCTCCTACAATGCAGGCCAGACAAGTTACACTAAGCCCAGGCATAAGAGACTGGATGGTAGGGAAACTCTCGCGTTTAGAGTAAACGTAGTTGAGGAAACAACCTAAGCCAACTGGAATTACCGTAACTATCAGAATGTTGATAAACATTCCAACAGCATCTATTTCAATAATCTCGCCTGCTGTCAATTGCATGAGCAGAGGAGTCATTATCGGTGCGAGTAGGGTGGAGGCACATGTCATTCCTACAGAGAACGCCACGTCACCATGGCAAAGGTATGACATGATATTGCTTGACACTCCACCAGGGCAACATCCTACAAGTAAGATACCCAATGCAAGTGCAGGGTCAAGTCCAAACACTTTTACAAGCAAATAGGCTACACATGGCATGATGATGAACTGTGCACATGCACCAATGAAGATGTCTAAAGGTCTACGTGCAAGCACACGAAAATCGTCAGTGGTCAGTGTAAGACCCATTGTCAGCATGATAATACCCAGTATCACCGTCTGAGTATTGCCACGAACCCAATTAAACGCATCAGGAACGAAGAATGTGAACACGGCCACTGCTATCACAGCCAATGATGCATTAGCTGCCAGCCACTTGCTTATACTCTGAAATATATTCATTGTCCTGTATTTTTTATCCTAATATCTGTTCACCGTGTTCCTTGGTCTTGACCTGCTTGCCGGCAAAAATCTTTTCTATACGTCCGTTCTCATCAATAATGAATGTGGTGCGAATCGTACCCATAGTCTTCTTGCCGTACATATTCTTCTCACCCCATGCACCCATTGCCTCAAGCAGAGTATGATCTACATCCGCAATAAGAGGAAAAGGCAACTGATACTTCTCCTTGAATTTGATATGAGAAGCAGCAGAATCCTTGCTCACTCCAACAACTTCATAACCAGCCTGCTGCAGGTCGTTATGGCGGTCACGCAGAGAACAAGCTTCTGCAGTGCACCCACTTGTGTTGTCTTTGGGGTAGAAGTAAAGAACCAGTTTCCTTCCCTTGAAGTCACTCAGTTTAATCTCTCTTCCTTGTTCGTCGCGCCCCAATATCTCAGGCGCCATATCACCAATGTTCATAGTTCCGTGTATTTTATGGTTTATTGGCAAAGGTACAAAAAAACCGCATAACTCATTTAAGTTACACGGCTTTTTATTATAAATATGTGTAGTATGTTACTTTCCTTTACCACATTTTCTTGATTTGGGCTGGTTGTACATGGAAGAGGAAGATGCCTGCTCCATGATTACATTGCTCTTATTTTTTCCTGCGCAATAATGATAGCATCGTTACACAATTCACGTTCTTGCTCATCCTCAACAGCATTAATGAACTTGTCTGCCAACCATAAAGTCAGCATTTCCTTTTCATCCTGATGAAGATATTCCGCAAGTTTGATGACTTGTTCACGCTTTGCTCTTCTGTCACCGCGTTCTATCTTACTGAACATCGGTGTATCAATTTCCAATACTGCAGCCAACTGGCTCACTAAGGATGAGTTGAATAGTGTAAAGTGGCTGCCTGCAGATGCGAAATTGATATCACATTTAAGATGTCTGAAGGAAGAGAGAAGATGCTGAATTGAGCAATAGAGCAGAAATCAAAAACGTTATAAGAATATATGGCAAAGAAAAGCAAGAAGAACGAGGACGAAACGAAAAAAGGTTGTCGCAAAATGCCACAACCCTGACGAGGCTATCGCAAATTGCGAGAACCCCCAAGAGACCTCTCTCAGTCAATATGATATAGAGAAGCTGATTGTTACAGTAAGAATCGATATATGCTGATTGGGTATAAGGATGACGAGAATAACACCCATACAAGTACCCATACAAGTACCCATACAAGTACCCGTACAAGTTCAATCGACATACAACCATCTTCAGAGAATGTAACGCGTTTGGTATTGGCAATCGGTAAAGAAGAAATGAGTGTGAAGAGTATGATGGAAGCCGTAGGTTTGAAGAATCGTCCGAACTTTATGGATTATTCTCTCTAGTTAAGTACTCAATAAGCCAAAAGCATTTGTCTGACACTATCCAAAGAATTTGGTAAGTCTCGGACAAATGGTCAATCAAAAGCAGGCATCTCCAATTTGGAAACACCTGCTCATCATTATATACGTATGCGCGCGAGGACTATTTGCTCAACGACCGTTTGAACCTATTACCAGGATAATGTTTGGCATGGGCATAGCGGAAACAGTGGAAGGTTATGTGTTTCGTGATACCAGATGCCTCTATCCATTTCCATGAAGGATCCTGCAAACCTTCAAATACAAGTCGGTCTGCATCGCCTCGTTCACCACATAGCAAATAGGCTTGGTCAGAAATCGCGTTTTTTTCTTACCTTTGCATCCAGTTATGAATCAGAGATACGCTTTATTCTTCGACATTGACGGCACGCTCGTGAGTTTCAAGACCCACGAGATTCCGCCTTCCACCGTTCACGCGTTGACACAAGCGAAGGCCAACGGCTCGCGGGTGTATATCGCGACCGGTCGTCCGCCGCTTATCATTACCAACCTCGGAGCCATTGAGCATCTCATCGACGGCTACATCACCACCAACGGTGCGCTGTGCTATGTGGGCAACGAACTCGTCAGTTGCCAACCTATTGTCAAGGAGGACGTGATGACCTGTGTGGAAGACGCGAAAGCGAAGGGATACAGCCTTATTGTCGTCGGTCGTCGCGACGTGGCAGTGCTCGACCCCACGGGCGATGTGGACCGCATTTTCCGCCAGATGCTGGCCGTGAAGAATCTTGGTCAGGCCGCGCCATTGGACGATGTGTTGCAGCAGGACATTCTGCAACTGACTCCTTTTTTTCCAGCCGAATATGAATTGGAATTGATGTCTCGTTTGCCTCAGTGCGTGTCAGGCCGCTGGCATCCGGAATTCACCGACATCACCGCTAACGGGGCCGACAAGGGCAAGGGCATCCTCGCCATGGCTCGTCATGAAGGTTTCGCCCCAGCCCATACCATAGCCTTTGGCGATGGAGGCAACGATACTACGATGATTCTTCAGGCTGGTGTTGGCATTGCTATGGGCAATGCCATAGACGACTTGAAACGCCTGGCCGACTACGTCACCAGTTCGGTTGATGAGGACGGCATCATGAATGCCCTCCGACATTTTAAGGTTATTTGATGGTATCCGCCAGTATTACCCCCTCTGTAGTTTTGACAACCGCAAAAAAGCGCTTTTGGTATTTCCGACGAATACCCCTTAATATTTCTATAGTGTTTCTAAGAATTCTATCTCTACGATGCGGAGCTCGTTTTTGGTATCGCCGCCCTGTTTAGCCTTGAAGAGGTCGAGTTCTCCTGCTGCGGGTTCAGTGACTTCCACAATACCGCCAAAGGCATCTTCATCTTTACCTGCACCCTTCAAACGGACAGTGATTTCGTCGGTTGTTATTCGTTGGATGGGTTTCAGATGGACATAACCAAGGCTGCGCTCTGTTTCTCCACTCCAAATGAGTGTCTGGCCGGCATAAATCTCAAGGGGATAACTGCGCAATCGCCATCCTGTGAGCTTCATGCAGATGTCATCGACGACAGCCTCTCGCTCCAGTTTGTAGGTAATCCAAGCCGTGGAAAGACGACCGTCGTTCTTCCATTCCGAGAGTTCGTTGTCATCGAAACTGCGGGAAGCATGGTCTGAGTCATAACCAGCCTTGGCTGAAACTATTTTCACCCCGCTTGCCAGTTCTGTATAGGAAGGGGTAAGAGGAGTTTCCCCACGTACCAAACTACCCTTCAGCGAGAGTTGTAGAAGGAGATCATCACTTTTCACTCTTTTCGTTTTCACTTTTATCTCAGCCTTCGTCAGTCCTTCGGCTTGGGCTGTAAGACGAATGACTCCAGCCTTGGTGGTTGTGCGGACCAAGACACGGTTCACACCACATTCCACAGGAAGAGATGTCGCACCCACATAGTTGTCAGAGATGTTCTTCGTGGCAGCCGCATCGAGGAGCCCTTCCGGACGATTGTCGTCGGGCCGCTGGAGCGACTGGTTGTTGCGCACGGCAATACCGCCAACCCACTGCGCCTCGCCCTTCAACTCGAAATTGACCATCCGGTCATCGAGTGGGCAACGCCTGCCCTGCTTATCCAACACCTCCACCTGAAACAGCACCATATCAGCGCCATCGGCCTTCGTGCCCTCGGGGTTCTCCATTGCCGTGAGTTTCAATTGATAGGGTTCACCTGCTGTTTCAAGTTTGTAACGACTGCCATCAGAAGCAACGGCTTCAAGGGTCCCAGGTTCAAAAGGAACATTCTCGAATGTGAAAAGGTAACGGTAACGCTGTTTGCCCTTGCCCAATGAACGTCCATTCAGGAACAGTTCCACGGCATCGGCAGTGGAAACCACATACACAGGTTTGACAACAGACACATCATAGTTCCAATGACCGATGATATAGGTTTTTGGAGTCTCTGGCTCCACCCAGCCGTTCCACATCACCTGATGCACGAAGAAAGCATCTTTTGGAATACGCATAGCATCGGTGACGCCACTTGTGCGGTAGTTCGACTCACCTCGGTGGTGGGTATTGGTATCGGAGAACACAATCTTCACACCACCCGATGAAACGCGTGTGCCTGTACCTGGACGCTCACGCCAGTAGTCATACCAGCGACGAACCATCTCAACGGCAAACTGGTCCATATTGTGATTGTACTCCCGTGCTGGCTGATTGCGATAGAGAGGACCGTCGCCCTCCTTGTGGTAGGGATAACTCTGCTCGTCCCAGTACTTGCGCAACCCCTCGTCACGACAGTATTCCATCGCCCACATAGGATGCTTCTTCGACTTATTGATATAGAGCATCTCACCACCATACTCCGACTCGTCGATGTCGAGCATCTCGCGACTGCCGACAGCGCGTCCTCCGTGAGGGTCATACTGGTCGCGGATGGCCTTCATTTCCATGATATGATCACGGCTGACACTCTCGTTTCCACTCTCATAGAAGAGGATGGATGGGTTGTTGCGGTTGTAGATGATGGCATCGCGCATCAGGGCCTTTCGTTGCTCCCAACGTGCACCATCCACATCTTTTTCCGCGTCACCTGCAGGCATGGCTTGAGGCAGTCCAACGCGGTCGCACGACTCGATGTCCTGTTTCCAGGGGGTGACGTGCATCCACCGCACCATGTTGGCACCCGACTCCACCATCAAACCATTGGAGTAGTCGCTGAGCCAGGCGGGAACGGAGAGGCCCACTCCAGGCCATTCATTGGAAGTGCGCTGGGCATAGCCATGCACCATCAGCACACGGTCGTTGAGCCATATCTTGCCATCCTTGAACTCTGTTTTGCGAAAACCTGTGCGAGTTATCACTTGGTCAAAAGACTCATCATTCTCCTCCAATGAAGTCTCGACAGTGTAGAGGTAGCCATACCCCCATGACCACAGATGCAAATCGCCTGTAGTCGTGTTGGCGGCATGCAGAGTGGTGGTCTCGCCAGGTTGCAGGGTGACGACTTCTGACTCAGTATAGAATTGCATCTTGCCTTCACGGTCGCGCAAGCACATCGTCATGCGGAAGGTGCGAGGCTTGCTGTCATCGTTCTTCACTTGGCTCTCAGCATGGATTGTCGCCACACGCTTGTTCAAATGACGAGGCCATGAATAACCAAAGTCTGTGGCATAGACGTAGGTACCTGTTGTGCCGAGATTCGAGTAAAGCGGCAACGTCTGGTAGAGTTTGTCAGTGATGTGCAAATAGACATTCTTGGGGATGCCTCCGTAGTTGGCATTGAAATTGCGGTCGTTCCACTGGTAGCGGCTGTCATACTCGCGGGAGCGGTACGTCCAACTGTTGTCGCAACGCACAGCCAGCACATTCTCACCCTCCTTGATGTATGGTGTCAAGTCGAAGCCACAGGCCATCACACCATTCTCGCTGAAGCCTAAGTGATGGCCGTTCAGGTAGAAGTCTGCCCCTTGGCGCACACCTTCAAACTCAATGAACACTTTGCCTTGCAAGTCTTCCTTGGGCAATTTGAAGTGCTTGCGATACCAACAGATGGTGTCGGTCAGATCGACGATGTCCTTGCGGAAAGCCTCGTCACCGTTAAAGGCGTATGGTAGCGTCACCCGTTTCCATTGGTTGTCGTTGAAAGTGGACTTGGTGGCTTCTGGCTCATCGCCTACACACAACAGCCAATCAGCGTTGAAATTGAGTTTCTTGCGCTCCACAGCTCCGGCGTCCAATGCCAGGACCAATGCCAGCATGGCAACGAATACAGTCTTTACCGGTCTCATCATGATGCTTTTATTTTACGAGATACTTTTTACCGTTGATGATATAAATTCCTTTCTTGAAATTTACAGCAGACTGTTTCCTGCCGTTAAGGTCATAAACATCCATGTTCCTCAACTCTTCTTCCGTAATCTCTTCAATGCCTGTCGGATCTGCCACCACTCGGAGGATACCATCGGAAGCCAGTGCGCTGTAGTCCCAGAGATAGCCTTCCATAGGCACTGTGGGCTCAAAGGTCGGAGTTCCTATGATGGTAATGGTACCTGTTCCTGTAAAGACCTTGTAGTCGGTGTCTGTAGCCCAATCATCAGAAAGGCGTTCCATGCGGAATAAAGGATTGTTGAGGGTAACTTTTCCTGCCACATTGAAATCATCCACACTGCGGGCACTGCGACCGCGCACACGGATGGTTCCACCATTTTGCACATTGAGATTGCCAGTGATGTTGAGTGTGCCTACAGTTATGCTGTTGGCCTTTCCTGCCCCGACTGTACCTCCCTTGTTGACCGTAACATTGGCGGTTGTACCTGTTCCCACCACCATTCCTCCATTGGCGGCAGTCACCAAAGCCGACGTAGTGGATGTGTTGTTATCAAGGCTGACTGCACCCTCATAGACGTTGATTCTACCTGTACTTTTCCCTGTAAGCGAAAGTGTTCCCTCCCCGTATTTGTTCAAGGTGGCGTTCTGACCGATGATGCCTGCGAATGTGGTGTTCGTTCCGAGGTAACCGACATTCCATGTGCTTGTTCCGAGTTGGGCATCAGCGGCAGTGCTGCTGAGCGCACCAATCTTGTGTGTCAGACTCGTTTCCGATGCGCTCTGACTTTTCACACCCACTGCGTAAACTCCTTCTCCAAGCATGAAAGTACCCTTCTGCATGTTCATGCCCGAAGTCAGTCGGAATTGTCCGCCAGTGGGATTCAAGGTTCCCTCGAAGTTGGTGAGATTGGTCTCAAAGTCTCCGCGTACATATGGGAAACTGATTTTCACAGTGCCTTCACCAGAGAGCGAACCTTGCACCTTGCAACGTTGTCCTGTACTGATAGTGAGCGTCTTCCCTTTCTGCACGGTAATGGCGTTGTTGAGGGCTGGTACAGCACTGGTGGAGTTGTTGTTGAACATCCTGATAGTGGCATTTCCAGTTACGTCTATCTTGGAGCCAGCCTTTCCTAAAGTGGCGTTCCATGCACCCTGTGAGAGCGTACCGCCTTCAAGGACTGTTCCTGCATATCCGTTGTTGCCACCGTAGTTCAAGTTCAGTTGGCCAGCCCCCTTCTTCACCAACACACCCTTTCCTGTCAGTGCTGACTGCAACGTAGTTGTGCTATTGGCAGGTATGTTTATGGCAGCTGAGTCTGTCAGCACCACACTGCGGTCGGATGCCGCATTGGTGTGGTTCACATTCAGGGTAGCCTTTCCTATCTCTATGGTAGTTCCAGCACCGAAACAACTCTCAACACCTTTGTTCTCCAGATTCTTCACAGTCACTGTACCACGGTTTAGAATGGTCTTTCCTGTATAGTCGCTCTTAGTGGCATTGAGCACCAATGTTCCTGCACCGTCCATCACCAAATCGCCATTGCCACTGAAGCCACCATCGCCATTGAAGGTGTATTTGCCACTGTCATGTGTGAAGCGCACGCCGCCTGTCACCATCTTGTCGGTCAGGTTCACAGTACGCTGTGCAGCTTCCTCGGGGAAGATGATTTCATCGTTGGTTACAAAAGCCACAGCTATGTCGTTCAAGGAGAAATTGGCTGTCTGATAGTCCCAGTTGCTATTTTCCGCACCAGTCCAAAGTACATCTTTGGCAGGTTCACGCATGTCGCGAATCACAAGCACAATCTGCTTTTCGCGCACTTCTACCACATAGTTCAGCCCCACCAGACCACGCACTTGGATGTTTTTCGCATCGGCGGAAAGTGTACCTGTGCATTCCATCATCACATATTCACCAGCCAAGGGCTTTGTCTCTGCAAGAACAATGGTCAAAGTGTTCGTTTTGTTCAGGGAAAGGTTTCCATTGACCTGAACAAGGTCGCATTTTACCTCACCCTCCGTCTGCAGGTTCAATTCCACATATACGCCACCTGTAAGTGTCAGGTCTTGATTTGAGGTAATCAAGCCAAACGGTTTGTCTGGCGTTCCCGGTGAGAGACGGCATCCCTCATGATTGAGCCCTCCTTCAAAGGTCACAACACCATTGAGTACAGCATTTCCTGCCAGAGTTCCTTTGGCTCGCAGTTCCAACGGTCCTTCCATTGTTCCATTCAAAGCAAGAGTTCCTTCGCTGACAATCGTCTTGCCCGTGGTGGTGAAGTTGCCGTTGAAGGTGGCTGTACCTGACTGGGATTTGAAAACATCTCCCGTTCCACCAAGGTTGCCGCTGAAGGTGTAGTCCTTGCCTTTGGGATTCATCAGATAAGTGGCTTTTGGCTGTACATCGCCTTTCATCTCCACAACGGACGTATTATCGCCAGTAAGGTCGAAGATGACGCTTTGTCCGTTAGCGAACGAGAGCTTTTGCTTCTGGTCGTAAGATATAAAACCATTGCTTCCGTCACTCCAAACACCATTGGCGTAGCGTAAGTTGGTTACCATTACTGGTGGCAACGGTGGCAGCGGCATCCCCGCGCCCAGATAGAAACTGGTGTTGGGGTGCTGGTAGTAGCCACGAGTGGTACAGTCGCCGCGATAGTGCGGGTCTTGTTGCAAGCAGTAGATACTGAAGTTGGTAGTTAGGTTGGTACTGTACCCCACGATTCCCGTGCTGTGGTCATCGCTTTGCTTGGCTAGTATCACTTCTTCACGCCAGTCACCAATGATGTCACCCATGAAAGCAGGTCTTGTGCCTGTTGCTGCCATTGCGCCCCAATTGGCTTCGCGTGAGAACTCGATAAGGCGCGATTTACCTCTTACCGTTGTCACCATCAGGTTGGTGCCCCAGCCTTTACCACCAGGAGAAGACAATTCTTCACGCAATAGATCACCATTCCACCAGCATCCTTCAAAACACGTTGAGATGCCCCATTGAGAACGGGTTTCACCCGTTCCGTCACCCTGACAGTCGTAGATATAGTCATCTGTGAAACTATATATTTCATAGCCTATGTGTCCAGGGTCTATATCCATGCATGAACCACGCCCCACGTCATAGACGCTGGGCAGGTACCATTCCTTGATACGCTCGCCAGTTGCCGGGTCGTAAATGAGTTGACCAAGCAACGCACTTTGTTGAATGGCAAAGACTTCCATGCCAGGCCGTTCCGGATTGATATCGCTCACGATGAAACGGTCGCCATGTCCAATGCCTGGACTCTTGAACCATCCTGTCAATGGGTTAATACTGTAGCCTCCCTGCAACATCTCGTCACGTCCGTCACCATCAACATCCGCAACTCGCAGTTGATGAAACTCGGCGGGCCAAGGACGTTTGTCGTTACGGCTCCATGTGGCACTCTGATGCCAGTTGGACGCCACACCAGCAGTCCAGTCGAAATCCCAGGAAAACACATAATTATGATGGGTCTTGTTGTTATCGCGGTCGAGACACTCCATCACCAATGACGGATGCACGCCATCAAGGTAACAGATAGAGAAATGTCCGTCCATCGCAGAATAACTGTCGCTCATATAGTCGCTTCGGTTGTCACGAGTGTAGGAGTCACTGCCGTCCTTCACCTTGCTGTAGTCCAGTTCGCTGCATGCCAGTTCCTCTCCTGTCGCACCATCAATGACCGACACATAGAATGGACGGTTGCGCTTCGACTGAGTCCTGTAGTCAACAATACCGTCGCCATCCACATCTGCCTTCGAACTACCCATGGCGTATTTTCCCCATGTCTCGTTGGCCTTATCCCAGAAACGAGTGCCGTCGCTGGAACGAACCATCACCTCACAGCGTCCATCGCAATTAATGTCGTAGGCCACAACCATGTCGTTCTGACCAGCACAGATGTTCACGTTCGGTCCCATATCCACGGTCCACAGGAGAGTGCCGTCTAGACGGTAAGCCTGAATCTTGTGACTTGTTGTGGCGGTATTCTCTTCTTGTTCGGTCTCGTCAGAACTGACTGCACCAGCAAACAGGCGGTCAACCACTACGGCATCCACTTCGCCATTGCCGTCCAAGTCCATAGGCCAAACGTATTTGGTGCGGTACTCATCGCGCTTGATGACTGTGTTGTCGAAGTCAAAGTCAAACCACACATTGTCCCAGGGATAGGATTTATATAGGAAAGGAGCACTGATTTCGCCTTCCACCCCATTGATAATTGCGCTTACAGCAAATTCTGTGTTCGCAGTCAACGTTGATAGTGAATAATTGGTTTTGGTTAAGGGAGTGGAGTTGACCTTTGTATAATTCTCACTGCCGGCTTTACGCTGGTAAAGGTTATACGTTGTACCTTCTGGTTCTTGTGCCAGTTTTCGCCATGAGATTAAGGCTCCACTGCCACCATCTGCCGTACGGCTTGTACCACTACGTTTCACTGCTACCACACCACGCCCCAATGTCTGCTGGATTCGTTGTGCGTTCATGTTGGAAGGCAGGAGCATCATCACTGCAATGAAGAGGAAATTGAAAATTTTCATTGAGTTATTAGTTTTTGGTAATATCTATTAATTCATAAATTCGTGTGGAAGCCGTTCCGTTAGAATAATTACTTTGGGAATTTCACCCTCCCAAGGAACTGGCGGAAACTGGTGCGGTCGATTATCTAATACTGAATCTGGTGGTCGCCCAAGCCATAGTAACGTTGAAGGAATATGACTTTGAACATGAGCACAGCATCTATCGGCTTGCGGTATATTGTCAGTTTATCCATCTTTTCGTCTGATTTATACCACAAAGGTACGACTTTTCCTTGAATCGAGAAATAAATCATTAATTATTATCACTTTACTTTATAGAACACCACTCCACTTCCTTTACTGTTTAGGCAGTTGTTGTACTGCTTATCAGTGGTATTGAATTCATAGTCAGGGTGCAATCTGCTGAGCCTGTGGAAGTACTCTCTTTTACCCATTCGTCGTAACTGTGTGCGATGTCAAGTCCCCTAGACTCTATCTCAGAGATTATTTTCTCTACTCGTGACTGTACGTCAGATGAAGAGCTGTAACTGGAAATAGGAGACGACTTGTCAGTAAACCATCCTGTACTTCATCTACTTTTAAGTAGGAATAAGTATGGATAAGTCGTAATTAGTCGAACTTGGTCGACGTTTTTGTCGTGCTACACACATGTAACAAAAAAGCCGTAAAAAAAGGCAGAATAAGCACATAGAAAACATGAGCCTATAAAAAGCAAATGGCGTGTAACTCATTGAGCTACACGCCATTTCTGTAGATGAACCGGACTGAGCGGACTGCTGTCCTGCGTCGCCTGGGTTGAATCCTGCACCGGCTCCACCTGGCTGTGCGCCTGCCTGCTGGTACATCTTGGCTGAAGCTGCCTGCATCACGTTGTTGAGTTCTGCAGTTGCTGCATCGATTGCTGCAAGGTCCTGAGCCTTGTGAGCATCTTTCAGCTTCTGAACAGCTGCTTCTACGTTGCCACGGTCGCTACCGAGCTTGTCACCGTTTTCCTTCAGGAAGTTCTCAGTCTGGAAAATCATAGAGTCAGCCTGATTGAGCTTGTCAATCTTCTCACGCTCCTTCTTGTCTGCATCAGCATTAGCTTCAGCTTCTGCTTTCATGCGGTCGATTTCTTCCTTGGAAAGACCAGAAGATGCTTCGATGCGGATTGCCTGTTCCTTACCGGTTGCCTTATCCTTGGCAGTTACGTTGAGGATACCGTTGGCATCGATGTCGAACGATACTTCAATCTGTGGAACTCCACGACGTGCAGGTGCAATACCTGTGAGGTTGAAGTGACCGATGGACTTATTCTGAGCTGCCATTGGACGCTCACCCTGAAGCACGTGGATGGTTACTTCTGTCTGGTTGTCAGCTGCAGTTGAGAATACTTCGCTCTTCTTGCAAGGAATAGTAGTGTTGGCTTCAATCATCTTGGTCATAACACCGCCAAGAGTTTCGATACCCATTGACAGTGGAGTTACGTCAAGAAGGACGATGTCGCCTACACCTTCTTCCTTGTTGAGGATTGCACCCTGAATGGCTGCACCAACTGCTACAACTTCGTCTGGGTTTACACCCTTTGAAGGAGTTTTGCCGAAGTAGTCTTCTACGATTTTCTGAACAGCAGGGATACGAGTTGATCCACCTACGAGGATTACTTCGTCGATATCACTCTTCTGCAGACCTGCATCGCGCATAGCGTTCTGACATGGTTCAAGACATGCCTGGATAAGATCGTGAGCGAGTGCTTCGAACTTAGCGCGTGTGAGTGTCTTAACGAGGTGCTTAGGCATACCGCTTGCAACGGTGATGTAAGGCAGGTTGATTTCTGTTGATGAAGAGCTTGACAGTTCGATCTTTGCCTTTTCTGCAGCTTCTTTCAAACGCTGCATAGCCATTGGGTCGAGAGTAAGGTCGATGCCTTCCTCTGCCTTGAAGTCGCTTGCTAGCCAATCGATGATTACCTGGTCGAAGTCATCTCCACCGAGGTGTGTGTTACCGTTGGTAGAAAGTACTTCGAATACACCGCCACCGAATTCGAGGATTGAGATATCGAATGTACCACCACCGAGGTCGAACACTGCAATCTTCATGTCCTTGTTAGCCTTGTCAATACCGTAAGCAAGAGCTGCTGCTGTTGGTTCGTTGACAATACGCTTTACATCAAGACCTGCAATCTGACCGGCTTCCTTGGTGGCCTGACGCTGAGAGTCGCTGAAGTATGCAGGAACGGTGATGACAGCTTCAGTTACTTCCTGTCCGAGGTAGTCTTCTGCAGTCTTCTTCATCTTCTGAAGAATCATGGCAGAGATTTCCTGTGGAGTATAGAGACGTCCGTCGATGTCAACACGTGGAGTGTTATTGTCACCTCGCTTTACCTCATAAGGTACGCGAGAGATTTCCTGGCTTACCTGATCATAGGTCTCACCCATGAAACGCTTGATAGAGAAGATAGTGCGCTTTGGGTTAGTGATAGCCTGACGCTTTGCAGGATCACCTACCTTGCGTTCGCCACCGTCAACAAAACCTACGATGGAAGGAGTAGTACGTTTACCTTCGCTGTTTGCAATGACAACTGGTTCGTTGCCTTCGAATACGGATACGCACGAGTTTGTGGTTCCGAGGTCAATTCCAATAATTTTTCCCATAATATATTTCCTTTCGTTTTGTTTTAATATTAATAATGTGTATTATCATCCTGCATTTCAGAGTCGTCTTTTTGCATGCCTCTTTGCAGTACGTTATATTATTAACAAAACTTATGCCACACGTTAAGAGTGGAGAGTGAAAGCCTTCTCTAACTCTCCTAAGGGGGAAAACTATGGGGAGAACTATGCAATTTATGTCAATTTAAAACAAAAATGGCAGGATTATACTGACATTGTGTCGGATAATCCTGCCATTTTTGTTGATATATGCTTTGCCTGTTAAATGGCTGCCATTGCGATTATTACTACTAATATTACTAATATACCCAGTGCGAAAGATATGATTACCAACATTCCGAAGAATTTGAAGAAACCTTTGATGTTCTTGAAGGCGATAGTCATGTCTGCGGTATTGTTGGAAATAATAGCAGTCTTAACTTTGGAATTGAATGTCAAAAGGCATTTCACGGGGTAGCTGTAAACCAGTGCCAAGACAATGTAAATAATTCCTACGATATACATTGTAGTTTTCATAGAACTGCCAATGCTGTGTACTACAGAGTTTCCGTAATAGTCGTAAGAAGTGAGTGCTCCTACTTTAGATGCGCCGACAATAGTGACAATTCCTGCAAGAGAAAGAAAGATTATGCCGATAATGCCAAGCACAGCAAGGAACATACCCCATGAACCAGCAGATTTCAGATATAGTTTACCTTCGTCTGTTACTACGATTGGAGCAGGAGCAGTATAAGCCTGGTTGCCATAAGGCTGCTGATTGTAAGCCTGCTGCTGTGCATAAGGCTGTTGCTGTGCAAAACTCTGCTGAGCTGATTGTTCAGCTGTAGGTTGCTGTGAATTTGTTTCCATAATTGATTATTTTAGTTAGATAATGTGTTTTATTTTAGTGAAAGTACTACATCCATGATTTTCTGACCGATTTCGTTGGCTGCATCCATTGTTGATGCTTCGCTGTAAACACGGATAATCGGTTCTGTGTTTGACTTGCGCAGGTGTACCCATTTGTCAGGGAAATCGAGTTTCACACCGTCAATATCGTTTACTGCGACATCTGGCTGCTTACCGTACATTTCCTTGACTTTTGCAAGAATTGCATCAACATTGGTAGAAGGCTCAAGATCAATGCGGTTCTTTGCAATGCAGTATTCAGGATAGGTCTTGCGCAATTGGCTTACGGTCTTCTTTTCGTTAACGAAATGGCTGAGGAACAAAGCAATTCCTACAAGGGCATCGCGACCATAGTGAGCTTCTGGGTAGATTACTCCACCGTTTCCTTCACCGCCAATCACAGCGCCAACTTCCTTCATCTTTGTTACGACATTAACTTCGCCAACGGCTGCTGCTGCGTATTGTCCACCATGCTTAACGGTAACATCGCGTAGTGCGCGTGTGCTGCTGAGGTTGCTGACAGTGTTGCCAGGAGTATGACGAAGTACATAGTCGGCTACGGTCACGAGTGTGTATTCCTCACCATACATCTTGCCGTCTTCCTGAATGAATGCGAGGCGGTCAACATCGGGGTCAACTACAAATGCCACGTCGTGCTCACCCTTTGCCATGAGTGCCATAATGTCACCAAGGTTCTTTTCAAGTGGCTCTGGGTTGTGCTGGAAATCACCGGTTGGCTCAGCATAGAGTGGGGTGATGGTTTCAACTCCGAGTTGCTTGAGAAGCATAGGCAGAATTACTCCACCTACGGAGTTAACTGCATCGAATGCTACACGCAGGTGAGCCTGACGAATAGCCTCCACGTTAACAAGTGGAAGTGAAAGAACGAGGTCGATATGTTTCTGGTTATATGAATTGTCCTCGCGGTATTTACCTAAGTTATCTACATCTGCAAAATCAAAGTCTTCAGCTTCAGCTATGGCAAGTACTTCGTTGCCTTCTGCGGCATTGAGGAATTCTCCTTCATGGTTAAGGAGCTTGAGTGCATTCCAATGACGTGGGTTGTGTGATGCTGTGATGATGATACCACCATCGGCTTTTTCCATAGTTACTGCAACCTCGGTTGTTGGAGTAGAAGCAAGACCGATGTTTACGACGTCGAAGCCCATTCCCATGAGTGTGCCGCAAACTACATCCTTGACCATTTCGCCGGAGATGCGTGCATCGCGTCCGACAACAATTTTTGGTCGCTGGTTAGTAGTTGGAAGGTTGCGTCGTATGAGAGTAGCGTATGCTGATGTGAATTTTACAATATCGAGTGGGTTCAACCCTTCTCCGGCGCGTCCGCCAATGGTACCGCGAATGCCGGAAATAGATTTGATAAGTGACATGTTATATAACGTTTAATGATTAACGTTTAATGTTAAATGATTACCTGAAAGACTCTATACTTTATTCGTGACTTAGCATTTGGAAGAATTCGTCACGTCGTTTGGCTTCTGCAAAATCTCCGCAGAAGTCCATGGTTTTGGTGATAGCACCTTGTTTTTCTACGCCTCGCATTTGCATACAGAGGTGTTGTGCTTCGATTACTACGATTACTCCTTTCGGGCGTAAAGTCTCTTCTATGCAGCGGCGAATCTGCACAGTGAGATGTTCCTGTACCTGCAGTCTGCGTGCAAATATGTCAACAACCCGGGGAATTTTGCTGAGTCCTACAATCTGTCCGTCAGGAATGTATCCCACGTGTACTTTGCCGAAGAAAGGAAGGATGTGGTGTTCACACAGTGAGTAGAACTCAATGTCTTTGACCACAATCATCTGCTGGTAGTCTTCCTTGAACAAAGCGCTTTGGAGGACTTCCTCTGGATTCTGTGAGTAACCGGACAGAAGCTGGGACACACAACGAGCCACACGCTCGGGGGTTTTCTTCAAACCTTCACGATTGGGGTCTTCGCCTATGTCGAGTAGGAATTGCTTGGTATATTGTTCAAATTGGTTCATTTTCCATCTTTTGTGAAGATGAGTATTTCGCTTGGTACAATCATAGCTTCACTGCTGATTTTACGCATGCGGGAAAGATATTCAGCGGCTTCGTCGCGAGAGATGAAGTCGCCTACACGGCAACGCCAGTGTGGTGACTCGAAAGTTGCATAGGCGTCGAGTTCAGGATAAATGCTTCTCACCTGATTAGCCAGACGTTGCGCCTTTTGTTGGTCATTGCGAGTGCTTCCTCCCCAGAACACTTGTATACGGTAGCCGCGCATACGTTTACGCTTGCCCATAGTCATACTGAAGTCGTCCCTGTTTTCGTTTTTCTCTTTCTTGAGCTGCTCTACAGGATCTACTCCGTTGATGATGTTTTCAAGAAGTGGGTCTTGATAAATATTTACGGTTCCTTCACCTTCAACAGCATTGCTGATGGATTCTGTGAAGTTTTGTGCTTGTGTGAGCGAATTGCTTGCAATTATCAGTAATGCAAGTGTTAGCAATTTCTTCAACTGACTATGCATGTCATTCCGGTTTTTGTTAAGGGAGAAGTATAAGTTGTCTGGAAATTCCGGAAATCCCGTGAAACTCCGGAATTTCCAGACTATAAGAAATGCATTATTATTTCCAAGCGTCAATGATTCCCTTGAAGTCAGCGACTTTGAGAGAAGCTCCACCGATAAGTCCACCGTCGATGTCAGGCTTAGCGAAGAGTTCAGGAGCGTTTGAAGCCTTGCAGCTACCACCGTAGAGGATGCTGGTGTTGTCTGCAACTTCCTTGCCGTAGCGGTCAGCAACTACTGAACGGATGTATGCGTGGATTTCCTCAGCCTGGTCGCTGGTTGCAGTCTTACCTGTACCGATAGCCCAGATTGGTTCGTATGCGATAACAATCTTTGCGAAGTCTTCAGCAGAGAGGTTGAATACGCTGCCTTCGAGTTCTGCCTTAACAACTGCATTCTGTTCGCCAGCTTCACGCTGTGCAAGGCTTTCACCGATGCAGAAGATTACTTTCAGACCGTTAGCAAGAGCGAGCTGAACTTTCTCACGGAGGATTTCAGGAGTCTCGTTGTAGTATTCACGACGTTCGCTGTGTCCGAGGATTACATATTCAGCACCAGTTGACTTAACCATTTCTGCACTAACTTCACCTGTGTAAGCACCAGATGCTTTGTCTGCGCAGTTCTCAGCACCAAGACCGATTGTTTTGTGGTCAATGATGTCGCTCACCTTAGCGAGGTGAATGAATGGAGTGCAGATTACTACGTCGCAGTTTGGCTTTTCAGCTGCAAGTACGTTGTTGAGTTCTGTTGCGAGTTCGATACCTTCCTGGAGGTTCTTGTTCATTTTCCAGTTTCCGGCTACAATTTTCTTTCTCATTGTTCTAATTTTTAATAGGTTATTATACTTGTTTGTTATTTCAATTCTTTATTGAATGTCTCACTCTTTACTGTTACATCACTTCGTTCTGTGATTCTTCATTCTTCACTCTTCACTTTAAATACTCCTCCAATTCCTCTGCATTCGGCATGTCCCAGTTACTCCATTTGTGCTGGATGATTCCGTCGCGAAGCAACATTAGTCCGGGATTTGCTCTGACCATTGTTAAAAGAACTTCGTGGTCACCTTCCAGATAAGAGTATTCTGCACCGGTGTAGTCTGTCCATTGTTCCTGAGCTTCCTCGTCGGAGGCGGTGATGCAGTAGAATTTCAGATTATGATCGTTGCAGTAGTCGTAGATTTCGTTGATGTTACCTGTAATTCCCTGATCCGCTTTGTCGAGGTCGGGGCAGGTGAGTATCAAAGTGAGACCTTTACTGCTGGTGATGCTGTCTGTAATGTCTTCGTCGGCATTTGTGTCGTAGGCATAGAACTCATGCAATTGTCTCATGTCTGCACCGATTTTGTACGGGCGCCAGTCAATGAAAGGCTGGTGGTAGATGCATTGCACGGCTAATGCGAGGACAGCGGTGAGAGGCAGGAAAGTGGCAGCCCATGTCAAACTGCTGCGGGTGATGAGTCGTGGCTGCAATCTGTACCATCGCATCACTATAAGCGCACAACTTAGAAGCAGGATGTTCTTAGCCAGTGTTGCACCGTTGGAGAGGACGATGGCGTCGCCAAAGCAACCGCAGTCGCCGACAGGTTCATCTATCACAATCCACACTGTCAGAGCGGTCATGATTAACATGAACAGAGTACTGAACAGTGATATGGTTCTGCGGCGAAGTCCAAGCAGGAGATAAAGTCCCAGAGTAGTCTCCAGCATCGTTTGTCCTATTGCCAGAAACAGTGTGCTAATTTCTTCGATGTCGGCAACCCCCATAGCGCGGAGGTATTCTCCCGTTTTTATGGATGTACCGATGGGATCGTTGGCTTTAATAAGTCCCGATAGCAGGAAGGTTACTGCAAGCAGCGCTCTGCTCACGTTAACAATCCATGGCAGATACTTACGAATTTTTTCCTTCAGCGATTTCATCAAGTTTGATAAGTCCGAATACGGAGTAGTTTATCATGTCGAGATAGTTGGCGTCTATGCCTTCCGATACTTGTGTGTGCCCGTCGTTCTGCTCAATTTCCTTGGTACGGTAAATTTTCATCAGAATGAGGTCTGTATAACTGCTCACACGCATGGAACGCCATGCTTCGTCGTAGTCGTGGTTTTTACGAATCATCAGTTCCAGCGCAGTGTTGGCATATTTGTCGTAGAGCTTCAAAGCCTGCTCCTTGTCAATATCCTCCTTCTCTGCATAGCCAAGCTCAAGCTGAATCAGTCCCACGATACCATAGTTGACTATAGCCTGGAATTCAGGATAAATGCCTTCGCCTACAAGCGAAGTTCCTTTAACCTCAAGCGAACGAATGCGGTTTGCCTTGATGAAAATCTGGTCAGTCACCGACGATGGACGCATAATCCTCCACGCTGCTCCATAGTCGCTGAGTTTCTTGCTGAACACCGTTCGGCAGGCTTGCATTGCTTTGCGGAATTGCTGATTTGTGTGTTCGAGAGAGTTGCTCATTTAAATATAATATGTATAAATCTGTGCAAAGTTAGCGCAATTTGATTGTATGGCAAAACAATTCGTTAAGTTTTTCCCCTTTGTTACATTGTGAATCTATTCTCACTCGGTTAAATACTTAAAAAATTTTTGAGTTTTTCTTACTTATCCTTACCTTTGCAGTCGAAAATCAGAATTGTATTTTTTTTATGAAAAGTTTATTCGTTATTTCTCGTTTATTTCTTCTTCTGCCTCTTTTGGCGTGTGTATTTTCATCGTGCGACGATGGTGAGACCTATGCCGATATGAAAAACAAGGAACGCAAGAATATCGAGAGGTTTATCAAGGATAATGACTTGGTCGGACCGATTAAGGTGATAAGTGAATCCACATTTTATGCTCAGGATTCAATCACTGATACGCTGCAGAATGAGTATGTGCTCTTCAATGAAGACGGCATCTATATGCAGATTGTTCGTCGTGGTGAGGGACAGACTATGATTGAGATGGCAAAGGAACGCCCCGACAGCACTGTGTCAAAGGAGATTCTATGCCGTTTCATGGAGTGTTCTGTGGAAAGCGGTGATAGCACATATACCAACTATTATGCGGCAAAGCCCGATAAGATGTTGTGTCGCTATTCTCATCGTGGAAGAACATACGAGGGTTCATTCTCCGATGACGGTTATATGGCTGCTTATCAAACAATTGTTCCTGAATCGTGGCTCAAACCGCTCGACTTTATCCGTCTGACTCGTATGCCAGCGCCTGCCACAGCAAAGGTACGCCTGATTGTTCCACATACTTCCGGAACAACGACTGCACAGAACTATGTAACCCCATATTTTTACGAAATCACATACCAATTGGGTAAGTAACAAGTAGGCTTGATTGACCAGAATACCATAAATCGGATTGTAGATGCAGCCAACATAGTTGACGTGGTATCGGAATATGTTCACTTGCGCCGTTCTGGTACGAGTTACAAGGGACTGTGTCCTTTCCACGACGATACTACACCTTCCTTCTACGTCAATCCTGCTCGTGGTATATGCAAATGCTTTTCCTGTGGTGAAGGCGGCAATGCCGTTCACTTCATCATGAAAATGGAACAGCTGAACTACATTGAAGCCTTGCGCTTCCTGGGAAAGAAATACGGAATAGAGGTTGAAGAGCGCGAACTTACCCCGGAAGAGCGTCAGAATCAGAATCTTAGAGAAAGTTTGTTTGCCGTAAACGAATGGGCAAGCAATTATTTCCACGACACGATGCTGAACAACGAAGACGGACGTGCCGTGGGTTTGGCGTATTTCCGTTCCAGAGGTTTCAGAGACGACATCATTGAAAAATTCCGTCTTGGTTTTTCGCTTGATGAATGGGATGCCATGTCCAAAGCTGCTCAAAGCAAGGGCTACAAGACTGAATACCTTCTGAAAACCGGTCTATCCTATCAGCGCGATAATGGCAAAGTCAACGACAGATATCGTGGACGTGTCATTTTCCCTTGGTTTGCGGCAAACGGCAAAATCGTGGCTTTCGGAGGACGAGTGCTTGACGCGCGTACCAAGGGCGTTAATCAGAAATACATCAATTCTCCTGAGTCGGAGATTTTTACCAAGAGTCGGGAGCTTTATGGCATATTCCAAGCTAAGAAACAGATAGTTAAGGACGATCTTGTGTATATGGTTGAAGGCTATACTGACGTTATCTCCATGCACCAGTGCGGAGTGGAAAACGTGGTAGCCAATTCCGGAACAGCCCTCAATGAGGCACAAATCCGTCTCCTGCACCGCTTTACTTCCAACATAACCCTTCTCTATGACGGAGATGCAGCGGGAATCAAAGCTGCACTGCGTGGAACAGACATGCTTCTGGCTGCAGGAATGAATGTGAAAGTGCTGCTTCTGCCCGATGGTGATGACCCTGACAGTTTTGCCCGTAAGCACAATGCAACCGAGTTCCGTCAGTATGTAACTGACAATCAGACAGACTTCATCCTGTTTAAGACCAATCTTCTTCTTGAGGACGCTGGTCATGATCCTCGCAAACGAAGCGAACTCGCACAGAATATCCTGCGTAGCATCAGTGTGATACCTGATGAGATTGTTCGTGCTTCCTATGTCCATGAATGTAGCGAACTGCTCAAGATGGACGAACAGATGTTGCTGCGTGAGTGCAATAAGCTTTTGCGTGAGTATATCAAGCAGCAGCGCCAGGAACGCGAAAGGCAACGGGTAGGCGACGGAACGTCGGGAATACGTGAGCAGCAGCACCAGCCGGCATCCAATACTCCCTCGGTTAATACAACTACCGCTCCAGCTGCTGATGCTTCTCGACAAGAGCTGCCTCCTGTTGATGACAATCTGATTCCCCCTCCTGATACGGAAATACCTCTACAGGACGACAATCTGATTCCTCCACCTGAAGTCATTCCTCCGATGGATGTTGATGTGCAGTCTGTTACGACTACTAAACCTGCCGTCTCTCCACAAGAACGACAGTTGCAGGGAGTGGAACAGCTTATTATGCGACTTGTGGTGCGTTACGGAGAGTGCCGGATCTGTATCCAGACACTTGAGGGAGAGAACGCCGAGATTGCATTGGCAGAGTTTGTGGACAATGAACTGCGGATAGACGAGTTGGCGTTTCACAATCCTGTTTATCAGCAGATGTTGCAGAGTGTGCTTCCGCATCTTAACGAGCCTGATTTTAAGTGTAGCAGATTCTTCCTTAATAGCCCGTCGGAAGAAGTCAGCCTTGTGGCATCTGATATGCTCAGCGACCGTTATCAGTTGAGTAAGAAATACCAGATAACACCCGAAAACGAACGCATCGGAGAATATATTTCCCATCTGATGCTCGATTACAAATATGGTGTGGTGAAAGAGGAGGCTCAACGCTTGACACGTATGTTGAACCAGCCTGATGTAAAGTCTGCCGCTACTCGCAGTAAAGACGTGCTACAGCAATTGCTGCACATAACAGCCGTGCAACGCGCTATTGCGAAACGTCTTGGAGACCGGGTTCTTGTGAAATAGGTCCCAGCGGTATTGAGTCACCGACAACTTCAAGGTGAACAGGCACTACTCCCGCTTTTACAATATCTATGGCTTCAGCACCGGCATAAGTGAGGTCAACCACGAATCCGCGAGTGAAAGGACCTCGGTCATTCACACGTACAACCACAGCTTTCTGATTTTTCAGGTTTGTAACCATGAGTCGAGTGCCGAACGGCAAAGTGCGATGGGCACAGGTGTATTCCTTGCGACGGTATGGTTCACCGCTGGCAGTTCCCTTGCCTTCACGAGGTGTGTAGTATGTACCTTTGCCGTCAACTACTGTGAGGTTGTTGTTCTGTGCATATGTGTTTGTTGGCAGAAGAAAAAGTATAGATACTGCAACAAAACCTAAGAAATGTAAGAAAGAGAATTTTTTCATAGGGAGAAAACAGGAATTATCTGTTCCCGTAGGTGTTATTTCGTTTGTTTTCTGCAAAGGTACGACATTTTTTCTTAACATTGTCGTTTGTTCACAAATTTGTTGCATTTTGATTACTGTTGCTGAATATGTTTATCAGACTTAGAGAACCAACGTAATTAGTTTGCCCCCTTTTTTTGTTACTTGCCAAATCTATTTACGCTTAACAAGGTTAAACAAAATGCGATTTGTCATTTACTTGATAGTCAGCAATGTATGATTTGTTGATAAATGTTAAATTGGAATTTAACATTTGTTTTTCGCAGAAAATTGTTGTATCTTTGCATTAGCAGGAAAAGGATGCATAGCCGCACGAGTGGTTATGCATCCTTTTCTTTTTTGCATTTTGACAAAATGTAAGTTCGCCGGAGTTTCAACTCTGGCGAACTCTTTTTTCAACGGAAGTTAACTTTGCAAAATGTCATAGTTAAGTTTTGTTGCAATGGAAGTTAAGTTTAAAATCAAAAAAACTTAACTTTTCTCCAAATCGGAGTAGGGGAGTTTTGACACTTTGGAGGGTGGCGGGGCATTTTGAGTTGCAATTTGCGCATAAAAAGCGCAAGCAACAAACAAAACAGCCTACCCCCCTCTTTAAGTGAAGAATGAAGAATGAAGAGTGAAAAATCTCCATCCGGATGGCTTTATCCTCCCCCTTGGGGGAGTTAGAGGGGGTCTTCAAATGTTAAAAAAGCCGTTTCCTGTTATTTATAATGGTTTTAAATAAAGCGGTGATAAAATCCCTGTATATTTCTCACTAAATAATAGTGACAGTGAGAGAAAACAGTTGTTATTTTTGGTTCGTTCACTTTTATTTGTTTATTTTGTGTTAAAAATAAAATAAATATAAATAAAATGCAAAAAAGAATACTGCTCTTTGCCATACTACTTTGCGCATTTGGGCTAAGAGGGTTTGCCCAGAATTCAGTCAGGGGTAATGTCAAGGATATGACAGGAGAACCTCTGATGGGAGTAGTAATTACCTATGGTAGTGACAAGGGTACGGTAACCGACATTGAAGGCAATTTCAGTGTCAACGTTCCCGACAACACAATCCTCAAGTTCTCGTATATAGGCTACAAGCCTCAGTTCCTGAAAGCTGTCAGCAGCATGAACATCACGCTGGAAGAAGACCACACAACTTTGGAAGACGTGGTAGTGGTAGGCTACGGCACAATGAAGCGCCGCGACCTGACAGGTGCTGTCGCATCAGTAAGCGGCGACAAATTGGCTGTCAATCCTGTTGCTAACGTGGCTCAGGCTCTGCAGGGGCAGCTTCCCGGCGTGAACGTAATAACCCAGGACGGTCGTCCTGGTGCCAAGATGTCTATTCGTGTTCGTGGCGGTGGTTCTATCACACAGAGCAACGAACCTCTCTATATCGTTGACGGAATAGCAGTGAGCGACATCAGTGACATTCCTGTCGATAACATCGAGAGCATCGATGTCCTGAAGGATGCTGCTTCAACAGCCATCTATGGTGCGCGTGGCGCAAACGGAGTTATCCTCGTTACAACAAAGAACTCAGATGGTAATGGTAAGGTTTCCGTGAAGTACAACATGTATTTTCAGGTAAAGAAAACCCAGAAACCTGTTGAGTCCCTCAATGCATACGACTATGTTTTGAACCAGTGGAGTTATGCCAGTTCGTACAGTGAGTCATACGGTGACGGTGTTGCACAGTTCTTCGGTTTAGGAACAAACTACGGCAATCATCTGAATGATTACAAGAATGTGGCAGTTCATGATTACGTTGACGATGTTATGCGTACTGCCAACAGCTGGAATCACGACTTGTCGCTCTCTGGCGGTAACCAGAACACCAAGTACTATGCCACAGTTAATTATCTGACTGATGAGGGAAACCGCATACATACAGGTTTCCGTCGTTGGAGTGCCAACTTCAAGATTTCCCAGAAGATTAACAAGGAGCTGACATTTGATGCCAACCTGCGTTATGCCGAGACCAAGCTCGAAGGAACTTCTTTCGGTTATGCTACCGGTCACAATGTTTACGGCTATGCTCCCATTGACAATCCTCTGGGTGACGGCGTCAAGGGTAATCTGGGAGCAGGGTCTGCCAGTTATGAAGAATCCAACAATCCCAATTTATACATCGATAATTACGTCTCTGAATCGAAGCGTTATAGAGTTCGGGGCATAGGCGCTCTGACATGGACACCTCTGGCTGGTCTGACAGCAAAGACGGAGTTGTCGTTAAGCCGTAACTGGAGTGAGAAGAAAGACTGGGACAGCGGCAGGGTGGACGACAAGTTTAGCAAGGCTACACTGACTAAGGGCGAGGGCTATGGCACACGCTGGGCAACCACATTGAACTATCAGGTTCAGGGTTTAGGAAAAGACCATGAGTTGTCTTTTCTTGCCGGTAATGAGATTATGGCAAGCAAATCCAGTTCGAGTTCCATGGTCGGAGCAGGTTATCCTGCAAATTTCACCATGGACCAGGCTTTTGGCTTAATGACCATGTATAATATGGATTCAGAAAACTATGACAAGGCTCTTGCAAAACTCAATATGGACAATACCGTAAGCAATCCCAACCATACAGTTTCCTGGTTTGGCCGTGTCAACTACAACTATATGTACCGTTACCTGCTGACTGCTACGTTCCGTGCAGATGGCAGTTCAAAGTTCGCCCCGAACAACCACTGGGGCTATTTCCCCGCTGCCGCAGCAGCATGGCGCATATCTGACGAACCATTCATGGAAAAAACCAAGGACTGGCTCGACAACTTAAAGCTGCGTTTGTCTTACGGTACATCCGGTAATGACGATATTGACGCATCTTTGTGGAAGGAGTTCTGGGAACCAAGCATCACTTTTGTTGATGGAAAGCGTATTGTTACTTTCTTTCCTGGAGAATTGCTGGCGAATCCTGATTTGAAATGGGAAACTACTATTAGTCGTAACCTCGGTCTGGACTTTAGCTTCTGGAACGGTAAGCTGCGTGGAAACATCGATTTCTACTGGAACACAACCAAGGATATTCTGATGAAGGTGCCTGTTGCAGAAACAACAGGGCATACCCACCAGTTCCAGAATGTGGGTAAAACGTCCAACAAAGGTTTCGAACTGTCATTGTGTTATGATATCATCCGTTCTAAGGACTTTAATCTGAGTGTCAACGCCACCTACAACTACAACACCAGCAAGGTTGAGAAGATTGTCGATGGTGTCAATGCTGATGTCAGCCTGACTGACTGGGGATCAACTACGAAGAAACCGACCTACGACTATATCCTTCGCGAAGGAAAGCCTGTCGGTACGATACAAGGTTTCAAGAGTGCGGGTTTCTACACAGTTGACGACTTCAACGTAGTCGATGGTGTATGGACATTGAAACCAGGTGTCCCCGATACAAAGGATATTGTAAACTATTCATCCGTAGCCATGAGCTCATACGCCCGTCCTGAAGGACAGAATGCCATCCCTGGTATGGTTAAGTTCAAGGATGTTAATGGTGACGGCGTTATTAACAATGCCGACGTTACCGACCTTGGCAGTGCTATAGCAAAGCATACAGGCGGTTTCAATATCAATGGCAACTACAAAGGCATTGACTTCTCTGCAGGCTTTACCTATCAGATAGGCGGAAAGGTTTATAACGCCAATGCGATGCACACCATGATGGGTAACAAAGACACCAGTTTCGGCTGGAACCGCCTCCATTACATATCTGATAGCTGGAAGATGTATGATGTAGATGCTAACGGAAACATCTACGCTGTTACCGATCCTGCAGCTTTGGCTAACCTCAATGCAGCCGCCAAGTATGCACTCCCATATAATGAATATGGTTTGATTAATTCCGAGTTCATTGAGGACGCCTCATATCTCCGTCTGAATACACTTACCATAGGCTATACTATTCCAAAGGTGCTGACCAGGAAAATAGGCATCGGCAATCTGCGCGTTTACTTCACTGCCGGCAACCTCTTCTGCATTTCAGGATACAGAGGCATGGATCCTGACGTAAACACAAGACCATCCGGCAAGGACGGCTATCAGACACCTAATTACGACTGGGATTCCTATCCACGTGCCAGAACATATACCTTTGGACTTAATGTTACATTCTAAAATAACAGCGGACACTATATGAAAAAGTTATTGTATTTTGGGCTATGTCTGTCAGGATTGATTACAATTACATCCTGCGGTGATTTCCTTGAGACATCAACGCCGTCCGAAACAGATGCCAACTTTGTGTTTTCTAACAGCGAGACCTCTCGTGCAGCCCTTGAAGGAGCCTATGAGCAATGGAGAGTGACTGCAAATGATTATATTTTCGGAGCAGGACTTTTCTATGCTGCCGATATCGCTGGTTCCGACATAGAGCGTCATCCTGAGAACTTCAGTAACCAGCCCGGTCGTCACTGGCCGGAGTGTTTCTATCAGAATGGAGCCTATGCAGGCAGTTATGGTCTGTTGAGTTATTTGAAAGAAGGAGATAAAAACCCTTACGCAAACCTCTTCTCAGTTATCAGTAAGGCAAATCAGGTCATCAAATATGTATCCGCCATTGACGGCTTTGGCCAGATACTTGAAGCATGTGAACCCAGTGCACAGGGACAGATTTACGGAGAGGCAGTCGCCCTGAAAGCCGTGGCATATCGCGAACTGCTGAAATACTTTGGAGATGTTCCTTACCTGAGCGGTAAGAATACCGACCGTGCAGACCTGTGTGGACGCGACTCCATATACGATGTACTTTTGGACGAGTTGCAGACTGCTGCACCAAACATGTATCGGCTGGGAGCAATTCCCGGTGTGAAAGGAAAGAACTATATGTCACGAACCTTTGTTGAAGGACTTATCGGACGTATGGCATTGGAAGCTGGCGGCTATCAGACTCGTCGTGGTGATATCAGGCGAGTTGACGGTAAGGGCAATGTCCTGACCTTCGAGATTATGGGTACAGAGAACAATGGTGCATTCTATGGACGGCGTTCCGACTGGAGAACCTACTATGAACTGGCCAAGAAGTATTTCAAGGCTGTTATAGACAATCCCGGTACAGCAAGGTTTGTAACCACAGACCCTCGTACCACATCCAAAGGACGCTCCTACAACAACCCCTACCAATATTTCTTTGAGCAGATGCATCAGGGTGATGAGGTCTTTGCCGACGAAAGCATATATGAATATGTCATGACACAAGCTATCCATAGCAACGAACGCCCTTACTCAAACGGACGTCCAAGCACAGCCGGTAATAAGAACTATCCCTGTAAGGCATACGGGCAGGCACGTATTAATCCTGCCTTCTACTATGGTATGTTTGACCCCTCCGACCTTCGCCGCGACGTCAGTTGCGTGGTCACTGGTAGCGACGGTGCTTCCGGTACGGAAACCCTCATTCCGCTCAAGCCTGGTTCGCAGGCAAAGGGTGGAGGTATATCGCTGAACAAGTGGGACGAGAACCGTCAGAAGTCACCTTATGTTACCAAACAACGTCAGTCTGGTATCAATGGTTCATACATGCGTATGGCGGAGATATATCTCGGCTATGCAGAAGCCTGTGCCGCATTAGGAGAGGATGAAGAAGCAAAGAACTACCTGACAATCATTCGCGACCGTGCTTTCGGAGGCTCAGGCAAGGGAAATGTAGATGAATTCATCGCAAAAGAAGGCTCCCTGCTTGAGGCGATTATCGACGAACGAGGCTTTGAGTATGCAGGTGAGGGAGACCGCCGATGGACACTCATCCGTACTGGTCTGGTAGGCAGGAAAATCATGGCAATGAAAGAACTGACCAGGAAGATGATTGACGGGCTGGAGAAAGACGGATATTATCAGTTCGAGAACGGGAATGTCATCTCCAACTACATTTGGACCAAGACGGTAGATGCCAAATCATTGAAAGGACATCGTCTGACAGCCCAGTGCATGGATGAGAGTGATCCCGTGCTCTTTCCCGGATGGCGCGGAGTCAACGACGACTGGACATTGTTTGGTCTTGACTATAAAGGTAATAACTTGACAAATCTTGCTATCAGGGGACTTTTTACTCCGCTGACTACTGACGAAATAGAGGAATTGGAAGCCGACGGCTATAAGAAGACCAACTGGGCAGTCGATATCGTCAACAACAGAGACGAATACGACAAGTATTTCTTCTACGACTACGATGGTGAGAAAGCACCCATCTACCTCTGGCCATTCACACCCAACGTCTGTGCAAATGGAGGTTTCACCAATGGGTACGGATTCAAGAATACAGAAAATGGAGAGTAAGGGGAGTCACCTATAAACGCACGCCGAAGAAGACACGTGCCAGCCACTTGTTCTGATTGATTGTAATATCGTCGTTGTTATATATGGAGTTGCTCATGATGAGGGAAGCTCCGATGTTGTAACGGGGCGTGAAGTGATAGACGATGGAGGCACGCTCGTTGAAAATCATGTTGAAACACATGCCGTGCTCCTTCATCTTCTCGCCGTTTACCGTCATACGGTTATGCTTGTAAACCACAAACGATGGGAGGGCAGAGAGGTGGAACAGCCATTGTGAGCGACGTCCGAGTACGAGGTTATAGCCATATCCGCCTCCGAGGGCTACGTTGGCGAAGGACAGGCGACCCTCTGGAGCCATCGGGCTACGCTCCTTCAACTCTTCGGTTGTCTTGAGGTTTCCTGACTGAACACTGATGCCCGCCAGCCAGGAACCGGCAGAGCGAAGACGCGGAAATAAATAACGTCTATGACATGAACGGCAGGAAACTCTCTAAGCCTCAGAAAGGACTGAACCTTATTCGTATGAGTAACGGGCAGATAAGAAAGGTGTTGGCTAAATAGAATGTCTCATTTCAGACTATGTAGATAATAAACTACGTTGCAAATATACGGAAAACGAAATGGTTTCAATTGATAATATATGTGTGGAGTTTAGCGCACGTCCGTTGCTGACGGACGTGAGTTTTGTGGTGAATCAGAAGGACAGGATTGCGCTGGTTGGTAAGAATGGGGCAGGGAAGTCCACTATGCTTAAGATTATTGCAGGACTGCAACAACCTACGAGGGGAACGGTTTCACGGCAGAAGGATGAGGTCATCGGTCTCTATCGAGTGCTTCAGACTCCACTGCGAGGTGTCGGCCTGCAGATTCATCTTCCGCAGGTCCTCCGGGATATAGATCTTCTTGTTCTGTGCCTGCAGGCTCAAGCTCACCAAAGCGCCAGCCAGTAGTAATGCCGCTCTTTTCATATCGATATCAAATTAAAGTCCCATACTTTTTTGGAAGGCCAGTTGTGACGCATCAGGGTTTTCCACACAACGGATCATCCAGTTGGCCTTAT
>CACYSD010000037.1:0-9637 GCA_902776985.1 uncultured Bacteroidales bacterium
GTCGCCCTCGCGCTCCAGCTGGTCGCCCTTGCGGTAAGTCACCTCCTTGCCCTCGCGCTCGCAAAACTCGCGCAGCGCCTCAATATCAATACTGTTTTTTCCGAATTTCTGTTCCATATTATTGCTTTGCCATATGATTTGTCAAACACCTCCACATGCTCCATGTGGTACTCCCGCAGGTAATCAGCTTGCCGCTTCGATCGTCGAAGAACTCCAAGTCCAGCCCCTCTGGAGAGTTCGGTATATTATTGCGCCCGTTAAATATCATTGTTACCTTATTATCTTACTCACTTTTATTCTCTCCTTGATCTTCTTCCTTCATATGATTCATCGTTTCTAGCAAATCCATTCGTTCCATTGTGGTCAGCCCTTCTACACTATTCTTATTAAGTAGTTCATCAATTTTTGTAGGGTCTACTTTAACCGCTTTGGGCAATTCCCTCTCTATTACCCTCATTGGTTGAATAACGGTCACGGGGCCTTCCTGCTCATATCTATAGGCAGCTGACAGATCTTTCATAATGGAATGCGGTGCCTCAGCTCGTAACACTTTCTCGCCAAGGACGTAATAGAATAACACATAATTTTTCCTCCTCAGATATTCGTCCAGTATATCCTTCCTGATGTAAAGACCTGAAATGCCATCCTCTTTGGGCGAATTGATCGCAGCAATTGTATCATCAGACTCTAATCTTACAATTCCTCGCACTTCTGAACAGTAAAGTCCCATCTCTTTCATTATTTCTTCGCAAGGCATATAGACTGTTGTAAGATACTCATCTTCGTAAGCAATACCTTCCCAATGCTCCTGTAACTGTGCTTCGTATGCCAGCATTACATCGCAGGGGCACCCGTTAGACGGACGTTCCCATGCAGGCAACTCAATAGCATTCTGATAAGCATCAGCCCAAGGATAATCATTCCATAGGAACTCATACATCCCGTTTCGTTCAGGCATCCAACGTCCATAAAAGTCTTTATCCTTACACCATGCCGCAAATGAATTGGCATCAGCTTTCTTTACAAAGGCTGCATTCGTAATCACCACGGTTTCTTTATCCTCTTGAGTAGCCTTGTCAAATCCTCTCACCATCACGTATGGAATTCCTTCTGCTTTCGCAGTATACCTAAACGTGGGCACATACTCGTTCTTTTCTATCCAAGCCTCATCCTGTGCCCCATTCACTTCCAGTAATTCCACTCCACTCAATAGATTACTATAACGCAGATAACCTTCAACATCAAGGGTTGGATCAAAGCAGGTCACTTCCGACGAGTTCCAAGGATATGGATGTGGCGTAAGTTCATCTTCATTCGCTTCACCCTGATAATGGTAAGTACTCCTCGTCACCTTGTAACTATCCATCAGCCTTGCATTCAGTCTATACCAAGCCAGCCATTGAAATTTCTTACCTATTCGTTCCTCATCGTTACTTGACCTGTTTACAGAATACTTTCCATTGTCCAGAAAACCCAGTTTGTCATTCCAACCGAACACATTCATTATGTAGAAAGCAATCTCAGCCTCTTCCCTATCTAAATCATCACCAATATACTTTCCTGCTATATTGCTGTATCTGAAATAGTCGCAACTCTTGCTTCGATTGTTCGTACCGATGATGTAACGGTTAAAGTCTTCAAAACCGAAGATTGAGTTATACATCAGTCGCGAACCATGTTGCATTCCGAAGTAGTCGCGGTTGATATCTCTGTAAGGTGTTATCTGGCTTTCATCAAAAGGCAATGCGGTAAAGGGTGTCTGTATCTTTTCCCACCAGTTATTATGCTTATCGAGAGAATAGGCCCTTTCTATAATCTTCATTGTCCACTGCCGCACTATCAGGTCTTGAGGCACAGTTTCAGCCTGCTCATAGAAGCTTTTGTAAATGTATTCCGCAATGATTCCTGCCAACTCCTTATTCCTCGTTGTTAAAACCACTCCGGCAACGGCACAGTACAATCCCGCTATTACGTAAGGATCATTCACTTCCTCAAACTGTTTGAGCAGCCATAATATCACATCTGTATGACTGTTGAGTTGCTTCCGAATCATACGCATCGTCAAAGCACGACACTTAGGATGTGAACTGCTCAATAACCATCCCGATCTGATAAGATACACTTTTTCCTGCTCTTCCGCACTTTTATCCGGGTTAACATCAATAGGAAAAACACCTATAATACCACTACCGTAATTCTCAAACAACCCGTTTACAAAATGCGACCACAATAAATCTCTCTTGCCAATCGTTTCGTATGCTTTCAGATGAGTATGTATTTCAAGCGCCTGCTGCATTGACAGCTCTTGCGGAGAGCGTAATAGTTTCAAATCACGCTCTATTGTTGGATCCAGCTCTGTCAACTTGTCCATCACTGCATCGAAAGTCATATCAGAACCCATCAGGTATGCAATATACTGCTCACGCAAGAACTCATTATGGCGAATCCTTTCGGTCCGCTGTAACTGTACATTTTGCCCCGTCCAACAATCGAATAGAGCCACTACTGCGTTTTCGAATTTACTGGATGACACTTCTGGATGACGCTCAAAATAGCGTTTCTTATCCGCTATCCATCCCAGCGTCTCATCAACATTCATCTTCGAGAGCATCAACTGCTCTGCCTTGTAATAGTCTCCAAAGTTCTCATATTCAAACATCACCGCCGCACCACCTTCATCTGAACGGTCGTTCAGCAGTAGGCTTGATGTCAGCATTGCATTCAGCAGGTCTTGACTCCAATATCTCCCTGGGCATAGCATTCGTGCATAATCTCTGGCTTTATTTCGAGAAATTGTGTTAAAGTGGTTAGTATAAACGGAATAGTTGGCAAGCTTCTTCAGATAACGGTCTGCAATATTCAGTTCCACATCTTCATCCACCTGTTGAGATACGGAAACGTTCTTTTTCTCAACATACTTTTTGTAAATGGTCTTCTTCGATAAAGCAGACAATTCTTTCTGCGACATGGAATGAAAGGTCTCGCAGAATATTTTCAAAAACAGTGGATTACCAAATGCCTCCAGATTCTTCTCTTTGTATGGTTGCGGTATCTCATATCTTTCGAAGAAATTGTTGATGGCCGTATCTTTGTCCTCAAAACCCTCTACTTCAATTGTCTTCCATCGGGCATCTATCACAGTAAGGTCGTTCAAGTCTTTTTCAAACGGGCTCCTGACTGATATGATTAACTTGATGTGATCATATTTTGCTATTTCTGTTCTGAGCGCTCCAAGGTGGTTATTCCAGTAAGAGCAGCCCAGTCCTTCGTTGATGGCATCTATCACTATCACGGCGTAACGGTTCTTCTTCCTCATGTCGTTATTGAAGTCTTCGAAACCCTTATCTTCGCAAACAACACTTCTGATATGTTCTGTTGCTGTCTCGTGAGCACTGAACTCTGTCCCGAAAAACAGGTAGATGTTAGCCATATCTTGTTTCTTTGTGGCATATTCACACAGACTGTGAGTTTTTCCCGTACCAGCCTTACCTACCAGACATACATTCTTAGTCAAACCACCTCTCAGGTATTCAAATGGTAAGCCATCCCTCAACTTGATGACTCGCTTATTAAACTCTAATTCATCATCCCAAGAAGAAAGCACATTCTTAAACCTATCGTTTAAAGCATACTGACAGAATAAGTCCAAGTTATCTATTCCCGCTTCTGTTTGCCTGAAATCTAACTTGTCTGGATGGTTGAAAATATCATAAATCTTTTTTATGTCTTTCTTTTTCACCCCCTTCAGAAACGTCGTAAGCGACTGTGCATCTCTTGTCTTTTCGTCAATGTCCTTTTTGGAAGTTATACTCTTAAGCAGAAAATCCAGTCGCTTGTTATCCTGATGCAAGTCTGACATATAACGGTCGCGGATAGAGTCAACGGCTTTTTTGCTAATCTCTATACTGCGTCCTGTTCCAAAAGTGGTATTATCTTCTTGTTGCCAGTCGTCAGCAAATGATACTCTTTTAGTGGTTAATAGTGCGGATGTCTTAGCAATTGACAGATATCCCAGTGTCTCGTTAGTCTGTTGGGTTAATACGCCTATCACTCGTCCCTCTTTGTTCACTACTGGTGAGCCGGAAAGGCCGTCATAATTTGCCAGCCTCAAAGTGTCCAGTCTTACCAGTGCACGATCATTCCACCCTTTTATTTCAAGGCGGTTCATCACCGACAGCTCAACCAGATTTACGCCCATTGCCACCTCTTGAGGATAACCATACACTTTGAGAGCAAGGTTCTCCACAAACTCATCTTTTAGTAAACTCAAAAAGTCTGGCGCTTCATACGGCTCATCTTCAGTTATGGTAAGAAGGGCTATATCAGCCATGCCACCAAGTTCTTCTGCCCGACAAGTGTATTGATTTCCGTTCACATTGACAAAAATCTGTTCTGGTGCTCCAGGGTTACAAAAGTGCTCCCGAACCACATGCCTAGCTGTTATCAGCTGACTTTTGCCAATAAAGAAAGCTGTACCCTGTTCGTCGCAACACGTCACAGGTATAACCATCTTCTCTGTCAATCTACCACTCAAAAAGCTCATACTCCTGTTCCGTTATCGTGGTTTCTATGTGCAGTTTTCCTTTTTCTGCGGCATCTAGCCCATCTATTTGTTTGCTCATATCACCTTTGTGACTGAACACTATCAACTTTCTGTCTTCTTGATGACTCAAAGCTATCCTGCCTATTGTTCCCCATGTAGGATACTCGTCTTTTCTTCCGCCTGGTATGAAATATATGTTCGAATTGATTTGCTCTAACAGAGTCTTACTTGTATTGCCGTTACTGCCGTGGTGCGCCACTTTGATGGCTTTACATTCCAGTGGTTTATGTTCTTCTCCATACTTATTCTTGATGGCATTTTCTAATGTCACAGCAAATGAATCTCCTAACATAGCCACCTTGTGTACACCACACTCAAGCATGAATGCTATTGAAGAATAGTTGGTGTCCGATGTGTCAGTCCCTTCTTTCTCTGCCATCTTTTTCACATATTCTGCATCCAGTTTTTGGGGTGATTGAGCTGATATCTGTTTCTTCTCAAATTTATCTTTGTATGCATCTGCAAGTCTTATCAGTAATTCAGACAAGCTCTCACCTCCCCTGATACTATCATTCCATACTTGCATAAAGTATTTATTGAAGGCGTCCTTGAATCTTTTCTCTATTTCATCAAGTGCGTCTCTCGGAGGTCCTAACAACACGATTTTCCCGAAGCCCCCCCCTAAATCAAAATTGGGGGTCTGGTCGGTTATATATTCTATATTCCAAGCATTTCGCCAGGGTTCTTTCTTCAATATTTCGCCTGCTAAAGTCTTTCCTTGCTCCGCGCTGATCTCTTTCTTGTAATTAATAGCATCAAACTCAGCTGGTAGAGCATTCTTAACCCATTGCAAAATTTCCTTCTGCTCTTCCTTCAGTTCTACAGTTTCATCCTCTTTTTTTTCTCGTCCATAACAATTATACCAGATGTGATCTATTTGTAGATTTGGACATTTTTTCAGCATCTGTGCACAACCATTGATATGGTCGCCATCAATATGTGTAGCTACAAGTAGATTGATATGACTTTGCAGCTCTCCCTCTACATATCTTTTCACTGCAGGTGTAAACTTACCGCAATCCACCATAATGACATATTGTTCTCCGCATTCTTTCACCAATCGGATAACGCAACAGTCCCCTATACCAACATCAAAAGAGCGAAAATAACACTTATTCATTATAGCAACGAATCTATTATCTTAAACCTTATCATTATAACCACAAACAGCCACACACTCATCGGACGCAGCTGTTATCATATTCAAATTATTCCATAGAGCCAAAGAGCAACCGCTCGATTACCCCCAATACTCTCAATATGTCTCATTTAACTCACGGAACATATCTTGAAATGGTATACACTTTACGCCAAATTGATTGCAAACGTCCGGTAATTTGAATTCAGAAGAGCCGTTGTGATTAGAAACCTCAAAGGAAACAACGGTATAATTATTCGGATCAGTAGCAGCGTATGAAACCAGAAAAATGTCCGCAGCATCGGGGCGGAGAAACTTTTCAAGAGCCTTCTGTGAACGGTTCTGCGATGCTGCCCATCGGGATATGGTGGCATATTTCGCCACCGCCTGTTGGTTGTTTTGGAACGTCTCAATAGATGCCCCATTGAAATTCGCACCTACCCACTGATGCAATGCATCCGAATTAATAAACAACTCTTGTTGTACTCTGTCCAACAAGACAATAGTGCCATTATCAGACATGTCCTTAAACTTATCCCACAGCGTCACAGCCACATCCATTGGAGCATATCCACGATATGGCGTGATAAACGTATTTGCATCTATTAGATACTTCATCTTGTTATCTGTCTATTATCACCAACCACATTATGGAACGTATCACCTTTTAATCCAGCCAAACGATATGCGTCAAGATAGAGAATCTTGTTTGCATGCGCCGCATTAGATAAATGAATCATAAAGGTTGGACTTATTCTACGGAGTGCCATAGTCCTAAAAGGAGGATGACCACTATTATCTTTATGAGGAATCGGCTCATTCTTCCATATTGCAAACAATTGGAATTGCCTAGCCCTGCTAATAAAATTCAGTTCAGCCGCCCTTCGTGCTATGGTATATCTGCTAACCTTAAACCTTCTTGCAAGTTGGGTATATACAACTTCCGTATCCCCAGTCCATACCTGTCTAAACAGTCCTTCTGGAACCAGGAAATGAGCCGCCACTTTATCGCAGTACCGCTCGTCATCAGAAGAATTGATAATGCTATCTTCGTCTCCTACTCCAGATTCGTAACCAATTAATACATGAACAAATTCATGTATCAGCGTAAACGTCTGGGCAACTTGGGCATCACCTCCGTTTACGAAAATAAAGGGAGCATTCTTGTCAATTAAAGCAAAACCCCTACAATCAGAAACGGATATCTTTCTAAAAATATTATTACCAACCATGTTGTTGATGCAAACCATAGTGCCGGAATCTTCCATTCTCGTCACCAATTTACGAATTGCATCACCCATGGAATACTCTTTAAAGGCCCAGTCAAGACTCAGGCCCAAAATATTTCTGATTGTCTGACAAGTTGTTTCAACAGGCGTATCCGTCGCAATACTTCCCACATAACTTGGGGCTTCTATACCATTACCTTCAATATAAGAAGAAAGCCATTCCTGACGTTCCTGGACTTTTCTAACTTCGTCCATAACATTTAAAGAAACAGAACCGCCCCCAGAACGGAACATCGGTATGGGTACAGTTTCAACAGGAGGCTCGTCAAGAAATAGATATCCTAAAGGTACATACACGCTGTTTGCGAATTCCTCCAATTGCTTGAAGGTGGGTTTTCGCTCTTCATTAATCCATTTACTGAAAGCTGGATTCTTCTGGGCATACTCCTCCACGGACAGCCCGTATCGCGTAACTGCCCATATCAACATTTCCTTTTTTATGTCCAGCCTTTCTGGTTTCATAATGTATCTCTATCTTAATTTTAGGTATTCTAATCGTACTTAATATATAATAACGCTTTGCAAAATTAGCAATTTTCCACATCTTCTATTGCATTTCTTTGCGATTATTATTCTTTTTTAACTCCAAAACGGATATTTCATAGCATATTTGCACTACTAACTCTTATTTTTATATTCTTTCCTTCCGTAATTCTGTCAATCCTTAGATCCGTCATTCCTTGCCTCCAGAGAGGCGTTTCCTAATTTTCGCCATTTTCGCCGTTATCATGATCAGTATCTTATTAATCCTAGCACAATCATTCATCAGTGATTCCGCAGCCCGTGGTTCCAAATATCCGTTGTCCTTCAACAAGGACAACCACGTTTCCGATTCCCGTGATTCCTTCAAAGCGATAGAGGCTTTTTGATAAAAAGTCACTGTCGCTTTGAGGATGCTGCGTCTCATTCATATTGGCATTGATGCTGGTTGCCGACCTAAACAGCAGCCTTCCCAACGCATTAATGATATCTCTATCAGCCATACTTAGCTTTCCTTCATTCAGGTATTTGTACAACCTGATAATCCTACAAGAAAAGTCATAGCTCAACTCCAAAACCTGAGCATCCTTCTTCTCTTCTTCCGTCATCAACGGTTTTACCGGATTATCAAATCTCCGTGTATCCGATTCTCCGTCTTTCCTTGTTGCTTGTCCGCATCTCCGCGCTTTGCGCTTCCGTATTTCCGCGGCTTACCGCTTCCGTAATTCCGTTTTTCCATAAATCTGTCATTCCGCTGCTACGCAGCAAGGTTCCGTAGCTCCGTAATTCCATACTTCCAGCATCCTTTAGATGTCCCCCCCACACACATGAGCCACTTCCATACAGGCACAACGGGTATTCCTTCTTCCGTGCCCTCCTCATCATACGTAATCAGCAGGCATTTCCAGTCTTCGTGCGTCTTGGCATACTTCGCCAATGGCTGCACCTCCCGGTCTTTGGTCGTCTTGTCAGTAATACTATATGAAACCTGAATGGCCAACTTAGCGTCTGGAACTATGAAGTCAATTTCTTTCTCCACATTCAGATAGTACACATTCTTCTTGCCAAACCGCCTGCACAGTTCCACCGCCACCATGTTCTCCAGCAGCGACGTCTCCGAGTTCATCAGGAACAGATTCAGCAGTCCGTTGTCTATGAAGTAGTATTTCTTCTGAGTCTCCTTTTCAGTCAGCTTCCCCACCTCGTTCTCCATGGGCAGTATCAGCCAACTGTCAGAGGCATAGTCTGCATAGTATATCGTAGTTGGCACACTGATGGGTGAGCCCGTTGCAACTATCACATTCTTCAGTCTGTTAAACGACAACGGCTGCTTCACGCTCTCCGCCATCTTCTTAATCAGGATGTTCAACACTCTGTCGTTCTTAACATTGTTTCGGGCACAAATATCCCCCAGATAAATTTTCTGATACAGGCTCGACAACATCGCCCGTTTATTCTTAAAAGACAGGATTTCCGGCAGACCACCGTAATAGAAGTACTAATTCAAATGCCGCTTCACCTCACTTCTCTGTATCGTATCATACTCCTAATGCTCTTTCAGTTCCACCTGCCGTGCTGCCAAATATTTTACCTAAGAGTGAAAACTCTATAGATTATTCTTGTCAAAAAAACGGCCGTATTATTCTCACATAATTTTAGAATCTATTATTGCTTTGCAAAATGACTTTATTTCATAATAGATAATATTCAACATGCTTTATTCCCTTTATAAATGTTAAATACGTTAAATTTTAATCTCATCTTATCTCTAAAGAAACAACGTCATCACTTTTCTACCGTTTAACGTACAAGTGACTGATATAAAGCAGCTTGCAAATACTACAACTGTCTATTATAAATATCGCAAAATCTATATAAAGTGACCTGCATCATTAAGGTTGCAGACCTGTCGGTAAAGGTTATGCGATAGTGATAATGACTCTAATACTTCAGGAGGCTTACGGAAATCTATCCGTAAGCCGCCTGAATGGTTTTTTGTAATGTTTGATATTATCAGAAAGCGCAAGCCCATCCGAATCTTTTCACAAGTTCTTGTAGAAGACTGTGATCACGAACAGGAATAGTAACTGCAACTGTTTCGTGCCGCTTGTCCTCTATAACAACATT
>CACYSD010000038.1:0-8988 GCA_902776985.1 uncultured Bacteroidales bacterium
TACAAATTCAAATCCGTGCACCCTTAAAACTACTCGTAAATGACTTAATTTCAGTGATTTCAAAGAACGATTAGTCCACTTTAACGGGACAGTAGTGAAATCATATTAATCATAGTGCGCAGCACGATGTTTGAAAATCCTCAGCATCGTGATAGGATACTTGTCAACACAACAATAAATATATTATTTTTAATTTTTCTTTAAAAATTTAAATATGATGTATATGATGTCTTGTTGATAGTGTTGATAATAAAATGTTAAATAATTTGCTTATTAAGTTATAACATGGAGAATGGTTTTTATAAACAAATTATTAACAAGCATTTTCTCTGATTATTATATATTTACAAACTTTATAAACAGTATGTTTAAAACATGGATTGATGATAATTTTCCGTTTAAAAACGTACAAAAATCTGTTTAAAACCTTGTAAAAAATTTATTGAAAAGTTTTGCTAACTTTTCTTGGAACTATAACAATGAGTTTTGCATATAAAAAGTTTTTTATCTGTCAAGACAAAATTTTTATTTTTTATCAACAACTTATCAACATAGTTTTCAACATATATTATTAAAAATCTTTATATTTGCATCTGTAATACGTATTAAATATAAATTTATCATGAAACATAGTGTTAAGGAGTGGATTTTAGCCACTCGTCCTTGGTCGTTTCCTGCCAGTGCCATGCCTGTACTGGTTACAGTTATTTATATGTTCAGTATAGGTGAGAAGGTTAATTGGTGGCTTGGGTTGTGGGCATTGCTGAATATAGTCATTGTTCATGCAGCTGGTAATGTATGGAGCGACTATTTTGATTTTAAGAAGAAAGTAGATCAGGAAGACACTTATGGAACGAAAATCCTTACAAGCGGGCAGTTTGAACCTAAGGACACTATCAAGCTTTCAGTAGTTCTTCAGGTTCTTGCACTTATAGGAGCTGCAGGTCTTTTCGTATTTACCGGATGGGAACTGGTATATATAGTCTTAGCCGGTGTGCTGCTTTCATTGCTCTATCCGCCATTGAAGTATATAGCACTGGGTGATGTGGTTATTTATTTCTGCTATGGTTTTCTGCCTATGCTGGGAACAAGTTTTATTGTTACCGGACAAATCCATTGGGAAGTTCTGTGGCTGAGTGTTCCTGTAGGACTAATAACCATATCTATTCTTCATGCGAATAACACTCGTGATATAGAAACTGACAAACGCGCAAAAATAAAGACTTTTGCAATGCTTATGGGACGTTCAGTTTCTTCATGGATATACTGCTTAGAAGTAGTAGTTCCATTTATATGGATAACGGTAATGATTATAAGTGGTATGTTGTCATGGTGGGTAATTATGGTATGGCTGATATTCCCATTGACCGTCAAGAATATTCGTATGATGCTTAAATGGAAGACTGAGGGAGTTAGTTCGTATGCACGTCTTGATGAAGGATCTGCACAACTTCAGCTTGCCTTCAGCCTATTACTTTCCATAGGACTTGTAATTGGAAAATATTTGAATTAAAAGATGGAAAATAAATCCGGTACTATCTCAAAGTTCTCCGGAGCTTTCAATGGTCTTTACACCCTCTTCGGTTCCCCCGTCATCGGGGGACAGAAACCCGGAGCGATTCCCGAGCATAGCTCGCCTACCCGTAGCCGTTCTTCGGAGCTATGCCCGAAGCGCAAAGCGATAACGGCAAGCCGAACGATAACACTCTTCACTTTTTACTCTTCACTTATTATAGCGGCTGTTTTGTGGACAGTTATGTTTTCGCCATGGACTGCACCGAAGATTAATTTCTGGTGGACAATGACTGCTTCTGCGCTATTGCTTACTTCTTTGGTGATAGTATGGTCAAGAGATACATTCAAGACTATAAGTTTCAAGGTATCGGATATTTTTTTAGGTATAGGCATTGCCATTGCTCTTTGGTGCATTTTCTGGCTGGGTGATTTGCTTTCATCATGGATATTGCCTTTTGCACGTAGTCAGGTGAATAATATCTATGGAATGAAAATGAATCAGTCGCCTTGGCTGTTGACATTCTTATTGATTTTCATTATTGGTCCTGCAGAAGAGTTTTTCTGGAGAGGATTTATACAACGGTCTTTGAGTAAACGTCTTACACCTGTAAAAGGTTTTCTGATAACAACTGCTATATATGCTTTGGTACACTGGGCATCGTTCAACTTTATGCTGATAATGTCGGCATTGGTTTGCGGACTTGTATGGGGATGGCTCTATATGCGCATGCCTAACCGTCTGGGTGCCATAGTTATCTCCCATGCTCTTTGGGATGCAGCAGTATTTATTTGGTTTCCTATAGGATAGACCCCCTCTAACCTTGCCCTCCGTCGCTAAAGCTCCCCCATCGCTTGAACGCGAACGCGCGATTGCCCCAAGGGGAAGAACTCTTACATCAAGAAGTAGTTCTCCCAATGAGGAAGTTAGAGGATAAAAAATATAATGTATAATATTTAAACTAAAATACCCCTTGATTTCTGAATCATCCCCCTTTTTGGGGGACAGGAGGGGGGCTTATTACAATGAATAAAATAGAGAAAATTGGAGTTTTCTGTTCATCTAACAACAATGTAGCTCCAAACATAAAACAAGCTGCTCGTGAATTGGGCAGATGGCTTGGCGAAAACGGCAAGACTCTGGTCTATGGCGGCAATGCCAGCGGACTGATGGAGGAATTGGCTCAGGCAGCTCACACTGCAGGTGCCAAGGTATTTGGTGTTGTTCCAAGAAAACTGATGGAGCAGGGCACAGTCAGCGATGCTATTGATATTACTTTCCACTGTGAGGATTTGAGTGATCGCAAGCAGTGGTTAATCGGTGAAAGTGATGTGATGATAGTGATGCCGGGAAGTGTAGGTACTCTCGATGAGGCATTCTCTGCTATGGCTCAGAACACCTTTGGAATGCATGAAAAACTTGTCATCTTCTACAACATTGACGGTTTTTATGATTCTCTTTTCACTTTCCTCGATTCTCTCAATTCCCGTGGAGTGGTCAACAAACCTTGGGATAAAGTATATGCACGTGCTAATACGCTGGAAGATTTGGAAAAGATATTAAAATAAAAGACCCACCCCCTTACCACCTTCCGGTTCTTGCTTCGCAAGCGACTCTTTGAGTTTTTTCAGAGGTATCGTCGATGAAAGGCTACGGGTAGGCGAGCTATGCTCGGGAATCGCTTGGGGCAACGCTCCCAAGAATCACTTGAACGCGAACGCGCGATTGCCCCTCCCAAGGGAGGGGAGTGGCTAAATCTTCAAACTAATAATTGACTAAATAATATATATATAAGTCCCCTTGATAGTAACTAACTACTCCTCCCCATACAGGGGGAGGTAGGGTGGGGATCTTTGAGGGTCTTCTTCTTCTTATATGAAACGCAAGATAATTGGTATAGGTGAAACTATAATGGATATAATTTTCCGTAACGGACAACCGCAGGCGGCTGTGCCTGGAGGTAGTGTGTTCAACGGAATTATATCGCTTGGTCGTCTTGGTCAGAATGTGACTATATTCAGCGAGACTGGTAATGACAGGGTGGGGCAGACTATCCTCGATTTTATGGAAGCCAACGGTGTGGACAACCATCATGTGGCAGTGTATAAGAACGGACGTAGTGCCATTTCCCTTGCTTGGCTCAACGACCGCAATGATGCAGAATATACTTTCTATAAGGACTATCCTGCAGCTCGGCTTGAGGTTGAACTACCTCCTGTCAATGCAGACGATGTGGTGATGATGAGTTCTTACTTTGTGCTCAATCCTGTTTTGCGTCCCAAGGTAAAGGAATTTCTTGACCACGTCCGTAGCAATGACGCTATAATCTACTACGACCTGAATTTCAGAAGTTCACATAAACACGAGGTGAAGGAGATATATGCCGACATGCTGGAGAATCTTCAATATGCCGATATAGTCCGTGCTTCACGTGAAGATCTTGACAATCTTTTCGGCAACGATGATGCTGACTTCATGTACGACACAGTAATATCAAAATACTGCAAGGTATTCATCTCTACCGATGCCGACGGCGACATCAGACTAATCACTCCAAACTTCCGTAAAAGCTATGCTGTGCGCCGTATTCAAACTGTGAGCACTATAGGAGCAGGCGACAACTTCAATGCTGGAATAATCTACGGACTAATACAGTATGGCATCTGTCGCAGCGATATATTATCTCTCAGTGAGGATAAATGGCAAAAGGTGATTCATTGCGGACAGGATCTTGCCACTGAAGTGTGTCAGTCGCTTGAAAACAGCATTTCTGTTGAATTTGCAGAGAATTATCGCTGTTTATTCGAAGAAAAGAAGTAATTTTGGAACATCAACTAAAAACATACAAAAAACTTAACTAAATGAAACGAATTCTATCTATTGCAGCATCATTGTTATTGGCAATGAGTGTAAATGCTGCGGATGTAGTAAAATTGACAGTACAGAATCCATTGTCAACAATCCGCAACGGAGAGATGGCAGAAGTGTCTGTTGCACCGGTTATAAAGAAGCTCGACGGTGCAAAGCAGTTTATCGTTACCGATGCCGACGGCAAGGAGATACCAAGCCAGGTGACTTATGACGGCAAACTGATTTTCCAAATTGGTGTCGGTGCTAAAGGCAAGGTAGTTTATTATGCAAAGAAAGGTACTCCTCAGAAATACGAGAATCGTGTTTTCGGACGTCAGTATCCTGAACGTGTAGATGATTTTGCATGGGAAAACGACCGTGTAGCTTTCCGTGCCTATGGACCTGCACTTCAGAAGAGTGGTGAACGTGCATGGGGCTATGACATCTGGACAAAGAATACCGACCGCCTTGTACTTGAGGAGCGTTATGCACTGGAGAAAGATGCGGAATTTGCCAAAGTATGCACTCGTCTGCGCAAGATGGGTTATGAAGATCTTGCCACCGAACTCTATTATGCTCAGAGCTATCATGTAAACCACGGCACAGGTATGGACTGCTATAAGGTAGGCCCTACTCTCGGTGGAGGTACAGCTGCCCTGCTTGCAAACGGAGGAAAGGATATTGTCTATCCTAAGTGCTATACCATTTATGAGATTCTTGACCGCGGTCCGCTCCGTTTCACTTTCAGTCTTTCTTACGAGAAGACCACTGTTGAGGGACAGACCTTCACAGAGAAACGTGTGATTTCGCTTGATGCAGGCAGTCAGATGAACCATGCTGTAATAACCTACGAAGGTATCACAAAAGCCATTCCTGCCGCTGTGGGAGTGATTGTACACAATGAGAACCCCAATGCCTTTGTCCTCAACGACAAGGAAGGCTTCATGGCATACGAGGATCTTGGCGACCCATATCAGTATAAGGAGAAATTCCGTGCTAAACTGAATAAGGAATTCGGACAGATTTACGTAGGTGTGGTTTGCATGCAGAAAGGTGTAAAGATGGAATATCGTCAGGAAGCCAATTTGCCTGGAGCTACCGGTCATATACTTGCTATAGGCAACTATCAGCCTAAAGCAACCCTTGACTACTATTTCGGTTCGGCATGGAGCCACAACGAAAGCGTAGGCATCAATTCAATTGCTAAATGGGAAGCATACCTCCAGCAATTCGCAAAGACAGCACACAATCCGCTTAAAGTAACGGTAAAATAAATGAAGAATGAAAAATGAAAAATGAAGAATTCATTAATGAATTGAACTCCATTATCAAGAAAACAATTTTTTTAATTCATCATTAAATCATAGCGCTTTATCAAGTAAACAGAATTCTTCATTAAAAAACCTATGGATCAGGAAATCATAAATATGATGGCATTAACGTGCATTCATCCGCTCAATTCGGTCAATGCACATCTTTTGCTTGATGCCGCAGGCAGTGCGACGGAACTGATGAGCAACCGCCAGAATCTGCGACAACTGATTCCTGATATCAATGAAAAAATCGTTGAGGCTTTCCGTCATGCTGATGACGCTTTACGGACAGCAGAGGAAGAGTTTGATTTTGCCAGTAAAAAGAACATACAGTGTATTAGCATCAACGATGAGGCATATCCACAATTGCTCAGCCAGTGTCCCGATGCGCCGCTCGTTCTCTATTATTTAGGCAATGCGCCTCTCAACCCCCGCCATTGCATCAGTGTGGTGGGAACTCGCCATTCAACGGATTACGGACGCGATATATGCAAGCATTTCCTTGCAGAAGTCGCCAAGTATTTCCCCGACACCCTTGTTGTCAGCGGACTTGCCTATGGCATAGACATCTGTGCTCACCGTGCTGCGCTCGACTGCGGTCTGCCTACTGTTGGTGTCCTTGCCCACGGACTCGATATGATTTACCCTTCAGTTCACCGTCACACTGCGGTTAAGATGATCCAACAGGGTGGTTTGCTCACCGAATACATGAGCAAGACTAAGATAGATAAAGGCAATTTCGTGCGTCGCAACCGCATTGTCGCTGGCATATCCCAGGCAACCATTGTAGTTGAAAGTGCAGCAAAGGGCGGTTCACTCATCACTGCAGACCTTGCCGTTGAGTACAACCGTGAGGTGTGTGCCTTTCCAGGGAATATATTCAATCAGTATTCCGAGGGTTGCAACAAATTGATAGCTAATCATCAGGCACATCTTATCACCTCTGTCGATGATTTCGTTGCTGCAGTTGGATGGACCAAACCAGAACCAGAGTCAGCAGCCTTTATTCCTCGGCAACAGGAACTATTCCCGCAATTGTCGGTAGAGCAGCAGCAGATCTATGATGCACTTGATAGCTCAGACAGCAAATCCATCAATCAGATAGTAATCGAAACAAACCTTCCGTTAAGCAAGGTAAGCGCCATTCTCCTCGACATGGAACTCGATGGGTTAGTCACCTCCCTTGGCGGGTCAAGGTATAAAAAGAAAGACCCCCTCTAACCTTGCCCTCCGTCGCTAAAGCTCCCCCATCGCTTGAACGCGAACGCGCGATTGCCCCATATAGGGGAGAACTCTTACATCAAGAAGTAATTCTCCCAATGAGGAAGTTAGAGGATTAAAAATATAATGTATAACATTTAAACTAAAATACCCCTTGATTTCTGAATCATCCCCCTTTTTGGGGGACAGGAGGGGACTTAATTATGAATGAATCAAAACCAATAATCGGCATCACCGGTAACTATGATGCTCCAAACAGTCTTTTGGCTGAGGCATATTATAAGTCAGTTCTCCGTGCAGGAGGACTTCCATTGATTATTCCTCCATTCAGAATTGGTGAAGAGACCCAGGTTGAAGAATATCTCGACCGCATTGATGCCATTATCTTCAGCGGTGGAGCAGACATCAATCCTGTACTTGTAGGTGAGCAGCCTGTGCCACAGCTCCACGGCATCAACAACGAACGCGACGCACAGGAACTGTTTCTAATGCGTCGTGCCTATGAACGCCAGATTCCCATACTCGGTATATGCCGTGGCATACAGGTCATTGCTGCAGCACTTGGTGGAACGGTCTATCAGGACATCTATAGCCAGCATCCCAATGGTGCTTTGCTTTATAAACACTCACAGGACGCTTCCCGTGATACTCGTAGCCACACTGTCAATATCGTAGAGAATACAATTTTATACAATGTATATAAGAAGACGGAGATAGGAGTCAATTCCTTCCATCATCAGGCTGTGGCATCAGTGCCTGAAGGATTCTGCATAAGTGCTACGAGCAGCGACGGAGTGATTGAGGCTATTGAGAGCACCCAGCAGAAATCTGTGCTCGGAGTTCAGTGGCATCCGGAATCGTTCGACTATCAGCTTCGTCCGCCTTACGGAAGCGAAGAAAAGGATGTGTTCAACTGGATAGTTGACGAGGCTAAGGAGTTTGCTGCCGCAAAGGAAGTACATCGTCGTGTCATCACCCTCGACAGCCATTGCGACACACCTACACGTATCATCCGCAACCACTGCGACGAGTTTTTCGACATCACCATGGAGAAATACCTGCAGCACTATCCTGCCCAATCATCCATAAAAGCCTTCGTCAGCGATTTCTATCAGAACAACCCACAGCTTCAGATAGACTTTGAGAAGATGGATAAGGGCATGCTTGACGCCGTTTTCATGGTGGCATACCTGCGCCAGGGTGCCCGCGACGAGGCATCGTTGAAGGATGCCACACAGCGAGCAGACTATATTCTCTCCCTTGTTGAAGCGATTACCGAGGCACATCCTGAGAAAATCCAACTGGCACGAACTCCCGACGATATACTGGTTAACAAACAGCTGGGCCGTCATTCCCTCGTTCTCGGCATTGAGAACGGCTATGCCATCGGCAAGGACCTCAGCCGTGTGGAGAAATTCAAGCACCGAGGAGTGTCCTACATGACACTCTGCCACAATGGCGACAACGATATCTGCGACTCCAATAAGGGAGAAGCGGAACACGGCGGAGTCAGCGCCTTCGGTGAACAGGTTATAAAGGAAATGAACCGCACAGGCATGCTCATAGACCTCAGTCATGCTGCCGACAGCACTTTCTACGACACACTCCGCATAAGCACCAGTCCTGTGGTTTGTACCCACTCGTCCAGTCGTGCACTCTGTGGCCACAGACGCAACCTCACCGACGAAATGATGCGCGACCTGGCTCGTCATGGAGGAGTAGCGCAAGTAACAATCTATGGCGGTTTCCTCTGCGACAACGAGAGCGAAGCCACAGTCCGCGACATAGTCCGTCACCTCGACCACATGGTAGAAGTCATGGGCATAGACCACGTAGGAATTGGCACCGATTTCGACGGAGGCGGTGGAGTGCCAGGTTGTAACAATGCCTTAGAACTCTTCAATTTCACCCGCCTACTCCTTTCACGTCGCTATTCACCATCCGATCTCCGCCTCCTTTGGGGCGAGAACTTCCTCCGCGTCTGGCGAAAAGTTATAAGGTAGGTTCTAAAAATTCTGTTTTTAGTTTCCCTACCCAATGTATTTGAGTTTTATCGGCCGCTTTTAGTTTTCTGTGGTGTCTTTTTGCCAT
>CACYSD010000039.1:0-8332 GCA_902776985.1 uncultured Bacteroidales bacterium
CGAAAAAGATGGCAAAAAGACACCACAGAAAACTAAAAGCGGCCGATAAAACTCAAATACATTGGGTAGGGAAACTAAAAACAGAATTTTTAGAACCTATCTTATATCACACCATAACTAAGATGAAAAGAAAACTGATAATAGCACTTGCAGCTGTTCTGTTCACAGTGCTCAAGACAAACGCTTCCGGAGTTGCCTCCGACACTCTCACCATAGCCATGTGCGGCGACATCATGATGGGAACAACCTACCCTTCCAGTCAATTACCTGCAAACGACGGCAGGAATCTCTTCGACGACACAAAGGCTATTACCCGCCGCGCCAATCTGGCAGTTGGAAACCTTGAAGGCACTCTTTGTGACGGCGGCAAAAGCACCAAGGGTTCAGGTCCACACAGCTATTCTTTCCGCACCCCAACCACCTACGGTGTCAATCTCAAAGATGCAGGCTACGACTTCATGAGTCAGGCAAACAATCATGCCAATGACTTCGGAACAGAAGGCATTGAGTCCACCGAATCCGTCTTGAAGGCACAAGGCATAAAGTACTCCGGTATCAGCGGACGTACCGAATACGCCATTGTGGAGCGCGGAGGTGTGAAGTATGGTCTCTGCGCATTCGGGCACAACCGCTACACACTCAAGCATACCGACACCGCCACAGTCCGTCGCATAGTAAGCGCACTTCGCGGCAAATGCGACATACTCGTAGTTTCTTTCCACGGCGGAGCTGAAGGCAAGGACAAGACACACCTGCCCAAGGGAACAGAGACATTCCTTGGTGAAAACCGTGGCAACTTACGAGAACTGGCACATCTGTGCATAGACCTCGGAGCAGATGTTGTCTATGGCCACGGTCCTCACGTAACCCGTTGTGTGGAAGTCTATAAGAACCGTTTCATTGCCTATAGCCTCGGTAATTTCTGCACTCCTTACGGCATCAACGTGAGCGGCATCAGCGGTCATGCACCTGTTGTAGAAATCAAAATCAACAAGAAGGGAGAATTTCTTTCCGGCAAAATCCATTCCTTCATTCAGCAACGCGGAATCGGTCCACGTCTCGACACCACCAATTCTGTTGCCAAGCAGATGAAGGCCCTCACCGAGACAGATATCCAGAATCGCAACTTCGTCATTGACAACGAGGGAAATATCAGTCTGAAATAGGAAGAAACAACCGCCTGCAATTGATAATAACCGTAAAATATGCTGTAAAACACGTTTTGTGCTGCAATTATTTCGGCATATCGATTATTATTCCTAACTTTGCAGTTCGAAACACACCTGTGTGATATTTAGATGCTTAGATGTTATTTATATAAACAATTAGATGTATTAATTTAAGAAAGATGAACGTAATTACAAAGACAGTCTCACTGCCCGACGGACGACAAATCAGCATTGAGACAGGCAAACTTGCCAAACAAGCCGATGGAGCCGTATTGCTCACAATGGGAAAGACCATGCTCCTGGCCACTGTTTGTGCCGCAAAAGACGCAGTACCCGGAACAGATTTTATGCCACTTCAAGTGGAATATCGCGAAAAATATGCCGCTGCAGGCCGTTTCCCAGGAGGATTCACCCGCCGCGAGGGCAAAGCCAGCGATGAAGAAATCCTGACTTGCCGCCTTGTAGACCGCGCACTCCGCCCACTTTTCCCAAGCAACTATCACGCAGAAGTGTATGTTAACGTAAACCTCTACAGCGCTGACGGTGTTGACATGCCAGACGCACTTGCAGGTTTCGCTGCATCTGCTGCACTCGCTGCCAGCGACATCCCATTCGAAGGTCCTATCAGCGAAGTACGTGTAGCACGCATCGACGGACAGTTTGTTATCAACCCTACTTTCCAGCAGCTTGAGAATGCCGACATGGATCTTATGGTTGGTGCAACCGAAGAAAACATCATGATGGTTGAAGGTGAGATGAAGGAAGTTTCCGAGCAGGATCTTCTTGAAGCCCTCAAGGCAGCTCACGAGGCAATCAAGCCACAGTGCCGTCTGCAGAAGGAACTCATGAAGGAACTCGGTACAGACGTTAAGCGTGAATACTGCCACGAAGTAAACGACGAGGAACTTCGTGAAGATGTAAAGAAAGTTTGCTACCAGAAGGCATACGACGTAACAAAGCAGGCACTTGAGAAGCAGGCACGTGCAGAAGCATTCGAAGCTATCCGCGAAGAATACAAGGAAGCTTATGCAGCAGCACACCCAGATATGACAGAAGAGGAACTTGAAGAGAAGAACGCACTCGTTGACCGCTACTACCACGATGTAGAGCGCGATGCAATGCGTCGTTGCGTACTCGACGAAGGCATTCGTCTCGATGGTCGTAAGACAACCGACATCCGTCCAATCTGGTGCGAAGTCGGCACATTCCCAGGTCCTCACGGAAGTGCAATCTTCACTCGTGGTGAAACACAGTCACTCTCTACTTGCACACTCGGAACCAAACTTGACGAGAAGCTCATCGACGGAGCACTCGTACGCGAATACCAGCGTTTCCTCCTCCACTACAACTTCCCTCCATTCTCTACAGGTGAGGCAAAGGCACAGCGTGGAGTTGGCCGTCGCGAAATCGGTCACGGACACCTCGCATGGCGTGGTATCAAGGGCCAGATTCCAGAAGACTTCCCTTACACAGTACGTGTAGTCAGTGATATCCTCGAGAGCAACGGTTCTTCATCAATGGCAACTACTTGTGCAGGAACACTCGCACTTATGGATGCCGGAGTACCTATCAAGAACCCTGTAGCCGGAATCGCAATGGGTCTTATCAAGAACCCAGGTGAAGACAAGTTTGCTATCCTCAGCGACATCCTCGGCGACGAAGACCACCTTGGCGATATGGACTTCAAGACCACAGGTACAAAGAACGGTCTTACAGCAACTCAGATGGATATCAAGTGCGATGGTCTGTCATACGAAATCCTTGAGAAGGCTCTGATGCAGGCAAAGGCTGGTCGTGAGCACATCATGGGTGAGATGATGAAGACTATCAGCGAGCCACGTGCAGACTTCAAGCCACACGTACCACGCATTGAGCAGATTATCATTCCTAAGGAATTCATCGGTGCTGTCATCGGTCCTGGTGGTAAGATCATCCAGCAGATGCAGGAAGACACCAAGACAACCATCACTATCGACGAAGTTGACGGAGTCGGCAAGGTTCAGATTTCTGCACCAGACAAGAGCGCCATCGACGCAGCTATGGCAAAGATCAAGGCGATCGTTGCTATACCTGAAATAGGTGAAGTGTACAAAGGAAAAGTTCAGAGCATCATGCCTTACGGCTGTTTCGTAGAGTTCATGCCAGGCAAGGACGGACTTCTCCACATTAGCGAAATCGACTGGAAACGTCTTGAGACAGTAGAAGAAGCTGGCATCCACGAAGGCGACGAGATTGAAGTTAAACTTATCGACATCGATCAGAAGACTGGTAAGTTCAAACTCAGCCACCGTGCACTCATCGACAAGCCAGCAGACTACGTAGAGCGTCCACAGCGCGAACGCCGTCCACGTCCAGAGCGTGGTGAGCGTCCGGAACGCGGAGAACGTCGCGGTCGTGGCGAGAGAGGTGAACGTCACCATCACAGCCACAATGAAGAAGGTGCTGCTCCAGCAGAAAACAATGGAGGCGAAGCACAGGAATTCCGCAGCGCACTCGACGATTTGCTCGGATAAAAACTGAAAATCGAAAATCGGAAATAACCTCAATAAAGGGCAGCCCAACCAAGGCTGCCCTTTATTGTTTTAAATCAATCCATGCAGAAGACTGAAAAAACATAGCATACTATTGCCGTAAAATTCAAAAAATCAGTTAACTTTGCAGCATAATCACCAATGTAAACCGAAGATTATGAAGAACAAACTTATCCTAACAGTGCTGTTGCTGTTTATTGCAGGAGCAGTCAATGCACAGGGTATCAATCCTGAGCTATTCAAGAAAATGAAAGAGAACCACACCGTTTATGTGAACACCAAAGCCCCAGGTGTACACAGAGTGTATGACGGGAAGTATGGAGGATACGTATGGAAAAACAGCATGGGAGGATATATCTGCCGTGACGAGAACATGAAACCGCTCGCAGACATAGACAAGGATTGAACACACTCACCTACCAGATTGACAATAGTGTTCGTGTAGCAGAATGGAAAGAAGATAAATAACAGAAATCAATATGAAACTAACTGGCAGACGCAGAAGCACCAATGTGGAAGACCGTCGCGGACGCAGCGTTAGCAAAGGCGCTGTCGGCGGGGGTATCGGTGCAATCATAATAGGTATTCTCTTTGCCCTCTTTTCAGGCAATGGCGGTGACGGTATAGATGTAGGCAGCATCCTCAATGGAAACGGCTCCGGCAGCGGCATCAACATTGGTGACATCCTTGGCGGTGGTTCAAGCAGCAGCAATAGCGATGAACCCTACGTGGGAACAGCAGAGGAAGAAGACCTCAAGGAGATAACCGAACAGATTCTCGCCAGCACCGAGGATGTGTGGACTCGCAAGTTCAAGTCAATGGGTAAGACCTACAAGGTACCGAAACTTGTTTTCTACACAGGCTCCACACAGACGGGCTGCGGCACAGGACAGGCAGCCATGGGACCCTTCTACTGCTCTGCAGACGAAAGTGTCTATATCGACCTTAGTTTCTTTATGGAAATGCAAGAGACACTCGGCATAAAAGAAGCAACCTTCACCTACGCCTATGTCATTGCCCACGAAGTAGGTCACCACGTGCAGAACCTGCTTGGTGACCTCGGACGCGCCCATCAGCAGATGGCTAATTCGAGCAAGGTTGAAGCCAACCGCATAAGCGTCAAGATAGAACTCCAGGCAGACTTCCTTGCAGGAGTATGGGCACACGACGAGCAGCAGATTTTCAATTCACTTGAGACCGGCGACCTCGAAATGGCACTCGATGCAGCAGTCAAGATCGGTGACGACTACCTCCAGAAGAAATCCGGCAGTTCTCCCGACGAACGAACCTTCACCCATGGTTCATCAGCTCAGCGCCAGCGTTGGTTCAAACGCGGTTTCCAGTCAGGCGACCTAAGTCAGGGCAACACCTTCGCCTTAAGTCCCAGCCAACTGTAAAAGACCCAACAAAGCCCCCTTCGCCTGACGGCACCTCCCCCGTATAGGGGAGGAATAACCATCCGGATGGCTTTATAATTTGTAACCTCTCCGGTACTATCACAAAGTTCTCCGGAGCTTTGCCCGGAGCGTCGGCAAGCCGAACGATAACACACTTCACTCTTCACATTAAATATGCGCATAACAGTAAAAATCGGCAGCAACGTCTTGACACGTGCTGACGGATCACTCGATGTAACACGACTTTCCTCCCTTGTTGACCAAATAGCGGAACTTCACAAGCAAGGCCACGAATTACTCGTTGTTTCTTCAGGTGCAGTAGCCTGCGGACGCAGCGTACTGGCACACCATTCCGATATCAAGACCAAGGACATGGTTGACGAGCGTCAGCTCTATTCAGCCGTTGGTCAGGCAAAACTCATCGACCGCTACTACGAACTCTTCCGCGAACATCGCATCGCAGTGGGTCAGGTACTGACAATGAAAGAGAATTTCCGCACCGAGGAGCACTACAACACCCAGAAGAACTGTATGGAAGTGATGCTCAACAACGGTGTAATACCTATCATCAACGAGAACGACACCGTCTGCGTCACCGAGCTTATGTTTACCGATAACGATGAGCTGTCGGGACTCGTATCCAGCATGATGCAGTGCAACCGTCTCATTCTCCTTTCCAACATCGACGGCATCTACACAGGCAATCCTTCCGATGCAGGCTCAGAGCTTATCCGCACCGTCAGTCCCGACACCGATCTCAGTCAGTACATTCAGACATCAAAATCATCACTCGGCAGAGGCGGCATGCAGTCCAAGTACCACACCGCCCACGAAGTGTCACAGTCAGGCATCGAAGTCATCATTGCCAACGGCAAGCGCGACAACATCCTCCTCCACCTCATGCAACCCGGCAGCGACACCCCTTGCACCAGGTTTATAAGCCCCCACCCAACCTCTCCCAAAGGAGGAGTTTAACCATCCGGATGGGATAATCAAGCGAAGCAACATAAATATACAATCATGGAATTAAATACTCTTTTTGAGAAGTCAAGAGAAGCAAGCCTGCTCCTCTCCCAACTCACGGACGACAAGATAAATGCGATTCTGCTCGACACAGCAGACGCCATCGAACATAGCAGTGCAGCATTACTTACAGCCAATCAGCGCGACCTCGACCGCATGGATCCAAGCAATCCCATGTACGACCGTCTGCGACTGACCGAATCCCGTATCTCAGGCATTGCCTCCGACATGCGTCATGTGGCAACGCTGCCTTCACCACTCCATCGCATACTCAAACACACCGTTCTGCCCAATGGTCTCGACCTCAAACGCGTGGCAGTCCCCTTCGGTGTAGTAGGCATTGTCTATGAGGCACGCCCCAACGTCACATTCGATGTCTTTGCACTCTGTCTGAAGTCAGGCAATGCCTCACTTCTCAAAGGCGGAAGCGATGCAGAGGAGTCCAACCGCTGCGCAGTCGGCATCATCGGAGAAGTGCTGAAGGCACACAACCTCGACACAGCCATTTGCCAGCTACTCCCTGCCAGTCACGATGCCACAGCCGCACTGCTTCACGCACGGGGCATGGTTGACCTCGTCATTCCCCGCGGTTCCAAACGGCTCATCGACTTCGTTCGCACCGAAGCCACCGTACCTGTAATCGAAACAGGTGCAGGCGTATGTCATGCATATTTCGACATTGACGGAGACGTAGAGAAAGGCGCACGCATCATCAACAATGCCAAGACACGCCGTGTCAGCGTTTGCAACGCACTCGACTGTCTGCTTGTACATACTTCTCGTGCCAAGGATCTGCCAGAGCTGCTTGCACCGCTCGTTCAGAGCAATGTGATGGTCTATGCCGACCCTATGGCTTACACACTCTTGAAAGAGAACAACTCCTACCCTTCTCGCCTGCTTCAGATGGCGAACGACGAAACCTTCGGAACAGAATTCCAGGACTACGCTATGGCAGTTCGCGTTGTTGCCGATGTTGAAGATGCCATGCACCACATCCGTCAGTACGGCAGCGGTCACAGCGAATGTATCATCACTGAGAATGAAGCCACAGCCGACCGTTTCCTTGCCCTTGTCGATGCCGCCTGTGTCTATCACAACGCTCCTACATCCTTCACCGACGGTGCACAGTTCGGTCTTGGTGCCGAAATCGGTATCTCCACCCAGAAACTCCATGCCCGCGGCCCTATGGCACTTGAGGAACTCACCACCTACAAGTGGCTCATCCATGGCAACGGTCAAGTCCGTCCCGCATAAACAAACAAAACAAGAAAACCCCTCCCGTTCAGCATCACTGATCAGGAGGGGTTTTCTTGTTTTTATCTTACATCTTCCCTCTTACATCAAACATCTTACATCTTCCCTCTTACATCATACATCTTACATCATCCCTCTTACATCAGACTTTATTTCCCATTTCTGATTATTCCTCTTATGATTCTGCAGCAAACGTAGGTTCAAATTCTTCTACAGCATAGGTATGAGAATGACATACTTGCACAATAGGAGCCTCAAGTGCATCCTCAATAGAGACGAGAGTATCAATCGTGAAATTATGCGTTCCACGCATCCATTTACTAATTTCGGCTTCGCTCTTGCCTAATTTCAGAGCAAGATCCTTCTGTTTCAGACCTTTCTCTTCCAAAATTTCATGTATTCTGTCTACAATACGGAAAGACAAGGCTACAGACTCACGGGTCTCATGATTAACGCGCTTACGCCTTTCCTCTAATATTTTACTCCTTCTCATACCTCTTAAAATTTAAGTTCCCAACAATTTCTTTATCCACAAGCACCATCGTGCCATCCTTGATTCTTGATGAATTCTGTCAACTCCTCACCAGCCATTCTTATGCTGTAGAAATTGACATTTTCATACTCTTCCAGCAATTCTATACTGTATTCTTGCTTCATTTGCAATCTTAACTTTTAAGTTATCCGCGGCAAAGTTACGAACTTTAATCGAACCACCAAATAATTAACTTAAAAAATAAGTTTTCTCTTCTTTTCCCTCATACAATCTCCGCCCTGGCAGTCAGCTCATTGCCAAGGCGGAGATTGTTTTCATTTAGAGGAATCAGAGAACCTGTTGCTGCGATTCACACATGCCACTAACTGAAGTGAACCCAGAAAGTTGGACACAACTTTAAGGTTCATAATGAAACGGAAATGTAGTTTAGAAGAAAAGCTTGAAGCGATTGCATTAGTTGAACAA
>CACYSD010000040.1:0-12620 GCA_902776985.1 uncultured Bacteroidales bacterium
TTATATGCTAATCTTGACAAAGATTGTAATCAATGAAAGGGTTTTTCTTGTTTTTGTTTATAATTATTATTCTAGTGCGCAGCACGTTGTTTTATTATTAACATCGCACTTCGTGCTAAGATTAATAAGATTAAATTATTTATTCAAGTTTATGGAGTTATGAAGTTATGAAGTTATCGCTTCGCTCGTCTTTCGGACAGAAGTTAAGACGTTACCAGTCCTCATCCCGATGGTTCTTATAAAATAATTTATAATTATCATTCGTCTTAACTCCTTAACTTCATAACTCCTTAGCTTCTTAACTTCTTAACTCCTTAAAGTTTAGTATTCTTGACTTTAAAAAAAATCAACATTATCCTTTTGATCCTTGATTGTTGTTGTAAAAGTCATTTTTTTTAAGCAAAAAGGGCAGCCTGTTTTGTACAAGCTGCCCTTTATGAATATAATTAATGTATGGCTTAACGGACTAAGGTCTTCTTGCCGTTAATGATGTAAAGACCACGCTGCGGAGTCTTTACAAGACGTCCCTGAAGGTCATAGATTGTGACAGGCTTCTGACTATCACGCAGGCTGTCTATGCTAACGGAAGGTTCTACGGTCAGAGTGCCAAACACATATACAATATCATAGTTGTTGGCTTCAGCACCAAACACACGAATTTCGTATTCTCCAACAGGGCTGTCAATAGTTGCGTCGCACTCTACAGTCGGCTGAACACTCAAGGCTGTTTCCGCCTTTTCTTTATTCTTGAATCCTTTGTAAGTCAATTCGAACACAGGATTCTCTTCTCCTGCATAGCGAGTGTAGGATTTTGCTGTGACAGTAAGAGTAACTTTGTTCACAGTCAGAGTTCCGGGCACACATACCAGACCCTTGCTGGTGATGTTACCACTAAGAGGTTGGATGACATATTCACCTGCCGGCAACAAAGCATCGGTATAAGGTTCCCCTGTCTCTGGATCATAAATGTCCAAGAGTACCAATTCCGGTTCGCCGTTGATAGGTGCTCCACTTACAGTGTATTTGAACGTAGGATTCACACGAGCATAATCACGGCTGGCATTTTCTGCTGTAACGGTTGGGATTCCTGTGTATTCCACAATGGTTGAGTTGCTCCATCCTGCATCAGCCTGATAGGATTCGATAAGTGAGGCAGGAACAAACACTATGCTATTGCGAGTAACGTAAGCTTTGTCAGCATTGACTAATGTTGGCGACAGAGCTACTATGTACTTCAGTGCCGAGCAAGAGGTGAAGGCATCTTTGCCAAGAGTGGTTACACCTGCTGGCAGATAGATTGAAACAAGCTTTGAGCATGATTTGAATGCCTCATCATGTATTGACGTGAGAGATGTAAAGTATTGCAGTTCTTCAAAGCTCGTAATAGCATAAGAACGGAATACAGTACCTAAATCAGTCACAGCTGCAGCTTCATCGTAGGAGAGTTCACCATCATCATCGTCATCCCAATTATTTACACAAATAGTCTTGACGCGCGAGTCAGCGAAATCTATATAGCCAAGTTTATGACGAAGCTGTTGAATAGCATTCATAACCTCTTCCTCGTTGCTGTCTAAGTTGTCATATACAGCCTGTTCTTCGGAACAATCGATATTCTTTGCAGTAGCATACTGAAGCAGTTCTTTCAACCATGCAACATGCTCGTCAAAAGCTTCTGCTGCAAGCACGTCACTTCGCTTGATAAATGCCCACTGCACTGCCCGAGGATTTTGTCCTGGCTCTATATCCCAGTAAATACCATCTGTTCCATATGGAGCATAATTTGATTCATGGTCGTATTGGGTTCCTAAATACTGACCTGCCACATAAGATGCATCCGACGATGGTACTTGCATGGTGAAAGTCAAGTCTTCAGGATTCTGAACAACCTTCCAATAAGCATCGGTACCAGAACTTCCGTCCACGAAGCACGCTTTGACACCTTTACCCACTTTCGCATCATTGGTTGTGCGGAAGAGTACATGATTGCCCCCAGCATTAGCACTGTACAGAATGAACACATCAGAAGGAGTGTTTGCAATGTGACGGAACTGATATATTAAACCATCCGAACCGACCACAGCCTGCGTTCCATAAGCTTCGCCATTGCGGATATATTTTCCAGTTAGCAAGTTATAAATATATCCATCCACATCGGTCTCTAATGGAGAGAATCCAACAGAAGTTTTACCACGTACTTCTTCTATTTTTCCGAATTCTTTCCAGATAGCAGCTTGTGCATAGAGTTCTTTCGAACCTTTAGGAACGTAGAGAGTAGCTTTGCTGAGGTTTACACCTTTGAAGAGGGTGTTGGATTCGATATTAATAGTCGATGGATTAGGATTTAGCACTGTCACACTCTTAAGAGATGTACAGCCCTCGAAAGCACCTTCACCAAGATATGACACTCTATGAGGCAGGGTGATTTCCTTTAGGCTGGAACAGTTACGGAACACATTATAATAAATATACTGCAGATTCTCAGGCAAAGTGATGCGCTGCAGCTCAGTGTTACCATTGAAACTGTTACCATATAATGCTTCTGCGTTCTTGAAATACTTAAGGTCTGAAAGATCGGTGAAGGAACGGTAAACAAAAGCAAAGTAACCAAAATCTGTAATTTTGCTTGCTTCCGAATAACTGATTTCACCGTCTTGGTTAACATCGAAGTAACTAATTGCATCGGCACGAAGTTCCGGATCGCAGAAATTTATGAGATTAAGTTTCTTGCGAAGTGTGCGCTGTGCATCTTCAATCTGATCTATCGTACTGTTCATGTCATTGTAAACAGCCAGTTCAAAGTTGTAGTCAGTGCCATAAGACTTAGCCATAGTAAGGAGGTTTGCCAATACTTTGGAAGCCTCAAAAGTCGCAGTTGTAATCTCATCGTATTCCACAAATCGCCATTGGCAGTTCTTTGCATACTCACTATAGGACACGTCACTATATGCACCATAGGTAGGAATGGCAGCATTACTTGCGTGATCGGTCTGCACACCAAGGAAACAGTCAGCATCGTAACCGTTCTGTCCCTCTGGAATTTGTATAGTGTAGAGCGCATCGCCAACTTCATTTATCGTCCACCATGCAGTCTTGTCAGTAAGATGCGACTGATCTCCGTCAACGAAGCAAGCCTGGACACCTTTACCCACGTTGTCGTCGCCTGTGGTGCGGAAAGTAATATACCCCGTCTTGCCTGTATCTTCTGAGTAGAGATAATATACTCCTTCCGGCATGGAAGTGTCATGACGCACTTGGAAACGCATAGGACTGGGATCTACTATAGCCTGTGTACCCCATGCTTCACCTTTGCTGAGGAAACGTCCTGTGCCTTCATTGTATATTAAGAATGTCTTGTCTGTGGCAAAATCTGCAAATTTACCTCCATTCAGTGTTCGGATTTCCACGATAGTGCCGAATTCTTTCCACTGGTCTTCAGAGGCAAAAAAACTGAGGGTACCTTGCGAAACATTCAAAGTAGCTTTAGACAAATCAATTCCTTCGAACACATTAGACTTGACTTCAATGTCCTTGGGAACAACACTGCTTACAGTAAAAGAGGTTAATTTTGTACATCCTTCAAAAGCCTGACTACCTATATAGGATATTGTCAATGGCAATTCAACTGTTGTGAATGCCTGGCAACCGGCAAAGACACTGTCTGCCAAAGAAGTGAGTGGTGAAGGTAAAATCTGATTCGGCAAACTACGACAACCAGCAAATGCAGCCTTGCCAACGGCTTTGATGTTATCTGGCAATTTGAGGTTATTCAGTGAACGACAACCTTTAAAAGCGTATGCACCGATCTGCTGGAGTTTCTTTGGCAATTTGACAGAGGAAAGACTTGTGCATCCTTCAAAAGCTGAATCACTCAAGACGGTTAGTCCAGTAAAATTATAGAGTTCCGGGAAGGATGTGATACGCTGTCCGCGGAATACAGTTCCGAGGTCAGTAACAGAAGCCGCTTCATCATAGGTAAACGTTCCGTTACCGTCAACATCCCAGTTCTGCAAACAAAGTTTCTTGACAAGTGAATTTGCAATAGGCATCTCCTTGTCTCCGTAATTATCGGGCTCACAACCAATGATAGCGACCTCGTTCTGACTGTAACCGTCACCACTTCCGCCGATGCCTTGTGAGGAAGGATTCAGACTTGAGAGAAGGAAAAAGCCGTCACTCACGCCTCCCCATCCCCAATTGATATGGAAGCATTGATTTCCATCATGTCCGTCACAAACAAAAGCGTGCCCGCCTTCTGAGTTCCAGCCACCCAGATAAACCACACGTCCCTGTTCCAGTTCATTGTAGATGACAGCATCCCATCCTTCATATGTGTAGGAAGATTGCTCTATATAACGTGGCGAAGTATAGCCAAAATACTTCTTTAATGCATCTACAACCCTGTATATTTGCGCACCGGACGATGAGTTAGTATAGTCCATCTCCACAGACACACCGCAATAGTGCATCAGCTGTGCCACAGCCAGACGTTGCTTGGCAGTATAACTACCATTGTAGCTGTCAAGCATATTGTCCCAGTCAATGGGTGAGCCTGCAGGAATACCATCAACATGAAGCTGACCAAATGTCTGGTGTGACGTATATGTATTGTAGGCAGGGATATCATCTTGAGTCTCAGTCACCGACTTGGTCCTGTTATAATACATTACTTGGGCCATGGCTGTAGCCACGCAACCAGTCACAGAGCGGCCAATGGTGAAGTACATAGGACACTCGTCGTTAAAAGGCGAACCCTGGTTCCATGTACAGGTAAGCATTTTGGGAATGGCAGGGTGACTTGGTGCTTTTGCTGGAGCTTCATTGGGATTATTCTGAAGATACTCAATGTAGTCAGCATAATTGTTCAGCCATGCTCTCATGTTATCAGGGATAGTCTGAAAGTCAAACTCGCCTTGGTCTGTATAACCAAGCGCAGACTCAATTCTATCATCACCTGGCATGATGATATATCCTTCCTGATTTCCACGGTTGAATACGTAATAGAGTTCTGTGGAAGAAGATACTCCGTTTCGTTTAGGAGCCAATTTGCGGCTGTTAACCACAGGACTTAGCATACGACTTCCGGGACGGCTCAGGAGAAAAGAAGATGCTTTTTGCAGAGCCTGTTCACGAGTAATAGGCTTAGCCATGACTAAAAGCGTAGTCATGAGACACACCATTACAAGTAATGCTCGTCGGCTACTGCGGAAGAAGTAACAGATTGATTTCATAGATGATTAGTTATTAGTTGATAGTTATTATTCAGTTGACATTGATTCGACTCGCAAATATACACAAAATTAACAATACATAACAAATATATTAGAATAATCATGATTTATTATAACATCGCACTTTGTGCTAGGATTATTAAGATTTATATGATTAATAAGATTTCTTTGTAATCATTTTAATCCTTTAATCATAGTGCGCAGCACGTTGTTTATTAAGATTTATATGATTAATAAGATTTCTTTGTAATCATTTTAATCCTTTAATCATAGTGCGCAGCACGTTGTTGAAAAGAAATAATCCTTTTTATCCTTGATGGTTGTTGATATTTTTTTTCTCATTGTTTAGGCAAATCATTAAAAAAATGCTTGAAAAATCATTGTAGTTAAAGAAAAAAAGCGTAACTTTGCAAGCCAAATTCTATGAGCACACCCCCGATGTGCTCGTCTTGTTGTGTGGATAGTGCATCCTATTAGCCGGGAACACGGTCCGTGAATCAGCAGGAAAACAGATAAAAATTATTAGTAACAACAAACAAAAAACAAGAACAAAAGTAATGAACACTTTAAGTTTCAGTACACACTTCGCAACTCCAACAGAAGCTAAGAAGGAATGGGTGATAGTTGATGCTGCTGCAGAACCTATCGTTGGTCGTCTTGCTTCAAAGGTTGCAAAAATCATTCGTGGCAAATACAAGCCATGCTTCACACCCAACCAGGATTGCGGTGACAACGTAATCGTTATCAACGCAGATCAGATTCAGTTCTCGGGTGCTAAATGGACAGACAAAGAGTACATCACCTTCTCTGGTTATCCAGGCGGACAGCACAGAGTTACTCCACAGGAACTCGCTAAGAAGCCATTCGGTTACGAACGTATCCTGCGTCACGCTGTCAAAGGTATGCTTCCAAAGGGTCGTCTTGGTTACAAGCTTATCAAAAACCTCTACATCTACAACGGTGCAGAACACGACAAGCAAGCACAGAGTCCAAAAACCATAGATATAACCAAACTTAAATAATTGATAAGTATATGGAAGTAGTACACGCTATAGGTCGCCGCAAGGCAGCAGTTGCCAGAGTTTATCTCTCAGAAGGAACTGGCAAGATAACCATCAACAAACGTGATTTGAAAGAGTATTTCCCAAGCGAGCTCGTACAGTTCGTGGTTAAGCAGCCTCTTGCACTGCTCGACGTTGCAGAGAAATACGATATTAAGGTAAACCTCTACGGTGGTGGTTTCACCGGACAGAGCCAGGCTCTTCGCCTCGCTATCGCACGCGCTCTTGTTAAGGTAAACGCTGACGACAAGAAAGCACTCCGTGCAGAAGGCTTCATCACTCGCGATGCTCGCGTAGTTGAACGTAAGAAGCCAGGACGTCCAAAGGCACGCCGCAGATTCCAGTTCAGTAAACGTTAATCCCAGTTTAGTATCTAAATCGGAAGGATTCTTACAACACACATTAATATTATATTGTGAAGAGTAACGTGATAGTAGCAGAACAGATTCAAAAACGAATTCTTCATTCATCATTAATAATTCTTCATTAAAACAAGACTACCCTCCGATTGAGTTTCACAACTTAAAAAAGAAAGTAAACCAATTATGTCAAGAACATCATTCGACGCACTGCTCGAGGCAGGCGCACATTTCGGTCACCTCAAACGTAAATGGAATCCAGCTATGGCTCCTTACATCTTCATGGAGCGCAACGGAATCCATATCATTGACCTTCACAAGACTGTTGCCAAGGTGGATCAGGCAGCAGACGCTCTCAAGCAGATTGCAAAGAGCGGAAAGCGTATCCTCTTTGTTGCTACTAAGAAGCAGGCTAAAGATATCGTAGCTGAGAAAGCTAATTCAGTTAACATGCCATACGTTATCGAACGTTGGCCAGGTGGTATGCTCACAAACTTCCCAACAATCCGCAAGGCTGTTAAGAAGATGGCTACTATCGACAAACTCCTCACTGACGGAACTTACGACAAGCTCTCTAAGCGTGAGAACCTTCAGATCCGTCGTAAGCGCGAAAAGCTGGAGAAGAACCTCGGTTCTATCGCAGACCTTACTCGTCTCCCATCAGCTCTCTTCGTAGTTGACGTGCTCAAGGAGAACATCGCAGTTCGCGAAGCTAACCGTCTCGGTATTCCTGTATTCGGAATCGTTGACACAAACTCTGATCCTAACAACATCGACTTCGTAATCCCAGCAAACGACGATGCAACTAAGTCTATCGAGCTTATCCTCGACGTAGTTTGCAAGGCAATCGCTGAAGGTCTCGAAGAGCGTAAGGCAGAGAAGGTTGACATGGAAGCAGCAGGCGAACAGACTGAAGAAGTTGCAGCTGAAAAGCCAGCTCGCAAGCCACGTACAACAAAGGCTCGCGCAAAGAAAGCAGCTGAGGAAGCAGCAGCAGTAGAAGCCCCTGCAGTAGAAGAAGCTCCTGCAGCTGAAGAAGCTAAGGCTGAAGAAGCTAAGGCTGAAGAAACTCCTGCTGAAGCTTAATAAACAAATCTAACACGGGTTTCACTTCATTTAGAAATCCGTGTTATTTTTACATTTTATAATTTTTATAAATTCAAATTTCCAAAATGGCTATCACATTACAAGAAATAAACGCACTCCGTCAGAAGACTCAGGCTGGTCTCATGGACTGCAAGAAAGCACTTACAGAAGCTAACGGCGACATGGACGCTGCAGTTGAAATCCTCCGCAAGAAGGGACAGCTCGTTGCAGCAAAACGTTCTGACCGTGAAGCAGCTGAAGGTTGCGTTCTCGCAAAGGTTGACGGAAAATTCGGTGCTATGATTGCACTCAAGTGTGAAACAGACTTCGTAGCAAAGAACGCAGACTTCGTAGCACTTGCAAACAAGATCATCGACGCAGCAGTTGCAAACAAATGCAAGACTCTCGACGAAGTTAAGGCTCTCACTATCGGTGGACAGTCTGTAGCTGACGCAGTAGTTGAGCGTTCAGGTGTAACTGGTGAGAAGATGGAACTCGACGGCTACGCAACTGTAGAAGGCGAGCAGATCGTTGCTTACAACCACATGGCACAGAACTTCCTCTGCACTCTCGTTGCATTCAACAAGGCATGTGACGAAGAAGTTGCAAAGGGTGTTGCGATGCAGGTTGCAGCTATGTCTCCTATCGCACTCGACGAAGCAAGCGTTCCAGAATCAGTTAAGGAAACAGAGCTTAAGAACTCTGTAGAGAAGGCTAAGCAGAACCAGATCAACAAGGCAGTTGAGAACGCTCTCAAGAAAGCAGGTATCAACCCAGCACACGTTGACTCTGAGGATCACATCGAATCTAACACAACTAAGGGTTGGATTACTCCTGAGCAGGCTGCACAGGCTCGTGAAATCAAGGCTACTGTAGCTGCAGAAGCAGAGAAGAACCTCAAGCCAGAGATGATTCAGAACATCGCTAAGGGTATGGTTTCTAAGTTCTACAAGGAGTCTTGCCTCCTCGACCAGGCTTACATCGACGACAACAAGATCAGCGTTGCTCAGTATCTGAAGAACGCAGACAAGGATCTTACTGTTACTGACTTCAAGCGCTACACTCTCCGCGCTGAATAATCCTCAAACAGAGATATATAATCAAAAAGTGGTGTGTCAACCGGCACACCACTTTTTTTGTTTTAAATACTATTCTCACCACCGCATTTCATGCTTTTGAAATCAATGAAAGAAAAACCACGCTTCGCTAAAAACCAGATTAATAATAACGATAACGTAAACGATAACGAAAACTAAGATTAGTTAGCAAATTGTTTTTTAGTGAGTGAAACGAACCAGGTTTTTCTTAATCAACTATATTAATCCATTTGATCCTTAAGATCCTTGATTATTGTTTTGAGCGTTCTTCAAGTTTGCGGCGATAGAAGCGGACTTTCTGATAGAGGCGGTTGCATTCCATGTTGAGAGTGTCTATACGCCTTTCCAAATGTATATAGGCTGTATCAGTAGGCAGGCAACCTGATTCCACACAACCTTGCAATTCCAGTTTTGCAAATGCACGGAGTGAATCGTAATAACCCAACTGATAATCAGCTTCAAGCATGATGATGGAATCTGCAAAGTTCAATGCACTTCGTCTGACATCAAATGCTTTCGGATAGGTTGTGCGCATAGAGTCAAGCAACTGCTGAGCCTTGTCAAAATTCTGAAACGCTAATTGTTCACGTGCCTCTGTCAGCAGTCCTGCTGCCAGCTCCGACTCATCCACCTCTTTCTTAGAATTAGTACACGCAACCAACGTAGCGGACAATAACAATAATGCTAAAAATGATTTCTTCATAATTCTCATGTTAGTACTTTCACTTGCAAATATAACTACTTTTCCGTAATTTTGCATTAGAAAAAAACTATTAATAAACAAAAACAAGGAAAAACCCCGCTTACGCTAAAAAACAATTTTCCTCACACAATACATCACATAAAGTTTAAATTAAAACTTAAGACCTCAAAAAACTCACAATATGACTATCAAAGAACGTAGAACAATTCGTAAGTATCAGCAGAAGGACATTCCTGCTGAATTGCTTAATAACTTGTTGGAGACAGCAGCAAGAGCCGCAACTATGGGCAACATCCAACTCTATAGTGTAGTAGTAACCCGTGACGAGGACATAAAGAAACAGCTTGCCCCACTCCACTTCAACCAGCCTATGGTGATGGGCGCACCTGTTGTCCTCACATTCTGTGCAGATTTCAACCGTTTCACCCAGTGGTGTGAGCAGCGTGACGCAGATCCAGGCTACGACAATCCGTTGTCGTTCATCAATGCCATGAGCGACACCCTGCTTTTCACCCAGAATTTCTGCACCCTTGCCGAAGAGGCAGGACTTGGCACTTGCTATCTCGGCACAACGGTATATATGCCACAGGGAATCATCGATGTATTGAAATTACCACGTCTCACCTTCCCTGTTGCAACCATCACTGTCGGTTATCCTGACGAAATGCCGGCACAACCTGATCGTCTGCCTATCGAAGGAATCATTCACCAGGATACTTATCACGACTATCAGCCATCGGACATCGACCGCATCTATGCGCTGAAGGAATCACTTGAGGAGAATAAGGAGTTTGTCCGTATCAATAATAAACAGACTCTCGCTCAGGTGTTCACCGATTGCCGTTACACACGCAAGGACAACGAAGCCTTGTCGAAGACTCTGCTCGAAGCTCTTCACAATCAAGGTTTCTGACACTTGTGAATCAGGTTCATCACAACTGGCAGGTGGTCGCTATATCCACCTATATAAGACGGACCACGAAAAGTGCGGAAAGGCTTCTGTCCTCCCCAAGTCTCATCCGCTTCCATAAGGACAGACAGTTTCAGTTCTCCTACTGAGGACACTTTTACATGCAGATTATTTTTATTGGATAGCATGGACTGGCTCACAATTATCTGATCGAGCCAGCTCCATGCTCCTTGGTATTTATAGCTACCGCCTTTGCGGTGGCTCATCATGTTGCGTAACGGGTGGCGAGTCTGTTTGAGCAGCTGTTTCATTTCGCTGCTCGACGGAGTTGTATTGCAGTCACCCGCAATTATTATGTTGGGATTCTGTCTGATAGAAGCCACAGAATCAATATGTTGCGAAAGGATATTCAACAAACTCACTCGATTTGAATAGCCCGTGCTTCCTCCCAGTTGTGAAGGCAGGTGTACGCAATACACATCTATCGTGTCGCAATTATGCACAAGTCCTGTGACATGAAGAATCTCACGCACAGCCACAGTATCGTTTTCCTCCTCAACATCCTTCTTCAGGAAAATGGCATCATGGCTTAACAGTTGGAAAGTCATTGGGTAATACAGGAACGTCACACCCACTCCACGTCTGTCAGCCTTATTGCTGCAAAGGTATTTATACCCTATCCTGCTCAGCATGGTGTTATGTGTGAGGTGGTGGCAAACACTGTCTCCCTCCACTTCCTGCAGACAGACTATATCCACAGGGTTATCAGTATTTGCAGCAAGAACAACCTGGGCAATATGTTTGAGTTTGCGGTTGTAGCGCCAACGAGTCCAATGACGCGAACCGTCGGGAAGGAACTCTTCATCATTGTGATGAGGAGAATCAATCGTATCGAAAGCATTCTCACAGTTATAAGTCAGCATGCTAAACCGCCGCTGCCCATCTGCCGGCAACGTCACCATGCTAATCAAAGCAAGAATTGCTATCAGAAAACGACGGTTCTTCACTGTTACATCACTTATGGTAGGTTCTATAAATTATGTCGAGACGATTTTTGATTTTATGTAAGTGGACTTTTGTCAGCTTTTGAGAGCGCAATGCGAGCATTGTAACCGAAATACATTGGGTAGGGAAACTAAAAACAGAATTTTTAGAACCTACCTTATAATTGAATTATAAGTTAATGGGCGCAATTCCGGATGGTCATTCTTTACTCTTCATGCTTCACTTTATGTCTTCAAGCCAAGCAGAGAGGTCGGAGAGCATTTCCTTGTTGTACTTGAAGGAAGTGCGGTTACCCCAGCCGTGTCCGCCGCTGGGATAAATATGCATCGTTGCAGGAATACCCTTCTTCTTCAGAGCCAGATAGTAATTCACACTGTTGGCTGACGGAACGACACGGTCGTCATCGCTGAGCAGCAGGATGGCAGGAGGAGTAGTCTTCGTTACCTGCAGTTCATTGCTGTAAAGCTTCACTTGCTCCTCCGAAGCGTCAGTTCCAATCAGACCATGACGCGAACCTTTGTGAGTATAGGTGTAGTCAAAGGTAATCACAGGATAGAAGAGAATCTGGAATGCAGGCACAGTGAGCGAATCGCTATGAGTTGCGATGGTAGATGCAAGGTGTCCGCCTGCCGAAGAACCCATGATGCCAACCTTTGCAGGATTGATATTCCACTTCTCCGCATTCTCACGAACCACACGAAGGGCTTCCTTTGCGTCACTGATCGGCACTTCTGTCACTCCGTGAGGCATACGGTATTTGAGTACCACGAACGCAAAACCACGTTCATTGAAGAACGGCGCCCAGTCATATCCCTCATGATCTGTAGCAAGATGAGAGTAACCGCCACCAGGGCAACAAACCACAGCCATTCCGTTTGCCTTGTCCTTTGCAGGCAGGAACACACGGATGGAAGGACGGAAGTTCTGTTTGGAATCGTCAAACGGCTGAGTCTTGTCTATTCCGTTGGAGTTAGGCAGCCCGTTAGGCCATAAGTTAATATCAAACTGCTGCTGACCTCTCGCTGTAAGCATACACATCATTAATAATAAAGACAGAATAAGTTTCATATTAGGTAGGTTCTATAAATTATGTCGAGACGATTTTTGATTTTATGTAAGTGGACTTTTGTCAGCTTTTGAGAGCGCAATGCGAGCATTGTAACCGAAA
>CACYSD010000041.1:0-10711 GCA_902776985.1 uncultured Bacteroidales bacterium
GGTACAAATTCAAATCCGTGCACCCTTAAAACTACTCGTAAATGACTTAATTTCAGTGATTTCAAAGAACGATTAGTCCACTTTAACGGGACAGTAGTGTTCTTAAGTTTTTAAGTTTTTAAGTTCTTAAGTTTTTGCGTTCTTGAGTTTTTAAGTTCTTAAGTTTATTTGTTTCTAGCTTCAATTTCCTTATTAATTTCGTCGATTTTTTCGTCTGTAAGTTCATACTTAGAGATAATCCACATAGCAAGGAGGAGTAATGCAGCAGGAATTAAACATACCAACCAAAGGATACCTTCTTCTGCCAATGGAGTCTGGTCAACAATTTTACTGTTATAACCGACATAAGCCAAAACAGCAGGACCGACGATACTTCCGAATGTCATACCTGCCTTGAAGAACAAACCAGTTAGCGCGTTAACAATACCAGAAATACGACGTCCTGTTTTATACTCACCGTAAGAGATCACTTCAGGAACCAAAGCCCACATGTAACCAGTAGAAACTATCACACCAGTACTCTTGATAAACTGTGCAATATAAATCATCATCATGCTTGGATTCTCCATCTTAGCAATGACGTAAAGCATAATCATACCAATAATTGCTGCACTAAGGAAGATATAGAACATATTCTTCTTTCCGACCATACGCTTGAACCATGGTACAAGTGGCATAAACAAAAATGCCGGAATAGAACCAAGAGCCATGAATATTGAGAGTTCCTGAGCAGAACCATGAAGATTACTATTGATAAAATATGCACCAGCAGCATTACCAACAGACATCATTGCAAAAGCTGTAATGAAGAAGAAAGCAAGAACACGAAGAGGACGGTTACGTACAAACTCCATCCACAGGTCACTAACTTTGACAGATTCTGTAGCCTTCTCATCCATAACCACACGTTCTTTACACTGTGTAAAGCAGAAGAAGAGGAGAGCAAAACCAATAATTGCATAAATAGTCATTGTGGTGAACCAAGCAGAAGAGTCTTTAGGAAGACTACCAGATGGAGCGCCAGCAATAAGAGCAATAAATAGAGGTAAACCTGAGTTTACAGCAAGTCCTCCAAGGTTTGCCATAAACATACGTACAGAAGTGAGGATAGTAATTTCGTTTGTATCACGAGTCAATGAAGAGTTCAATGCACCATATGGAACATTTATGAAAGTATATAGCAGTTGCATTGAAATATAGGTCACATAGGCATAAATCAACGATGGAGCGAATCCGTTCCAAAAACAAAGGATGGCAAATCCCGAGAGAGGTATACCGACATATAGCAAATAAGAACGATATTTTCCGAAACGAGGATTGCTCTTATCGATTAATGTACCCACGATTGGGTCCCAAATTACATTTGCCACATTACCGACAAGGAACATAACTGCAACTGCTGATGGAGTCAGTCCATAGATATCGGTATAGAAAAACAACAGATAAGTACAAATTACCTGAAAAATCAAATTCTGCGCCAAGTCTCCAGAACCGAAACCGATGCGCTGTACCCAACTAAGTTTGTAGAAACCTTTAGAGTCTGCTTGAGAAGTCATTTTTGAATAGATTGATAATTATTAGACTAAAAAAAATTTTTTTGTTATAATGCAAAGTAAACGGAAAAATAACGAATCTGTTTGAAGATTTGACACAAACACTTATAGAATTATGAAAAAAGAGGTTAACACAATATTATATGTAGAGCCAAAAGGTCTGTTAGAAATCAGATTTTTTCCAAAGTTATGTGTTTTTATCATAATAATCGCATAAATTGTCAACAAAAAGCGCCAATATTATTATAATAATGTAACTTTATCTTTAATTTTTAATACAAAGTTGCTAATAATCAGCACATGTAGCAAAATTGGAAATAAATGGTTTTTTAAAGAAAAATTGAAGAAAAAAAACGCTGTATCTTTGCAGTGTAAAAATTCAGCAAGGGTGCTGATAGTAAAAATGTAGTTAGTTAAAAAATGATAGTTAGTTTGTATGTTTAAAAACGATGTCCTGCTTCGTGAGAAGCGGGACATCGTTGTTTTTGTATCAAAGTGAGCGAATTGCTCACATTAAATCACTCCTATTTCTTTTTACTGTTCTGACGGAACAACAGTGGAGCAAACTCCTTAAGGCTTCTACGCCATGAGAGGAACTCATGAGCTGTAGCAGGGCTTACATAGGCGTGTGCATTATAGCCAGCATCCTTAAGTGCGGAAATAGACTTATTCACTCCGTCTGGATTTTCTTTTGAACCACAAGAAGTGAAAATCAAGCGTGGTGTCTCGACATTCTGAATATCCTTAACATCATATGTACCACCACTGAACAAACCCCAGTAACCAAACACATTTGGACGAGCAAGAGTAGCCATCTTTGTTTCCATTCCTCCCATAGAGAGTCCTGCCATAGCTCTATTATCACGATTAGCAATTGTACGGAAGTTCTTATCTACGTATGGTACGAGTTCGTCCATGAGTACTGTTTGGAAATCAGTCCATTTAAATTCATTCATGTGTCCCCATCTTACCTCGTTTGTCATTCCGTAAGTCATAACAATGATAAATGGTACGCACTTGCCCTCAGCAATAAGGTTATCCATAATGAGGTTAGCATGTCCTTGATAACTCCATGCAGTTTCGTCTTCACCCCATCCATGTTGCAGGTAAAGAACAGGATAACGTTTCGTAGTGTTATTCTGATACTCAGCAGGAGTATATACAAACGCACGACGTTCGGTATTAGTGCTTGGAGAATGGAAGAGAATCTGCTGGACGTTACCATGAGGAACATTCTTCAAAGCATAGAAATCTTTATCGTGAGCAGGAATTTCAATGCCGCTTTCCCAGCGAGTGCTACCATAGAAATTGAGAGTTCCAGGATCATTGAAAGTTCCTCCGTCAATTGTCAGGTGATAGTAATGGAAACCTTCGTCCATTGGACCATCAGTTGTTCCTGTCCAAACACCATCCTTATTCTTACGTAATACAGTACCACCACGTCCTCCAAGGCCAAGACTAACAACAACAGATTTAGCATCAGGAGCAACTATACGGAAACGAGCATAACCCTGAGAGTTAACCTGTGGATACTCCTGACCAGGCTGGTTCAGTTCATTCGGTTTAAAATCATCAGCCGGTTCAAAATTATCGAGATTTGGATCAAAATCGCGAACTGCAAAGTATGCACGTTTAGGTTTCAGGTTCTCATCAAACAAAAGCGGATGATTGTTAACGCCTACCCATGAGTCACGGTCTGAAACATTCCAGAATGTAACACATTTAACAACATCTTTATGACGACGGAGGACACGGAAAAGTTTAACATACTGGTCTTCCTGCATTGAAACCAAATGAGGTTTTGCCTGGCCAGCCTGTCCACGTGAGAATTGAAGTTGTCCACCCATTTCCTCATTTAAGCGAATGTCAAGTTCTGTTATATGAATAGTCTTAACCAGTTCTGAATACTTATTGATAGCAGCTTCTACATCTTCCATCGAAGGACCATAAGCATTGTAGTGACCTTGCATTCCGATACCAGTAATTGGAACACCGGCATCCTGCATCTTCTTTACCATATTATATATACGGTCACGCTTACCAGGATTAGCAGCATTATAGTCATTATAAAATAGAATTGCATTAGGGTCTGCTTCGTGAGCAAACTCAAAAGCCTTAGCTATGAATTCATCACCACAAAGCTGGTAAGCCCTGCTTTCGCGATAAGGGTTAGGCTCACCACCGCCACGGCGTCCGAAACGGAATCCGTCATTATCGCTGATAGCTTCGTTCACAACATCCCAGCCATAAACCACATCCTTATAGCGGTTCACTACCGTGTGGATATGTTCGCGAAGACGATTGTAGAACACTTCCTTCTTCACAGGCTTGCCTTTCTTGTCGGTAAACATCCAGTCGCAGAACTGAGAATGCCAGCAAAGACAGTGTCCACGAAGTTTCAAGCCATTCTTACGGCAGAAATTTGCAATACTATCAGCTTTGGCCCAATCCCATACACCTTCTTTTGGATGTACTTCAACTGGTTTCATGTCATTCTCTGCCGTAATACTGTTGTATTCGTGTTTAATGAGTGCAACTTGATCAGCATTATTAATATTACGCTGATTTACGGCAACACCTATCAGGAAATAGTCGCTATAGGCGTCTTTTAGTCCTTTTTCATTATTTTGTGCTTGTACTGTCAGTGCAACAAACGCAAAAAGTAATAATAATGTTTTTTTCATAAATGTGTTATATTTAGTTGTTCGTGTATTAATTATTTCACATTAATCTGTACTTTACCACCTTCAGTTTTTGCTGAATAGTAGAAGACGGCATAACGAGTTCCCATGAACAGACGCGAGAAATCAAAGCGCATACGATAGTTCTTTGTTCCGATAGCTGTGAAATTTTTTCCGTCTGTACTATAATAGAAGTTTGCAGCGTCGTTTGCTCCAGGGCGGAAATCGCCATCTATACGAAGGTAGATTGAGCCAACCTTGCCTTTAGGCAACTTGACTGTTTCAACAGTCTTGTTCTCAACAGCGGTAATAGTTTTGGTATCATTACTAAGGCGAACATTCTGTTCACTCATAACAAGAGAGTACTGTGAACCATTTTTCTCGATTGTGAGCACGCCACTATCACCATTGAAAGCAGCAAAACCAGCTTTGTCACCATCCTTCATGCCTTTAGCATTAATGCAAATCACATCTGAGCATGTAGGACCAGGCATTCTCCATGTCAGAGTATTATGAGCATCATAGATAGTGGTTGCATTCACAGCAGTAAATTCAATATCGAGAGGTCCGCGCAAGCCGGAAGTTGGTATCACCATTGGTTCATACTTTCCGTTGGAGCCGCGTACAGACACTTTCTCAAGCATGTAGTTGTGGTTAAACTGGAAATCTCTTGAGATAACAGCAAAGTCACCATCTTTATGACATTCGCAGTTGCCTGAAAGTGAAAGAGTTTCTGGTATCTTTCCATCACTCACGTTTCCAAGCATTGGCCATCCGTCAATCCAAGAACAAGGTTCGATCGTAAGCACACGGCCTACTCCACCTCGATCTTGAAATATCACTCCATACCACTCGCCATCCTTACCATTTACAATAGTTCCCTGACCTGCATAGGGGAATCCACCAAAATCGCTCTTAAGAATCACCTTTGACTCATAAGGTCCCTCGATATTACGGCTACGATAGCATATTTCCTCTCTTCCTGTATTAGGCCAGGCAATGCAGAGCAAATAATACATTCCATCGTGCTTGACAACGCGACTTCCTTCATGTAAGCCTCTCGGTCTTCCATGAAGTTCGAGAGTTTTACGAATACCACCCGGCTTTTCAGCAGTGAGGTCAGAATTGAGTTCAACAAGATGTATGTCACCACTTCCTGAGAACACATATACACGGTCATCGTCGTCGAAGAAGAGAGATGAATCGTGATATGCCGGCAATCGACTGTGAAGGGTCCATCCATTTGCAGGATCATCGGTTTTGAACACCATTGATTTGTGAGGGTCATCATTAGCTACAAACAATGCCCAGAATGTACCTTTATGGTAACGGAGTGAAGTTGCCCATTGTCCACGACCATAGACCGTTCCTTCCTTGAAGTCGTAGCGAGGAGTGTCTTTTATTTCATTGAAGAGATAAGAAACAGTCTCCCAATGTACAAGATCCTTACTTCGCATTATCGGCCCTCCAGGGAAGAGATGCATTGTTGTGCTAACAAGGTAATAGTACTCACCAACTCTGATTACATCGGGATCAGGAACATCAGCCCAAATAAATGGATTCTTCACTGTCATCTGTGAAGATTTTACATCCGTTTCCTGTGCTTTCAGTTCTGTTCCTGATAATAAACCAGTAGCTATGAGAACTAAAGTCAAAAAATACTTTTTCATATTAAAAACAGTTATCATTTAGTTAGAGGTAGGTTCTAAAAATTCTGTTTTTAGTTTCCCTACCCAATGTATTTGAGTTTTATCGGCCGCTTTTAGTTTTCTGTGGTGTCTTTTTGCCATCTTTTGTCTCGACATAATTTATAGAACCTACCTAGATCAATTTATCAGGAAGACCTTCTTCTGACCACAGTAAGTTGCAGTAACGGTTGCACGACCAGCGTTTATACTACTAATGTCAAATGAAACTCCTGGTTTGTCAGCAGAAGCATTGATGACTGACTTGTCAGTGATGCGTCCATAGACCTGATAGTGGTTATCGCAAGTATAACCATTATCATTAGTTGTATAAATAGGAGTAGAAGGTATATTAAGCATTTGTCCGTCAACAGTAATTGTCACCTGTGGAATAACGGGCAGATTGATCATGTCCGCAGCCTTTTTGAATCCGATTCCGTGAAGGTCAAATAGTCCTTCAGGGCGTTGAGGTTGCTGACGTTGTCCCCATTGTGGGCGACGTGTATCTCTTACAATCTCACCACCTTCAGCAATGAGATATATAGCATGTTTGCCTGTAAGTCCTTCAACTTTTGGAACCTTAGTACCAAAAACTGCATAAGCTCTATGATCGTTCTCAGGAACGGAAATAGTAGCAATCTCTTCACCCTTCCATGGGTTATCCAGACGAACGTGAATCTTGAATGCACCATGTCTTCCGTGGGTGAGGTTAACATAGAATTCAGTATCGTCACCCTTTTTAGTTCCTTCGAAAGGCTTAACACCCTTAGATGATGTGGACAGTCCACCGAAACCGAAGTATTTGAATCCTACAATTCCACCATTGGTTATACCTGCAAGATCCATTGAATTATTCCATACGTCATGGTTATCCTGCATCCAGTCATTGCTGTTTGTTCCACCATACATAAAGCAAGCAATACCTGCAGAGTAATAAGCATAAGGAGGAAGGCCGAATATCTGGAAGCCTTCACTTGTGACTTCTGCACCAGTATAGTGATTACCGTTTGAAGCCAAAGCTGTCCACTCATTACCTTTTACGAATGGATCATAACCCGTAATGCGTACCTGTCCGCCTTTTGCAACAGGTTTCTTATCCCATTCTATCTTCACAGGAGCTACCATTGCCTGACGAGCATTACCAAAACAGCGTGGAGGACGGTGATAGAACACATACCACTGTCCATTGATTTCTTGAAGAGAACCGTGGGTGTTATGTCCTGCATTGGTAGTAATGAGGTTTGAACCATCTTCGTTAAGAACCACACCACGAGAATCAACAAGTACACCACCAGAACGCCATGGACCAAGAGGAGAGTCACCATAAGCATAACGAAGAGCAGAGTTGGTTGCTCCCAGTCCGTATTCAACACCGCTATAACCGGAGAATACCATTACATACTTGTTGCCAACCTGACGAATACTGCTGGCTTCAAAGAAGTTAAAGTCGAGCGGGTTCTGTCCCTTGTAGAGAGCAGTATACACACTACCCTCCTTATCGAGTAATTTACCATCACGGCTACTTGCAGGGATAAACGGATCAATGAGTTCTGTTCCTGGACGCTTAGCAAACATATTGGTCTGATCAAGCTCACAGGCTGTTGAATGTTGGAAACCATAGAATACATAAGCACGGAAACCTATCTCATAGTCCTTGTCTTTCTTGTCAGTAATACTCTCAACAAAAACAGAAGGGTCGAAGTCAATCAGTGAACCGTCAACGCAAGCACGTCCATCTGCTGTAAGGTTCACAGGGGTAAATGGTCCGTCTGGGCGGTCACCCTTGCATACCATAGCCACACGTCTCCAGCCACGGCTATGAGGATAGAGCCAGTAAGTCTTCTTACCAGTTTTCTTATCCTTAATTTCAACAAGATCTGGAGCATACATTGTATCCCATTTGCCATCAACGTAATAAGAGAAAATTGGACCTTCATCACGCCATTGGCTAAGATCTTCAACTGGTGCGGACCACATACGAACATCATTTCCGCAGTACTGGTTGTAACTTGTATCATGCGACCCGATAATATAAGCACGATACTTGCCTGGTGCATCGGGATCCTCGAACACTCTCGGTTCACCATCAGGCAGATGCTCCCACAAAGGGAGATAAGGGTTCTGAGCATTTGCTGAAACTGCAATGCTCATTAGCAAAAGGGAAAAAAGTTTTTTTAACATCATTTGATTATATAATAAAAAAAGACATTTATTTCAAGCTGATACCCTGAACCATTTGTCCTCCATCAACTTGGATAAGCGAGAGAGTGTGGTTTTTACTATATTTGTCAACAGGGAGATTAATGTAGAAATCAAAGCGGTTCTCAAGGACCTGTAGTTTCCAGGAGAAACCCCACTCTTGGAATTTATTCTCAAGAATAACTGGTTTGCAACCATCAAGACTCACGGCAAGACGATTGCTATTCTGTTTGTCCACGGGCCACACTGGAACTACGGATATATTCACATTAACAGAATCTCCATTGCAGACATCAGCAGGAATCGGTATTTCAATCCGCGGTGCAGAAGTTGATTCAGAATCGTAGGGCTTATCGAACGGATTACCCATCTGTAAGACAACCCAATCCATTCCCAATCCTTCTATTAGACGGAAAGGAGATTTGGGTTTGAGAGAACTCAAGTCTATTTTTGTGGCAAATCGCGGTTTGACAAGCTCTTCAGGCAATATATAATCTTTAGTAGGTGTGTCCGAATAATCAGGCATAAGTTGATATTTTGCTCTTAAGCCTGGAGGAAGTTGTGACATCATCTGATTCCATTTACCATTGAGCAAACTATTGTATTCACGAAGTAAAGACTGAATGCTGTCAGCTGCATATCGAGAAAGTGACGCAGCTTCGCTACTTCCAGTTTCATGGTTGAGTTGTGCATAGAGAAACTTACGGTTCATCTGATTTGCCGACAATACACTGTAACCAAGCATTTCGAAGTAAGCAGGACGCATTTCCTCAGGCAGCTCATTATAGATAAGGAGAGCTTCATTAGCTATACGTTCATAGTCAGCCAGTCTTCTCTCTGCAGAGCCACGTCCCCATCCACCTTCTGTTTCGGAGGATTCAAATGAGAAATCAGTGTCGTGTAAACGGCTGTTCTCAGGAGTATCCCACTCCATTTCATAACCCATGAATTCAGGTTTGCGTTGCCAAGCAAGCCTGTAATAGTTATCAAGTATGTTTTTGAAGCGGTTCTGATATTGTTTGCCAAAAATCTCCGCAAGCCACTGAGCCTGAAATTTATTTACGTTCTCATAGGAAAATGCATCAATATCCCAAGCCATTTTGAAAAATTGGGAAGTTTCAATTTCCATGGGTTTTATGTCACCAACGTTTAGTAGCCAGTAGCGATCTGCACCTGCATCGTAAGCCTTTCGCAATTCTTCATACATCAGAGCAGGCGCAGTCGTTGCAATCCAAAGATTATCGTGTGGAGTTCCAAGGTAGCTAAGATGATAGTAAAGACCACTTCTTCCACTACGTTTCTGCTCTTCCATGTTTGAAACGCGCTTCATGTATCCATAATTATCATCAGGCCAAACGAGAGTGACGTCATCGGGAACATTCAATCCTGAATTGTAAATATCAAGGGCTTCTTTGTAAGGTACGAAAATCTGAGGTATCTGCGATGCAGACTTCTTTTTGTTACGCTCAAGAATCTCGCGTTCGTCTGCAAACACCTTCTCCAAGATACCGATGCGAACTTTAACGTCTTTAGGAGCGACCATTGCTGCATCATGCAGGCCTCGTAAACCAATGGTGTAGATATTATCAAACTGTGCGGTCTCACGTATACGCCCATCAAGCTTAGCATAAATTCTGTCTCTGTTTGACATGTAGTTCCATTCACCATCAATATCACTATCCCATTCCTTTTTAGAAGCATTGTTGAATAGTAATGGTTCACAGTGACTTGTAGTAATCATTATACCCCATGAAGCAGCCACTTCCTGACTCTTTGGATGAGTATAGAACGCACCTGTGCAACTATGCATCGCCGGAGCCAGCATATTGCCTTTCAGACGGAGAATCAACTCGCAAACTTTATCATAAGTTTTCGGACCGATATCAGATAATTCTTTCTCGAAATTATTCGCAGCCCATGTTTTTAATCCCCAATCCTCATCATTGATAAAAAAACCTCGAAATTTCACAGAAGGACTTTTGGATGCGAAATTTGTCTTAAAATCAATTTTTTCTCTCTTTACTACAGGAACATCAGCCATCCAATACCACGGATTAACACCGATAGTTTCGCTCACATGCAGAACACCATAAGCCAAGCCTCTGGCATCACTGCCAACAATCACAATCTTATTACCCTTTGTAACAATCTTATATCTCTCCCACTCTCCTTTCAGTTCGTCAGCCTTAATGTCTTTCCCGAAATCATTAAGACAATCAACAGTAGCCAACAAGACTGTAGATCCATTGTAAATACGCCTTTCATTCTCCTTGCATATTACTTCAGGTCTCACACCGCAAACTCTCTCAATATCCTCGCTAAGAACAACAGCCATTTTCCCAACGAGTTGAGCATCCTTGTTGGAATAGACTATAGAACATTGAGCCAAATCAACCGCAAAAGCGTTCTGTAGCAAGCAGAACACAAGTAATAAGAGAGCAGAAAAACGGAGATTGTGATTCATTAGAACGTAGAATTAAAAGTAAGAAGAAAGATATAAGGTAGGTTCTAAAAATTCTGTTTTTAGTTTCCCTACCCAATGTATTTGAGTTTTATCGGCCGCTTTTAGTTTTCTGTGGTGTCTTTTTGCCAT
>CACYSD010000042.1:0-8207 GCA_902776985.1 uncultured Bacteroidales bacterium
TTTCGGTTACAATGCTCGCATTGCGCTCTCAAAAGCTGACAAAAGTCCACTTACATAAAATCAAAAATCGTCTCGACATAATTTATAGAACCTACCTATAATCAATATCTAAGAGCGTCAAAACACCTTCTATAATATTATATATGTGTAGGTGGAATTTAATGCATAATAATGTGGGATTTACTTTAAAACCAGCCATTGTTTAATATTAGCTTTTTTGTGGCAATATTGGATTGTGTGCGCACACAAACGTTGATTTAAATCAACAAAATGCGGTTTTTTTACGAAAAATGTATGTAATATGATTCTTAAAAGCAAAAGTCGCCGTACCTTTGCAGTGTCAAAAGAAAACAAGTGCTGATGACTACTGATTAAGAACAGTAAAAAAGAGAGATACAGCACAGCTTCGAGCGAGAAGCTTTCAAAATTGAAATTTTAGAATTTAAGTAATTAGTGTTAGTTAATAAATTAGGTAAAAAGATTGATTATGGAAACAATTACTTTAGTGGTAGCTGCTGTGATGGTAATCGCAGCCATAGTCAGCAATGTTTCAATTATGAAATAAACTGACAGCCTCAATGCAAGTCCTCAGGACTTTGCATTCCAAAATTGAAGTTAGTTAATATTTAGTTAGGTTGATAAAAAATTAGGTGTTATTTAGTTAGAACGTTAAGGTGGACACTCTCCGTGATGGACAGTCTCCACCGATTTTTATTTTAAACACCTAACTGATTAAAGTGTAATACGCTGCACTTCAATGTCTTCCCTAAGGAAAAGGGAAGCGGATTCTCTGAATTTCTGTGCAGATTCTGTGGTAAAATACTGACATGAGCCTCCTGTGGAGATTCGTTCTCTCATGTCTATATGACGGTGCAGATAGTTGTGGAGGCTCTCTGCAACATAACGTCCCTGTGGCACAAGTGTAATTCCAACGGGTGTGTATTTACGAATTTTGTCCATCATAAGCGGATAGTGTGTGCAGCCAAGTATGATGGTGTCGATAAGAGGGTCTGCCTCCAATAGCAAATTTATGTATTTCTGCACAAAGTAATCGGCTCCAGGCTGGTCATATTCCCCGTTCTCTATAAGCGGAACCCACATAGGGCATGCAACTCCGGTAACAACAGATCCTGGATGGAGACGTTCTATCTCTATCTTGTAGCTTTCGCTCTTGATAGTGCCTTCGGTGGCAAGGATGCCGATATGCAGATTATGTGAAAGGGATCCTATAATCTCGGTTGTGGGACGAATCACTCCGAGCACTCGTCGCGATGGCTCGGAAGTAGTGATATAGTTTTGCTGAATACTCCTCAGTGCCTTGGCGGATGCGGTGTTGCATCCGAGAATTACGAGCGGACATCCCATCTGGAACAATCGTTGAACTGCCTGCAAGGTGAACTCGTAGACAAGGTCAAAGGAACGTGTGCCGTAGGGAGCGCGTGCGTTGTCTCCAAGATAAGCATAGTCAAACTGCGGCATTAGTTTGCGAATGCCGTTGAGTATGGTAAGTCCTCCATACCCAGAGTCGAATATGCCGATAGGAGACATTACTTCAGCAGCATTAGGACGTCGGCAGTGATGTCAGTACCGATGGCTCCATTGATGAAAGGATATGCCTTGGTATCGGTGTTGATGATATAGGCATAGTTGCGTTCCATGCCAATGCGGTGGATGGCTTCATCTACACGCATGTTCAGGGGTGCCATAACCTCAGCTTCTTTCTTTTCAAGAAGAGCCTTTGCTTCAGTCTTGAAGTTAAGGGTCTGCTCCATCAGAAGCTGCAGTTCCTTCTGACGCTTGCGAAGGATATTCTCAGGAAATGATTTCTGTCCTTCGATATATTCAGCGAACTTCTTTGAGAAATCATCTTCGCTGCGCTTCAGTTCTTCTTCGTAAACTGCACGAAGACCGGCAATTGTACGTTCTGCCTCAGCATACTGTGGCATAGAATGCAACACATCATTATAGCTGAGATAGCCGAAAGATGCATTCACAGATGCACTGTGTGTTGATGTTTCACTGGTTTGAGCAAAGATATTTGCTGTGCTTGAAAGGCAAAAAGCCAGAAGAATAATAAGTTTACGTTTCATATTGATTTTATGTGTATTTCTGATTGTTTTGGCAAAGATACAAATAAATGAAGAATGAAGTTATCGTTGCGATACCTATTAAAGAAAATTAACAAAAGAGCACGCTCACGAAGTGAGAATGAAAAATGAAGAATATTTAATAAGCAAATGAGCTGCCTCCAAGGAACTCCCTTAGAAGTGAGGTGGGAGGTAGTTCTTTGTCTGGAATTGGCTTGAAATAGCGCAGGAAACGTGCCAAGGCAGATGCCAGAGTGTGCTCCGAACAGTTCTCAGGCACTGCGTCCAGCAATGGAAGGGCATATTCGCGCAACACTGCCAGTTCATATACGAGCGCGGAATTGAATATCACGTCGGCATTCTCCTGATATGGGAATATCCAACGATCTTCTCCTCGACGGACGCTTGGCCAGCGGGCTATAGTCTGCCGGGCGGATGTTCCGCGGTACTTGTTGTCGCGTACGATTCTGCGGATAAGGCGGTTGTCGGTCGTAGGAATATAATTGTGTGTGTCGAGTTTTATGCTTGTAAGCGCAGAGACGTAGATGCGGAATTTGTATTTGTCGTCAACCGTAGCTGTAAGCTGGGGATTCAACGCATGGATTCCCTCAACAATAAGTATTGTGTTTGACTCGAGTTTAAGATGGTTCCCGCTCGGCTTGCTCGTGCCTGTGGCGAAATCATAGCGTGGCAGTTCCACTTCCTCACCGTTAAGCAGTTGCTGGAGCTGCTGATTGAAAAGCTCAAGATTCAATGCGTCTATATGTTCATAGTCGTAATCTCCGGTTGCGTCTCGCGGGGTCTTGTCGCGGTTCACGAAATAGTCGTCAAGCGAAATGGCGCGTGGCATAAGCCCGCAGGTCAGGAGTTGTACCATGAGGCGCTTGCTGAAGGTGGTTTTTCCACTGGATGATGGTCCGGCAATAAGTACGAGCTTCACGTTGCCGCGTTCCGCTATCTGGTCGGCAATATGCGAAATCTTCTTTTCCTGCAATGCTTCGGAAACCTTGATGGGAATGCCTGCCCTGCCTGCCTGATTCATCTCGTTTAATTCGCCTACAGTGGTTAAGCCTGTCAGCGAACCGAGTTTGAGATAGTCACGGAACGACTGCAGCATCTTGTCCTGCTTCACTATATCGGGCAGTTCTCCGTCTGCGGTCGGAATGCGAAGCAGTATGCCGTCATAATACTTTACAAGGTCGAATTTGTCAAGAAAAGCCGTTGATGCCACCAACGGTCCGTAATAGTAGTCTATGGATTTGTCTAACCGATAATAGTTGCAGAACAATGTGCCAAGTCCCTCAATCAACTTAGCCTTGCGCTCCAGACCTCGCTCACGGAACAGTTGCACCACCTCTGTCGTATGTGCCTCAATTGGCTCGAAATTATGACCTTCGTCGATGATTTCCTGCATTCGCTGTTTCAGGCGATGCACCATTTCCAGAGTGATATTGAGCGGATTGTCAATAGGGCTGTTGTAGGCACCGTATAACAGGAAGAAATATCCTTTTGATACAGATACTTCAATGTGGAGATATACGCCAGGGAATAAATCTTCTACTGCCTTGTACAGCACAAAAGTCATGGAACGCATATATACCCTGCGCCCTGCTTCGTGGGTGATGTCGATAAATTCCACTTCCTTGCTGCCAAATACCCTATTGGTAAGACCTTCAATCCGATTATTGACTATCGCACAAAGCGGTTTATATGTTAAATTTGGTTTAAATGCGTCGTAAATCTGCAAAAGTGTGGTGCCGTATGCAAACTTTTGTGAATTTTTAGTATTTTTGCAAAAAATTTGAATCATAGTATTCTATTTTTATCAGGTTTTTGAATTTTGTGCGAATATAATAAAAAAAATATACATTCAAGCAAAATATCCTTAAAAACTTAAGAATCTGTACAATAAACCTTTATTATAACTGTAACGACTATGGGATTAACCACCATATTTACTCTGCTTGGTTCATTGGCTCTGCTGATGTACGGTATGAAGGCAATGAGCGAAGCTCTGCAGAAAATGGCAGGTCCGCAGTTGCGCCATGTACTCGGAGCCATGACCACAAACCGTTTTACGGGCGTTTTTACAGGATTATTCGTTACCGCAGCCGTACAGTCATCTACAGCAACAACACTGATGACTGTATCGTTCGTAAATGCCGGGTTGCTTTCCCTCATGCAGGCGATCTCGGTCATTATGGGTGCCAACATCGGTACTACTGTTACGGCCTGGATTATGTCGTTAACCGACGTGTTTAATGTACAGAATCTTGTCTATCCCGCTTTCTTCTTCGGTATTATTCTTATCTACATGAAGAAGCGGCGCATTATCGGCGACTTCCTCTTTGGTATAGCCTTCTTGTTCCTGGGACTGGGTACACTCAAGGAGACAGGATTCAATATGGTGCAGGATCCTGAAGCCAAGGTGCTGATAACGGACTTTTTCAAGACTTTCAACGAACCCACACTACTCAACTCCCTGTTCTTCCTGCTGATTGGTAGCATCCTGACTCTCTGCGTACAGTCCTCTGCCGCCATTATGGCTATTACCATGATGCTCTGCTCCACAGGCGTGTTGCACATCGATCAGGGTATTATGCTCGTATTGGGTGAGAACGTCGGAACAACCATTACTTCCAACATTGTGGCACTGAGTGCCAACACTCAGGCACGAAGGGCTGCCTTTGCACACATGACATTCAACCTCGTGGGTGTATGCTGGGTACTCATCTTACTGAAACCCTTCTTTGCATTTGTATGCAATATCACAGACTTCGACCCGTCGATGACAGCCGACACTCCTGGTTTCTCCGTTAAGGCAAGCGTTGTTCTCGCTACTTTCCACTCAGCATTTAACATCAGCAACATGGCACTCCTAATATGGTTCGTGCCACAGATTGAGAAGTTTGTAAGCCGTGTGATTAAGCCGAAACCAAAGGTGGAAGACGAGGAATCGCGACTCAGTTTCATTACGGCTGGACTTATGCAGACACCAGAACTTTCGATTCTTAACGCCAAGAACGAAATCATTGTGTTCGGTGAACGTTGCCAGAAAATGTTCGGTTTCATTCCTGAACTGCTTCAGACAGAGAAAGGTGAGGATTTCAACAAACTCTTCTCTCGCATTGAGAAGTATGAAGCCATCACCGACAACATGGAAATTGAGATTGCAAACTATCTGAACCAAGTGAGTGACGGTCACCTTTCACTGGATTCAAAAACGGAAATCCAGCGAATGCTCCGCGTGGTCAGTGAGATGGAAAGTATCGGTGATTCATGCTACAACCTCGCACGCACCATCAGTCGCAAGCGCCAATATGCACAGCACGACTTTACAGAGAAACAATATGAGCATATCCACTCTATGATAGCACTGGATGAGGATGCCATTGCACAGATGAACCTCGTAGTCCGCTATGGAGAACAGAGATATGTGGATTTGAACAAGTCATACAATATAGAACATGAGATAAACAACTATCGCACCCAACTCAAGAACCAGAACATCGTAGATATCAACAACCGTCTCTACGACTACCAGATGGGTGTTTTCTACATGGATATCATTTCAGAATGTGAAAAACTCGGTGACTATATTATCAACGTCATCGAAGCTACAGGCGTTCGCGAAAAGAAGGCAAGTGTATTCTAAAACGAATTATTAACAATTCATGCCTCCGTAGTTCAATGGATAGAACAACTCTCTCCTAAAGAGTAGATACGAGTTCGATTCTCGTCGGAGGTACTAATCGGTAGAGGGAAAATCGAGAAGTCTGCCCTAGACGGGCAATATCCTCAAAAAGCCCACAACTCAATCATTATAAAATACTTAGAGCCGCAAAGTGTCAGATTGTGGATGCACACTGTTTTTTGACACTGCTTATATCGCTGCAGAAAATGATTCTGTCATAGTCTTCCTTAACGACGAAGCTATAGAAAATAGTATAGATGGACTGTCTCCCATCAAGTAAGTTTCTCTCTGGTCTTATTTATATAGAACCCATAGAATGTCTATTTTATTACTTTTCTCGTCTTTCCATTTTTTGTCTTAACAATATATAAACCTGCGCTTGGTTTCTGGATTCTTATACCACCGATTGAGTAGTATTGGTTGTTATTAGAAGGACTATCAATTGCAGACTCTATTCCGAGGGGCAGGTCTTCAGCACTGACGTTATAATTTAAAACAAAAATCCACTGATTTTGATTGTCGTCACCTAAAACGATACCATCCTTTCCATTTTCTATTGTAATAGCAACGGGAGCACTTGTGAGTTTCAATAGTCCGTCAGCATTTAGTTGAGCAAATTTTTTAGCTCCGATATTATAAAGATAGTTCTTGTCATCTTCTTCAACGATTTGCCAACAATTATTTTCCGAATTCTCGTCAACTTGATAATAGGCGTCTCTAATAGCTGTCGTATCGTTTACTACATCATATACTATATAATTGAAGGTGTTGGCCCTCATGAGGGTATAGGCCTGCTTTGAAGATAACTCATCAGAATTCGTAACCGTCTCTCTTATATTGATAAAACGCCAAAAATCTCCATGATATACTGCATCCGACCAACTGTCTTTAGGAATATATAACATAGCATGATTGTAAGAAGCTGGCGAGAAAGAACGCTCATTCAAATGTGTAGCAGTATTTTTCACAAATATATTTTCAAGCATACAGCCGGAAAAGGCAGATTCACCAATGAATGATATACTCTCAGGTAAAGTAACAGATGTCAAATTCTCACATTTAGAAAAGGCAGAGTCGCCTATGCGGGTCACATTGAAAGAAGTCCCATCTTTTGTTACTGTAGAAGGAATGGATACTTGACCCGTAAACCCATCAGTCACATCGAATCCAACAATTTCTGCTGTCTTTTCTTTTACCCAAAGCGTGTATTGTATTCCGTCAAGTGCTAACTGTTCACTTGTTAAAGTAAACGAACCAGTTACCGTGACATCATGTTTAGGCATTCTCTCAGGTATTTCGCTCCATCCTGAAAAGGTGTAGCCTTCTTTTTCCGGTGCTGGTTCCGGCGTGATATATTCGCCTTCTTCCAGCGTGAATGATTTATACAAAGCGTCATCAACATAATACGCAAGCTGATGTTTGGGAATATTGAGAGCCACGATGTCATAAAAATCCGACCAAGGTGTTTTACTGCTATACGCTTCGAGGGCAGCGCTCGGTACATAGAGTATGGTCTGATCCTTAATGGAATTATCAAAAGTATTACTGCTTGTGCTGGGAACCTTCCTGGGCAGAGATATCAGTGAGGTCAATGCCGAGCAACCTTGGAAAGCCCAACTGCCAATATTGGTAACATTCTCGCCTATGGTGAATGAGGCACAATTCTTACAGCCAGAAAAAGCTGATGTGCCAATTTTCGTGACATTCTCTCCCATGGTGACAGAGGTGATGTTGGTGCATCCCCTAAAAGCATAATCACCAATATATGTGACGTCGTCAGGAATAACGAGGTCTCTTATTTCTTCGTTATTAATCTTCAATGTCTTAGTCGTTGTCAACGGATTAGAATTATAATCCCCAAAATTAATCATTGACCATGAAGAAAGGTCTGGGATTATTACGGTGTTTAATGCGCTACAATCACCAAATGCTCCCCTGCCTACGTAAGTGAGACCTCTTGACATCTCGACATACGAAAGACTTTTGCATCCAGCGAATGCCCAATCCTCTATCGTTGTGACAGAATTGGGAATGATCAGAGAGTCTAAGCTATGGCAGCTATTGAATGCCGAGTTATCGATAAGTGTTACGCCTTCAGGAATGACAGCTCGTCTCAAGCTTTCGCAACTTGCAAAACACATGTCTCCTATGACAGTCAATTTCTCTGGTAATACGATTGAATCCAATCGTTTACAATATACAAATGCTGAATTGCCGATTGATGTGATACTGTTAGGAAAGGTAATGGACGTGATGTCTCTTTGGGAGAATGCACCCTGTCCAATTGCTGTCACAGTATATTCTTTGCCTTCATACGTAATAGTTTCTGGTATCACGATATCTCCCGTGTACTGGTGGGAAGTATTGGCGGCTACTTCTGTAAGGCCAGTTTTTACATTAATATTATACATGATTCCGTCAATCTC
>CACYSD010000043.1:0-5130 GCA_902776985.1 uncultured Bacteroidales bacterium
AGCAAGAGTTGCCCATGTCACACAAATGCGCTTCGCAGCATCCGTGCCGACAAGTGCCTCTTGCCACTACTCGCAGGCTCGCACTGGTTTTCCTAACCCTTTGTAGTTTACAACCGAAATGACAGATACCAACCCTAAAGAGAACCGTACCCGACGCATTCAGGTACGGCTGACAGAATCAGAATACAAGACCGCCGACGGCATAGCCGAAAAGTGCGGACTGACCATGAGCCGCTATGTCCGAAAGGTCATCACAGGCCACCATCCCAAGGCGCGGATGACCCAGCGGGAGGCAGATGCAATCGCCGCCCTCAACGATGCCAGGGGCGAACTTGTGCATGTGAAGAATGCACTCAAAACCCGGAATCAGGAAGAGCGCAGGAGGCTCTTCCGCAGTGATGACTTCATGCGCTACTGGCTCCAGAAAGTGGATACTCTCATGGAGCGATGGAACAACATCATTGAAAGTCTGTCCAGATAAATGCCACTTTGTCTATGATAGCACAAGTACACACCATTTCACACGGAGCCGCCATGACAACCTATGCCATGGACAAGCTCGATGCCGAGACAGTGAAGTTAAATTTCCTGCCGGAAGACCTGTCACCGTCTGCCATCTGGGGACGGATGATGCTGCATATCAGAGAGACGGAAAGGCAGCGCAAGGGCAACAACGAGTTCAAGAAGTTTGCAATCCGCATAGAGCTGTCCCCTTCCAAGGAGGAAACCGAGGGCTGGACGATGGCAGACTGGCAGCAACTCGTCGATGAGTTCATCAACGAGTTTGACTCTCTCGACATGACCCCTTACCATGGCCGACCGAAGGATGCACATACCAATCTGGCGCATAGCCAGTATGTGGCATCGCTCCACGTCGATAGTGAATCAGGCATTCCACATCTGCATATCGTGGTGAACCGTGTGGACATGAACGGTCATGTGAACAACGACCACAAGATTCGTGAGCGTGGATGGATGGCCGCTGACATCATCAACCAACGCCGCAGATGGAAACTGCCAAAGGATATACGCGACCGACACAGACACCAGATAAACGATGCTTGCAAAGCTGCGCTCCGTGAGCTTGACAAGTTCTCTTGGGAGGGCTACTGCGACAAGATGAAGGACAAGGGTTATTCCGTCATGCTCCGCCATGACAAGCAGGGAAAGCTTGTGGGTTACACCGTCTGGATGGGCAACAGCCACTTTAAGGCTTCGGAACTTGGCGTAGCCCGTAACCTCACTGTGCCGAAGATAGAACACACCTGGCAGAAACTCCATCAGCATGATGGACAGCACATAGTGGCTCATTCTGGCACAGGACTGAAGCCTGATAGCCAGTTGTCCCGACCTATCAGTGCCACACCTGATGCCACTAAGCCGAAGTCTGTAGTGGAGCGTTATTCGGAACGGATGGCAGGGCAACAGCGGACAGCCGAACCGCCCCGATATATCAAAGACATACCATATAAGGACGGGAATTGTCACATTGATATTCCGCAGTCTATTCACGACATGATAGACCGTGAGGTGTCTGTGCATCCAGACAACGAGACTGCCATACATGAGGATGTCGTGAAGGTCGCCATGCTCCTGTTTGCTGGCTATATCGACGCAGCCACCGCCATGAGCGAAAGCAGCGGCGGAGGGGGCAGCGCACCGAAATACGGATATAAACGAGGACGTTAATATGGGACTGAGACAAAAACCTATACAGGAATACCGCCCAACGGAAGAACCGAAGGCGGTACCCACCGCCAATGCTGGCGAGAGCGCAGAACTGGAGGAAGTTCTGCAAGTGGCAGAAGCCGAAAACGCAATACAGGAGAAGCTGGGCTTGTTGCGCAAGGAGATCCAGGAAATGGAACTCACGCGCACCGCATTGAACGAGGCAACCAAGGCACAGACTACTGCCAAGGATGACCTTAGTGAAACCATGAAGGCATTCCATGCCGCCAAGGATTCTGCTGACAATATCGTCTCAGGTATTGTGGCGCAAATCGTCCGTGTGGAGAACATACACTTAACCGCCCATCTGGACGAGGGCAGCGTTGCTCAGGTTCAGGAGACCAACCGCACGGCGATAGAACATGAACGTGGGGTTCTGGCCCAACACAGGAAAGAGCAGGAAGCCATGTTCCGCAAGCAGTCACAACGCATGGCGGATATTGTTAGCAGAGGCGAAGGGGTCTGGATTTCACTGCGGCTTTTCTACATCATAGCACCGATAGCCCTGTTCGCCATATTCGCTTGGGTGATATACTTTTCCTTCTGGATTTACTTCCACTGGATAGCGTAAAAGATGTGAATTTATCAATGATTGCGATGACCGCTAAATCAGAATTTAGAAGCACTCGCCAAACAACTCTATGACTACTGGTTTGTGCAGTTTGACTTCCCAAATGAGGAAGGTAAGCCGTACAAAAGCAGTGGCGGTGCTATGGCATGGAATGAGAAACTTAAACGTGACATTCCAGCATCATGGAAAACAGTTGTCGTGGATGATGTGGCAGAAGTATTCAATGGTGCCACGCCATCAACTGGCGATGAGCAGAACTATGGCGGTGATATAGTATGGATTACACCTAAAGACTTGTCCGACCAAAAACAGAAGTTCGTCTATCAAGGAGAACGCAATATATCACAAGCAGGATATGACTCTTGTAGCACTCACTTGTTGCCAATCAATACGGTGTTAATGTCAAGTCGTGCACCAATTGGACTACTGGCCATTGCAAAAAAGGAACTCTGCACAAATCAGGGCTTCAAGAGTTTTGTTCCAAAAGAAGATAGAATAGCAACATACTTGTATTACTACTTACAATTTCACATAAAACAGATTGAGCAACTTGGAACAGGAACGACATTCAAAGAAGTCTCCCGTGAAGATGTTTTGAAGTTCCCCATTCTAAAACCCAAAGATACCATTTTGGATTTATGGGAGAAAAGAGTTTCTGCTCTAAACGATAGGCAATTGGAACTTCAAAAAGAGAATGAGAATCTGTCTAAGCAGCGCGACGAACTCCTGCCGCTCCTAATGAACGGTCAGGTGTCGCTAAATTCTGATTTATCGCCGTTACTCTTATATTATAGAGTACCCAATAAATCAGAAAACAATGAAAGAAAACATCATTCAGGCAATAGTTGCGGACATGCAGCGTGACTTGGACTGCCGACAGATGGCACGACTAAAGGCCGTGCTTTTCAAAGAACTGCAAGACGTGGAGATTACAGAGAAGCCCGAAAGCCAAGAGCATCATCAAGAAGGAAACACGGAACTACTTGATAGCTTCCTGTCTGCCAAGAAGATTGAAGGATGCTCAGAGAAGACACTGGCATATTATCGGCATACCATCGAGAAGATGCTGTTAGCGGTGGCCGTTGCGGTGTGCCACATATCCACAACGGACATACGGCAATACCTGTCTTCTTATCAGGAGGAAAACGGTAGCAGTAAAGTGACCATCGACAATATGCGCCGTATCTTCTCCAGTTTCTTTGCTTGGCTGGAGGATGAAGACTACATCGCCAAAAGCCCTGTGCGCCGTATTCACAAGGTGAAAACTGATTCTCTGGTGAAAGAGGTGCTGACTGATGAACAGCTTGAACAACTTCGTGACAGCTGCACCAATCAACGTGACCTTGCCATGATTGATTTGCTGGCTTCTACAGGCATCCGTGTGGGCGAGTTGGTAAAACTTAACCGTGCAGATATTGACTTCCACGAAAGACAATGTGTGGTGTTTGGCAAGGGTAACAAAGAGCGTCTTGTCTATTTCAATGCCAGGACTAAACTACACCTTCGGCAGTACCTTGAATCCAGAACGGACGACAACCCGGCTCTTTTTGTTTCCCTATCTTCTCCTAATAGCCGCTTGACTATTAGCGGTGTGGAGGTCAGGATAAGGACGATGGGCAAACTGCTTGATATGCCAAAAGTGCATCCGCACAAATTCCGTAGAACGCTGGCAACAATGGCTATTGACAAAGGGATGCCAATCGAACAAGTGCAGCGTTTGTTGGGCCATGTGCGCATCGATACGACACTTCAATATGCCATTGTGAATCAAAATAACGTTAAAATGGCTCATAAAAAGTATCTTGGCTAACGTAAACGACCGATATGTGCCGATTTTTTAGTACCTTTGCGCTCAAATAGAGCGCAAATGAAGATAATAGACACTATAGATTGCTTCATTCCTGGGGACTGGGGCAATGAAACACTTTCCGAAGAAGCACCCTGCAAAGTTTCGTGCATCCGAGGTGCAGACATTATTCCAATTGAGAACAATGACTTTTCTCATATACCTACCCGATACATAAGCCAGCAATCATTTGATACCAAATGCTTACAAGCTGGGGACATTATTGTAGAAAAGTCAGGAGGAAGCCCCACGCAATCAACAGGACGTGTATCATTTATCTCACAAGAGCTAATAGACTCTGTTGGTAGTGTTGTTTGCTCTAACTTTTGTGTGGCTTTTCGTGTCAAACAGGGCTGGAACCCTCTGTATATATCCTCATCCTTGTAGAATGTGTACTTAGTAGGATCCATCAGTGTCAGAAAAAAACTAATCAAGCGCTCGTCACACATAGCACTTGTTTTCTGTGTGAAGTTTTGCTTGATCTTATTATCCCACAACTCCCTACAGTCAGATATGAACTTATCAACTCGTTCTTGTAAATCAATATTTTCGTCAAATAGACCTATAAAAGCATTCCTGTACTCTTCTGGCTCGTATTCGACGAAATGTCGTATTGCTGTAGTCTGTGTGCTATAACACAGATTCTTTAGAGAAAGAGAGTTGATCTCTTTTGCGAAGTCAACAGCATTAACATCTGGATGACCAATCTGATCGGTCACCAGCTTCCATTTGTACAACTCATCCTGCTCAGGATCACCACCTAATCCGTATTGGAGTTGATGAAGTTTGAAATCTTCTACTATTTTATTTATACTCATATCAATGACTATTTTTTCTTAAGTATTAAACCAAGGAAAACGGGTATTGCTAATACTGCGAATCCAAGGTTGTTCATCCATTAACCGGACTATCTGGAACATCTGTCGTTCCTTATCCTCTAAAAGACTGCGCACACTATCGATGCGCTCTGCTGGATAGGTGGCCT
>CACYSD010000044.1:0-3618 GCA_902776985.1 uncultured Bacteroidales bacterium
CGATGATGTAGAACCCTGACTGAATAACCCACTCAACCCAATGCCAACAGAAGCTGTTTTCCCCACATATCCGTCTGGCAATTCAGACGTTGTTAAAGCTCCAGTTTCTGCTGGGGCTGAAGATGCTGTGGCTGTAGGAGGATATGCGAATATCTGTGCCCGAGGCCGTAAGGCTTGACAGGCATCTAAGGATTTAATAATAGAAACGAACGTAACGATATAGAAGAATGGCAACAGAAGAACTCATAGCAAAAGAAGCAGAAACAAGTGTAGCAAAATGCGACCACAAGAACATGGATATAAAGTCTGTGACCTCCAATATTATTGATAATCAGCAAAATATCAATTTGAAGTCACAAATTGTGACCGCAAAAGACAAATGACATAAATACAGTTGGATAACCGTTGCTCTACAGGGTATACATAATCATTTATGGGAAACACAGGAAATTATAATATCTTATCAAACCTCGAACAGAAGTGCTCTGTACTAACATCCTCAACATGCTTGATGTCTCTGGATGCAATGAGCATGAGCCTGGCAGTGGATGCCTGCCGTACAGAAAAGTATTTCGAATTGTTGCTGGAACGGTGGCAGGAGTGCTTGCCACTGGGTGAGGCTTACGATGTGAACTTCTCGCTGTGGGGACAGAAGACGTGGGAGATAATAAAACAGGTGGAAGAAACGTATAGATTGAATCGTGTGTTTGTAAACATCTACGAATACGAAACGGAAAGTTATGTCAACTTCAAGGAGTCGCAGCAGTCAGTTGGTATCTATGAAGCTACTATACAACCTATCATGCAGACTGACGTCAATGATGTTCCGAAAATCTTGGTGTGCTCGTTGCGTGAATTGGGTGAGGTGCTGATGGAGATTTCGGAGTTTCTGAACTCTCCAACAGAAGAGCTGATTGCAGCATCGTATGAGAAATGGGTGTCAGCATACAAGAGGCATTATCAACGAACCTGTAGAAATCAATATAAGAAGTGGAAAATCCAGTATTCGGCTCGTACGCTGCGCAAACATCTGCAGGAGCGTATGTCTGCAGACTTGGAGGCGTTTAAGAAGCGCTTTCTTAGTGAGGACGAGTTTGAACAGGTGTTTGATACAGAACAACAAAAGATGGACTTCGATGGTATGGCCCGTTTTCTGTTTACCCATGCCGACAGGTTTGGTGTGTCGTTTATTGACGACCGTCCGATGTTCAGTCAAGAGTTGCAGGAATTGTTCAATTTTATCGAGACTTGGCGACTGATGGAAGCTGACTTGCACCCAACAAAGAAACGTGCGGAGAAGCAGGATAGGACACCTGAGATTGACGAACTGGAACTGAAAGTTAATTCCGTATTGCAAAGCATCGTGCAGCTGGCTGATGCTTCATGGGCTCAACATCTTCCATTATTGTGGAAGCATATCTTCACAGCCTTTCGCCGTGAGATAGCCAAGGCAGGACCACACGAGAAGTTCAAGGAGTATAGCAAGAAGACGCTATACTGTATTATCGGTGAACTGAAGATAAAAGGCGTATATGGGCAGAATGTGACGAACGTGGAGCTGACAAAGGCATTGGAGGGTTCAAATAACGGGATGCGTAAATACATCAATAATGGCCTGTTGGAATTAGAACCTTCGCTGAAGGAAAAATTGGGAGAGTTTATTGAAAAGGAAATGGAGCAGATATCTGCCTGAACGGGTGGGCTGATAGTTCTGTGATAGTTGCGTGATAGTTGACAATTGTTAGCTATCACGTTTTATTTATGTGCTGATTTTCTGCATGATAGATATATGATAATATCATGCTGTGTGATAGTTTGTGCTCATCATCTTGAAGCTCTACCTTTGCACCAGCAATTCGGACGAAGAGTCGTCGCGTTGATAACTCGGGTAGCTGGATGCAAGAAAAAAATGAAAGAGACACATCTTTCTATTATTAATGCTCAATCGAGCGTAAAAGTGTTCGAAAGTGATATGTTCGGAACACTGAGAATCATCATCACGGATGATCAGAAAACATTGTTTAATCTTAATGATGTGTGCCGCGCACTGGAGATTAACAACCCCAGACAAGTGAAAGCCAGATTGGAAAGGAGGGGAGTCATTACTGCTGACACCCCTACCCAAAACCAGTATGGTGCTACGGTGATGCAGCTGATGACTTACATCAACGAGGGAAACCTCTACCGCTGTATCTTCCAAAGCCGCAAGGCTGAGGCAGAGAAATTCCAGACGTGGGTGTTTGAAGAGGTCCTTCCTCAAATCCGCAAGACGGGTGGCTACATTCCAACTCGCAACGCTAAGACTGGTGAGCAGCTGTCGGATAACGAGGTGCTTATGGTTGCCGAGCAAATCATGCAGCGCACTATCTCACAGAAGAACTTGCCTGCGGACAACTGCCTGACTACATCAGAGATTGCCAAGAGCCTGGGAATGCCTACCAAGGAGGTTAACAGGGTGCTGGTCAGCGAGGGCATCCTTTTCTGGAACGGCGGAAGGTACAAAATTAGGAAGGAATATGCTGATTGCAATTACGTCAGGGAAAGGAGGTTTCACTACTTTGCTCTCGACGGCGAGAAGAAAGAACGCTCTTATCTGGTTTGGACGAAGAAGGGGAGGGACTTTGTTAACGCAGTAGTAGAATTCAAAAACTTATCAACAACATGGAAACAAAAATCTTAAAAGTGGTACGTCAGGGCGAGGCCTTCAACGTACAGAGTCAGAAAGCGGAGTCGGGCTATACCCGCAAGTGCAATATCGTGCTGAGGGAATTGGGCGGCTCGAAGTTTGAAAATGAATTCGTGGGAGCAATGCTCGGCAACCTGGCTGAGTGCCGCTTCCAGGAGGGCGACATCGTGGTTGCTACCATGCGATTCTCAACCCACGAATACCAAAATCAGACGTTTCAGGAAATCCTTGTGACTGACATCGTGAAAGTAAAAAATTAAAACACGAATTGCCACGAATTACCCATTAATTACTCACGTTATAGTGCGATACCGCTAAAAAATGCAATAAAATATCACGCTTGCAAAGCAAGAATGATTATATGAATAATGACATGGGCGATTTTATGGTAATTACATGTTAAATCAATAAACAAATTTTCTGAGTTTGAGGGCTGAGTGACGGAAGAGTACCGGTTTAAATGAGCTCAACTAACTACTTCACTCCTCCTGAAAACTTGGTCTTAAACACAGAAAATTATGAATAATTCAGATAATAAAACAAACATCAAAGAGAGAGTGTTATCAGTAGAAGGTATGATGATCGTATCAAAGTTGGAAACTGGTCAGAGGGTGGCGGACTTCGCCTGCATGGAGGACGTGGAGACGGAACCTTTCAACGGTCTGTTCCGTGTGCAGGGCATGCGCGACGGCAACATCTACATGACGGAGAAACTGCGCCACAAACGTGGCAGACCTCTCTTCCGCGAGGACAACAGCTCGCTGTCGCTTGGCAGGAACGGCCGCTACTACTTCATCTTCTCCATGCCTGAGCAGCTCGTGGATGAACTGCCAGCACAGCTCACACGTCAGGCAAAGGCGATTGCGAAGAAACTATTAACCAGAATAAATCAGAAATAACCTATGGACACATTATTTTTTGCAGGAAATACG
>CACYSD010000045.1:0-3386 GCA_902776985.1 uncultured Bacteroidales bacterium
CGAATTGAAACAGATTCTCAATCACTTGGGTAAGGATCGTTACACGGATCGTGATGGCTTTGATGCGCAGGGCGACCATGTGCGTCAGGCAGAGTATTACCGCCAGCGAAGACTCACCTATAATGTTCAGTTGGACGGCAAACATACACCATCAGAAGCAGACAAACTTGATTGGAGTCTTGGCTATGCGTACGCCAATCGCCATCTGCCCAACCGTAGGCGATACAGCATGATGGAAGAAGAAGGCCGTTTCATGATAGACAACCTGAACGACTTTAATCGGGAAACGTCCCAACTGGATGAGCACATTTTTTCGGCGGCTGCCAACTGGAAGCACGAGTTTGCTTTCGGTTCGTTCACACCCTCCCTCTTTGCCGGTGCCTATGCCGAGCATCGTCGCAGAACTTATGAGACGCGTCAATGGACGTTGCAGTATGAGGGTGGCCAGTTGCCCAGGTCACTTAATGGTTGGGATACAGAGACAGGTCTGCCAATGATCTTGACCATGGACAATGGTGCGACAGGTTCGCCGACCAATACGAATGGCATCAGTTGGCACGAGCTCATCGACTGGAGCAACAACTATTCTGCCCGAAGCACACAGGGCAGCGGCTATGTGAGCGCAAAACTCCCCATCCGACGATTTGACATATATGGTGGTGTTAGATTTGAGTATGTACGTACAGAACTCATCTCCAACACCCGTCGTCAGGAGCCTTCGCCTCTTTCTACGTTCTATGACTACAACGACCTCTTCGCATCGCTCAATCTTGCCTACCACCTTACAGACAAGCAGCAGGTGCGTCTGGCATACGGTTCTATTACCCACTTATATTGATAACTTCGACCTTGGCTGGGAATGGTATCCTCATGCGGGTGAGGTGGTAAGCCTCTCACTCTTCTATAAGCACTTCCGCAACCCTATCGAGTGGACGTATACTGTGGCTGGTGGCACCGACCTTGTATATTCCTACCTCAACGCAGAGGGAGCCAACAACTATGGCGTCGAACTCGACATTCGTAAACAGCTAGACTTCATGCGTCTGCCGTTCCTCTCTCTCTCACTCAACGCCTCATGGATCAAGAGCAACGTCACTTTCCCTGATGGAAGCAAGGAGGAATCGCGCCCAATGCAAGGACAGTCGCCCTACTTGGTCAATGTGGGTCTTTTCTTCAACAGCAACCAAATTCCCGGCAAAGCAGAGCAGATGCAGGGATGGACGGCTTCCTTACTCTACAACGTGATTGGCAAGCGCCTGATTGGTGTAGGACGTAGCGTGGGAACCGGTAACACCGAGATACGCGTCCCCGACAGTTACGAAATGCCTCGCCACCAGCTCGACTTCAACATTGCCAAGCGCATCGGTCGTCTCGATCTTCGTCTCTCCGTTCGTGACCTCCTGGCACAAAAGGTGCAGCTCAAGCAGTTTGAAAAGACCCCACAAGGGGAAATCGAACAGATTACGCGCTCTTATTGCCCCGGGCGCAATATACAATTCTCGGCTAGTTTCCAGTTCTAAAAAGAAATCTGGCAGTATTACAATCTGGTTACGAAACAAAATCGTAGCATCAGCGTAACAGAGTAGAAACATATTGTGAATACCTTTGCAATGCAATTCGGAAAGGCCGGGTTGCAAGATGAAATAACAAACAATAAAAACAATGAAGAAAAAAGTTTTTCTTTCGGTGGCAATGATGACCACTACCCTGGCGATGACCATGGTGTCATGCAGCAAAGACAATGACGTGAACAATGGTGATGAGAAACAAACGGCCTATCTATGGGGCACGGATGGTAGTATCAAGACATGCGACCACCTCACTTTCAGCGCAGACGGCAAGGATGACGCTAACGGAAACGTCATCGGTAATGGTGATAAGGAGTTTATCTTTAGAGGAAAGCAGACGCTGAAGAAGGGTGTCTATCTGATGAAGGGATGGGTGTACGTAGCCGATGGTGCCGAACTGACCATCGAACCAGGTACTGTGATCAAGGGCGAGAAGGCTTCTGCCGCTTCACTTATCGTGGAGCCAGGTGGAAAACTCTACGCCAAGGGTACAGAGACTGCTCCTATCGTCTTTACCTCAGCAGAGGCAAAGGGCAACCGCAAGCCTGGCGACTGGGGAGGACTGGTCATCTGCGGACGCGGTACAAACAACAAGGGTGTGCTCGGTCAGCAGATTGAGGGTGGTCCTCGCACGAAACACGGTGGCAATGATGCCAATGACAACAGCGGTGTGCTCTCATACGTTCGTATAGAATTTGCAGGTTATCCTTTCCAGAAGGATAAGGAGATCAACGGTTTGACATTGGGCAGCGTAGGTGCTGGCACACAGATTGACCACGTGCAGATAAGCTACACCAACGACGACTCCTTCGAATGGTTTGGTGGCAATGTCAACTGCCGTTACCTGGTGGCCTATAATGGTTGGGATGATGAGTTTGATACCGACAACGGTTACAACGGTAAGGTGCAGTATGCGCTCTCCATCCGCGACCCGCGCATTGCCGACACCTCACAGTCAAACGGTTTTGAGAGCGATAACGATGCCGACGGTTCACTCACCGAACCTTTCACTTCTGCCGTATTCTCCAACGTGACCTTCATTGGCCCTATGGGACGTGGCGGCTTTGAGAACACACCCGACTATATCAACGGTGGCAAGGTGTTCCCTCAGAACGGCTCTGCCCTCGGTAAATTCCAGAGTGCCATGCAGATTCGCCGCAGCAGCCAGCTGGCCTGCTTCAACTCCGTGGCCGTAGGCTATCCTGTAGGTTTGATTGTGGATGCAGAAAAGGGTAACACACAGGATGTGGCAAAGGCTGGCAACCTGAAGCTACAGAACATCTTCTTTGCCGGCATGGGCGTGACGGGTAGTGATGCTAACAAACGCTACGAGGACAATCTCTACGATGCTGTGCAGAAGAGTGTGATTGACGCCAATCAAGAGTCTTACAGCAGCACCTTCTTCAAGTCGCAGACGGGCAACAAGGTATTCCAGAGCATCTCCGACTTGATGCTCACCTCGGGCATCTATTCTGGTGTACAGTACCTTCCACAGAGCGGTTCGCCATTGCTAGGAGCTGCCAGCTTCACCGACGTTTTGCTCTCTTCATGGTTCGAGAAAGTCAGCTACATCGGCGCCTTCGGAAACAATGACAACTGGCTCCGTGGCTGGACAGAGTTTGACCCACAGAATGCTGAGTACTAATCTGTTCAGAATATAATATCATTTAGTTACGCGTGTATGGTCTTTCCTTTATGGAAATGGCCATACACTTTTATCCATTTTTATATGCTTATGCAAAACAAATCACAAAAGGAAATCATACTTGAAGAAAAAATTCAGAAACTGGTTGCTGACATCGTGGAGCATTCGGACAT
>CACYSD010000046.1:0-3672 GCA_902776985.1 uncultured Bacteroidales bacterium
ATAGCTCTTGAAGAAATCGAGGGCCTTTATCACATTGCTCTTGCCTGAAGCATTAGCACCTAAAATGACAGCACTCTTTAAGAGGCTGACATCCATTCCGTCAATGTCGAACATCACATCCTCTGCCGCAACGCGAGCATCTTTAAGTGGTGATGCTACCAACGACAGGGTGGCTGGCTCCATAATAGAGCGGAAATTCTCAACAGAAAATTGGATAATCATAAAGATAACTCGCTTTTTTGTGAAATTTCTGCAAAAATAAGAGTTTTCTTTCAAAATTCCAAAAGAAAACTCCAATTTCTGCAATTATTTTATGATTTTTTGATGAATAGGGGCATTTCGTGTTATGGATAACAGTTTATCTTTAAAAAAGATGGGACACAGCATTATGTTGGCAAATGTTGATAGCCTTTGTCTTATTTCCCGCCCATTAAGTTGTTTACATCCCGTCTTTTATAGAATATCCTTCGGCCAATCTTTACAGGTACCAGATATTTTCTCTTCTCCCATATCCAAAGAGTAGTTGAACTAACATGAAGTTTATCAATTACATCTTGCTTGGTTATCAATTCGATGTCAGAATCTTGCTGGTTCGCTTTTTCTTCATTAATCTCTTCATAAATGACTTGCTGGACTGCCTTGATTAATTCCATTAGCCCTGTTCCTGTCATGGTCAAAGATATGTGATCAGGATTCTTGCGAATTTCACTTATCAATTGGCTCATCAGAAGCTCATTTTCAAAATTTGTCTCAAGGATGGGGTCTTTCGACAATCCTTTAAAATTTGTAAAGTCAGGTTTCATAAGCAAGTTTCTTTTGTTATCTATATTTTAGTCTAGTCCCACCAGTCAAAAAGTTTGTACTCTCTAATAAGATGGTATAAATGCAGTGCCTTTTGTTTTCGAAGGCTGATTTTAAGGTGAATAGGCCAATCTCGTCTGTTTTCTGATAATGCATCTTTTATTGGAGTGCTACGAAAGTAGCGCCTTTCATTTCTGACGTTTACATAAACGGGGAGGTCAGCCAATGGCTTTCTATCATCATCCACTAACTCGTAATTGCCATCTTCCAGTTTGCGGAATCTCAATCGGTTTTCCATGAAGATGTCAATGAGACGTATACAGATACCAATGTCCTGTACCACAAATTCATTGTTCGCTAGATGATGCTCTTCCTTGATACATTCTCGCATTCGCTGGAGTTTCTTTTTCTCCAATGCAATGAGGTAAGCATAATCCCAGTCGTGGTCATTAGCCAATAAGCGCTTGTAAGCATGAATAGGACTTCTTTGTTTCTTTTTCATTTTTCTTCTTTGTTTTGTTTAACTTCATAGTTATGTATGTAAAATCACCAAATGTTAATAGCTGGAAGAAATAATTTATGAGTTTAAGAATTAACATTTCCATTTTTTGCATACTACTTGGATGAAGAATTATTGATCATTCATAAAATAATATTGCTATGAGTTTAGATTTGCACATTAAATCAAAAACACCAATCCTTAAACATGGAACAGGTGTGTATGTTAGAGAAAAGGGGCGTACCCGTGAGTTAGAATCGTTGGCAGAGGTAACGAAGTATTTCCCAGATGCGGATATTAGCCACATCAAAGAATTCGATTATGAGACCGATGATATGTGGCATGGAAATATCACTCACAACATGACAGAGATGGCGGATCATGTTCCAATAGGAGAATTGACGTTATACGATTATCTATGGAGACCCAAAGAACATGGATTTGAAAATGCATCGGTAGACTACCTACATGGAGTATTTGAAGGGTTGATGTACTTGAAAAACCATAAAGAGGAACTTCTTCCCTATGAACCGGACCCAGACCCCAAAACGGGTGAAAGATGGGGCGATTATGGACTTCTTGTACAGTTTTGTATTTCTCTTATCAATTGCATGATGGAGTTGGATTTCTCTAATGAGTATAGAATATTATCTGATGTATGAAGAATTTGCCGGTATTGAAATACAATGACCTTCAAGATCTTATCTGTCTTGACGACGTATGTGATTTAAATGGTGTCGTGATTGACGATGCTTCACTTGAAGTGATGCTCAGAATTGAGAAAACTATGCAGCGCTTGGAAGTTATGGGTGACGATGAATGTCGCAGGCTATGGATAGAACTAAAGGCACCTCAGAAACGGTTTCGTGACGATGATGCAGACAAAAATGGTAACTACTGGTATCAGATTTTCTCTGCCCATTATAAAGATTTCCATTACTTGGTACTTACTAATCGCCATTGGAGATTCATTGATTTACGAAGTGCTCATCATGTAGGAGCGGAACGGGAGCCAGATTCCGTCTATGGAAATGTCTCAAAGCCATTAAAGAAGATTGAGACTTATGTGACAGCTTTAGTGGACCAGATATGTGAACATCCTGACGAATACAATGCGTATGTTGAGGAGCATTTGCCCTATTCGAAACGTAACGGACGAATTAAAAGGGCTGATTTGAACCGGATTTGCCCTACATATCGCACCTTTGCCAATCCTGAACATGTGATAGAAGTGGTATCTGGTTTTAAGTCTCTTCCCCTATGGTCTTGCAAGGAGATGACCTTACGGACCTATATGCGATTCTGGCGTATGGCTTATGAAGCATACCGTGTCAAAGACGAAATTACGCCAACATCCAAGTATTCTTTTGATAAGCAAAGTGACGAGGAGGTCTTTAGAAATCATAGTAGCAAAGGAAGAGAGACGGAAGGGCTTAATCTTGATAGCGAGCAAGACTTTCTCAAATGGGACAAGGAGAATACCCACTATCACAACATGGATGTTATCTATGCAAGAGTGCATCTCGTCCCCAGGAAAAAAGGAGAAGGTTGGGATGATGAGGATCTTCCTGTTCCTGATGGACATTGGTATTTGGATTTAAGCTTTTGTGTCTATGGCTTCTCTAATGACGTTGTCAATATGCTCGAAACCTTCTGGCGTGCTGGGGTAGGTGTCGTTTGTGATGAAACCAGTCGGTTACTCAAGATGGCCAAAGAGTCAGACTATGTCAGTATCTCACCAATCCCTAATAAATATTGTTGTGATGATGAAGTGGGCAACGAGATGAGCTTGCCTTATCAATGCGACACTATTTCTGCTCAACAAGTGGCAGATGTTATAGCTGCCACAAAATGGGAAAAGCAACAAAAAGTAAAACCACTAGCTCTGGTCAAAGAGAAAAATGATTCCCAAGAATGAGATAAGCACCTTTCAATAAATGATTTTATGTAAAACTCTTCCCCCAACTCGAAAAATTGCAGAGTTGGGGGAAGTTTTATATAGAAAGCTTTGCTTTGTGTTAAAAATCATCAGTTCAAATTAGTTTTTTCTGATTTTGGTTGACAATTTAGAGAATTATTTGTAATTTTGTCGCCAAAAACCAGATGGAACTATGGAATTGAAAAATGTATTTGGAGCAAGACTGAAGAATGCCAGGGTTATCAATGGCATGTCTATGGATGATCTTTGTGCTAAGATGAACAACTTAGTGTCGAAGCAAACGATATCCAAGTATGAGTCTGGTAAGATGTTGCCAAACTCAACCAACCTCATTGCCCTTGCCAATGCTTTGAATGTTAGGCCCGATTACCTTTTGCGCCCCTTTACAGTTTCGCTTGATAAGATTGAGTTTCGCAAGAAGTCCAAGATGAGC
>CACYSD010000047.1:0-2354 GCA_902776985.1 uncultured Bacteroidales bacterium
CTTAATACTGTTATTCTAATGCCGCCGTCAAACTCGCGGAAAAGTATGCGCTCCACCATACCATTGACAACCCGAATGGAACTCATTCCATTAGTTCCTGAAAGTTGTTCGTAATGGAGGAATGATATAGAACGGAGGTCGCTGGCACGTTCTGATAACCGCAAATAGTTATATGCTGTGGCAAGTGCCGTCATAAATTTTTTATTGCGAGTATACTTCTTGTACCTGCTGTTGCGTCCTTTCTGGATAAGCTCTTCCAAATCTTTGTCGTCAAAGATAATTTGCATAGTTCAGCATTGTTTTGCTGCAAAATTACAAAATGATTCCCAATTACGGGAATTTTTCGATAATTTCTTTCTTTATTTAACACTTTATACTAATCCTCGATTTATTCATCGTACGATACCGCTTTAAAAAACAATCTTCAACAATACCCTCTACGTGTCATATAAGATGAGATGTGTGGCACGTTTGTTGCGAAAGTTCGCTTAGAATGTTGACATACTACAGAATAAATGTTATATTTGCACTATAAAAGTTTCGTTCCTAACTTTGGAATGTACGTTCCAAAATATGAAATGTACGTTCCAAAGTGCGGAACGTATATTCCAAAGTGTGGAACGTAAAAACGTGCGAAGATTTATATCAAATTTACTTAAGGTTGGAAGGAAAGCAAGCTAAGATTATTAACAATTTAAACAATATGTTTTATAGACTATGGCAAATTATATTGTGAAAGAAATGCCAGATATTAGGAAATCTGGCAAAAAGCAGGTTTATCCGAAGATGCAGATGGGGCATCTGTTGGATTTGGATAAGATAGCGGAATTAGGTAAAACTCGGGGTATTCCGTTCAATGCTGCTATGGTTAGGGGTATTATTAGGACTATAACCGATATAACTGCGGAGTGGATTGCACTTGGACACCCTATGAAGATTGACGGGCTGGGCGTTTTTACGCCTTCGCTGATGTTTGTGGATGATAAGGGTAATGAACTGAGTGAGGATGACGATCGGATGGCTTATAGGCATGTGAGTGTTAAGTCGCTGAACTTCCGTCCTGACAAGGATTTTGTGGAACAAGTGCGTGAAAAAGCTGATTTGGTTCGCGAAGTGGGTGGTGTTCAGAAACTGCGAGTTGAGCGTTATTCAAAGGAGGAGCGGATTGAGCGAACTAAGGCGTATATTGAAGTGCATGGCTCCATCCGTCTTGGAGAGTATTGTTCGCTCAATGATTTGTCGCGTGCAACTGCCTCGCGTGAGTTGAATGCTTTCTGCAAGGATCCTGACTGCCCGATTGTGGCAAAAGGAAAAGCACCTCACAAGGTGTGGGTGCTTAAGGAATAACTGACAGCCTGTGCTTTGTGGCAGGCTGTCAGCTTGTTATATGTGATGAGAGAAATTACTTCACTTCGTTGAAACGGCGTCCGAAGGTGAAGGTCTCAGGTGATACGTTGTCGTTAGTCACTGATACGCTGTCAACGCCAACACGAGTAGGTGCGTAGTAGCCGTTCCAGTATTCGTAGCCGTAACCGTTGCTGCCGTAGAGATCCCAGTCGTTGTAGTCAACCAGTTTGACAAGGGTGAATTTGGTGTTGCCAATCCATCCTATGAATCTGCGGCTGGAGAGTTTATAGTCACGGATCTGCACGTCAAGTTCGTGTGCGTATGGGTATGTGAGATAAATCACGCCGTTTGATACTCTCCATTCAAAACGGAAACTCTGGTAGCGTATTGGACATGGACGGCTGAAGTAGTCGATCTCCTCGCCCCATCCTCTGGTGGCATAGTCGTAGTTCTGAACGAAACGGATGTCTGTGTAGTCGGCATCATATTCATATCTTCCATCAGAATAGTACATTCCCAAGTCACCAGTCCATTCGCCTGACAGTATCTCTGCTTTTTCTTCATCTTCGCATGATGTGAAAATAAATCCTGTACTTGCTATAAGCATTACAGCCAGTGTTGTAAGTAAATTCTTCTTCATAAGTCAATGTGTTTGTGAGTTTGTGAGTTTTTGAGTTTGATATGGCAAAGATAAGTCTTTAATTCTATATATGTCAAGCGTTTTGGGGATTATTTTTAGGAAGAGCCCTTTTTTTAGGGAAAACTCTTTTGGACACAAGGGCTTTCCCTATTGAGAGGGGGAAATTATATGATACAAAAAAACCAGGCAGTGCAAGGGGATTGCGTCTGCCTGGTTTTTTATAATTCTGAGAGGCTTACGAGACCTCGATGGCCTTAGTGACTTTCTCCTTCGGCTCGGTCTTCGGCATGGTGATGGTCAGGATGCCGTCCTCCACCTTAGCAGAAATCTGGTCTTTCACCACATCGTCTGGCAGCACGTAGTTCTG
>CACYSD010000048.1:0-3702 GCA_902776985.1 uncultured Bacteroidales bacterium
GAAATGCATTTCTTCAAAGAACTCAAAGAGTTATTTGGTTTGGAAGAAGCTGATCATCAGTATGTAAAAGAGTGCAATTCTTTATTGGCACTTTTGCAGATTAGGGACTTTACTGAAGAGCAGAAGATGGGCTTTGCTTTGTATATGAGTAAAATGATTGTTGTGGATGGAGACATCAATGATAACGAAGTCGCCATTTACAATGTCGTCAATGAATTTTGTAGCATAAATAAGAATTTTACCGAAAACATTCCACAAGAAGATTTGAAGGAGTACACCCATTCTTGATTGCATCATGCATGGTCAAATAATATCATTGCCAAATGGTTACCTCAGAGATGTTACGTTTGAGGACGTGTCGTTCATTAATCAGCTCTTTAATGAACCAGACATTGATTTTTACTATGTAAGACAATCATGTCATAGGGATGCGAGTGTCTTCACTTCTTTTTTGGTGACTTCAATAGAGCACGGACGAGGATTAGCAGATATTATAATCAATGAGCAAAGGGAACCAGTAGGTCTTATAACAGCAGAAATTGTTCCAGATAGTTCGGAGCGAATCAAGTGGAATGTGGGTTACGCTGTGAGTCGTAATTATCGACGTAAGGGTTATGCGTCAAATTCTCTTGTCGGTTATATTAGAGCTCTTAGTGAATACTCGATTAATTCTGTATGTCTTGATATTAGCGTCGATAATGGAGCTTCTGAGGCTGTTGCAAAAAAATGTGGTTTCGAGCTGCGCGACCGATGCGGTTTCTTTGATCAAGAACACCCAGAAGTAGGATTAAGACGATATTGGTATAAATCAATTCATTCTCAGGACGCGCGAATCCCATGTTTTCAAAGAGCAAGTATTGCATATCGAAACAAGGATTATCAAACAGCGATAAGACTCTATAACGAAGCCTTGGAGATTCCGCAAACTGAGGGTTCTCAGCTTACTTATGCACAAATATATTCAAATTTGGGCATGGCACATTCTTCCATTGGTGAATATCGACAAGCATATGCGTATTTGCAGAAGGCGGTGGGGCTTGGTTTACTTAATGCAAGTATTCAAAAAGAACTTATTTGGCTAAGAGCTAATGCAGAAGTTGACTAATTCAATAAAAAAAGAATTTATGGCTAAAAAAACAAATACAGGAATACCAGGACTTAGTTTTTCTTGGAAAAGAGCTTTGGGTATAACCCAGGCAAAACGTGAATTTACTAATTCAACAGGAATACCAACAACGAAAGCTGGTATTGAAAGAAAAATCGGTTCGACTATTTTAAAAGCTTTATTTGGTAAGAAATGACTTATGTCGATTATGTCATCTAAATGGGATAATTAAGAAGTTGTCGTTTCATGTCCTGTAGAGACCAAAGAGTAATTATATTAAATTTCAACGATTCAATCATATTATATGCCCCTTAAATACAACGAAAGGACTGGTGAATTTTACGAAGTTACAGATAGCGTAAATGGAAAATCTAATAAGATTATATTTGAAACTATCAGGAATGAAAAAAGACGTTATGTGGTTTTGGGGGTTGAATTTTATATGATTAAGGTCGATGGTGGAACTTTTACCATGGGGGCAACTTCTGAAATGGAACCAGTCGAATTAGATTTACCTTGTCATGAAGTGAGTCTGTCAGATTATTGGATTGGTGAAACTCAAGTAACTCAACAACTATGGAGGGCTATTATGGGAACCAACCCAAGCAGCTTTGTAAATGAACAATTTCCTGTAGTGGGAACAAGTTGGAATATTTGTCAGATATTTGTTAGCAAATTAGCACAATTAACAGGTGCTAATTTCCGCTTACCAACAGAGGCGGAATGGGAATATGCTGCACGTGGTGGTCGGAAAACTCATGGTTTTAGATATAGTGGAAGTAATAACCCTGAAGATGTTGCCTGGTTTTCGCAAGAAAAGCACAAATTACACCCTGTAAAAATGAAGAATCCTAATGAATTAGGGATATATGATATGAGTGGAAATGGAGATGAGTGGTGTTCTGACTGGGTTGGAAATTACACAAATAATTATCAAAGGAATCCTAAAGGCCCTTTGAATGGAAGATATAAAATCGCAAGAGGTGGTGATTGGGCAAGCTCTGCAAAATATTGCCAATGTTCTTTCAGATCATTAGGCAGTCTACCGGATGGCAATTACACATATCATGGTTTACGTCTTGCATTATAATGTGCAACTTTGCAAAGATGTTTTGTTATAACGTAACACTCTAACATTTAAATAATTAAACGCTTAAAGCCTGTTTCTACTATCTGGTAGATACAACTTATGGACATAAGAGTTTCTCGTACCAACAACGACATCACCATGACTATAATGATGAGGGGTGAAGGTACGTTCACCATGAAGGATTAGGATGACATCATCCACGAACTGCAACAGTTCTGGTGGCCTGACGACATCGAAGAAGAGTAGTGTGGCTATTTGCCAGACTGCTATCTGTCACGTCTAAAGTCATTCCTGCTATCACCTCTCCACCATGCACTAAGCAAGAGGAAGATGACGCGGAAGACTATGACGATGATAATAATGCTTCCAATATCACCCATAAATCAAACTTTTAGTTTTCAAAATACATTCACTATAGGGATGTTCTGAGCCATTGCCTTACGGATGGTGTAGAACGTTCCACCTTTCTCTCGACCATCATAATAGCCTATGAGCTTAGAGGAGTTGTTCACCATGAACTCATCCCTGTCCAAGAAGCATCTTGGATAATAACTCTCACTGAGCACAATCACTTCGTCTGCAACCTCCAGTAATCTGTCATATCGCTTTCGGTCATAGAAACTGAAACGACTTGCTTGACCCTTGAAGGGAATTGCAGCTATCAATGTGATGTCGGGGTAGCTACGTTTCAGTGAAACGATCGCTTCTGCCGCCATCATATCAAACCCAATGGCAAAGCCGGATATGAAATTTCGGATGCCATACCCATAAGCATCAAGCACTGCATTTGAAAGCCGCTTCTTGACGTGTTCCCTCTGTGAAGCATCGACAAAGCGATGCCCTGTAAAGGCGGCTGTTGCCGCCCTGCTAATTTTTCTCTGTTCCATATAATCATCAATAAGTTGGTACATATCTATATGAAGTCTTTCCAAGGAAGATGCCATTAGTAACGTGTGCTCCGGCACTCTCCAACTGCGCTGCATAGGCACAAAAGGACGTTCCTGTAGTCACTACATCATCCCAAACACATACAATCTTGTTCTTAAAGAAACTTGCATCTACCTCTATGGTATTGTTCTCTTCAAGTCGCTTGGCACGAACCTCTTTCTTCATCTTTGTGCCATGAACTGCAGACCGCTCTCCATTGACCTTGACATGGGAAAATCCATCGATGGCTCCCGACAACTGACAAACAAGTGCAGAGAAAGCCTTGTTGCGTGTCTCGTTGCGCTCTTGGCTGCTTGCTGGGACACATGAGAAAACAACCTTTCCAATCTTGCGCCCGAACTTCCTTACAAGTTCCTTTGCTACGAACTGAGCCACTTGGGGCTGATTGCAGCCATCTTTGAAATCGAAAATGGTTTGTCTATCGAATACGCCATCTATGCCCACATTCTTGATGCGAGTCGGATAGTAACGGAGGAAACTGCTGAGTTCCTTGTCCTCTTGACCCTTGATGAAAACCTTGACCATGTTCATTGCCGTTTCGTTTTTTATTTCCCTTTCA
>CACYSD010000049.1:0-2018 GCA_902776985.1 uncultured Bacteroidales bacterium
CGTATTTCCTGCAAAAAATAATGTGTCCATAGGTTATTTCTGATTTATTCTGGTTAATAGTTTCTTCGCAATCGCCTTTGCCTGACGTGTGAGCTGTGCAGGCAGTTCGTCCACAAGCTGCTCAGGCATAGAGAAGATGAAGTAGTAGCGGCCGTTCCTGCCAAGCGACAGCGAACTGTTGTCCTCGCGGAAGAGAGGTCTGCCACGTTTGTGGCGCATCTTCTCCGTCATGTAGATGTTGCCGTCGCGCATGGCCTGCACACGGAACAGACCGTTGAACGGTTCCGTCTCCACGTCCTCCATGCAGGCGAAGTCCGCCACCCTCTGACCAGTTTCCAACTTAGATACGATCATCATACCTTCTACTGATAACACTCTCTCTTTATTGTTTGTTTTATTATCTGAATTATTCATAATTTTGAGTTGAATTTTTGCGAGAGAAGTTTTCGAGAAAGGCGCCTACATCATTGCTGATGCTCAATTGATTCCCTCGACTTCAACTCAGGTTGTTTTTTTCTTTTAACATGTAATTACCATATAATTACCCATGAATTATCATTAATGAAAAATTGCTTTTAGCCATTATCTTCACGACTCGGCAATGCAGATGCGAGCATCGTATTGCTCTCGCTGTTCTGATAATTCGTGTTCAATTCGTGGCAATTCGTGTTTTAATTTTTTACTTTCACGATGTCAGTCACAAGGATTTCCTGAAACGTCTGTTCCTGGTATTCGTGGGTTGAGAATCGCATGGTAGCAACCACGATGTCGCCCTCCTGGAAGCGGCACTCAGCCAGGTTGCCGAGCATTGCCCCTACGAATTCATTTTCAAACTTCGAGCCGCCCAGTTCCCTTAGCACGATATTGCACTTACGGGTATAGCCCGACTCCGCTTTCTGACTCTGTACGTTGAAGGGCTCGCCCTGACGTACCACCTTTAAGATTTTTGTTTCCATAACGGATTATTCTGCAACCAGCTACCCGAGTTGTCAACGCGACGACTCTTCGTCCGAATTGCCGGTGCAAAGATACAGCACAGAAAAAGCCTCTGCAATAAATTGAAGCAGAGGCTTTTAACTTAAAGAATAATAAAGAAAAATAAAGATTTATAAAGAATTATAAAGGCGATTGCAATTCCGACTTTACATATTATCATTTTTTAGCGCCTGAAACCGTTCCACAAGGGGAGATATTTCCCTGTGATCGTAGCCGGCATCCGAGTTGTTCACCCAACTACTCCAGTTCGTAGCGTTCAAGGTCAGCTGGTAGCGTTCATTCATCCATTTCAGATCAGCTATAGGCAGCATATTAGCATCCTTGGCCGCCCTGACAGGCAGCAGGATATATTTAGCAGTTTTCTTCTTGTCTATAGCATCCTTGACCAGTTCGTCCAGCAAATTCAGAACACACTCTTCAGTCTTGCTACCCTCCTTAGCAGCATTCCCACATTTCTGATAACACACCTCACCGTTGTTCACGGCAATAATCTGCGCACCGCTGAGGTCTGCACCTTTGAACAGACCTTCGAGGTTTATGCATGGATTCCCTTCCATATTTGTTACTGATATTGTGAATGATATACATTACCTAAGTTCGACGCAACCACCTGGTCTGCTTTACCAACACCTATTGATGAAGTGGCGGCAGGATTGTTGATGAACTGAGCGATAGGCATTTGCTGACGACTTGCCAGTTCAGCTTGCTGACGATTACGAATCTTGATAGCTTCCACTAATATAGGTTTAACAAGCCTAACCACAGAAGGCCACCAATCTTCAGTTTCATGAAGGTCGCAAATAACCCTCCAACGAGCTTGAGCCTTATCAACACCATACATCTCAATCTGTTCCTTTACCCATGCACAGATATTCGCATATCCTCCTACAGCCACAGCATCTTCAGCCCCAGCAGAAACTGGGGCTTTAACAACGTCTGAATTGCCAGACGGATATGTGGGGAAAACAGCTTCTGTTGGCATTGGGTTGAGTGGGTTATTCAGTCAGGGTTCTACATCATCG
>CACYSD010000050.1:0-2746 GCA_902776985.1 uncultured Bacteroidales bacterium
TCATTAGTGTCCACTAAATAAAATTAAGAGTCAATTGACCATCATCAGCAACATATTCAGGTTCCTTGGTAAAAAGTTCCTTGATAGGAGTCTTATCCAACAGCGAAGCGCTCAAAATTCTCAACACTTCGTAGGTACTCCTGTGCAGTTTAAGATCATGCTCAACGATAGCTACCATACAATATGCGGTGATGGCAGAGTATATCTGGATTCTGACAGCAGTCTCTGTCGTACCCCAAAAGGACTTAATCTTGAGATGCTGTTTAATCCATTTAAAGAAGAGCTCTACGCGCCAACGATATTTGTAGAGAAGAGCGACCTGAGTGGCAGGTATCTCCATATTGTTGGTCAGGTAGACAAATGTCTTGTTCTTGTCAGCCGCATAGTATGTGACGTGCCGAAGAACAGCAGGGTATTTCTTGCTAGTATGATAACCAGTAAGTTTTACGACTTGGTCAGAAAGCACACCATCCGCATTATGCATGGTGTCACTTTCGCTAACGACTTCGTATTGAAGGTTTCCTCTCTGCCTTATTACAAAGTAGGCTTCAATTTCATTAATATGATAGAGCCTCTTCAGGTCAAAGTATCCTCGGTCAAATACGTAGTAAGCTCCCTGTTCATAAGGGATTTCATCCATCGCACGTTGGTCGTGTACCTTCGCCTCGGTAATGTGTATGAACGTAGGAATGTCTGTTTGAATCTCATAAAGCGTATGCATTTTGATGCCCGCTTTGGTTCTGCGGAACTTTGCCCACCAGAAGACGCTCAGACAAAGGTCGATGGTTGTAGAGTCGAAGGCAAACACCTTCCCATCTATCTCAAACTCTTTGTAGATTCTCTTTCGTCTCGCAATGTCTATCATATGGTAGGCAAACTCTTCGAAGATATGCGGTTCGCGTCTCTCGTTGACCTTTGCGAGATTGCTTCTTGTTACGTTCTTGCCAAAGCCAAGATGATAGGCCTTGTTGGAATGCGCAGAAATAATACTGGTCAGATCACGAAGGCTGTCACGGTTGCTCAGTTGCCCGAACATCATGACGAGCAACTGGTTCCAGCATGTAAAATGCTTCACGTATTTGTTTCCTTCGTATTTCATTACAATTCTATCAAAGATTCTCTGTGGCAAGAACTCTATGAGCTGAGCGAAGATATATTTTCCGGTGTTCATCGAATGACTGATTTGCTTTATAAACTTAAAACATTATAATTATGACTGATCTTGAAGTAATTATTGGTGAGATAAATGACAAACAATTGAAAGGACTGCTTGAATTGTTTTTTAAGAACTGTGCTGACGAAAATGTTGGTCCAGATGAAAAAATTCCACAATATTGTAAATATGTAAGGGCCATAAATACCCGTTTAGTGAGGCAAGGGCATAACGAATCTGTAAATGGTTGGATTTGTGAGGTTCTAGAAAGGGGATATAATTCAAAGGAGTATTATGATCCTATTTCCGAGTTGATAAATAAATTGAGAGTGGTATTGAATAATCCAAAACCGTATGAACTTTCGGAGGATACAAAGAAAGATTATATTTGTGGTTTTAAACAGTTTGTTGAATACGTTGTTGGAATCTTTTATGCTAACACTTGGTTAACTTTGGGAAATGAAAATGATAGATTGTTTTGCAGATTAATAGCGGAAAATGCCTTGTTTGTTTCATATGATGTTTTTGATAAAGTAAGAAAAGGTGAATTAGGAACAAACAAAAATAAAAAAGCCAAAAAACAATCAGAAAAGAGGAAAAAGAAAGGAGAAGTTGGACCTGAATACGATAACAAATATGGCTCTTGGGATTATATGGAGCATTGCCGTAATAATCAGGCAATGACAGGAAGGGAATTATCTGAGGATATAGAGAATGCACGTAAAGTTGCTAATCAAAAATTTGCAGAAGACTTTCCTGATGCATATGCAATGTCTAATGAACCTGTACCCGATGATAACACATGTGCAAATGGATATTTAAAAAGAGCAATTTTAGCATCCATTACTAAGGATAATCTCTTTTTGCAATCCTGTAAAACTAAAATGTTCAAAGATTATGAAGTATGCCATGTTTGGGATTTGCCTGGTGATAGACAATATTATGCAAGCATTGCAAATCTTGTACTTGTTCCTCGGGCTTTAGCGCAATTAACAGACCATAATGATGCTGTTAAAAATCTATTGCGACGAAGAGCTTATGAGTTTTTTGATCATTTTAAACCAGAGGGAGAAGATGTCCCAGATGATAATTATTATAAGGAGTTCAAAGAACTTTGGAGAGAAATCAAATGAAACTACTCCTTGCAGCACTCACGCTCCTGCTGGTAATAGCGCTGGTATGTAGCCCATTGTATTTGGTTTACATTGGGTTCGTGGGATCTGATGTCAGCTTTTGGGTGAGGGTGGTGCTCGTGATGATAGGGCTGGGGCTTTGCCGAGTGGTAAAGCCCATCTCTATCATCACGGGCAAGGATTGGAAAGTGTTTTAGAATCCAATCCTCTGTACTTTCTTCTCCAACCGCTCCTGGTCACAATGGGTGATGAGTGATTGCAGGTCATCAGCTTCGGCACCATGAAGGATGGTGTCGATGGCGTGGTGACGGGCGATATTCTCGATCTGGCCTCCGCTGAAGTCATAACGAGTGGCCAGCTGGCTGGCGGCATCGGCTGAGAGCGAGGGTATCATGGCCTGCCAGATGTGCTGACGAGCCTCGACGGTGGGCTTGTTGAACTTAATCTTATAAAGGAAACG
>CACYSD010000051.1:0-2506 GCA_902776985.1 uncultured Bacteroidales bacterium
TGAGCCGATGGTTTCAAGGAACGGAAAGTTAATGATGTGTATAGGTGGATTTAAGGATGCTGTAGTGAACCATAAAGAAACGATACTGGAGTTTCTTGGAGTTTAATTTTATAGCACATATAATCTCCATTTCTATATTTATACCGCTGCAATGGCCTTCCCTCGTAGATAGGAGAACATGGAGCTATGGCAATAGATGTTTCTCCCCTACTTCCTCCCATTCTGCTAGATTCTGTACCTTGTTGAGCGGATGATTTCTTGGGTGATGACCATGATGCGGTGCCGACCTCACCCATTATTCGCCTCCAAAATATACCCTCGTTTCTTTAGTGACACGATGGAGATGGAAGTGTCAGCTTCGAGCATCTTGCGGAGATATGTAATCTGCACGTTAAGAGCGAGAGAATTGGCGTAGCTATCATTACCCCAAACGGTTTGGAGAATGGTGTCACGCTCTACGGTCTGGCCTATGTTCTGTGCAAGGATGGTGAGGATTTCCGACTGGCGAGCTGAGAGATGTTGCACCACTCCGTCAATCTCTATGGTTGAGAGATTACTGTCAAAAACTGTCTGACCGATAGTCATGCGAGTGGAAGGTGCGGACTGGCGATGCTCAAACCTTTCCTTAATCTTAGCTATAAGTTCTTCAGGATAGAACGGCTTGGGGATATAGTCATTGCCTTTCAAGTCGAATCCCTTCAGCCGGTCTGCCTTTTCTGTACGGTCAGTGAGAAAGAAGATAAGAACGTCACGGTCTTGCTCGCGGATGAGCCGTGCCAACTCAAAACCATTCATCACAGGCATGTTGACGTCGAGCAGCACCAAATCGGGCCGAATAGCAGAAAACGCCTCCCAACCCTTGCGCCCATTCTCGGCGTAAGTTACTTCGTAGCCCTCCACCTCCAGGAACTTCCGCAGGAACTCGGAGTTCTGGCGGTCATCGTCAACGAGCAGAATCCTAATCTTTTCCATCCGTCTGCGGTATTATAATAGTGAATGTTGTACCCTGGCCCTCGGTGCTCTCAAACGTAATCGTACCTCCGTGTGCTTCCACCAGCAACTTCACATAACTCAGTCCAAGCCCGATACCGGGGATAGCCTTGTCCTTCGCTGTCTCGCTGCGGTAGAACTTGTCGAACACATACCGCTGATCTGCTTTTGCAATGCCGATGCCATTGTCTGCAACAGTAATTTGTAGCAGCCCGTCCGTGCGTTGTTGATAGTCAATTCTGATAGTCACGGCCTCATGGGAGTATTTGATGGCATTCTCCAGCAGGTTGCAGATAATGTTAGCCAGATGAATACGGTCTGCCCTTATCTTCAAATCATCATCACCTACGATTTCCATCTTCAACTCCTTGCCTGTAGGACTGTTCTGCTTGCCGATACATTCCTCTATCAGTTCGCGCAGAGAGAAGTCTGACTTTACCAATGGTATTTCAGTAGCGTCGCTCAGTGTGATGTCACGTAGTTTCGAGAAATACGAAGTCAGGTTATCCAGTTCATGATACGAACTGGCCAGTATGCGCTGTTTACTCTCTTCGTCCTGCATCATCCTTTCGTTGCCCATAAACGACACGCACATCTTCAGCGTCGATATGGGTCGCTTAAGTTCAATGGCCTCGATGTGCCGTTGCTTGCGGATAGTCAGTATCTGATAGACCAGACAGAAGATGAGGAACACCGATAGTAGCACAGTCATTAGTAATGTATAAGCCATCTTGCGGATGACGGGTGAAATACTGATGGCTGTTGTCACCACAACCTCTTGCCCCTCGAAGATGTCGTAAGGATAAGACACTTGCATTACGGGTTGCCAAATGGAACCCTTTGTTTGCATGGACGGTTGCCAGATCATCGTGTCGGCTTTCGTGGTTATAATGCTTTGAGCAGCTATATCTCGTGACTTCAGGATGCTGTCGAGCCTTTCCTTTTGGAATGGATGTTGATGGTCAACGGTGAATCGGTTGAGTGCTTCAACCAATTGGCTTGTTCCCATTTCTTTGTTGTCCTTGCTGTCACAAGTAAAAACAAAGTATTCCAAGCCTTTGGGCAATTCCGTAGGAACGCTATCATGGAGGCTGGCTATATAATCCAATATATATGCTTGGGCATCTGTTCCTTTGGAAATGTAATGTAGCGTATCAAGCGCAAAGACTTCATACCTCCATGTCTCAACAGCATCGTCCCCCTTTATTTCGTATGTTTTCCTAAAACGATTACCGTAGAACCTCGGAGGATGTGGCAATGATTTTCTGATTGCTAATTCTTCTTCAGCACAGGCAATAATCATACTGTACAGTTCACTTTTGTATTCTTCAAGCGACAATCGGTAACGGCTGTAAAGCCAGTAGCCCTGCACGATGCTGTAGGCTACGATGGCACAGATGGTCAGGCTATATATGAACTTAAATCTACTTTCCATGCTGCAAAAGTACATATTTATTATGAACCCGCGCCCGAAAGAATCCGAAAAATGCCAAACAGTAATAATTCAGTAATAATT